>JBBKWY010000022.1:0-10431 GCA_037969215.1 Halioglobus sp.
AGCCTGGTGGCATGCAGGCCAGACTGCGTTTTTCGCGTCGCGCCAGTGAACCGCGTTTCAAAACGCGCGAACGAACACTGCTGGCCCTCCTCACGCCTCACCTGCGCCTGGCCATAGAACTTTCCGCCAAGCTCAATAGAATGACCTCGGAACGGGATGTCTATGCTGGCGCGGTCAATCAATTGTCCGTTGCCAGTATTATTCTGGATGAGAGAGGCCGGTTGCTGACCACCAATGCGGTGGGCCAGGCGCTGCTCGACCAGGGTGAAGGGCTCAGCCTGCGCGACGGCTGCCTGCATATTGAGGGTAGGGATATCAACAAAGAATTACAGCAGGCGCTGGCCACTATTATCAAGGCCCAGTTACAGGGAGAAACGTCCGTGGTGCGGGCTCTGCGAGTGCCGCGTCCTGCCGGACGCTCAGACCTCGGTCTGGTCGTTCGGCCCGTCCCGACCTCACAATGGAGTGAGGGTCAATCCAGCCCCTCTGCAGCGGTTTTTATCAGTGATCCGGATTTACAGGAATCCACCTCAGGCCAGATTCTGGGAGATTTGTTCGAATTGACACCGGCGGAGGCCAATCTGGCCACCCTGCTGGCCCGAGGCCTGAGTCTGGCGCAAGTGTCCAGTGCTCAAAATATCTCACAACACACAGCCAGAGCTCAGTTAAAGTCTATTTTCGCCAAGACTGGCGTGTCACGCCAGGCTGAACTGGTGCGCTTGGTGCTAAAGAGTGTCGCCTCTCTGGGGTGATCGCCACCCGCTACCATTTGATGGGCATTTGATTCTTGGGAAAATTGACCGAGTCGAAGAACCAGGTTTCAATCGCATATCTTGGTTGTGTGCCGTTGGGAATCGACTGTGATCTGTGGACGAGAAGGTGGTCAAAAAACAGCAGGTCCCCTTTTTTGAAAGTGGGGGTGACAATAGCTGTCTGCGTATGTTGCTCGGTAACGGCGTTAGCAGAGATAGTCCAATTCAACATCCCCGAGCCCTTTTCGAAGGCGTTCATCATTCGCACGGGCACGATATCGAGACCATGGACATCATAGCCAGCCCCACAGTCTGTAAGTGGTATCCAGCAATTCAAACTCGAGATTTCATCCCCCATGAACGCACCGTCCTGATGAAAATCGATGGGCGCGGCAGGTGGTTGGGACTTCCTTACAACCCATTTATACACTGAAACACAAGGTTCATTACCAAAATAGTCATGGAGCAGAGTTTTCAGTTTTTTTCGCTCAAAAATCTGCAAAAACTTTTCCGCCAAAATAGGTGTTTTCACCATCAGGAATGTTTCATTTTTAGCCAGAGACTGAGCCAATTTGGCACCATACATCGCAGTATTTGCATAGGTGGTGTTCACCTTTAGCTTTTCTTTGATATTTTGTCTGGTTTTCTCCAGTACGGGCTTCACGTCGAGCGACTTGGACAGGTACTTGTGCAACCGGCTATCGGGGTTGCCATTCACCGCAAACGAATGATCCACATAGGCTTTCATCGTTTTTACTTCATTCGGCTCGAAAAAGTTCCGCACGATTCCGCAGCCGTTTTCCCGGATTGACTTTTTAAGAAAATCGATTGTGAAATCAGATGCATCGATTTCAGGCACGGTAAAACTGCTATCGCCTGAGAAATCGACTTGCTCATCAATAACTCTTTTAGAGGGAACGGCATCTATGTCTTTAAAATAAAGAACTCTGTCACTGAGCCTTGATAGGTATTTGTCCCTGTTGAGTAAATTATCGCAATACAAGCTTAGTCGTTTGAGCATGGCTACAACCTATTGGGCCCTGTTAACTTGCGCATATTCTTACGCCGCCGGCCTATATTGTCCAGCGACGAATCCAAAACCACAGAGCATTGATCTGAATCAACGCATCAGGCCAGGCTCCTTGTTATTATTGCTCTGTGACCTGACATGCTGAATTCACCATGACACATTCCCCGGCAGAACCGCGTAAACCCGAGCTGAAGACACATGGGTATTTTGCCGATGACGCACTTGCTGCGAAATACAATTGCCAGGGGCCACGTTACACATCCTATCCAACGGCGATGCAGTTTCGAGAGGACTTTGGACAAGACCAGTTCGACAACTGGTTGCACACCAGCGACGACAGAAAGAACGCGCCTCTCTCTGTGTACGTCCACCTCCCCTTCTGCCAGGACATTTGCTATTACTGCGGATGCAATAAGATTGTCACGCGCGAAAAAAATGCTGCTCGAGACTACCTGCGTCGCCTACAAGTGGAGATACAGCTGCAGTCGCAACTGGTGGGAAGCAGTCGGCCCGTAACCCAGATGCACTGGGGGGGAGGAACACCGAACTATCTGGACAATGCTGAAATCACCGAGCTTATGCATATGCTGGCCAGCCATTTCCATTTGCTGGACAAGGGTTACCGGGAATACTCAATAGAGGTCGACCCACGAACCATAGACAACGACACCATCGCCCTGCTCAAGGGACTGGGTTTCAACCGTATTAGCCTGGGCATACAGGACTTTGATCCGCTGGTGCAAAAAGCAATCAATCGCATTCAACCCTACCAGCAAATCGTGCCACTGGTAGAGTGCATCCGCGACAATGATTTTCGCTCTCTCAGTTTCGACCTGATCTATGGCTTGCCTCATCAGGACAGGCACACCATAGAGGAATCACTGCGCAAGGTGATTACCCTGAGGCCCGACCGTATCGCCTGCTACAACTACGCTCACCTGCCTGAGCGTTTCAGCAGCCAGCGCGCCATAGACCGCCTGAGCCTGCCACAACCGCAGGAGAAACTGCTGTTGCAACGCATCATCAGCCACCGCTTGCAGGAAGCGGGCTACCTGCATATTGGCCTGGATCACTATGTGTTGCCGCACGACGAGCTCGCCGTCGCTCAGCGCGAAGGACGCCTGCAGCGAAACTTCCAGGGCTATTCGCTGGACATGGCCGAGGACCTGTTGGGACTGGGTGTATCCGCGATTAGTCAGCTGGGAAATTTCTATGTTCAAAACGAGCGCGACCTGTCCAGCTACTACGCGCGGATTGACCAGGGCCTGCCCGCCACAGTCCGGGGCTGTAAAGTCAACGAGGACGACAAATTACGGCGCTTTATCATTATGAGCCTGATTTGTGAGCTCAGCCTGGACATTGCGGAATGCAATCTTCGCTTTGGTATCGATTTTTACGCGAAATTCCACCGGGAAATCCAGACGATGCGCGCCATGGAAGCGGATGGTCTGTTGCAGGTGAACGCCGAAGAGATACGGGTCAACGAGCGCGGCAGAGCCTTTTTACGCAATATTTGCATGCTGTTCGACGCCTACCTGGAAAACAGCCCGGGTGCTACACAATCATCAATTTTTGCAACCACTATATAATGTATTCTCCCTGTTCAGAGATCGCTGAAAATCGTCTATACTTGTCGCCAATCTCCGCAGGGAACGCCATAATGACGGCCCAAATCGTAGTATCTGCTCACGAAAAGCTCGATCCCTGCCCGCATGATTACAAGGTGAATTGCAGTAACTGTCGACTAAACAGTATATGTCTCCCGCTGGCACTCGAAAGCGACGATGTCGAACAGCTGGACAACATCATCCAACGCAGCAAACCACTGCAAAAAGGTGAACACCTGTATCGAGAAGGCGATGAATTTCAATCCGTGTACGCGGTGCGTTCAGGGACACTCAAAGCGTATAAAACAACCGACGACGGCCGCGAACAGGTCACCGGGTTTTACTTCCCCGGGGAAATCCTTGGCATGGATGGCATCAGTAAAAACACTCACGCGTCCTCCGCAAAAACACTGGAGACGTCCGCCGTCTGTGAAATCCCGTTCACCTCTCTCTCAAAACTCAGCACCTTGATGCCCAATCTTCAGCATCATTTTTTCCAACTGATGAGCCGGGAAATCACCGAAGACCAAATTTTGATCACCCTGTTAAGTAAGAATTCTGCCGATGAACGTGTTGCGGCGCTGCTGCTGAGTATCTCCAGCCGCAATGCGCGACGCAAACTGAGCGCCACTCACTTTCGCCTGCCCATGTCCCGCGTCGACATCGGGAACTATCTGGGTTTGACGGTCGAGACAGTCAGTCGAGTATTCAGCCGGATGCAGAAACTGGCTATTATTCAGGTGGATAACAAGGAAATTGAGATTACCGATATGGCGGGCGTGCAAAGCATCGCGAATATCACCGGCTAATCTGACGTGAACCTGATATTTCCAGTAGCGACATTTTTGTCCCATACCTATACCCGTGACACCCGGCAATCCAGAACGGCAGCGTCGGCGTAATCACAAATCGGGGAGAACTGTTCCAAATGATTCAACATACCTTTGGCCTGCTGGTCCAGCCCAGTAAACAGTGGCGAGCAATTGCGGCATTGGAAGAGAGCACTATGCGCACGCTGCTCATCTATCCCTGCCTGCTCGCCATTCTCCCGGCGGTCGCCTGGTACTATGGCACCACGGAAATTGGCTGGACTGTCGGCGATCATGGCGAAACCATTCGTCTCACCCCGGAAAGCGCACGGCAGATCTGTATTCTGTTCTACCTGACCATGCTCACCTGCATCGCCGCGATTGGCTATTTTGTACACTGGATGGCGGCCACCTATGGCGCGCAGTCCTCCACCACCCGCGGTATCGTGATCATCGGGCTCACTGCTACACCCCTGTTTCTCGCCGGACTGGTTGGCTTCTACCCCATCCTCTGGCTGGACATGCTGGTGGGGGTTGTCGCGGTCTGTTGGGCTGTCTACCTGATGTATTTGGGTATTCCCATCGTAATGAACATCCCCGAGGAACGGGGCTTTTTGTTCTCCAGCGCGGTAATGGCCATTGCCATGGTCATCCTGATCTGCCTGATGGTCGGCTCGGTGATCCTCTGGGATCTTGGCGCCGCACCGGTTTTCACCGACTAAATACGTACGACCAAGCAAGATAGCAATCACAAACCTGCTGACACCTTTTAAACTGGAATGGAACCATGAGCGAGCTCAACGCAGCACTGGAACACCCCACATACAACTACAAGGTGGTGCGCCAATTCGCCGTCATGACGGTGGTCTGGGGGATCGTTGGCATGCTGGTAGGCGTGGTGATTGCAGCGCAGCTAGCGTGGCCTGCGCTAAATTTCGACCTGCCGTGGATGCATTTTGGACGCCTGCGGCCGCTGCATACCAACGCGGTGATCTTTGCGTTTGGCGGCTCAGCCTTATTTGCAACATCCTATTACATCGTGCAGCGCACCTGCCAGGCACGACTGATCTCTGACAAGCTGGCCGCCTTTACATTCTGGGGTTGGCAGCTGGTCATTGTATCTGCTGCGATCACCCTGCCAATGGGTATCACCACCAGCAAGGAATACGCGGAACTGGAATGGCCCATCGATATACTTATCACGGTCGTCTGGGTGATCTACGCGTTCGTCTTCTTCGGCACCATCGCGAAACGAAAAACAACCCATATCTACGTGGCGAACTGGTTTTTGGGCGCCTATATCCTCGCTGTTGCAGTACTGCATATCATCAATAGTATGGAAATCCCCGTCACTATGACGAAGTCCTACTCAGTCTATGCCGGCACGGTGGATGCCATGGTGCAGTGGTGGTACGGGCACAATGCCGTGGGCTTTTTCCTGACGGCCGGTTTCCTCGGGATGATGTATTATTTTGTGCCCAAGCAGGCAGACCGCCCGATCTATTCCTATCGCCTGAGTATCGTCCACTTCTGGGCACTGGTGGCCGTCTATATCTGGGCCGGCCCTCACCACCTGCACTACACTGCCCTGCCAGACTGGGCACAGAGTCTGGGCATGGTGATGTCAATCATCCTGCTGGCGCCTTCATGGGGCGGCATGATTAACGGCATGATGACGCTGTCCGGCGCCTGGGACAAACTGCGTACGGACCCGATCTTGCGGTTTTTGGTGGTCAGCCTGTCCTTCTACGGTATGTCGACCTTCGAGGGGCCAATGATGGCCATCCGCACGGTCAACGCGTTGTCACACTACACGGACTGGACAATCGGGCATGTGCATTCCGGTGCCCTGGGGTGGGTGGCGATGATTACCATCGGTTCTATCTATCACCTGATTCCGATCCTGTTCGCCAAGCCACGGATGTACAGCACCAGCCTGATCAATACCCATTTCTGGTTGGCCACCATCGGCACCGTGCTCTATATCGTGTCCATGTGGGTGAACGGCATCCTGCAGGGCTTGATGTGGCGTGCTTACAATCAGGACGGCACTCTCACGTACAGCTTCGTGGAAGGTGTCGCAGCGAGCTATCCGGGCTATGTGGTGCGTTTCCTCGGCGGCGCCATGTTCTTAAGCGGCATGCTGATCATGGCCTACAACGTCTACATGACCAGTCGCAGGAACGTGGAATCGCAGGCTTTACCTGCGAACGCGGTGTGAGGAGCAGATCATGAAACATGAAGTCATTGAAAAAAACGTCGGCCTGATGATCGTCCTGACACTGGTAGCGCTGAGTTTTGGCACCCTGGTGGAACTGGTACCACTGATGTTTGCCAAAGAGACCCACGAGCCGATAGCCGGCTTGATGCCGCTGCCCGCACTGGAACTGGAAGGTCGCGATATCTACATCCGCGAAGGCTGCAATAATTGCCACTCGCAAATGATTCGTCCGCTGCGCGCAGAGACCGAGCGCTACGGGCACTATTCAGTAGCCGGCGAGTTCGTATACAACCATCCTCACCTGTGGGGCTCGAAGCGGACCGGACCGGATCTGGCCCGTGTTGGAGAGCGCTACAGCGACGCCTGGCACCGCGCTCACCTGTACAATCCGCGGGACGTGGTACCAGAATCCAATATGCCGGCGTTTAAATGGCTGTTCGAAGATACCATTGATGCCGAGGTGACACCGAAAAAAATGGAAGCGCTGCGTAACGTAGGTGTGCCCTACACCGATGCAGATATCGCCGGTGCTACAGCAGCCGTCGAGGGCAAAACTGAAATAGACGCGCTTGTTGCTTATCTGCAGCAGTTAGGCACGTTGTTGCAATCACGCCGATAGCGGGGCTACTCCTATGGATATCAATGATTTGAGAGGCCTGAGTACAGCATTCCTGATGTTTGCATTCATCGGGTTATGCTTTTGGGCATACAGCAAAAAACGTAAGAAGTCCTTTGATGATGCGGCTAACCTGCCATTCGCAGATGAGGAGATGAATCAGCGAACGCTGCAGGAGGAAGAAAAGAATGACTAGTTTCTGGAGCCTATGGATCATCGTGCTCACCACAATAACGCTTGTGGGCATCACCTGGATTCTGTTGGGCAACCGTAAGAGCGGGCAAAAGCCGACTGAAGAAACGACGGGGCACGCGGCAGATGGCATTGAGGAGTATAATAATCCCCTGCCAGCCTGGTGGTTTTACATGTTTGTACTGACCATTGTCTGGGCGGTCGGCTATCTCATCATTTATCCCGGCATGGGGAACTACCCGGGACTGATTGGCTGGACGCAAGTGGGGCAATACGACAAAGAAGTCGCCGTTGCCGATGAAAAGTACCGCGCCGTGCGCGACCGCTATCTGGCCCTACCGATTGAAGAAATCGCCAGCGATCCCGCCGTACGCAAGATGGGAATGCGCATGTTCTCCAACAACTGTGCACAGTGTCACGGCGGTGATGCGCGCGGCAGTTATGGCTTTCCCAACCTCACAGATACCGATTGGTTATACGGCGGCACGCCTGCCGATATCAAAACCAGTATCACCGCTGGCCGCAGGGGCGCGATGCCTGCGTGGGGCAGTGTTATCGGAGAGCAGGGCGTGACTAACGTGACCGCCTACATACAATCCATCAATGGCCGCGACGCCGATACTGCACAGCTTAAAGCCGGTGAAAAGGTATTCCAGACGTATTGCGTAGCTTGCCACGGTGCGGATGCAACGGGTAATACCGCAATGGGCGCGCCTAACCTGAAAAATGGTATCTGGCTTTACGGCGGCAGTGCGGAACAAATCAGCCACAGCATACGCGGCGGACGCAACGGCGAAATGCCCGCGCACGCAGACACACTCAGCGATGACAAAATCCATATCATAGCAGCCTATGTTTATGGTTTGAGTGAGTAACCACTAATCGACGGGATGTCGTTTTTCTATCCCGCGCCACGCACATGCGCAATCTGGCAGCAGCATAGGCCGCTTGCGCACTACTCTGCTGCGATAGAGGACCATGACTGACCCGAACCGAATTGATCTACAAGAGATCGCACCAGCAGAAGTTGGCGAGATCGACCTATACGAACACCGCGAAAAAATATACACCCGAAAAATAGAAGGCTTCTTCCAGCGTATTCGCCTGTTTTCCGGCTGGCCGCTGTTAGTCGGGTATGTCCTGCTGCCCTGGCTGTATTGGGACGGACGCCAGGCGGTGCTGTTCGACCTGCCCGCGCGAAAATTTGATATTCTGGGCCTGACCTTCTGGCCACAGGATTTTCCGATGCTGGCATTTTTGCTGATTATCGCCGCGTTTGGCCTGTTCGCCGTGACGACCTTCGCCGGTCGCATATGGTGCGGTTACACCTGTCCGCAAACGGTTTGGACCAGTATTTTCATGTGGCTGGAGCAAAAAACAGAGGGCA
Organism: Halioglobus sp.; assembly: GCA_037969215.1. Classification (GTDB taxonomy): domain Bacteria; phylum Pseudomonadota; class Gammaproteobacteria; order Pseudomonadales; family Halieaceae; genus Marimicrobium. The sequence goes on from JBBKWY010000022.1 coordinate 8,615, forward strand.
GTCGTAACCAGCGCGTCAAACTGGACAAAGCGCCGTGGTCCCTGGAAAAAATAGCCCGCAAGTCAGCCAAGCATCTCTCATGGCTGTTTGTCGCCTTTGTCACTGGCTTTAGCTTCGTCGCCTATTTCTATCCTGTCAGGGAATTGCTCAGCAGCCTGGCGAGCCTGGATCTCGACAGCTGGCCACCCTACTGGATTGTGTTCTTTACACTGGCCACCTATATCAATGCCGGATGGATGCGCGAACAGGTGTGCAAGTACATGTGTCCCTATGCGCGTTTCCAGTCCGTCATGTTCGACCACGACACCCTGATCGTGTCCTACGACAGTGGTAGAGGGGAGCCACGTGGTTCGCGCAAGCGCGATGCCAGCCCCGCGGAGCTCGGCCTGGGCGATTGTGTCGATTGCGAGCTGTGTGTGCAGGTCTGCCCCACGGGTATTGATATTCGTGACGGCCTGCAGTATGAGTGTATCGGTTGTGCCCTGTGCGTGGACGCCTGTGATTCCGTGATGGATAAGATGAGCTATCCCCGGGGACTCGTGCGCTACACCAGCGAGCGGGAACTTCAGGGTGGGCGCACGCGCTGGTTACGCCCACGTATCATTGGTTACAGCGTGGTATTGGCTATTATGGTCGGCGTTTTTTCATATGCTATGGTGACTCGCGTGCCGCTGGAACTGACCGCTATTCGCGACCGGAATCAATTGTTTGTCACAACAGATACGGGCGCAATCGACAATATTTATACCTTGCAGCTAGTAAATATGGACCGTGAAATGCATGAGTTCAAAGTAGGCATCTCAGGACTGGACGGCGCGACACTGATCGGTGATACCGTGCACACACTAAACGGCGGTGAAGTGCGCTCCATCAATTTACGTGTTCGCATGGAACCAGAGCTATTAACCGTCCCCAGCACCAAAATCATCTTTGATGTCGAGGCCACGGACAATCCGGGCTTGCACATCCTTACCGAGTCGCGCTTTGTGAAACCGCTATGAATAAACCTGTTCCCGGTAACGACACCAAACCCTGGTATCGACACTTCTGGCCCTGGTTCCTGATGGCACTACCCGCGTCGGTGGTGGTGGCAGCACTTTGGACAGGCTATATAGCCAATAAGCACGCCGATGACCTGGTGGTAGACGAGTACTATAAAGACGGTTTGGCCATCAATGTGCAGCTGGCGAAAAAACAGCGCGCCGCGGAACTGGGCTTGTCTGCCCGCCTGCGCTTTAACGGCGACCTTGTCACCGTGGAATTGTCCGGCCCGGTCAAGGATTCCGGACTGCGTTTGCTGCTCTCCCACCCGATGGAGGCAGATCGTGACTTCGCCTTGCCGCTGGTGCGCGTGGCCCCCGGCGTGTACCGCGGTTCACTGGAGCAGGCAATCGCTCCGCATTGGCATTGGACGTTGCAGGGACTGCGTCGCGACGACTGGCGTCTGGATGGTGACGTGCAAGTAGCCGACTTCAACAATGCCCCCCCCGAGTGAAGCGCGCATCCTCGATGCGCCCCGGACGTGCTTCCACTGCGGTGAGCCTGTCCCACCAATGCTTGAAATCAGTGTGGCTATCGACGGTGAACTGCGCGCGATGTGCTGCCAGGGTTGTCGCGCGGTGGCCAGCCTCATCGCCGATAGCGGACTGGAGAGTTTTTACCGCCAGCGCACCAACTACAACGAGCGGCCCTCGTCCGCCGAGCCGACCAACCTTGAACAGTACCGGGTCTATGATGATCCGCAACTAGCCGCCACGTTCTCCACCACGAGTGAGGCCGGCCTCGTTGAAGCCAGCCTGCTACTCAGTGGTATGAGC
>JBBKWY010000023.1:0-41596 GCA_037969215.1 Halioglobus sp.
CGATAGATCCAGACGCCCATCCACCACACGGGCATCAGCAGCATAATCTTTGGCCCCAGCAGCAGACACAGCAAACCAAACACGATCCAGCGCCTGCGTCCTTCAAAAAAGAACAGTACGCCAAACAGCACGTAGTACCAGACTTCGTAGTTCAGCGACCAATACGGCACATTGGTGAATAGCTGAATCCCCACGGTCCAGATCTCATTCAGAAATAAGCTGCTGGTGATGACCCGGATAGCGGGATAGTCCCAGGCGCGATAGCCTTCAGGATAGACGGCCTCGTGGATATGGAAGCCGGCGTAATCCAACAGTGCCGTAAGAATGATGGCCGGAATAGCCACTGAGAATATCCTGGCGCCCCTGGCCACCATGAATCCCCGAAAATCTGTTTCGCGCGTATCGGCAACAAAGGCAATCACAAACCCGGACAACACGAAGAATATGACCACCGCTTCATGCCCGAGACTGGTAAACAATATCCCCGGCCGGTAGATCCAGTTGGCGTGGTAAAACAGGACCAGCAGTGCGGCGAGGAACCTGATTGCATCAAGATAGAGTGAGAATGCCCGGGACATTATGCGCGCCTGTAAGGATTCCAGCGTAAAATTTTATGCTAGAATCGCACAGCACACTAGGTGACACCAATGCTTTTGCGAGTCAATTCACAATCTGGGAGGGGAGGCTAACAGGTTCCCTGCCAACGATGTAAGCTCTGTCAAGGGGGCTGGTACGCACAGTGTGAACCGCATCAGTCAGAATCAATAAACAGCCTTAAGCGATGACTTTGCCATTTGTCACTGATCCACAATGAAGATATCTGACAACCAATTTGAGAAGCTGCTCGCAATGCAGTCCGCTCAGGACGTTAAAAGCGTTCTGGCGCTGCGCGCAATGGTGCCTTCGCAACAACAGGCCGGTAAGCTGCGGCAACATCTGGCATCCCTGGGTTCGGCCACGCCGGTTAGACTGGGCATTGTTCACACCTACACCAGTGAGCTACTGGATCCATGGTTACATTTTACTGCGGCACTGAACGAACTCAGTCTCGATATTTACCACGCCCCTTACGGCACGACGGTACAAGAGGCATCCAGGGACTCAGGGCTATTCAAGCATGCACCTGATCTGACCCTGCTCATGTTAACTCGAGAAGACCTGCATCCGGCCTTCCAAATACCGCCCGCCTGTATCAAGGCAGCCGATAAGCAGGATATACACGAACAAGCCCTGCAAGCCCTGAATGGATTGATTCGCCAGTTCCGCGATACTGTTGCCGGCCACATCATCGTTACCGTCCTACCCAGTGCAGGCTCGCCCGGACTGGGTGTGTACGATGCCATGGCAGAGCAGTCCGAGGCCCAGTGGTGGAACCACATCAAGGCCGATATTGCCGCTCACATGCGAGAACATTTCAGCGGTGTCAGCTATCTCGATCTGGACCAGTTGGTCATGCAGTGCGGTCGTGACAACTTTTTCGACGCCCGGCTGTGGTACTCCTCAGTATTTCCTTTCGCGCAAGACGGGGCGCTGGCCGTTTCAAATGCAGTCGCAACCATCGCCGCCAGTATTCATCACACCAAGGCCAAGGTTATTGTCGTGGATGCGGACAATACGCTGTGGGGCGGTGTTATCGGCGAGGACGGCATCAACGGCATCGCACTGGGCCAGGAGTATCCGGGGCGCGCATTTGTGGACTTCCAGAAACGGCTTCTGAGCTTACAGCAGCGCGGATTTATTCTCGCCTTGTGCAGCAAGAACAATCCGGAAGACCTCAACGAGGTGCTGCTTAACCATCCACACCAACTACTTAAGAATGAGCATTTTGCCGCCCAACGGGTTAACTGGCTGCCAAAACCCGACAACTTGCGCTCGATCGCTGAGGAACTGAATCTGGGGCTGGATTCGTTCATCTTTGTCGATGACAGTGACTACGAGTGCTCAGCCGTCAGGCACAGCCTACCGGGCGTTGAAGTGATACAGGTGCCTTCACGGCCGGCAGAAGTACCGGTGTGCCTGGATGCCGTGGCGCGCCTGGAGATTGTTTCTCTCACTGCGGAAGATCTGGAAAAAACCGCGATGTACGCCCAGGAGCGAATGCGAAAAACACAGCGGGAGCAATTGAGCGACACCGGGGGCAGCATCGACGACTACCTGCGCTCACTGAATATGAAGATGACAGTGCGACTTAACGACCTGCCCTCTGTCACTCGCCTGGCACAACTTACGCAGAAGACCAACCAGTTCAATCTCACCACGCGACGCTACAGCGAAAAAGACATCGCGGAAATGATCAATGGCGACAGTTTTTCGGTGTATCACTTTTCATTGGCGGATAACTTCGGCAACAGTGGTATTGTAGGCTTGGCCATCGTGGCACAAGACGAGGCCAGAAAAGCGCGTCTTGATACCTTTTTAATGTCCTGCCGTGTGATAGGCCGAATGGCAGAACAGGCTTTTCTCAGAACAATCGTCTCGCAATTGAGAGCCTGCGGCATTGAAGAGCTTTCAGCTGACTACATCCCCACTCGCAAAAATATACTGGTAGAGCGTTTCTTGCCCGACAACGGCTTCCACAAATCCGAGGATGGCAGATACTTCAGCAGTTTTAGCAGTACTGATGCCGGAGAACTTGGCGAGGACTTTCCGATAACCATTGAAGGACCCCTTTAGGATGAGCACATTTAAAAAATTACAGGATATTATGGCTGCGGCGCTGGAACTTCCCGCTGCTACCATACGTGAAAATTCGACGATGGCGGAGATTGAAGAGTGGGACTCGCTCGGCCATGTGCATATTATGGTAGCACTGGAGCAAGCTTTCGATCTCTACATGGATGTAGAAGACTTTGCCGAACTCGACAGTGTACCGGCCATTCTGCAATACCTGGCCTCGGAGAACGTAGCGTAAGCTTGTGCCAGGTTCACTGTTCGCGACACGTGGTATTACCGTAGCCATCGCCAGTGTGCGCCAATTGTTGTGCTGAGGCATTACCGAACCCAACAGAGTTGCCCACCATGAATTTCGTCGAAAAACTCTCAGCCATTCTCCTTGAGCTTCTCCCACGCGAGTATTTCCTCAAAGTTCGATCCTGGTACTTCAGGCTCAAGAAGAAAGCCAGCCCACTGCTGTGCCTGATACACGGCACCTTCACCACCAAAGATCTGATTGCAGAGATTGATAGTCAGCTCGACAGCGACTGGCGCATTCTCATGGTGCACAGTTCTGTTAACAACCTGCAACCCATGTACCAGGGAAGTGCCCTTGAATTGCTAAAGGCGCTGATCGAATACTGCGGCCCGGATCGCACGCTGGTGATGCCCGCCTTCAATTTCGGCGAGAATGGAGAAGGCACGCGGGAGACGTTGAAGAAGAACCCGCGCTTTGACCTGCGCCGCACCCCTTCCCAAATGGGTCTCCTCACTGAACTCTTTCGCCGGTCCAGAGGTGTTGTACAGAGCCGCCACCCGGCGTACCGCGTAGCCGCCCTGGGGCCGCTCGCCCAGGAGTTAACGCGCGGCCACGAGCACGCTCCCAGCGGAATGGGTAAAGACACACCGTTTGACATAATGGCGAAGCATCAGGCACAGATTATCGGCATAGGTAAGACGTTTCAGGTGATGACCCAGGTTCACCATGTAGAGAGCCTGCTGGGGCAAGACTGGCCGGCACCACAGAACGTTTTACCCAACATTCCTGTTACCATCGTGGACAAACAGGACGAAATTGCAATGGAGATTGGGGGTATCCAGCAACAATGGACCTTCAACATATGGAAGTTACGAGACATAATGTCGAGCGAAAGCTTGAAAGAATGGCGCTTTCACAACTGCCCCATGTTCACGGCACATGCAGACGAAGTCACCGACACACTGGTCGCAGCAGCTGCGCGCGGTTTCACGCTGTACGACCCCTAAAAAACAACCAGATCAGGCCGCCCTGTGACTGAACGCACTCCCACGCAGATAAGTATTTCGATCGATACCGAATTCAGTATCGCGGGCCACTTCGAGGATTCGAAGAACAACCAGCCCGTCGCAGAGCCAGCCGTTCTCGGTGTTGTCGACGGCAAGGAAGAATCCCTGGGCTTCATGCTGGAGACCTTTGACCGCTATGAAATCAACGCCTCTTTTTTTGTAGAGTGTGCGAACTACTTCTTTTTCGGTGATGAGCCTATGCAGGGCATCATCAAACGACTGCAGTCAGCTCAACAGGATATACAACTTCATGTGCACCCCGTTTGGCTCAGTTTTAATACTGATCCAGCCGTGGGCGTCTTTCCCCGACACGATGACTGTGCCGGGCGTAGCTTCGAGGAACTGAAGCATGCATTCAGTACTTGTATCGATATTTTTGAGCGCTGGGTAGGCCACAAGCCGCTGGCCATTCGCACCGGCAGCTTAAGAGCAGACGACAATGTCTACCGGGTGATGCAAGCACTGGGCATTCCCATGAGCTCCAATATTGCGCTAGGCGTGTATCAGCCTCGGGAGGCAGCGCTGTGCCACAACTCAGGCCGACACCGTATTCATGACGTCATGGAACTTCCAGTCTTCTCCTATCAGGATTTAAACCTTGCAGGGAAACGGCACAAAAAAACGCTGCAGATAACCAGTTGCTCCTGGCCTGAAATGAAACACTTACTGTGGAAAGCAAGGCGTGCGGGTATCGAGAATATTGTGATTCTGACCCACCCTTTTGAATTTATCAAAAAGCGCGACTTTCGTTACAAAGAGCTGATCCGCAACCGCGTTAATCAGCAGCGCCTGCAGAATCTCTGTGCGTTCATCCACCGTCATGATGACGATTTTGTCTCAGCCGATTTTACCGAACAGCATCACAACTGGACTAAATCGGAGCTCGATCAGCCGTATATCGAAATGCCTTCAATGTATGCCGTAGGGCGAAAGCTTCACAATAAGCTGAATGACGTTGTATGGCCCTATTAGTAGACGACTCGCTAAAAACGATGACTTGCGGCGCGCCTGGACAGGACGCCGAAAGAATTGGTGCCAGGGACGCTGGCTGCTATACCACGCTAACTTTTCACCTCGCTAAAATGCGCTTTGTACTGCGCTGTTATTCGCGCCCGATCAATCTTCCCATTGGGGTTTCGCGGCAGATCGCTACACAGCTCGATATGCTCTGGCACCATATAGGTAGGCATTTCCTTGCGGCAAAGATCGAGCAATGCAGCAACATCCACCTCGGGGTTCGCAGGGATCACCAGCAAGACTATCGCCTGACTCAACTCGGGGTGTGCGACCCCCAGCGCCACAGTTTCAGCAGCGAGTCCTGACGCAAAGATTACCTCTTCCACCTCGGTAGGACTGACCCGGTAACCGGACGTCTTGATCATTTCATCGCGCCGGCTCTCAAAATACAGATAGCCATCAGCGTCCATTCTCATCTGATCGCCCGACCATACCGCTAGCTCCGGTATAGGGATGCCTGCAGGCTGCCCCGGTGTCGGACGGAACCGTTGCGCGGTGCGCTCCAGATCGTTCCAGTAGCCCATCGCCACCAGCGATCCTCGGTGGACCAACTCACCCGGCTCATTCGGGGCGCAGCGCGTACCGTCTTCGCGAACAATCATCAGCTCGACATTGGGAAGCGCTTTGCCGACGCTTCCCGGGCGCTCATCAATCTCCTGTGGTGGGAGATAGGCCGACCGGAATGCTTCCGTAAGCCCGTACATCTGGAAAATAACCGTATCAGGAAGTTTGGCACGCAATCGGTCCAGCGTCGCTCTTCTGGCCGCTCCACCCGAGGTAGTGATATACCGCATGGATTCGACCGCACTCTCAGGCCAATCGAGCACCGCCAATTGGTTCCAAATTGGCGGCACCGCCGATATGCCGGTTACCCCGTGTTTAACAACCGCCGTGATAACTTCCTTCGGCAGCAAATAGTCCATAAGCACCACCGACGCGCCTACGAAATATGCCGTCGTGAGCTGACTTAATCCGTAGTCAAAGCTGAGCGGCAGTACCGCCAACAAACGATCACTTGGCGTCAACTGTAGAAACTCGGAGGAACTGTCAGCTGCTGCCACCATATTCAAGTGGGATAAAACCACGCCTTTTGGTGACCCCGTGCTTCCCGACGTATATAGAATTGCCGCCATATCAGAATCGATACGCTGGGGTGGTTTTTTCCCAGGGGTATTCAATAGATCTTCCCAGGAGAGGGTGCTGATGCCGGGGAACTGGGGAAGCTCGCCTATTTTGCCGGTAAGCACCAGGAAATCGAGATCGTGACAGTCTGGCAGTATATCCACCAGTTGCTTGGCGCGACTCGGCGAAGTGATCAACACCCGGACATTGCAGTCGCGAAGAATGTGTGAGACCTGCTGTGCCTTGAGCATTGGATTGATCGGCACCGCTACGCCACCCGCGGCGGCAGCGCCAAACACGCCAATGGCAACCTCCAACTGCTTGGGAAGATAAATCCCCACCCGCTCATTCAAGCCCAGTCCAAGCCCACACATACTGTGTGAAAAGCGCTCTACCTCAGCGGCCAATTGTCTAAATGACAGGGTTTCCTTTTTGTACAGCAGTGCCGGCGATTCGGGCTTTTCCTGCGCCATGGAATAGACCAGATCATGCAACAGCCGTACGCGCTGAACCTTCATCGGTAGCTCCAGTATTTGTTCAGTAACAGGGGGGTGTGAATAATCATTTCAAGGCAGAGAGTATCGCGGCTCCACGACCAAACTTATGTCTAGTTGTTCAGGCTCTCAATAAACTCCGCCAGATCTCCGACAGTAGTAAAGATATCGGTGGTGATATCTTCGTCGTCAATGGCGCAATCCAATTCGTCCTCGATCGACCCAATGACCCCCACTATCGTTAGAGAGTTAAACTGCGGGAAGTTACCCAGAATCTCGGTATCAGCCGTCAGTTGATCCAGTTCCAACTGCAGGTTAACCGCAATCACCTTCTTTGCCAGGTCCAAGGCTTCCACAGACTACGCCCTCCTCTTAAATCGTAAAAAGCTACACCCCGGGAACACATCAGATGGTTTCCAGCGCCATTCGAACACACTATATTTTGACATGCGCGAAATAAATACCAGTGAACTTTTTATTCTGTGCGCTAGATCGCCAAACCGGAAGATTCTTGGGAATCTACTAGAAAATCAGTCGACTCTCCACTACCATTCAGGTATTGCTGTACGCTGTGAGCATATTCTGCGAAAAGGTACATTGCAACGGTCGCGCTAGTTTTATTCTCGTGTGTCTCGGGTGGCCCAGCTTGGGCATCTTCGGCACTCATTTTTGCTGTAATGCTTGGTGGTGATTTTTTTAAACTAGTTCTGTTGACCTGCCTGGTGCAAGGTCATTGGTAAATAGAACGGGTGGGATCACGTTACGCTACACGCATTTGTCTCTGGACAGGAAGAGGTATGAACCAAATCTCAGTGTTTGACAAATCCGCCGGTGACGCCGTCATACCAGCCAATATCTTGCCTGAATTCAAAGTGTACACGCACAAAGATATTGACAAGATTCCGGAACTGAAAGCACTGCCTGAAGCGGCGCTTTTTGAAATGAAAGTTGTCTCCGCCATACTGCCATTTCGGGTCAACCGGTATGTGATAGAAAATTTGATAGATTGGTCAAGCGTTCCAGACGACCCGCTATACCAACTTACGTTTCCGCAAAAAGATATGCTGCCGCCGCAACTGTACCAACAGATGGCCGAGCTGATGCATGAAAATGCCCCGCGCGCCCAAATACAAGCCCTCGCAAGCACCCTGCGCACACAACTGAACCCTCAGCCCAGTGGGCAATTGGAAATGAATGTGCCGCTGGATAGCAACGGCAATCGATTGAATGGCTTACAGCACAAGTACCGCGAGACGGTACTGTTCTTTCCGACTCAGGGTCAAACTTGCCATAGTTATTGTACATTTTGTTTCCGCTGGGCCCAGTTTGTGGGCGATGAAAATCTTCGCATGGCATCTACGGACACCTCGGAACTTCATAACTATCTGTCGGAGCAACCGGGTGTAACAGATCTCCTGGTAACGGGCGGCGACCCAATGGTGATGAAAACACGGCATCTGGCAGCACTGCTGAAGCCGCTCACTGAACCCAGGTTTGAACACATCAGAACAATTCGTCTTGGCACCAAGGCACTGACATTTTGGCCGCAGCGGTTCGTCAGCGACAGCGACGCACCAGAACTGTTGGACCTGCTTGCGCATCTGGTCGAATCCGGAAAGCATGTAGCGATAATGGCACACTTCAATCACTGGCGCGAAATGGACACCCCCCTGGCCCAACATGCGATTGCACTGCTGCGCAAGACTGGCGTGGAGATTCGCAGCCAGGGGCCTGTGCTGGCCCATATCAACGACAACGCGGAAGCCTGGGCGAAGACATGGAGCATGCAGATAAAAGCAGGTGTCATTCCCTACTACATGTTCGTGGAGCGTGACACAGGTGCCAGACAGTACTTTGAAATCCCACTGGCGAAAGCCTGGTCTATTTACCGGGATGCGGTAAAACAAGTGTCTGGCCTGGGGCGCACGGCACGCGGGCCAGTAATGAGCGCCTCCCCGGGAAAGGTCGAGGTACAGGGGGTCGCCGAAATCAAGGGAGAAAAAGTTTTTGTCCTCAGGTTTCTACAAAGCCGCAACCCCGATTGGGCTTATCGGCCTTTTTTCGCGCAGTATTGTGAGAAAGCGACGTGGCTGGACCAACTCAAACCCGCTTTCGGTGAGAAAGAGTTTTTCTTCGAACGCGAGTACAATGAGATGCAGCATTCCCGCCAGCCCAAATAAGGGCGCGGATCATCACAATAGGACTCACATGCCTGACAAGCCCGGACTCGCTTCTCACCTGAATCTGAATGTTCGCGGTCTACCCATCTCTGCAACACTGGGTATCAATGAACGCAGCCATCAGCTTATTAGAGAAGGCAAGCGAATCTACAAACTCGGCCTCGGTCAATCACCGTTTCCGGTGCCGGAAGTGGTGGTGAACGAGCTCCGGATCAACGCTTTTCAGAAAGACTATCTACCCGTTCTAGGGTTGCCTGAATTACGTGCCGCCGTTGCCGAATACTACGACCGGACACAAAGCCTGACCTTTTCTGCCGATGACGTGATGATCGGACCCGGCTCCAAAGAGCTCATGTTTATTTTGCAGCTGGTGTATTACGGTGAATTGGTAATTCCAACGCCGAGTTGGGTTTCTTACGCCCCTCAGGCGCATATCATCGGCCGACAAATCAAGTGGCTGGAAACCGATGCAAAAAACCACTGGAAAGTGACACCCGAGAACCTGGCCAAATTATGTGCCAGCGACCCTGATCGTCCGCGCCTGATCATACTGAACTACCCCTCAAACCCCCACGGCTATACCTACTGTGATGCAGAACTTGAGGCCATCGCCGAAGTTGCCCGTACGTTCAGAATTTTAGTATTAGCCGATGAAATATACGGAGAGGTCAACTTTCGAGGTGAGCATACGTCGATAGCGCAGTTTTATCCCGAAGGCACTATCGTCAGCAGCGGTTTAAGCAAGTGGTGCGGGGCCGGTGGATGGCGACTGGGAACCTTTGCCTTTCCCCCTCAATTACAGTGGCTAAAAAATGCCATGGCCACAGCGGCCAGCGAAACCTATACCTCTACTTCTGCACCCATCCAATATGCTGCAATCAAGGCGTTTCAGGGCGGGCCTGAAATTGAACACTACCTGTTTCAATCACGCCGCGTTCTGGCGAACCTGTCGCAAACACTGGTCACACGCTTGAACCAGAGTGGATTCAATATCGCTCCCACGCAGGGTGGATTCTATTTATTTCTGGATTTCGAAGCCTTCAGGTCAGGACTGGCCGCGAAGGGACTCAACGACAGTGTCGAACTATGCGAGCAATTGATCAATGAAATCGGTGTCGCGCTGTTGCCGGGAGTGGCCTTTGGCAGACCGCCAGGCGAATTGACAGTGCGGATTGCATTTGTAGATTTTGACGGGACCGCGGCGCTCGAAGCGGCTGACCATAGCCCCCATGACGAACCCCTGCCTGCGGATTTTAGCGAGACATACTGTGCCAACTGCGTATCCGCAATCGATTTGATCTGCGACTGGGTTGCTAAATTGCCAACATCGTCAACGCTGTAATCCTTTCACTGACGCCTCCCCTCCCAACGCTTCGACTAGCCCTGTTTTTGATTCCGGTCCCTGAACTTCTGAAAGAGACCGCGCACCTCCACCGTTATGGGGTGGTCAAACGCAAAGATTGAAGCTGCCCAGGTGAGCGCGGCGCACAGACCGACCGCCATCAACCGCAGCAGCGGAGTTTCCCAGGACGCAGTCACATCCAGCATCCCCCAAATGCCAAGCCCCAGGAAAGCGGCCGTGAGAATCGCCGGCCACAGCGCCCGCAAAAACGCCAACGGACGTAAACCAAAATGCTGACGCGCCATCAGCAAAGCGAGTACAACCTTTACCAGGGACCAAACGATCAGCGCCACTGCCGCAGCTTCCAGACTAATTCCGACCAACGCCAGCAACGCGGCTATACGCAGCACCTGCGAGATAACGATGTATCGCAACCCCTGTCCGGGACGGCCTTGCGCAATCATCAACTGCTCGAAAAATATGGTGGGCGCAAAGAACAAACCCGCGACGCACAGAACTTGTAGTATGGGGACGGCGTCCGTCCATTGGTCGCCATACATGACATTGATAATGTCGGGAGCATTCATACCCAGAAAGACGAAGAATGGAATCAGAAAAATCGACGTAAATGTGACGATACTGATATAGAGCTCACCAAGATCGGCCTGCTCATGTTTTGCCTTCGACAAATAAGGCAGTATTACCGGGCGAATCCCCTGCGTGAATGCGTATTCGAACAACCAAAAGGTGCCGTAGGCGCGGGAGTAAATACCCAGACTAAACAGCCCCTGGGCGCGTCCAATGATGAGTTCAGTCGCGGCATCACTCCCTCTGTTACACAAATCCATCATTCCGACTTTGAGACCAAACTTCCACACTTCCTTGAGGTGACTCACGCCCGGCAGCCAGGGAAGCCCTGCTGGCCTGAAAACGAGTGTTAACAAAATGGAGACAACCGTCGAGGCATTGGCGGCCCAAGCGATTGAGAGATAGCTGGCTCCCCAATAGGCGGCTGTAGTCCCGACAACAAGCGTGGTAAAAGCCGCGCTGACATTAATGACGGCAAGCTTGTCGAATGCCATATTTCGGCGTAAAACCGCGTCGGCAATAGAGCCGAAAGGAAGTAGAAAAAAGTTCAATGAAAGAAAACGCAGCACCGTGGCGATGCCCGAGTTTTCGTAGTAATCGCCCAACCAGGGCGCGGCAATCAGCAGTAAAAGGCCGATAGCCCATGAAATGACGAGTGTGACCGTGAACGCCGATCGCAATATCCCATCGTTCAGTTTTTCGACCTGAACAATGTACTGCCCGACACCGAAATTCCTGAACAAGTACCCGATGATGACAACGGATGCTGCGATACTGTAAATACCAAACTCTTCAGGCGTAAGCAGGCGTGCCAGAATCAGGCTGGATATCAACCCCAATACCAACTCTACATACTTTGCACTGAAGAAGATGGTGACAGACCGGCGTACACTCACAGCGTCGCCGTCCTCTGAAATGGTTTAGGAGCTCTCAACACAGGAAAAATCGCTTGGACGAAAGATCATCCAGTAGACCACAAAAAATTAGGCGGTTAAATCAGAGATGTACAATAAAGGCTATTTCTCTGCAATGCGGCGCCCGAGGAAACTGCGGCGATTGCGAAAGCTCCAGAATTCTGACTCGTCAGATTCCTCCACCGGGCCAAGACGACGATCCAGCGCCGCACTGCGCCGATCTGAATGGTGTATGTATCTGCATTCGCATTCTGCAGCATCACATTTTGCCAGTGGCAGGGCCGGTGTTTCCTCACTCAGAAAGCGCTGGTACTTGACTGATTTTGCGGCTTTACAGCTACTCTGTAGCGGCTCAATAGACACGGCATGGAACGGCTCGTTCTCGCAGAAAATCCTTCTTCTTTCTCGTTGCCTATTATTCCGGGACGAGGTTCTCAGCAGACGCAGCCTGAGCAGGACTATCAGTCCCAGCATCATTGCAACAATGAGCATAACCAGCTGCATTCTCGTCTCCCGTGGAGGACAGGCGCCAGATTGACTAACGCCCCAACAGCTTACTCCAACGCTCAGGGAGAGCGCAAATCACTAGCGCGGGTCTTCAAACAGCGCCAGCTCTACCATCGCGCAGAGCGTGTGCCCTATGACGATGTGCGCCTCCTGAATACGGGGTGTATCGTCGCTGGGCACGCAGAGACAGTGGTCACACAACTCGCGCATTTTTCCGCCGCTCTGTCCTGTCAGCCCGATGGTCGTAATGCCTTTGAGACGCGCCGCTTCCAGCGCCATCAGAATATTGGGGCTGTTACCCGAGGTTGAGATGCCCAGAAAGACATCGCCAGTCTGGCCATTGGCCTCTATCTGGCGACGAAACAACTGCTCGTAGCCATAGTCATTGCCGACCGCCGTCAGAATGGATGAATCGGTAGTCAGCGCCAGCGCCGGTAATCCAGGGCGATCATAATTGAAGCGACTGACGAACTCCGCCGCGATATGTTGGGCATCAGCGGCACTACCACCATTTCCAGCTATCAGCAGTTTATTCCCCGCCTCGTAACGATCGATTAGCAGGTGACCCATATCGGTGATCTGCTGCATAAACCGGGTATCGTCCAGAATACGCTGCTTCACCGCGACAGATGCTTGAAATTCACTTATTACGTAACTCAGGTCGGGACGTTCCATGCACAAGCTCCATGTGGTTCAAACTGAAAAGGAACGACATCGCCGTCCAGTTGATTCAAGGCCCTGACTAATTGCACCCGTTCTACAGGATCGACAATAAACATGATAAACCCGCCACCGCCAGCACCGGACACCTTACCCGCCCAGGCGCCAGCTTGTCGTGCAATATCCATGACCTCCTCGATCTGCGGATTACTGATCATATCGGCCAAATTTCGCTTGGCCTCCCAACTGCGGCCCAGTATCTCGCCAAAGCGCCGAATGTTGCCACGCAGCAGCGCATCCTTCATCGCGCTCGCATCCTGTTTGAGCTGATGCACTGCCTCCACCGATTTCCCCTGCCCGGACTTAAAGCTCTCTATTTGTTGGGCAATAATCATATCCGAGGAGCGAGAAACACCGGTGTAATACAGTACGGTAGATGCTTCAAGTTCACTCAAAATCCATTTCTTGATACGCAGCGGATTTACGGTGACCCGATTGTGCTCGTGAAATTCCATAAAATTGACGCCGCCGAATGTGGCGGCATATTGATCCTGCGCCCCGCCCCGCAGGCCGATATCCATACGCTCAATCTCAAAGGCCAGATGCGCTACATCGTATTCACCCAACGGCAAATGCAGTAGTTCGGAAAATGCCGTCAGTATCGCAACCACCATGGTGGATGAGGAGCCCAGGCCCGAGCCCGCCGGGGCGTCTGAATGCGTGCTTATTTTCAGCGAAAGTGGCTCGCCGTCATTAAAATCCCGCACTATGCGGTTATACACGCCCTTGTGCAGATCCAGCAGACCATCGTAGGCGTAGTACGGCGCACTAGCGGCGCTGAATCTCTCCTCCCGATCTGTGGCCACAAAGGTCACGGTGCCATCATCACTGGGCTCAATCGTGCAGTACGAGCTCAGGTTGATCGACGCGTTGAGCACCGCGCCACCGTACAGGTCACAATACGGCGCGACATCGCTACCGCCACCCGCAAGACCCAGTCTGAGTGGTGCTTTAGACCTGATTAACATTACTGATCCCCTCCGGGAGCCAGCCGCCGATAGACAGACTTCAAATTTGCCACGCTGTTCACCCAGTTGCGTTCATTTTCAACATAATCCCGGCCCGCCTCTCGGATCGCCGGCCATCTCTCTTCATGATCCAGCAAATCCAAAAGGGACTTCACCAGGTCATCGATATCATCGGCCTTGAACAGCGTGCCTGTTATCCCATCACGCACCAGCTCTTTATGCCCACCGACATCCGAGGCGAGAAACAGGCTCTTCTGCGCCATGGCTTCCAATGGCTTCAACGGGGTAACCAGATCCGTCAGACGCATTGATTTGCGCGGGTATACCAGCACATCTGTGACCGAGTAGTAAGACTCGACTTCTTCATACGGAACCCGGCCTGTCATTATGACGGTGTCCTGCAATCCCAGCTGCGCAATCTGTTTTTTGATATCCTGCGTGACCTGCCCGCCCCCGACCAACAATAACCGTATATCCGGGCGCGCGGATAAAAGCCTGGGCATGGCCGCCACCAAAAGATCCAATCCTTCATAGGCGTAAAACGACCCTATGAATGCAATCACTTTTTTCCCGGTCAGCTGCAAACGCTCTTCAATCGCACTATCACGCTCTCCCACTGGCTGGAACCGACTGGCATCGACCGCGTTGGGAACAATGGTAATTTTCTCTGGCGCAATACCACGCGAGATTAAATCCTGTCGTATACCCTCACAAATACACGTCACCTCATTGGCGCGCTTGAGCACCCAGGTTTCCATCGCCCGGGTCAATCGATAGCGCAGACCGCCCTCGCTGCTGGTGCCATGACTGACAGCTGCGTCCTCCCAAAACCCGCGAATCTCGTAGACCACCGGCAAGCCGAGCGCCCTACCCGCCCTGATCGCAGCCACACCGTTCAAGGCCGGTGAGTGCGCGTGTATCACATCGGGCCGCTCCTTGCGGGCCACCTCGATCAAACGCTTTGTGAGTGCGCTGATAACCGACCACTGCCCAATAACCGGCAGTCGTTCAAGTAAACTTTCCGAACCCTGGCAGCGATAAAACTCAAACCCGTCAACCGTCTCAACGGGGGCAATGGCCTGTCCCGGATTATGCTTGGGTCCGGTCACTTGTGTGGTTTTCCATTCGAGCGCGCGCTGCTCCTTCAGAATAGCCAGCGTGCGAAAGGTATAGCCACTTTGCAGCGGAATGGAGTGATCGAGTACGTGCAGCACGTGCATTAGCGACCACCCTCATCGTTAATCAAGAAATCTTCCATGCGCCGCAAATTAGTATCCCAATTGTAGTGTTCCAAAACACACGCTCGCCCTTCTATATTCGTCTGCCGGGGCTGGGACAGCAGTTCCGACGCGGCGGCAATCATCGCACCGGCATCGTTAGCCACTATGGCCAGGACGCCCGGGTAGTCGACGATTCCCAACAGCGCATCCTGTGTCGCCAGCACCGGCAATGTCATCGACATCGCTTCCAGCGCCTTGTTCTGAATACCCCGCGCGATTTGCAGGGGTAGGCAAGCGGCCAGCGCGAACTGCAGGTAGGGCCGCACATCGGGAACACCACCTGTCACTCGCACACCGGGCAACTTGCCCAATTGCAATACCTCATCGGTGGGCTTCATGCCAACGATGCAGAAAAGAAAATCGGGTTCGTTTTCCAGTACCGCTTGCACGGCATGCTCACAAAACCACTTCACCGCCTCCACATTGGGCCAATAATCCATCGCACCGGTAAAAACCAGCACTTTCTGTCCCGGTTGGTAGGGGTTTTCAAAGGGCAGCTGCGGATCGAAAAACGCGCTGTCTACGCCCTGTGTTCGATGGTGTACTTTGTCTGCACTTTCAGGCGCCAACTGCTTGAACAAGGCCGCCTCTTCGGGCGATACAAAAATGCTCACATGGGTAGACGCTGCCATTTGCCGTTCATAGGCCAGCAATTTGTTCGCCTCCCGCTGATACAGCCAGGACAGTGGCCAGGGCTTGGCCTGCGCATAACTTCGCCATTTTTCGCTGTCGACATCCTCAGCATCAAAAATCACCGGCACATGCGCCGGCAGCAGACCCTTCACAAACCGTCCCATAACACCACTGAACACCAACACCGCATCGGGACATTCCCGCTCGATACTGGCGCGCACCCAATCCTGCAACTGGGTATTGCCATAGTAACTCAGGCTCAACGCCTGCCCCGTTAACAAACCAGAGAGACTCCCCGTAACTCGCTTGTGCCGGGGCAAATCGACGATACAGCTATCTTCACACTTTTCCCTGACCACATTTACATACTGCCAATCATCAGGATCGTCAACAAAGGTGCCCAAATGCACACGCCAACGACCAGAGAAGTAGTTGAGCATGTTATTGGACGAAATCTTATCGCCCTTATTGGGGGGAAAAGGTAATCGATGGACCAGGTACAACAATTTTTTCATTCTGCTTCTTTTCAGATCAACTGCAGCAAGGTGTACCCTTGCCCCACCATAAGGGCACAGTTATATTGGCCTTCAGATACTAATGGGCTAACAGGCATAGATAAAGCGCTTACAGGCCTGCGGAAAGCATATATTTATGAAAATTGTGAAACAAGCCGCCATTCTCATTGGCGGCAAGGGCACCCGTCTGGGTGATGCCGTGCGCAACACACCAAAACCGTTGCTGGAGGTCTGTGGGCGCCCCTTTGTAGAGCACGTCATGCTCAACCTGCGCCGCTTTGGTTTTACCGAGTTTGTATTACTGGCAGGTTACCAATCCGACGTTGTGCATGAGAAATACGCTACAGAATCAGCATTCGCGCAGGAGCTGCAGGCCACCATCAAGGTGGTTGTAGAGCCCTCGCCTATGGGCACAGGCGGTGCCCTCAAATACGCCCGCGATCATCTACGGGATGAATTCCTGCTCCTCAACGGCGATTCCATCTTTGATTTCAACTATCTGGACCTGTCAAATTGCACGCGTGAAGACGAACCTGAAGACTGGCTCTGCCGCGTCGCGCTACTCCCGGTGGAGAGCGCCACCCGGTATGGATTTGTTGAACTGCAAGGAGCGCAGATCACCGCCTTTCGGGAAAAACCCACCGAACCGCAATCAGGATTGATAAACAGCGGCGTGTACTGGCTGAAGTCGGAAATGCTCGACACGATTGGGGACAATCCCTGCTCGCTGGAGCAAGAGGTGTTTCCAAGGCTCGTGAGGGAGGGCCGGATGATAGGTCGGACCTACCAGGGGTTTTTTATCGATATCGGTATTCCCGAGGATCTGGACGCGGCCAGAGCTCAGCTGTCGGAGAACCTCAGAAAGCCTGCCGCCTTCCTGGATAGAGATGGGACGCTCAACCACGATGATGGCTATACCCACAAGATCGAGGAATTTAGATGGATAGACGGTGCAAAAACTGCCATCAAGCGGCTAAATGACGCTGGCTACCTGGTGTTTATTGTCACCAATCAGGCAGGAATTGCTCGAGGGTACTATGACGCTGCCGCAGTAGACGCGCTCCACGAGTGGATGGCGGACGAACTTGCCCAACTGGGTGCACACATCGACGATATTCGCTACTGCCCCCATCATCCCGAGGGCACGGTACCGGAGCTTTCCACGGAGTGTGATTGCCGCAAACCGAACACCGGCATGCTGACCAGCCTGATCGAACACTGGAACCCGGTGATGTCTGGCAGCTTCATGCTGGGGGATACAGACAAGGACGCAGAAGCGGGCATCGCGGTGGGCATACACGGTAAAAAAATCGAGCCCTCCTCAATACTGTACGAAGTAGGACTGTTACTCGAGCAGCGTTGATGGCAGCTAGAAAAGCTGGCGACCAAACGCGATTTCCGTGCCGCAACTCTCGGACAGCATCGCGTTAACCATCAGATCGCCCAGCTCCCGCCGGTAGTGGGCTGGCTCCCAGAACCATTTCAGGGGACCCGATCTGACGCCCGCTGCCGGAACTGTCTCGTGTATATAGGTGGAATCCCGGGAAAAATCCCAAAGCGCAACGGATCCCTCAGGGTGCTTGCGTACCAATGTCTCTATTGCACTCATCCAGTCATTATAGGCAGGCATATGCCCCTGGCTGCGCATCAGATCCCAGAAACTTTCATGAAACGGGTTGGTAAACAAATAAACTTTGATGCCTCGCGCCGCAGTGATATCAAGAAAGCGACCCAGCTCCCCAAACTGTGCATTCAACTGTCCCTGAGAGTCCCGCACGTACCAGGGCCTGCTATATTTTTCCGCTAAACTGGCCATTTTCTGGTCAAACAACGCGCGCGGTCCCTCGATTCTTACCGCTTCTTCAAAATCCCGTGCAGGATTGAAGCCGGCTTCATCGCGATCCGCTGACACATTACTCTGCAGGGCTATGGTTCTGATTGACGCCACCAGCGCATCCAGTGAAAACAGCGATTTAAAGTAGTCGCGCAACACCGTTCGATAGTACGCAGCGCTGTGTTCTCCGGAGCCTGAGAGACTAAATTCACCCTGTGACCGTTCTGGCGGCGGAGACCCATCCGGGTGTGGTTGCTGACTAGTGGATATGAAATCCGTAAA
This sequence comes from Halioglobus sp., assembly GCA_037969215.1. Taxonomy (GTDB): domain Bacteria; phylum Pseudomonadota; class Gammaproteobacteria; order Pseudomonadales; family Halieaceae; genus Marimicrobium. Next base: position 18,375 of record JBBKWY010000023.1, read on the forward strand.
GTCGAGGCTTAGAAACACTGTTTCGACGGGCTGTTGATACACCAGGTTCAGCGCGTAGGCGAGTTGCGTCTCCACTTCCGCACCCGGCATACCGAGGTTATAGATCGCCATTCCATCGTCACGAAAACAGGCGTGAGAGGGAGCGATTCCCAGTTCAACACGAGAATTTCCGACCACCAGTGCATTGTGGGACGCGAGCAACGGTTGGTACTTTTTTAATACCTTGGTGTGCTCATTGATATCAACCTTGTGCTCATTAAAACCGGGGATTCGCGCAGCGCCGGTAATGCCGTAGGGATCTACCACGTAGTTCACGCCCACCACCAGACTGCAGACGATCAGGCCATAGATCAAGGTGCGCAATAAAAAGGCATTCGCTTTCATATCAGAACTGGAAGTACAGGAATTCTGACACTTGTTGCAATGTCAAAATGCCAGCTACGCCCGCTAGTGCGATAGCTATCGCCCACCGGCTGTTATAGTCCCAACTCATCAAGCTACTACCACGGATATCCCTGAAAGCCTTATCATTCTCGTACAGCACCGGTTCGTGTTGGCAAAATATCTGGGCAACGTTTGGCAGCATCAGCGCAATCGGTGCCACTATCAGTATCCAAAGATAATTGCTGACAATAGCAGCCCCCCCACCCTGAACCGGCGCAAACCCCATCGCGGTCAAATGTGTACCAATCGCCCCCAATCTGGCCAGAATACCCGCTGGAATTTCAAACCCCGACAGTCCCAGCATTGCAAAAACGATCTGATTCCCGTGCTCCAACGTCGGCGCGCGAAAATACACCCATGAAAAAACAACCGCGATAAATGTAACCACCCAGGCTGTAGCCCGGTATGCCGTTCGCTGTGAAAAATCCCACCCACACCGAGCCATCATGTGCCGCCAACCGTGATTAACCATCAGGTAGCTACCGTGCAGCCCCCCCCAAATGACAAATGGCCACCCGGCGCCATGCCACATCCCGCCCAGCAGCATGGTCAGGAATAGATTGACGTAGCGACGGGATGCCCCCTTCCTGTTCCCACCCAGCGCGATATACAGATAATCGCGTAAAAACTGCGAGAGAGTGATATGCCAGCGGCGCCAAAACTCAATGATACTGGTCGATTTATACGGTGAGAAAAAGTTCACGGGCAGGCGTATGCCAAAGACCCGTGCGGCTCCAATTGCCATGTCTGAATAGCCGGAAAAATCGAAATACAGTTGAAAGGTGTAGGCTAGCGAACTACCCCATGCCCTGAAAAAATCAATATTGCTGCCAACTGAACCGGCGTCATACACCGGGCCGACGTACGTGGAGAGACCGTCTGCTATCACCGTTTTTTTAAACAGGCCAATGGCGAAAATAGAGATACCCACGGCAAAATTAGACCATTTCGGAGTGAGATTCTCCGTTTTCATAAACTGCGGGATAATATCCCGATGGTGCACTATTGGGCCTGCGATCAGCTGCGGAAAAAAGCAAACGAACAGGGCGTAATGTAAAAAATTGTATTCGTGCGTCTTGCCCTGCCAGGCATCCACCAGATACGAGATCTGTTGAAAAGTGAAGAACGAAATTGCCAATGGCAGGAAAATATTGCCCAAGTCCCAGTGTGTATCCAGCACGGTATTCACATTGTCTATGAAAAAATTGGCATACTTGAAGTAGGCGAGTAAAGCCAGATTGACGCCGATACCGAAGATCAAAACACTGCGCCTTTGCCAATAATTCTGTTTGGACAAAAGCCGTCCGATGGCAAAATTAAAGCCAATTGAAAAGAGTAACAGGATCAGGTACGCGGGCTTCCAGTAGGCGTAAAAACCCAGTGAAGCAAATACCAGGAAACCCAGTGCGGTGTTGAGAGAAAAAAATCTGGCACAGAGAAAGAAGCCGAGGGCACTCAGCGGAAAGAACAGAAAAATGAACTCGTAAGAATTAAACAGCAAGATTCAGTAACCCGGAAAAAAAGCACCCTCTCGTTGCGCTACTGTCTCAGATTCCACTCGAGCACACCACCAAAATACCCCGATTCTATTAAGCCGGTCACATTCGGCCTTACCTGTGTACGCGACAGGGGCTCCAATACCGCATAGCCATCAAAAATGGCCGTCCGTTTCGTGACAAGATTGTCAAGGATGTGAACCCGTCAGCTTACCCTTCACGATGTCAAATGGTAGCATTGCAGACCTTGATTCTGGAGAGTGAGTTCACTGTAATGAAGCAACGCTCGGACAACGGCATAAGCGTTAAAAATGCTTTCACGCGACATGGCATCATTGGCCGGTACTGCCCTCCAAATAGCTCAATGCATGCTGCCGATTGTATCGATGCACTGCAGGCCGCGCTCCAGTCTCCGCTGCCGGTTGTGACAGAAAGTGCATCCGCTTTTGCGCTAGCCACCACAGGGTGTTCCCACCCGCTAGCCAACGGAGGTGTTGTTGTTATAGCGGGGCGCCCCCACTTTCGCGACCGGGAGCTTGCCGATCTGGCCAAGCTTCAGGGAAATGCTGCCGCCTTGGCCAGCGGCTTTGAAAGATATTCTCACGATATTTTCAAGCGGCTTTTCGGTGCTTTCTGCTGTGTGATTGTGGATACGCAGGCCGATCGGGTCCTACTTGGCATTGATCGCCTCGGGCAACACTCCATGTACTATCATGCGAGCGATGAAACGCTGGCCTTTGGCAGCTCCGCCGGTGGGGCGCTGCTTGGCACCGAAACTGCGGGGCAGCTGCTTGAGCAGGGTGTTTACAACTATGTCTATTTTCATATGGTGCCAAGCCCGGGCACCGTCTATCGCGGGCTTAGCAAACTACCATCTGCACATTATCTCGATTACCAGAATGGCGAGACCCGCCTGGTGAATTACTGGTGCCCGCGATTTTCTGACTCTGTCGAAAACAAGCCCTTTGAGGAATTGTCCAGTCAGCTGCGCAGCAAGCTGCGATCATCGGTGCAGAATTGTCTACCCAATTCAGGAAAGGTGGGGGCGTTTCTCAGCGGTGGTCTTGATAGTTCCACAGTAACAGGCATGTTTGCAGAACTGAGTGACAGGCAGGTTTCCGCCTTCTCCATTGGATTTGCTGCTGACGGCTATGATGAAATGGCCTACGCAAGAATTACTGCGAAGCATTTCGGCGTCGAGCTGAACGAGTACTATGTTACCCCCGAAGACGTGGTAGATGCCCTTCCCACGATCGCCACCAGTTACGACGAACCCTTTGGCAACTCCTCCGCTCTGCCGGCCTACTTCTGTGCCAAGATGGCGGTAGAAAACGGTGTAGATACTCTCCTCGCCGGTGATGGTGGTGACGAGTTTTTTGGCGGCAATGAGCGCTATCTGAAGCAGCGTGTATTCGAGCACTACGCGAAAGTCCCTGGCTTGGTGCGCAAGGGACTGGTTGAGCCACTGGTAAACCTGATGCCCTCCGGCCTGCCACTGATGTCCAAAGCTGAAAGCTATATCGCGCAAGCAAATACACCTCTCCCGGATCGACTTCAAAGCTACAATTTTTTGCACCGTCACGCGGCTACTGAAATCTTCTCGGATGAATTTCTGAGAGATGTCGACACGGCGCTGCCCTTGAACCTCCTGCGATCGATTTATCACCGGCCTGAACCCGCTTCCAGCCTGAACCGTATGCTCTATCTGGATTGGCAGATAACACTGGCTGATAATGATCTGCGCAAGGTCAGCCATATGTGCGCACTCGCCGGAGTAGACGTCGCCTATCCGATGCTGGATGACGAACTGGTTGAATTTTCCTGTGAGGTGCCCAGTACCTGGAAGATAAAGGGTACGGATTTACGCCATTTCTATAAGGAATCGCTAAAGGGCTGGTTACCTCGGGAAACTATCGAAAAGACCAAGCAGGGCTTTGGCCTCCCCTTTGGGGTCTGGATGCGAACCTACAAGCCCCTGCGCGAGATGGCCTATGACAATTTACTTAAGCTGAAAAGCAGGGGCTTGATTCGACCGGAGTTCATCGATAAGGCAATTGAAATGCACCAGAGTCAGCACGCTGCCTACTATGGCGAATTGGTATGGATTCTGACGGTATTTGAATTGTGGATGGAAGGACACGCAGGTAGCGATTCCACTTAATCACTCGAGCGAATAACGGCCTATTGTCGCTTTACCCATTCAATGGTCAGCCGCGACACATCTTCCTGCCAGGTTTTTTGGGAGAACGTATGGTCTGCCCCTGTTACGGTATGGATAGTCACCGAGGACTTTGAGCTTGCAGATTTCCACGCGGGATCGTGCGCGATCAGGGTGGAAAATTCGCGCGCTGTCAGGTCGGCCTCACTGAGCACAATCAAAACACCGTGCTGAAACTGCTCTAGCCCCTCCAGCATTACCTGTACGAATGAACGGCTGCCCGATGTTCGACCACTGCCCAGCAGGAATTTTCCGAGCAGCGCCAGACTGTCTTTCGCCAACTCTATGAATGCGGGAAGCAAACTGATTTGCCCGGAGAGTAGACGGCGCCACTGGTTCCCTTTTGAAAGTGAAGGCCGATAGTAATGCGCCAACTTGACCTGGGGGGAGTACTCTCCGTTATGCACCCAGGGATTCAGCAATATCAAACCGCTTACACGAGGATGGCGATGCGCGAAAATAACAGCACTGGAGGCGGCGTCACAGAGCCCCCATAAGACGACTCGAGTAACACCTGAAGCGCTTTCAATGAAGGCGTCTATAGCGGCAGAAATATCTTCCTCTGTCTCGTCGAACTCACTCTTTGCGCCCTCACTGTCGCCCATACCGCGATAATCGAAACGCAGGGAGGCAAAACCTGCCTCGGCCAGGCTTCTTGCCAGAAGCGTAAACTGCCGATGACTACCCACCCGATACTGCGGCCCTCCCACCAGAATCAGCACACCCACTTCGGCGGTCACTTCGGGGATTGCAGTGATACCCAACACGCGGTCACCAGCGCATTCAAATACTATCGCCTGTTCGCTGTAAGTAGTCATGACTGCGCGAAGGCATCCAAGGTGCTGCGCTGTAGGGAAAGATTGACCCCGGCATCAACTGTTCGCCAGAAAGGATCACCCTGTACACAGTCCTTACCTACCGTAATACCCTGCTCCTCCCAGTGGTTGATAACACTTTCAGAGGCGACCGAAAAGGTGTCGCGCGACAGGGCGCCGACTTCCAGCCAATGCACCAGCTGGCACACGGGGTTGAGATCATTGAGCCTGACTTTTGCCAATTCAAGCGCCATCGCAGATGACAGTTCATAGCCGGCGATTTCCAGAGGCCGACCGCCGCGCAGCTCATTCCAAAGCATTTTGCGGTCAAAGCTCACGCTGCCATTAACCGCAGATGCCGCTGTTCGCAGGCGTAAAAATTGATCGACCTGCTGCTCACCGTTCAGGACAGGCTGCCAGAGCACCAGATTCTGTATATCTGACCGCGCCTGCGCCACTTCACAAGCCAGCAAAGCTCCCAGACGCAGTCCCCAAAGATTCAGTGGTCCAGCGCCCATGGCAACCAGTGTCTCTGCAGCGAAGAGGGCATCCTCCAGCCAAACCTGCCAGCTGGCATCCAGAAAATCCCCGCCAGCATCACCACACCCCGTCAAATCCAGAAGCATCACCCTATTGCCTGCAGCCGCGAGCGCGCGCGCTTGACTCGCCACTATGTGTCGGGACTTATTCATTTCCTCGGCAAAAGGTGGCAGGAACAGTATCGAGCCATGTGCAAGTGCCACGGTAGGTTCCAGCAGAAGATAGAATAGTGTTCTACCCCGATGCTCGAGAAATTCTCCCTTTATGCTGTAGTCTCCCGGAGTCATCGGCTACCCGAGTTTGGACTCCACAAAAGCAGTCAGGCTGCCCACGGTGGCAAAAACATCTGCATCAATTTCGTCGTCATCCACGATGATGCCGTACTGTTCCTCCAGACTGGCCAATATCCCCACCACGGACATCGAATCCATCTCTGGAATAGCGCCCAAAATGCGGGTGTCGGGATGCGAAGGGATTGCCCCTGCCGGAACACCTAAGGTTGATTGCAGAATGGCAATGACATCTGATTGAATATCCATATCTCACACTACTACTGTTAAAAAACGCACTGGCCTGCAAGCATCGTCATTCATGCTAACCTTGCAACTCTATCTTCTCAAGCCGGAAATGCGATCAGGCTATCATAATCGAGAGATGTATTGCCATTCCCCACCATTTCACTGATAGTGTTTTATCAATCGAATATCCGGCATGGTCCCGTTGGCTGACAAGAACAATCACATTCAGATAGAGAAATTGCGCCTTTCCCGAGACACCCTGGATGCACCCTTGCATCGAGCCTTCTCAAAGTATGAAGCGCAAAACCCTCAGTATGGCGAAAGCTGGCTCTCGAATCTGACCAGCAATGCGCTGGACGAAAACGATGAAGCCGTGATTTATGTCGCAAGATCAAGTGCTGAAAATTTCATTGCCTGCCCGCTGAAACTTAACGCGCATCACAAACGCGCCAGCTCACTGAGCACATTCTACACTTCCGCATACTCACCAATCGTCTGCTCGGACGAACCGCAGCCCCTGTTTTTGGCGCTTTTTCAACACCTTGCCGTCAAAGAGGGTATATCCAGCATCACACTATCGCCCATCGATGTCAGCTCACCCGTTTTCTGCCTGTTACAGGACGCGCTTGGCCAAGCGGGATGGAAAGGCCGCCACGACTTTTTTTGTTTCGGAAACTGGATCCACGATCTGGAAACACAGCCGTATGCATCCTACCTGTTATCGCGGCCATCTAAACTGAGAAATACTGTCGCACGCAAAACAAAAAAATTTCTTGCAGGCGACAGGGGTCATCTCGAAATTGTACAGGGCGGCGAGCTTCTGGACAGTGCCATAGCTCGCTACGTAACGGTCTACAACAATAGCTGGAAAAATGAAGAGCCCTACCAGGACTTTGTTCCCGAACTTCTGCGCCTGTCTGCCACGCGCGGATGGCTGCGCCTCGGCATCGCGAGTTATGACAACCAGCCGGTTGCGAGTCAGATCTGGCTGGTGTGTCACGGCACCGCCTATATATTCAAACTCGCCTACCATGAGGACTACAAACGTTTGTCGGCAGGCACAGTCCTTACTGCTTATATGATGCAGCGGGTGATCGAAGAAGATGGTATTTCCAGAATTGACTATCTATCGGGAGATGATGCCTACAAAGCAGACTGGATGACCGTGCGCAAAGAGCAGCATGGCCTCGCAGCCTATAACCCGCGCTCCCTGGAAGGCCTGGTGATGCTGCTAGCTCACAATCTAAAGCGCATACTGAAGCGGCTGCGGGCAAAGTAGTAGCGGGTGCCCGGCACGAGCCGATTACCTAGAGCGCATTCAAGCGCTTTACCCAGTGTAGAATTTCTTGATTGACACGCTCTCTCGAGTCACCATCAGAGAATGTTTGATCGGCATTGGGTAGATCAACTCGCTTGCAGGAAGGTCGGCTGTAAACGGCTTGCCAGGCGGGATCGCCATTGATGAGTTCGTCAAACTCATTGCTTACCATGCTACGGCCACTCATAAGGAATAGCACCGGGCCCTCAAACTGCCGCAATCCCGCCAACATACGATCTATGGGCCGCCCGACATTATCGCCGGCCTGTGCTGATGGCGAAGACACTTCGGAAGAAAGCAATCGAGCCAACTTGGTCGTCGCCTTTTGTATACCCGCAATGGCGTAATCTATCAGGTTGTATTCGAAGCGAATTAATTTGCGCCAAAAATGTGCCTCCCCAAGGCGTTTCGTATAGTGCTTTCTGAGCACTGCGGAGCGTATTTCCTCGGTACTTACCCAGGGGTTACCGAGAATCAGGCTAGCGACCCCTGCAACCTTCCAGCCATGAATCATAGCCCCGGAAGCCGCGTCGCAACCACCCCATAGCACAACGCGTTTTACTTCGGGAACTTCCCGGCGAAATGCATTAACAGCGGCCTGTATATCCTCTGCTATATGATCAAAGCCGAGAAAATCTCCGGTACTGTCGCCGAGCCCCCGGTAATCAAAGCGCATCACCGCCACACCGTTACTCGCCAAATCCCGAGCCAGGCTAACCATGCCACGACCTACCCCGGCACGATACTGCGGTCCGCCGGCCACAATAGTCAGCACTCCAACCTCGGAGGGTGACTCTGGCCGGTGCACAATCCCAACCAGATCATCGCCCAAACAATCAAAAACCAGCGGGATTTCTCTCATCGTATTTGCGTTCACGGTAGTAGACTGCGCGTAATGGAAATCAGTTCAGGCAGAGCATCACGCTTGTGTAGTTGCCACACTTGTGGCCCTGTAAACGGGTGTAGCAAAACATCATTCTGGAGGTTCTCCAGTTTTTCCACGGCTTTTAGCGTTGCTCCAGTAAGCGCCGCGCCGGGCTCACTTACATTTTCTAACCAGTGGATCTTCCCTGCACAAAGCGCCGTCATGTCTGTAAGGGACAAGCTCTCCACATCCTGCATCAAGGTACCCCCCACGGTATAACCGGAAATTTCTACACGCTCTCCCTGTGACAATTTTGCCCGAATCTGGGCGGTGGTCTCGGGCGCAAGATCCTTGCCCACCAGCGCCGCAACTCTCTGACGCAAAATTTGCGTGACATACCGCTCACCCGAGGTAACGGGTTGCCAAAGGATAATACTCTCGATCGCGATATCTGATTTCGCGGCAAAATCCAATGCTATGAACGCGCCCAGCCGAAAACCCCACAGGATGACAGGCGCTGCCACCTCTCGCTGAAGCGTTTCGACCGTCAGGCGAATATTCTCTCGCCAAATGTTCAGCGAGGCATTGTGCAATTCGCCCTGACTATCTCCAGTGCCATAAAAATCTATAATTGTGCAGGAATATCCGCACTCCGCGAAACTTCTGGCCTGCGCGGATACCAGAGCGCGGCAGCGATTCATCTCTTCCCCAAAGGGCGGCACAAAAATGATATGTGCTTTTGGGCGCTGCCGGCAGCAGACCTGTAGCATAAAAAACTGCTCGCCTTCCTCGCCTAGAAACCGCGGTAAGGTCTGTACATCCTCACTCTTCATCCCACTGTATTTCCTGTTTTCAAACCGCACTAACCTCGTCAGACTGGTGTAAATGCACTTTCTCACCAAACACCATTTGGTCTTCTGCGATCCCGAGCAGCGACAGAATACGCTTCTGCCCCTCGGAATCACTCAAGTCCCGAACATCAAATATCTTGAACCGGTCGGGGTATTTCTTTTGCAATCGATCCGCTTCGAGATAGTAGTAATCCCAATACATTTCTATAGCCTCTTTTTTCGAGGCGGCCTCAAACTTTGGAAAGCAGCTATCCCACACAGGCTCTTTCATCCAATGACTGCCGTCATGGTCTTGCCAAAAGTTGTACTCTGTATAAAAGGGCATACGCGTAAGCCATGACTTCAACCTATCGGCCAGCCACAGAGATCGCCAGCGACCGATAGCCGATTTTTTCAACCAACTGGCGACTGTGGATTCTCTATCACGTTTCATGCAGACAGCGACGCACTGTGGCGCAATCTCGAACAGTTCATCAATATAGTTCAAGTAGTAAAACGCGATATCACCAATCAGTTTTACCTGACCCATCGCTTGAAGTTTCTCGTAAGTCTTCACCGAGGAGGGGCGCGAGTAATCAATTGATACCCTGGCGCGATCACCCCCTTCAAGCAAGTGCTGGTACTCACGAATAGCATTTACATGCGGTTGCGGATTGCCACTGAAAACCGCACTCGACGGGTTCATCTCATGAAAACAGATAGCTCCCGGTTGACGACTAATCAGGGACGTCAGAGAGGCTGTACCAGAGCGACCTGAGCCCAGTCCTATCAGAATTTTACCGCTAGTATCAGACATCTGAAATCACACTAGTCACTGGACCTTCCGGCAATGACGGCCTTGATATTATCCACCGCTTCGTCAATACGCTCATAGCACTCTATATAATTGGATCGGGCACGGCCATACGGATCGGCAATCTCTACAGGCCAACCAGTGCTATTGGGATGTGCGCCCAGCAAATACACTTTCTCGGCGATGCTGGCATCCATCCCAAGCAACCTGTCGTAATGGGATTTTTCCATGACGAAAATGATATCGCTGTCGCGGAGCATCTCCTGTGTCACACTGGTCGAACGCATCGCGCTCATATCGACACCGCGCTGCCCCGCCACTTCGACCATCACGGAATCTGACGGCCTGTTCGATTCCTGATGAAACCCCGCGGAGGTCACGGTAATTCCCGAGTCCTCCGCGTACGCCCTGACTATCACATCTGCAAGTGCACTGCGGTTAATATTCCCGTAGCACAGGAAGAGCATTGATTCAGCCTGCGAAATAAGGCTGGATACCCTCCCCTTTTTCCAGGCTCGGCGCTGACGTGCGAAAAATAGCATTTCCCTGGATAGCGCGGATAGCCTTTGGTAATAATTTTTGAGAAGCCTGCCGACATCAGCGAGCCCCGGCAACGGATCTCGAACACGCTGTACATCGAAGCGGTGTCCAGGGTTGAGGAACAAGCCCAAGCCCTTGAACACCTCCCAGCCGCTGGGAATGGTGGCGATGCGGGAGTCCGTGCCACCGCGCAGAACGGCCTCATACCAACCTAGATCCCGGGACAAAAACCGGCAGTAAATATTGTTGCGGTAGGGTCGGCAGGGTTTTATTTCATCGTTCAGTTCCAAGTCCAGCAACATGGAGGGAAAATCTGCTCCGGCTGCCACGGCCAACGGCAGGGACCCCCAAAATCTGCCGTTGATTTCCATCAGGCAGAATTCCAGAGTCACAGGATCCAGCTTGAACTCGACCATCGCAACACCGGTCCAGTCCAGAGCGGCGATCAGGCGTTCCGAGGCCTCCAGTAGTAGCGGCATAACGGGCTCACTCTTGCGCAAACTGCTGCCCCCCCCCGTTAAGGGCACTTCGTGCAAGCGTCGATGCTGAAATGCATAGCCAATTTTCCCACGCCTGGCGATCAGTTCCACACCCACGCCAATGCCCGGGAAGAACTCCTGCAACAGGACCGGGCCAAATCGTAGAGCATGCGCACACCCCGCCTCCAGTTCAGCCGCGTCAAATGCATAGCCGACTTGCAACTGGCTAGCGCCGCCAGCGGCAGAGCCAATCGAGCGCGCAGGTTTGAGAACGACAGGAAACTTCAGGGACTTTTTTAAATCGCCAAGTTGATCGAGGGACTCGAGTGTAATTCCCTGAGGTCTTGGCACTCCAATCCTGTCAGCCAGTGCCAGTGTCTGCGCCTTATCCAGCGCGACTTCCAGACTTGGCGCCGAAGGCATGGCAATCTTTATGTGCGTCAAACGCTCTCGACGATCCGACAACACCACCAGAGTCCGTTCAGTAACGGGAATAACGAGGTCGTAGTGTGTGGTACGCACATGCTCGAGCAGCCAGTCAACAAACGCTTCAGGCGCTGCCAGCGGATCCGGGTATTGAAAGACCGCATTCACAGAGTTTGAGTAGCGGCTCAGCGGTTTAGGGGTATGACTGCCAATATCGACGGTGCAGTCTCGGGAGGCCAGAGAACGCGAGATCGTCAGACACGGAACCAAATCCGCATCCAACACCAGCACTCGGGGTTTATTCTCTCGCGTCATTATCCAACTCAATCACTGGCGGCTGCATTATCCTGAAATTCCCGTCGATTGGCGCACTCCCCCCGAACTTTCACCAGGGAACCCACTAGAATGCAACCCAGCGAAATACCGATAGGATTACGAATGTCGTTTATGCCAGCGATGGCGCTCATATTACACACATTTATACTCAAATTGTGAGCGCCTTCCCATGTACCCTTCACTAATTCATAAAATACCTGAGACAGGGTGGGAGGCAAGCCTTTACAATGAGATCTAACGTGGCGCGTGGCCGACTGCGAAAGCACACATACGATGGCTACCGGTCGCTACACAACCCGCTTCTACCCTAAAAATGTAATGAGTTGGCAATGGCATCAGAGGACAAAGACCCGTTTTTCTCCATCATCATTTCCACGCGAGACCGGCCTGAGCTATTTCAGGTCGCTCTGCGCTCGGTGCTGCAACAGACGTTTGCACCCAAAGAAATTATCGTGGTGATTGACGGCTCCACCGATGCGAACCTGGCCCTGTACACGGAACTGGAGAAACAGCACCAGGACGTTACTTTCCAAAGGCTCATCCACCGGCCAAACGGCCATGGCCAGAGCTACACCATGAACTTCGGCGCCAATTATTCCCAGGGGCGCTACCTGTGCTTCCTCGACGACGATGACCAGTGGACCGATGAAAACTACCTCGACCATGTCTTCGCCAGCATCAACGCCTCCAACAAACCGGTGGATTTACATTACAGCAACCAGCGTGCCGTTGACTCAAATGGCGTCATGCAGACCAAAAATGTCTGGTTGGATGAGCTCATTCCCAGGGCCATACACCAGCCAAAAAATGACCAGGACAGCTACTTCGTTGACACCGCGTTTTTGCTGTCCGGCGGCGGTTTCGCCCACCTGAACTGCAGTATATTCGAACGCAGTTTCTACGAGTCGCTGGGCGGTATGGATGAGAGTATCCGCTACGAGAACGACCGGGATATCTATATCCGATCGATTGATGCCGCCAGTATTATCCTGTTCAGCACCCGGTACTCTTCACTGCACAACATCCCGGATATCAACGCAAAGAACAATATGTCGACGGTGAGCTCCAGTATACAAAAAAAGCTCTACCAGATGCGGGTCTACGACAAAGGGATATCGCTTTGTACCCAGGACAATATTGTACATTTTTGCTGCAAGGGAAAAACGTACGAAATGAAACATGCGGCGACTATGCTCGCCAAAAACAAGCGCTACAGGAGCGCAGCCCAGTACGCCAGGGCGGCCTTACTCAATGGGTTCAACCTTCGCTGGCTGGCCTATACCTTGTACCTCACTGTCCAGGCCTGGATTAAGCCTCACTCCCCAACGAACGACAACAGTTTGTGATGGCAGGCGGTAATCGGGATCGCTATATGTTTGGTATCGCTCCAAAGCTTCAAAAGGCCACCGCCGTACTGCTACCCAAGACTCACATTTTCCTGTTGAGCCATATGCGCGCTTACACCAGTTTGTTCGGTCATATAATGGGCTCCAATCCCGCTATCTGCGGTTACTATGAAATGCACATCGGCTACCATAGCTGGAAAAGCCCGATCAGGCAGAAGCTATTGTATTTTGAACAGGAAACACCCAAACCGGGGTTTTCGTATATGTTCGATAAAGTACTGCACAATGAGCACGCCGTTGCACTGAATGTCCTCAATAGCCACAGGGCCAGAACCATCTTCTGCCTGCGGCAGCCGCAGGATGTCATACCCAGTATATTGAAACTGTACCGTGATACAGACCCTGCCCATGACTTCAATTCTGAGGCGTTCGCCACCAACTATTACATACAGCGATTAGCCATGCTGGAAAGCATCGCTGCGTCTATGGAGCGAGAATTTTTCTACCTCGATGCAGAGTCCATCAAGCTCCGTTCAGACGAATGCCTGGGCAACCTTAGTGATTGGCTACAGCTGCGTACGCCGCTTTGCGCTAGCTACACCTTGCAGCAACACACTTCCAAGGAGCGATACGGCGACACTTCCGCAGCCTTGAGGGCCGGCCGTATTCGCAAGGAAACCTCGCAGTATACCCAGTGGCCGGTTGACGAAATGCTCATGAACAATGCTTGCAAAGCATACCAGAAGGCAAGAAACACACTGATTACGCGCAGCAGCAGAAATAGCGTAGTGGATGTGGCGCTAACATGAGCATCAAGATGAGTTGCTGTCGCCGCGGCATTTCCAGGCAAACTCGGGCACGGAGCTTACACCCGCGAATCAATTGCGATAACATCAATTACCCACTGGCTATCTTTGAGCGATCACATGTCCGCACCCAGTATCAAAAGTAGTTTTTTCCATGCCGTATTGGTCACTCTGGTGGTGGGCTGTATCAGCTCGCCCGGGTTTGCGGACACAAGGGCGCCCTGGGTAGGGGAAACACTGGAGGGGAAGAAATGTCTGGGCAAAAGCATCGGCTTTGGCCCCTACGACTATCTGAGGCGCGCGAATTTTCCCGCTGAATTGGAGGTTGTTGAGAACGCGCATTTTACGCCCGCCGTCGAAAAGCTGGAAGCCGGCAACACCGCCACCGCGATAAATGACATTGCCTACACCCTCATGGCGTGGCCCAACCATCACCGGGCTCTGCACAGTGCCATGAAGTATCGAATGATGTTCTGGGAGTGGCCTGAAAATGCGCAGGTGCCACCCGCGGAATGCCAGATGCAAAGAGCCATGGCATTCAGTCCGAATGACCCCACACCGTATATGATGTACGGATTACTACTGCACAAATCGAAACAGTACGAACAGGCGTTGTTCGCCTATCGCGCTGCAAACTCTCTCAGACCTGATGACGTGCTGACGCAATACAATATGGGCCTGACGCTGGTGGAACTGGAGCAGTACGATGAGGCAGAGGAAGTGGCAAACACTGTGTATGCAGCCGGCATGCCGCTGCCCGGTTTAAAAAACAAATTGATAGCAGCCGATCATTGGCAAACAGATTCAAAAGAGGTCACCGACGATAAATCTGCACCGCAGGTTAAGTTACAAACGCCAGAGGAACTGTCGAAGAAGGCTGCAACGACAGATAAACTCGAAGCGACCGACAAGCCGTCACCTGCAGCGACAAGTCCTTCCCCATGAGGATGGCGCCTGCTAGCGTCAAATACACTCAATCCAACAGCGGATCGAGCTGCCGATAGTTAGCCAGTAAGCGTATTGCAAACTTGAGAGGATGTCTGTCCCAGGGTGTGAATCGGGGTAGCTGGTATCGGTCACTCTGGCTTGTACTGACGCCCCAGTGTGTGGATACGGCGGCCTTGAAACCCAGTTCGCTCACCAGATTGCGGTGCTCAACATTGTAATCAAGTTCCGGCCTGCCGTTCGGGTACGCGAATACATCGACCGACTCCTGTAACAGTGTTTCCAGATACCGCTTGCTGTCCAGAATTTCGCTGCGAGCACTGTCACTACAAATACTGGACAGAATGGGATGGTTCACAGTGTGTGCGCCAATGGTAACGCCATTGTGTGCCAAAGATTGTACCTGGGCATCTGACATCATCAAATCATCGGGCAGCTGCTGACCGTGTTTTTGAATTTCATTGACCAGCGCTATTCTTTCCTGCGGGTCAAAGTGTTTGATCTGTCGCAGGATCCTATCGACAGCGTCCAGGCGCTGCTCAGTGGAGCGCAGAGTGTAACTCTCCAGATCCAGCTCCCTCAGGTCCAACACCTCATCCCTGTAATTCCGCACCACTTCTATCACGGAGTCATTCCACATCCGGCCGCCGTTTAGAAATCCTGTGCTGACAAACACTGTTGCGGGTATGCCGTACTTTTTCAGGACAGGCATGGCATGGATTTCATTGTCCGCATAGCCATCGTCGAACGTCACACAAACCGCACCATCCGGAAGCGTACCCGAATGCAGTCGTTCCACCGCCTCCACCAGCGGCAGAGCGTTAAAGTACTGATGTACTATCCGCATCTGCGCATCAAATTCATCCACAGTGGGTTCGCCAGGGCGCATCGGGTCACGCACAGGCATCACTCGATGATAAATGAGGATGGACAACCGCTGATTGCGGTAGGCCTTGAACACCAACGACACTGCTTGTTTAACAAGCCCGGCAGAGAACGTTTTCACGATCGGTCCGGCATGACATTCGCTGGCGACTGCATCCGCTGGGGAGGCGCCGGTGCCCGCACTCCCCGTCGCGCGACTTTACGTTTGGGGCTCGCAACATCTTCTTTCTGATAAGGAATCTTGGCCAAGCGATTTAGTGTGATAGTGATAGCCATAAAATGCCATGCGAGGTCAAAGTATGAAAGGCTTAGAAACGCGCCACCGGCCAAAAAGGCAACAATCGATATTTGCATCATTCGCGCAAGAAAATTGAGATCTGCCCGGTCGGGATCATTTGCAGTCAATTTTATGACACCATGTAACTGTCGCCACATCAGAAACAGTATCATTAAGAACAGGATTAACCCTGGCCACCCCCCGTCATTCAGTACGCTAAAATAAATACTGTGCGCAACAAACGCCCGCTCAGTCCAAATCCCATATTGATAGTAGGTCTGCATTGACCAGGATGAGAACCCACCCCCTGTCAGTCGATCATTCGCAATGGCGATACTGTATTCCCACGCCCGGATACGCCCCATCGAAGAGGAGTCCTCCTGGTACTCGGCGATCGAGTCCACGCGGTCATGCCAGCTCTGCGGCATAAACAGCAATGCCAGCATCGTCAACAACACAAACACCGTCGCGGTAATCAACTTACTGCTGGATTTCCACCAGTAGTAAGCTCCAACCGCGAGTATTGCCAACACCGCTCCCCGGGACTGCGAACCGATCACAGAGGCCAGGCTGAAGAAAATACAAAAGGGCATTATTTTCTTCACCCAGGCTTTTGGTGGATATTTATTCAGATACACCATCAGGGGCACGATCATCAATATGGCGACCGCAAGCGCGTTGTTCTCCTGGATCTCACTGCCATCAGGACCGAATACGTGATAGCCACCGCCGGTCATAAAGGTAAATATCCCACCTTTTACGCTATAGAAACCGATAGAGAAGACAATCACCCAGATGAGTTGGTTTACGCGCTTGAAGTCCCGCATCAGCATCAGGGTCACGGCCGTGATCAATTGTATCTTGAGTACCTTGATCCACTGCAGATAGGCCAAATCGGGGTACACCGCAAACAGGGTGCACACTGACAGCCAGATCAAAAACAGCACCCACACCACAACCAGAGGGTTGGCCGGTAGTCCCTTCTGTTCCTTGCTGAACAATAGCGAAAACAGCAACACAATGGCCACGATTTGGGCAAACGGCATGGTATAGGCGAAACCCCAGGCGAGTCGGTGCGGGTTCATATAGCTCAGCCAGGACCAGACCAGCACGCCATACCAGGGATAGCGCAAAATATAGGGCAAGGTACCGAATACCATCAGCGTGATAATGACGTCGCGCATCAGGTTCTCTCCCGGTTCGCCGGGCTAACTTGTAAGCTGACTGACAACATAGCGAAATTTACCCGACGCCTCTCGTTCAATTTTACTGACGTAGACGAAGTTGACGAACAACGAATCCCCAAGCCGGCGCCTGAACTGCTCAGTGACCGTATTTTCCAACTGCACAGTATCGCTGGATGACGTTACCAGTTGCACCGTAATTCTGGTTAATGATTCCTGCACAATCTTGAACTCTTCCACCTCGGGAATTTCCCGCAGGACATAAATCAACGCCAGACCGTGCAATACAGTGCCATCTGCGGCCTTCACGAAATCCGTCGAGCGGCCTTCAATCTCTGCCAGCACCGGCAGGCCGCGCCCGCAGGTGCAGCGGTCCCTGGACAGGCTGCCCACATCACCGGTTCGGTAACGCACAAAGGGGAAATCACCTGTGCTCAGATGCGTAATGACAATCTCCCCTTTCTCCTGTGGCGGCAACACTTCGCCATCCTCAGACACTATTTCGACGACGATATCCTCAGCCGTAATATGTAGCGCACCCTCCGGACACTGGTGCGCAATAAACCCGGCATCCCTCCCACCATAGCCGTTGGCGACCGGCGCGCCAAACGCGGCTTCAATCGCTTCGCGCTGATGGGGATAGAGACGCTCAGAGGTCACAAAAACCACCTTGATACCGAGATTATCAACGGTATAGCCATTACTGGTGACATATTCAGCCATCAGTGCCAACGACGACGGATAACCGAACAGCATACGCGGCTTCAGTGCCTTTATGCGCTGCGTGAACTTCAGCAAATTGGCATTGGACATCTCGAATGCAGATAACAACTCGGTGCGCAGTAATTTGTCGCGTACCAGACGCA
This sequence comes from Halioglobus sp., assembly GCA_037969215.1. Lineage (GTDB taxonomy): Bacteria > Pseudomonadota > Gammaproteobacteria > Pseudomonadales > Halieaceae > Marimicrobium. The sequence goes on from JBBKWY010000023.1 coordinate 36,323, forward strand.
CCCTGTCCTGAGAGCCCAGCTCTATCGGCGAGCCCCACACCACGATCTCCGGATCACCGATATCCACGCCCCACCATCGCGTGGCCCGCCACTTCGCCGCAACATCGTGACTGACCCGCTCTTTGCCGCGGTAAAATATCAACGGTTCACCGGTGGAACCACCGGTACTGAATTTTTCCAGGGGGCCGGCATTATCGGCCTTCAAGCTATCCGTGTGCGCGCGGATATCCGCCTTGCCCGTCAGCGGTAGCCGCTGCAGATCTTTGACACTGGATACACTGCCGGGGTCGAAATCGAGTTCGCTGAAAAGCGCGCGATAATACGGCACGTCGCGCCCAATGCGCACCAGAAATTCCCGCAACCGTTGAATCTGTAGTTGCTCCATCTCCTGTGGCCCAAGCCACTGCGACCGCTCCATCGCGCGCATAACCTCAACTGAATTATGCCCTTTCAATCGCTCATGCAGGGGAAAGAGGCCGCCGGAAACCAGTTTTGTATAGAGATTCATGCCGCCACCTTGTGGGTATTGTAGAGCGCCAGCCACAGCGGCTTGACCTCGTCCCAGGCATACTGCGCCACTGCCCGACATCCTTTTTCCCGCAACTCACCGCGCAGCGCGCTGTCGGTGTAGAGTTTGATCACCGCCTGCGCCATTGCCGGTGCATCGTCGCGCGGCACCAGTAACGCTGTCTGCCCGTCCTCCACGATATACGGGACGCCCCCCACATCGGTGGATATTACCGGCACGCCACAAGCCAGTGCTTCGAGCACAGAGTTCGGCATATTGTCCACTCTGGACGGGTTCACCATGGCGTGCGCACTGTGATAGAGGGCGACGACCTGCTGACGCTCCAGCCGTCCCAGAAAGACGACTGCGTTGCCCAGCCCCAGGTGTTCAACCAATCGTTTCAGCTCCGGCCCCTGAGGGCCGCTGCCTGCAATCTTGAGTTGAATAGCAGGAACTTGCTCCCTGGCTAATGCCAGTGCGCGTATCGCGGTTTCCAGACCATAAATGGGTTCCAGATTGCGGGTGATCACCAGCGTAAACACGGTATCCTGCGGTTGGTGCGAGGCCGGGTAAAATGTCTCGAGGTCAATAATATTGGGGATAACAGACGCGGCTACACCGAACTCGCTGAATACCTGTCGCAGGAAGCCCGAGGGCACTACCAATTGCGCCGCCCGCGCCAGAGACGGCTTTATCCAGCGCGCCGATGCCGCCAGGTATTCCCTGGCCTCACCACCCCGGTAATTGACGATCACTGGGGTGCTGCGCAGCCAGCCGATCCAGATCACGGGCGCCGCAAACAACTGCCAGGACCAACCGGAGTTTGCCATTAGATGAATGACATCGGTTCTACCGGCCATACGCCAAACTCGCCACAGATACGGCAGGAAGCGAAATAGCGCACGCAGCCCTTTTATCTTGCCCGCCACTGCTGGCCAATAGGGTGAATTGGTTTGTACCAACTCGACGTCAAGCCCCTCCTCTGTCAGCAAACGCGCCAGCTGCAAGGTTTGCATCGCCATCCCGCCATTGGGCGGTGGCAGCGGCCCGACCAGCCCCAAACGCAGCCCCTTCATCTCACGCTGAAGTCGTCATTGGCAATGGCTGCCTGGAACATCATCAGGGACCACAGAGGCGCGCTGTATTCACGCAACCCCGACTGGTGATCGTTCACCATTTTCTCGAGGTAAGCTTGATTAAACAGCCCGGTCTGGGCCAGCCCGCCCTCCAATAACGATTCTCGCAACCGCTGTTTTAAGGGGCCACGAAACCATTTGCCCAGCGGCACGCCGAACCCCATTTTGGGACGGTACAACACCTCCTTCGAGAGATGGGGCTCCAGCGCCTTCTTCAGAATATACTTGCCCTCCTGCCCCCTGAGCTTGTAATTCACCGGCAGGCCCGATATCCATTCCACGAAATTGTGATCGAGAAGTGGCACTCGCACTTCCAGTGAATGCGCCATACTCGCGCGGTCTACCTTGGTCAGAATATCCCCGACAAGGTAGGTTTTCATATCCAGGTACTGAATCATCGACAGCGGATCGTCGGTGGGGCTGCGACGGGCGTGATAGTTAAATGTTTCAACCGCGCTGTAGCCCTGCAACTCACGGTGCAGGGCATCGCTGAACATGGCCTTGCGCTGCGCTTCCGACGTCAGCGAGACAGAGTGCAAATACGCCTCGACTGAATTGCGCGCCAGTGACTCGAAGGTTGTTTTCGCACGAAACACGCGCGGCGCCCAATCCAGTTTGGGGTACATGCGCCCCAGCGCGCCGAAGACAGGTTTGCGTACGCCCAGCGGCAAGGCACCCCGCAGGCGCTCCTCATTCATATGCCAGCGGTACCGCCGGTAACCGGCAAAATTTTCATCCCCGCCGTCACCCGACAACGCAACCGTGACACGTTCCCGGGCAAGCTGGCAGACACGGTACGTGGGAATCGCAGAACTGTCGGCGTACGGTTCATCGTAGAGTCCTGCCAGTGTGTCCAGCAAGTCAAAATCATCGCTGGCGACAACTCGCTCCAGATGATTGGTTTTATAGCGCTGGGCGACCTCTCGGGCAAAATCTGTCTCGTTATATTGGGCCACGTCAAAGCCAATGGCGCAGGTATTGACCGGGTCAGACTGCAACTGCGCCATAGCGGCTACCACCGCACTGGAATCTACACCGCCCGACAAAAAGGCTCCCAGAGGCACTTCCGACACCAGTCGGATATCAACAGCCTCGCGCAAGCGGGCATACAGCTCGTCACACAAATCGGCTTCCGAGCCAACGGCAATCGGGGAGAAGGGTACGTCCCAGTACTCGTGCTGGGCAGGCACAGGTTTACCGCGCTCTACCAGTAGAGTGTGCCCGGGGCGGAGTTTATAAACGTCGCGGTAGATGGTCTTGGGTTCTGGAATATAGCCCAGGGTGAAATAGTCCTCCACCGCCTGCGGCTCAAGTTTTCGCGATAATCCCGGATGCGCCTTGAGTACTTTCAGCTCGGAGCCGAACACCAGGGTATGACCATCCATAATGGAGAAAAACAGAGGTTTAATGCCCAGTCGGTCACGCGCCATAAAAACACATTGGCGCACTTTGTCGTACAGGGCAAAAGCAAACATACCGCGAAAGCGTTTTACACACGCCTCGCCCCACTCCTGCCAGGCATAAATAATGACTTCGGTGTCGCAGCGGGTACGAAACTGGTATCCGCGTTCCTTCAACTCCTGAGCCAACTCACGAAAGTTATAGATTTCGCCGTTATACACCAGGCAGACGTTGCCATCGGCACTGAACATGGGCTGTTGGCCGGATGACAAATCGATGATGGATAGACGTCGATGCGCCAGCGCCACGCCTGGCTCCAGGAACTCGCCCCCTTCATCAGGACCGCGATGGAACTGGGACTGGTTCATAGCCTGCAACAGGTTTCGGTCGAACTCGCTGCGTCCAACAATATCGAAAAGCCCGGCAATACCACACATAACCTATCCTGTTCTCTCTTTAGCGGTGCCCGCTGAACGATTCAGCAGTTCGTCGTAAACGTGCAGGTAGGCAGCTACCGTCTTGTCCCAGTCAAAACGCTGACAAACGCGTTGTCGCGCGTTGTTGCCTCGCCTGATACGTTCCTCATCATCTTGCAACAGGGTCATCAACGCGTTCGCTAACGCCAGAGAGTCACCTGTGGGAATCAGGCTGCCATTGCAACCGTCCTCGACCAGCTCTACATTACCGCCAACTGCTGTCGCAATTACGGGCAGACCGCTGGCCATAGCCTCAAGAACGGTGTTGGACACGCCTTCACCCAGTGAAGGCAGCACAAAGATATCCATTACTTGCAACAGACTGGGTACATCCTGCCTGTCACCCGTCAACCAGACGATATCCTGCAACCCCAGCTCCGCGATCAACTGCGTCAGCAACGGATATAGCGGCCCATCGCCAACGATGAGCAGGCGCAAACGACCAGCCAGCCCTGGGTCACTTTCGCGCAAACGCGCAACAGCTCGCAGCAGCAGCTGTTGATCCTTCACAGGTGTCAAACGCCCCACTGTTCCTGCCACCAAGATACCATCATGCTGCTGCCACTGCGCAGGCAATAATGCCAATGGCTTCACAGTTTCAGGTGCGAATCGGGTGTGATCGACGCCATTATAAATTTGTGTGATTTTATTCGCTCTAACCCTCACCATGGCGATGAGCCAGCTTTCCAGATCTTTACTGACGGCAATATAGCGGTGTATAAAAAATCGCATGAACTTTCGAAATATCAGGTACTTCCAATTGCTGCCGTCCAGATCGTTGATCTCTCGACCATGCTCACCGTGTACACGCTTCACCCTGGGCAGGCCGAGACTACACAGCTGGGCTTCCAGCGCCGCCATATTGCGGCTGTGGATGATATCGGGGCGGAGTTCCTTCAGGAGTTGTCGCAGTTTGGCATAGCAGAGAAGATCATAGCCCTCGCGCTTATGCAGTACGATAACCTGCACATCCTTAGCGGTAATACGATGGGCGAATTCATCAGCCGTAGTAAGACAAATGATGACATGTCGATAGCGCTCTGGCGGTGAGCGGTTGATGATATTCACCAGACCGTTCTCCAATCCCCCCGTGGACAAGGCATAGATGATGTGGGCAACTAGCGGTCGCTCAACCATTAACGTGCCGCAGGTGTCACTGATCGCAAGCTCTGGTACACCAGTGGTAGATAGTCGCTGACAAAAGCCTGCAATATCTCGGGCGCATCGTGTTGTTGTGATGCCACAGGTGTTACTACCATTACCCGGTAAGTACCAGAATCGACGATCCCGAGACGCGCTAGCGTCTGCTGCAGTTTTGCCTGGTAATCATTAGAGGTACTGAGGCCACCCACTACATACCAGGACCAGACAAGCAGGCTGCCACTCGCGTTGCTAACCTGCGCCACATCGACCAACAAATCGCCATCGGGGCTCGCTATATTTTCCTTGCTCTGGCTGATGACGCGCCAACCGCTATCCTCCCGCGTAAATAGTGTGCTGCTACCGATAACATCTGCACCGTCAAGCGTGCCATCGGCGAACTGCACAATGATGCCAAGACTATTTTGGCCGCGCTCATAGTATGCAGCGCTCTGTCCTGACACCCTGGAGGATGGGCTCCAACCCCAGCCAGGAGCGGCCGAGTTAGTCCAGTCGCCATCAGGTGACGGCAGCGACACTGCTTGCTGCACTGAAGCGGCAGGACCAAAAACCTGATGCGCAAGTAAGGGTGCCACCGCGGCCAGTAGCACCG
>JBBKWY010000024.1:0-15962 GCA_037969215.1 Halioglobus sp.
CTGGTTCTCGGGACGCCGATCTGGCTCGGGGAGGTATCGTCGGAATGCCGGAAGATCATCGAACGACTCTATGCTCATTCGGGCGAGATGAACGACAAGGGCCAATATATTTTCTACGGCAAGGTTGCGGGCGCGATCATCACCGGCAATGAAGACGGCGTGAAGCACTGCGCAATGGGGATGCTCTATTCGCTGGCCCACATCGGTTATATGATTCCTCCACAACCCGATGCGGGATGGATCGGCGAAATCGGGCCAGGCCCTTCCTACGGCGACACAAAAGACGATGGCTCGCGTGTCGGGTTCGACAGCGAATTTACGGCGCGCAACTCGACCTTCCTTGCCTGGAACCTGATGCACATCGCCAATATGCTTAAGCAATCCGGGGGGCTGCCGACCTACGGTAATAGTCGGCGCGCATGGAACGACGGTGCGCGGTTTGACCATCCTAATCCCGAATATCGCTAAGCCACTCGCTCCCACCATTGAATGGACATCATCTACGAACGTTTCGCGGCACTGACTGGTGCGCCGAAAGGGGAGGCCTACAAGAAGTATGTGGACGGGATTGCAATGGGCCGAGCTGAGACTCCCGAGGATGTGGCCGCTTTCGTTTCGTATCTGGCGGGTCCGGATTCAGACTATATGACCGGCCAGGCACCCATCATCGATGGTGGTATCGTTTATCGCTGTTGCAACTGTCTGAAGAGATTGTCATGTTAAATCCAAAACTTGATTGGCTACTTAATGAGGCCGAAGAAAAAGGTTCAACCGATGTAAATACCTTTCTGTCAAATTCCACTCTGGAAGGCCCAAAGGATCTTCATGTTTTCAATAAAAAAATTAGAGGTCCTTATGGTGAAATACCGATAAGAATTTATCAAGGCGATATTAAGAAACCCAGTCCTTGTTTTATTTATTTGCATGCCGGCGGATGGAACTTTGGGAGCATTGAACAATGTGATCCATTTTGTCGCTTTGCTGCTGCGGGCAATCAGATCACGGTTATTTCTATTGATTATAGGCTCGCGCCAGAATTCAAGTTTCCAACTCAAATTGATGAAGTTATTGCCATATATCATTGGTTGCTTGAAAAAGGCCCTGAGCTTTTGATCAATCCAAATCATATAGGCATTGGCGGGAAAAGTGCTGGCGCTAATATTGCTATAAGTACTTGCCTGGCATTGGCTGATGAAATCCGACAGCCTATCCGTTACCTGATGCTGGATTCTCCGGCTTTAGATTTTAAAATGAACTCCCCTTCCTATAAAACTTTAGCTAATGATTATGCATTAACAAAAAAAGTTATGGCGGACGCCTGGAGTGATTATTTATCCAACTATCTTCCTGAAAGCTTGCTGCAAGTTGCCTCCCCATTATATTCAATGCAACTAGGCAGACTTCCACCTTGCGATATGTATATTATGGAATATGACCCTCTTCGTGACGAAGCCATAACTTTTTATCATTTACTTTTGGAAAATAACGTGCCAGTTACCATGGAATTATGTAAGGGTTTAATTCATGGTTCCTCCTCGTTAACAAAATTATTGCCTGAGGCTAAAACAATACAAGATAAAATAATAGAGACTATTATTAAGACACTTCTAAACACCTCATCCCCGTTCATACATTTGAGCGCATGACTCAAACCTCCGCAATGTTCCGTTCGATGTCGCACACTAGAGCAAACTTTTGCTCGCCATCGACAAATTACGCACTGATCAAAAGTCTCCGCGACCTCACGAAGTCGTTGATTTGTGTAGTGCATCGATCCGGAGGCGTTAATGATGAAGAGCCCAGACGAGTCCATGCTGCTTAACTGTGATGCGCGCGTTACAGCCAGGGTCAGATCCAGGCTGATGTGGAGCGCTTATGCAGATAGCAAGTCCACAGATGTCATCACACAGTTGGGTAAAGTCACATTGACAGGTACAGCCGATACGGCAGCCTTCCGGCAACTCGCCAGCTGGATCGCCAGAAGTACAGACGGTGTGATAGCAGTGGACAACCAATTGATTGTCAAGCCGCCGATAGCGGTCGTGCTTTAGCACCGTCGCGGAGAATTGCAGAAAAACCAGGACCTTGGGACCGCTTGCGGTCCTTTTTTTGTGCCATACAATGTCTGGAGCTGACAACGTATTTAAGTGTGATAGCGCACCGACATGCACTAAAGCAACTGACATCGTTCCTATCAGGCGTCCAGCAATCCAATGGGCGACTTAACTCATTCGAGGTCAGCATGAACGATTCAGGCAAAGCAGGCGATGAAGCGCACACCCATAAATGGCAGCGCGCCAGGAAACGTGCCCGTGGCAAGCACACTGAGGAGCACACGCTGGAACGTTGGGAAGATCACCAGCGCGCAGCCAGTCTCAGCAAGCAACGCTCTGCCCTCAGTATTGAAGACACTGAAAGGTTGATCGGCAGCTACTTCGATCCAGATTGAGGCCCTGCTCTGTGAGGTATGACCCAGCACAGACTTGCTGAGTTAGCTACCAATGACACCCAGGCTCGTGTACCAGTTGATGGCGGTTATTGCCTTGCTATGCCTGTTGTTGCTCACCTGTAGCAAGGTACTGCCGGAGATTCAATCCGGGCAATCCGCTGGCAGCCAGCCTGGGCTGGGAGTTGAACTTGCGCAACCACCGCAAGCTGTTGATTATCGACGGACGGATTGCTTTCCTCGGTGGGATCAACATAAGCAGTGTCTATTCCGGTCGATCCTTCCACCAGAGCAGCAAGATTCGTCCTGGTGCCATCTTGCCCTGGAGAGATACCGACCTGAAGGTCCAGGGGCGACCGCTGGATGCTCCCCATGCGTTTGATTTTTTCTTTCAGCTCACCGGCCATCCGTTCGATAGCGCACAGAAACGCACCGGCATTGCGTCCATCATGAAATCTGTTGAGCGGGGCTGATTATCACTGACCCACTCGCTACGACCCCTTGAGGACATGACCATGAGTCTTGGAACTATACTTTTGATCATTTTTATCCTGATGCTGCTTGGAGCTCTTCCCACATGGCCACATAGCAGGTCCTGGGGCTATGGACCTAGCGGAGGTTTGGGCCTGGTGGTGGTAATCATCATCGTTTTGCTGCTGCTTGGACGAATCTAGACGTTCTGTAATGGCAACAAGTGCGCCGCCAATGTCGTCGGTTTGATAGCGCAACTACCCTGAGATCACGATCAGCGACATCGGCGACTTAATTTGTCAGTACCTAATGCCCCGCCCTCGGCGATTACCGAGTTTACACGGTTTTCCGCGCACTACTTTGGCGCTGACGTGGACAGAGGAACAGCATCATGCAAACCGAACTCTTAAGGGTATCTGGAATGGCCTGCTGCCGCTGATTCGCACTGATTTCTTTGCATTGCAGGCTGGTGAGGCAATAACCATGGGCAAGAAAAGCAAGTACAAGGTCGAACTGCACAAGCTACAGATCGAGCTGGTCAAGCTGCAGCGGCACTTCATCAAGTGCGATGACAAAATCCTGATCATCTTTGAAGGCCGGGATGCCGCCGGAAAGGACGGCACGATCAAGCGCATTGTTAAGCATTTGAGTCCGCGAGAAACCCGCGTCGTGGCGCTCGGAAAACCTTCGGACCGAGACCGCGCTACATGGTATTTTCAACGTTACGTACCTTATTTGCCAGCGGCCCAGGAACTCGTGCTGTTTAACCGCAGTTGGTACAACCGGGCGGGCGTGGAGCGTGTCATGGGGTTTTGTACGGACGCCGAGTACGAAGAGTTTATGGGCTCGGTGGAATACTTCGAGCATATGCTGGTGCGCTCGGGCGTCAAGCTCCTCAAGTACTACCTTGACATCAGCAGGCCCGAGCAGAAGCAACGCTTGAATGAGCGCAAGAGTGATCCTCTCACGCAATGGAAAGTCAGCTCGCTTGACAATCTGGCACTCAAGAAATGGGAGCAATATGGTCTGGCACGCGACGAGATGCTGACACGCACCCACAGCCCAATAGCGCCGTGGACTATCGTGCGCGCCGACGACAAGCATCAGGCGCGACTCAACGTCATAAAAGATATGCTCAGCCGGCTGGACTATGCAGATAAAGACGCGCGACTCATTCTGCCGGACCCGAAAATCGTATTGACATATGACATCTCGATACTCAAAAACGGCCAGCTTGCAAAGTGATCGAGAGCGTTACCGTGAAACCAAAATACCGTAGGCTAAGCGCAGACTAACAATAGGAGCTTTAGCAATGATGAATCATACAGACGGATGGATGAATGGCTGGATGGGCGGAGGAATGTGGCTATGGTCAGCAATTGGCGTACTGCTAGTGGTCCTACTGGTTGTAGTGATTATCAATCTCACAAGAAAATGATTCAGCACATCCGGCCCGTCCGGGGGCCATCCGAGGCATTCGCATTTCGGCCGCGATTTTTTGGCAGACAGAAAAAAAAGCCGGACAAATGTGAACGATAAGCAGCATTTCCGCTCCTCCTGTTATGTAGTGGTTAAGTATTTTTTACAAAAAACCACCGATTTATAAGTTCTTGGAGTATCGGACTATTCCGGTGGCATGACCGGGGACAGTGCCTATTCAGTGTTCGGCAGAAGGTAACTGGTCCAGCCCTGGATCTGTGGCCCAGCGTACAGACCTGTCCGACAAGATAGGTCAAGCTGCACCTGAGCCTCGCTAACGCAGCTTCAGGAAGTCGTTAATTTTTTAAATGCGTCGATCCGGAGGCAGTTATGAGGCTTCGCAATACGACATCAAGCCAATTCCATACTGAAGCGTGGGCAATCAGCCGACGCAACCTATCAGGAGTAAGGCATGAGCATGAACAAGGATCAAGTCAAGGGTAAAACCAACGAAGCAAAGGGTAAGGTAAAAGAAGTTGCCGGTGACCTCGTGGGTAATGAGAAACTCGAAGCTAAGGGCAAGATTCAAAAGAATCTTGGCAAGTCCCAGGCAAAGTACGGCGATGTAAAAAATGCTGTGAGAAGTTAGTTAGAAAGCGCTCACATTCCAAACTGAAAAATGACTTAATCAGGATATTTAGTATGCACCTATCATCCAGTACCCTTTCCGGCACCAACTTACACAATGCGAGTGGGGACAATATCTGCAAAGTAGAAGACCTTATGATTAATGTTACAACGGGCGACGTAGACTATGCCGTTGTATCCTTCGGCGGTTTTCTCGGTATGGGCAAAAAATTATTTGCGCTGCCTCTACAGGCGTTCACACTGGATACCAAAGATGAAAAACTGATTTTCAACGAGTCCAAGGAGCGTCTGGAAGGGGCGCCTGGATTTGATAAGGAGCATTGGCCGTCATACGCGGACAATAAATGGTCCGACGAGGTTCATTCCTACTACGGAATACAGCAGCACCATTAAGCTCTAGTACCATACCAACCAATTAGAGCGTTCGATTTATGCAGACAAGCACCCGGTCGTTTACCGACAACCGGGTGTTTACCAGGTGGATTGGGATGAGAAAAGTTGACGTTGCCATCATTGGCGCCGGTACGGCGGGACTTAGTGCACGCAGTACGGTAGCCAAACAAACAGACAGTTATGTCGTGATTGACCCCGGACCACTCGGAACACTGTGTGCAAGGGTGGGATGCATGCCATCCAAAGCACTCATACAGGTGGCCAGACAATTTGAATCCGTCAGGAATCCCGCCTTCGATTTGCCAGCAGGACGAATTCCGACGATTGATGGCGGCGCTGTTCTACGCCATGTGCGGCAGCTGCGGGATCAGTTTGTCGATGGCGTTCTGGAAGATATGAAGCAATGGCAAGGACAGCACCTGGTTTCAGGCAAGGCCAGATTCATCGATCCCCAAACCCTGGATATAGAAGGCGAACGCTTGTGCGCGGACCGCGTGATTGTAGCCACGGGTTCAAGGCCGGTGATGCCCAAGCCATGGCTGGCGTTCGGCGACCGCTTGGTCAGCAGCGACACCCTATTCGAACTGGACCGGCTCCCGGCCAGCATGGCCGTGATTGGCCTGGGCCCGCTTGGCCTGGAACTGGCGCAGGCCATGCAATGGCTGGGAGTGGACATTGTGGCAATCGATCCGGGACAGCACATCGGAGGTCTGAGCGACCCGGAGCTGCTGGATTATGTCGCACATCATTTTAGTCATGAGATGGATATCTTCAAGGCAACCGCGAGTATTGACGCAGCTGCGGACGGATCACTGCAGGTATCGGCAGGAAATCAGAAAGTTAATGTTGAAAGCGCTCTGGTCGCGGTCGGGAGGACACCGGTGATCGATGGTCTGGGGCTGAAAAACCTCGGTGTTGAGCTCGATAAACACGGTCTGCCGGCGGTCGACCCTGCAACGCTGCAAATTGGTGATTTACCCGTTTTCATGGCTGGAGATGTCAATGGGATTCGAACATCCCTGCATGAGGCAAACAGTGAAGGCAATATAGCTGGCCACAATGCCCTCCAAAAATCAGCAAGCCACCATAACCGGCTGACGCGGCTGAGTATCACTTTTTGTTCACCAAACATTGCCTTGGCCGGGAGCTCGTATCGCGAACTGAAAGAAAGGGAAGTGAACTTTTTGACAGGCTCAGCAAGTTTCGAACATCAAGGGCGCGCTCGACTCATGGGGGAAAATTCTGGGTTGATCAGGGTTTATGCGGCCAAAAAGGACAAACAGCTCTTGGGTGCAGAACTCTTTGCTCCGGGTGGGGAGCATCTGGCCCACCTCGTTGCCTGGGCGATAGCGCAGCGGATGACTGCCTACGAGGTATTGAGTATGCCTTTTTACCATCCTGTATTGGAGGAGGGATTACGTACAGCCATTAGCGATGTGGCTCATCAGTGAAATCCGCGGCAGCTTGCGAAAAAAGACCGAGCCGGCACGGCCTTTCTGTTCGCGACTGCAGACTGCGCGTCGATGCCAGCTCCGTCGCACGGCTCATGCCTCCAGCTTCGCATCCATCGTGATCCGTGCTTTCAGCAGTTTCGACACCGGACACCCCTTCTTCGCCTTGTTGGCGATGTCCTGGAAGCTGGCGTCGTCCGCTCCAGGAATCGTTGCGGAAACTGTAAGGTGGCTCGCCGTAATCTCGTAGCCGTCGCCGACTTTGTCCAGCGTTACGGCGGCATGCGTTTCAATCTTTTCCACAGTCAACCCAGCCTCGCCGAGCATCATTGAGAGCGCCATCGAAAAACAGCCAGCATGAGCCGCGCCAATCAGCTCTTCAGGATTGGTACCCTTGCCGTTCTCAAATCGCGCATTGAATCCGTAAGGCGCCTCCTTGAGAACTTTCGTTTCGGTAGAAATGGTGCCACCACCGTCCTTGATGCCACCCGTCCATACTGCCCATGCATTTTTGATCATAACGCCTCCACAAATAATCGATTTATAACAATTATGGTCATGTGATATTCACTCCTTAAGCTGATAAACGACAGCTGCGGGCTCAAACCAGGCTGAGGTCCTTGTATTCGCCGACGGATGCATCGATGACCTCACGGGCGATGGCGGTTTGCGCCTCGGTGCGAGTTTCAGCTACCAGCACTACATCACCGCTTTTTATCGCATCGCGAATCAAGTCAGCAAAGCGCCCCTCATGCTCACCAGCCCCGGATGAAGCTCCCACCACGGTGCCAAAAAAACCACCCAAACTCGCGCCCCAGCCGAGCAGCATCAGTGGTGCCAATACCGGACTGGCTATAAAAAGGCTGACGTTGGTTGCCACCAGGGCAACACTGGCCAAACCACCCAGCCCGGTCCCAACGGCAGAGCCGATTGCGCCATCTACCAGGATGTCTTTGAGTACGCCGTTGCTGTGTAGCTGCGGAGCAGGCGCGGGTGGTGCGTCGGCATCACCGGCAAAGATCTGTAGCTGAGCCGCGGGGATACCGCGGCCTAGCAGGGTGGTCAGAGTGCTATCGGCTTTATCGCGATGGGGGAAAAACCCCGAGACGTGATGACGGTATTCTTCCATGTCGATTCTCCATGGTGGGACCCTGTAGGGCGACTGCATTTGAGCATACGCAATGCGCGATTGCGCGTCTGTGCGCTACCGCGCAATGCCCAAGGATATACCGCCAGCAAGCGCAATCCGTCCCTTACGTGCGTTATCAGGAACTAGGGCAGGTCGCTTGTAGCGAAAGGTATCGATTCAACTCAGCGTCTGACAGTAGACGTTCTGAGTTCAGCGGACCGTGCGACGTGGCGAGAGAGGTGGCCGATAGACAGACCCTGTGCAAGTATCGAGAACACGACGACACCATAGGTGAGTGCGACTACGGTATCGCGCTCCGGGCCTATGGGCAGCGACAAGGCAAGCGCCACTGAAATACCTCCGCGCAAACCGCCCCAGGTCAATACTTTCCAGGAGCCCGGTGGCAGTTTGATTGCATCCTGCAGCGCAGCCATGGGCAAGCCAACTGTCAGCAGTCTTGCCAATAGCGTCACAACCACGGCCAGGCTGGCAGCGATCAGCAGGTTGGCTGAAAATACCACCAGCAGAACCTCCATTCCGATCAGCACGAATAAAGTGGCATTTAATATCTCGTCGATGAGTTCCCAGAACATATCCAGGTATCGACGGGTCGTATCGGACATGGCCAACGCGCGACCGTGATTTCCGATGATGAGACCTGCGACCACCATGGCCAGAGGTCCGGAGAAATGCAGCCTGGTGGCCAGCGCGTAGCCACCCGTGACGGCTGCCAGCGACAGGAGGACCTCGACCTGGTAGTTGTCGACGCTCTTCAGCATTCGAAACACCACAAATCCAAGTGCCAGCCCAAAGAGCAGGCCGCCGCCAGCTTCGCGCAACAACAATTCCAGACCCTGGCCCAGCGTTGGTGTGACGCCGCTAGCCAGCATAGCCAGGAGCAGCGAGAAGATCACCACACCCACGCCATCATTGAACAACGACTCGCCAGTGATCACGAGTTCCAGCTCTTTCGGTGCGCCGACGGACCGGAGTATACCCATTACAGCGATCGGATCCGTGGGGGAAATCAGGGCACCGAACAGCAGGCAGTACATCAGCGGCAGCTGGAGGCCCGCCAGTGGCAACACAACCCAGATCGCGAACGCCACGACCAGCGTCGACGCCAGCGTACCCAGTACAGCCAGCGCAGCCACCGGCAAGCGGTAGGCTTTGAGCTCGTCGAGGTCAACATGCAGTGCGGCTGCAAACAGCAGCAGGGACAACATGCCCTGCATCAGGACGTCCGAAAAATCGATCGATCGTAGGAATGATTCCTCGTAATGAAGCAGGCCCTGCGCGATACCCACTTCGTTCAGACCGATGAGTACCAATGAGAGTATCAGCGCGGAGGCCATCACGCCGATGGTCGTAGGGAGACCCACAAAGCGGTGGTTCAGATATGCCAGCAGTGCAGTAATGACAAGACATATGGCAACGATTTCAAGCATGGATCGCGCGTACTCTCGTTAGAATGGGCGATGGTATAAGTACTAGTCACGGATTCGCGAAACATCCTCCTTTCGCTCGCTACGCTTCTGTAAGAATACATCCTTCGCTATTCAATATCTGTTCGCTGTCGAACATAAAGATTTGGCGCTGAATCACACCCATGTAACCCATTGCTCGCCACTCAGAAGTTTTAACGACCGAGTTGAAGCTCTCGGAACCGTTTCTATCTTCGTGCCCGAAGTGACCGGCTTGAAGGCATTGCAAGATGCAGCGGTGCGCACCAAATGTCCGCTTCCCGGGAATAAACACTATGTGATTCTTACGATTCTATCGACTGTGACTCCAGCTCTGCTACTCTTGCATCGTGAAGCTCCTCCATTTGATCGATACTGAAGTCTCACTGCGACTGACGCATAGGTAAAGCTTGGGTCAGTCCCCCGGGCAAAGTCGGGGGATGACCTCATAGATGCGTGCGGCGAGCCGCGCTCGCGACAGGAGTACCTTGAATGGATGAGCGACCGATGCACCCTGGCTTGAACTGGAAGGAACTGCCCGAGCGCCTCTGGCAGCAGTTCTGGAGGGATCGCGTACTGGATCAGTCGGCCATGCTGTCGTTCTACTTTCTCGTATCGATTTTCCCGCTGCTGCTCTTCCTGGTGACCCTGCTCGGGCTGATACTGGAATCGGGGCATGAGTTCCAAAAGATTTTGAGCCACTACCTTGAGGCTGTCGTGCCCCAAGTGGCGGCGACCAAGCTCATCGATGCAGCGCGCGGTGAAATCAGCCAAGGCAGCGGCGCCCTTAAGCTCTCCACGGCGCTGCTCTTTACGTGGTGGTCGGCGTCCCAAGGAATGCTGGCCGTCCTCAGAGGTATCAACAACGCCTACGAGACTGCCGAGTCGAGGCCCTGGTGGAAGGCCTACCTGGTGGCGTCCGGTTTGACAGTGGCCTGCCTGCTGTTCTTCGCAGGCGCCTTGCTGCTGCTGATTTACGGCGGGCAGCTGAGCGACGTCGCTGTGCACCGGTGGGGAGGCGGCGGCTTCGTCGCCGGGATCTGGCAAGTTCTCTCCGGTATCTTCGTCTTCGGCTGCGTACTGGCGGCGTTCAACCTGATCTACGTCTGGGGACCGAACATCACGCACCGGCGATGGCACTGGCTGATGCCCGGCACGCTTGCCGGCGTGGCGATCTGGCTACTAGGCTCGTTCGGCCTGAAGCTCTACCTGAGTGTCTTCGACACTCTTTCCCTCAGCTACGGATCGGTGGGCGCGATCATCGTGCTGTTGATGTGGCTGTACCTGTCGGGCATCGCCGTCCTGGTCGGCGCCGAAGTGAATTCGATCGTCGAGGACGTGTCCCTGGCGGATTAGGGATTAAGCAGCTATCGGCAGCGCCAACAGGCCACTATGAATGATCAGCTGCTGCTTTAGTATCAGATTATCAGCGATGCCTGTTCGACCGACGCCGGAGACAACTCAATGCAATTTCGCTACCAGACCCGATCGCACTTTGGCGACATCAACCAGCGAATGCTGCCTTAATTGCCGGACTTCCGCTTCGGTATAGTACTGAAAATCAGCTGCCAGTTGCTCAGCACTCATGGTTGTGAGTACCCAGTTCAGTAGCTCAGCCAGGTCGGCATCGCTCAGTGGCGAGTTGGCCGATCCGGGTACCTGTACCAGAAAATCGCGTCCGCCGGGAATGGTGAGGAAGCTGCCTACGACGCCGCGCATGCTCGGCACGCTGCCCGGCAGACCGGAGCCGTCCGCCAGATGACAACCCTGGCAGTTGAGCATGTAGTTGCTCTGCGCCCGCGCCACGTTAATCTGCGGCGCGCTCTGCGCGGATACGCCTGTGGTAACCGTCACCAGGAGTAGAAACAGCAGTCGCATAAATACGCCTTTATCGCAGCTCAGGGTATTGCTCGTGCAGGGCCTGCCGTCGCATGGCGCTGCCCTGGCTGGTGGGCACAGAATTGGCTTTGATCAGCCCCGCAACTTCCTCAGCGGAGAATGGCGCCCAATCAGGCTTTGCATTGTCCCCATCCAGTACCTGAATCGCATAGTTCAACACCTCGCTGATGCCGCTGGCGTCATAGCTTGCCCCTTGGGCGGGCATGACGCCCATATACGGTATGTCGTCGACGGTAATGGCGCCCATGAGCCCGGCCTGTACCACTCCCACGAGGTAGGCGCGCCCCTCCTGGCTCTCCGCGATGTTGGCGATTCTGCCTTTGAGGGGCGGAAAGGCGCCGGGAATACCTTCGCCGCCGGGCAAGTGGCAGACGGCGCAACGCTGGAAGCCGGCCTCACCGGAGGTATCCGCCGCTGCGGCACCGCCGGCAGTGACCGCCAAAAATCCGAGTGCGCAGATCAGTGTCCGGAATCTCATTTCTTACCCTGCTCCATGGCAACGCCGAGAATATTAGCGGTGGAGCAGGTGTAGACATTGCTCTGGGTGCCGAGACACCAATTGGTATCGTTGTTGGATTGTGGCCGGTAGAAAGGTTTGTCGCCTTCATTGTTGTTACACAAACAACGCCCGCAACTGGTCTTGCCGCAACAGTCGTTGTAGGAAATGATGTAGTGCACACCGTCGGCTGGATTGCGGCAGGTGCCTATCCACGTCAGGGGCGACATCTCGGTTCCCGGCGGGCAGCTGTTCTGGGTGCCACCGCAGCAACTGCAAAGAAAGCCGTCGATGGCGCAGTACCGCCAGTAGTCACAGCTTGCCGGGTCTCCCGGGTCGGCGGGATTGCCAGTGCTTTGAGGTGCCACACCAGGATACCCGCTGTCGCCACCTCCGCCAGCAGCGCGGGCCACAGGGAGCAGGGGGATGCTGGCTGCGCCCACCGCAAGGGTTCCAAGTTTTGTCAGCAAACTCCGACGGGAGGTAAGCTGCGCGAGAGTACGGGAAGACTGCGCAGTTATGCTGTCAAACCATTTCATAGCAATCTCCTATGCCTGTCGTGTGTTGAGTGTGGCCGGGGCTGAGGCCGCCGACATATACGCCTGTAGCGACGGTATGCCGCGCTCCATGGACTCGAAAAGGCTTTCGAAGTGCTCCCGGGAGTTCACCAGGCCCAACGAGGCAATCACCCCGTTTTCGTCGATCAGTACCGCGAAAGGCAGTTTGGCAATACCGTATTGCTTGCCAAGGGTTTCGGAACAGACGTAGGTTTCGCCGGAGAGATTTTGCTGCGCAATGAAATCCCGATGTGCTTGCATCTCGCCGTCACTGGCGAGAATGACATCCAACCAGTCGGCCTCAGCTCGTTTGACGGATCCAAGCATGGGTAGCAGGGATTTACAGACCGGACAGCCAGGGGAGAGAAAAAATAACAGCTGGGAACGGTCGCGCTTGCCGCCGATCGTGAGTTTGGTTCCGTTGTTGATATTCTCCACCTGGACCGTGGGGGCAATCGCACCGGTTTCCAGTTTCTTGTTCATCATGAGGGCGCCAGCAGGCGCAACCCGCTCGTACAGTATGCCAATTTGGCGAGTGAGGGCGAGCACCAGGACGGTCAGTCCTATGACAAAGACCCACAAAATCAGGTTGGAAACGAGCAGGATATTATCCATGGCGTGCGATCCTCCGCAGCAGATTACTATTGGCTATCAGTTGATTGAATATATGGTAGATCAATGCGGCCACCGTGGCTCCCAGGAGCGCCAGACACCAGCCCTTCCAGCCCAGATGCAGGGAGGAGTGCAATTGAGGCAATGACACCAGAACCAGCGTGAGCAACACCAAGTTGCGACCGAGCAACCAGCCACTGACGGTCTGTTCCTGCCCCGGTCCCCCGCAGCCGCAGTCGAGGTCCAGCCTGCCCCTGGCAATGTTAATGGCCATCGCTGCGCTGTAGCCCGCAAGCAACAACGCCACCGCGATGAGCGCCGGAATCTGGAATCCGGGGATAAGCAGTGCCAGACCCGCGCCGAGTTCCACCAGTGGAAGGCCGCGCGCTATCCAGCGCGACCAGCTGGCGGGCAGGACGCGGTAGTCGGTAATGACCTGTTGCAGGTAAGTCGTGTCGGCAAATTTCTGCCAGCCCCCTAACACAAACAGGTAGCTGAGCAGTAATGTCAACATCGTCGCCAATAAAGTCGTCATCATGATCTGCCTACCGCAAGGCGTGCAGGTCGAATGGCATGGCCGCGGCACCACCGATCATTTTCAACCATTTGCCGGTATCAGCGGCATACACGTCCAACTGCATATCCGCATTGGTTACCACCAGGTAGGGATTTTTGCCACGAGTCACCTCGATGGACACCCCCCAATCCTTCAGTTCAAAGCGATTGACCCGGCGCTTGCTCGATGGATCGAAGACCCAGACTTCCGCCCCCCCGGACTTATGGCTGCCATTAGTGCCGTCGCGATGCATCAGTATGTAGATAAGGTCCGATTCGCTCACACTCGCTATCTGCCAGCCACCCGGGCGCCAGTTCTCATCGCGTTCGGCGTCGCTGACCAGGGACCACGCCGCTTCAATAACGGGTTTATCACCGGCAAGATCAATGGGTTGCATCTGTCCCTTGTACGAAGGGAAGTAGGCGATGCCTGTTACATAGACAGGCTTATCAAACAGGGGATCAACATCCACGCTGAAGAAGGGGGGGATCTTCTCCTGTGAGATCACTTTTCCGCTTTCATCAAACTGGGCAGTCATCATCGAACCATTACTGCACAGGGACGAGAAACCGCGCTTGCCCGTGGGATAAATCAGGTTACAGCCGGGAATCTGGGTCTCGCTGAGAATTTTTCGAGTTTCGACATCGATCATTACCACAGATGCTGCAGGGGTAAAATTGAGCAGGAAGAGATAGCGATCCTCATCTACCAACTGCAGGGTGTAGCGATTCGAGACCACCTGCCCGCGCTTGCCGCCGGGAAGCAGGATTTCGTCTATGGGCTTGAGATTTTCCTTGTCGTAAATCGTCACCACGTCAGTGCGCGCACCACGTGTGCCCCGGGCGTAGAACGATTCGGCCACATAGAGCTCATTGCGTTTGGCTGACTGGGTAAAACTGGCAAACTGGGCCGCATCCAATGCGCCAAGGTAGTTGTGGGCGGCAGGCGCCACGTCGATCAGGACCACTCTACCGGCGATCAGCGCGTCAAAGTTCACATCGTGAGCAAATATAAGGCTTTGCGGGTAATCCGGTGACACTCTGGCGACATTGGGTATCGGCTCAGCAGGCAATTCCGCGTGGCAGATACTGGCAGTGATAGCAGCGCTCACGCAGACGCTGGCCATGTAAAAAGTTTTTCTGATAGGACCATGCATCACGTCCTCTCCCTGTATTTAAACCAGTAAACATGCGCCCAGTCGGCTTAACTGATTTGAACTTTCGGGACGCCGGACCACGCATTCGTCGCTTCCGAGGTTTACCGCTACGACTGTGCAGCAGTCGCTTGAACATGCGCCTGACTGTGGTGCCATCTCACCTGACGTAGTGTCAACACGCTTCCAACTGTGACCAGCCTGGATTGTCTAGACCCTGCGAACAAGCCAAACGATAAGGGCAATGACAATAATGGTTCCAATAATTCCGCCGCCGAGGTACATAAGAATGTCCTTTGATAGTTGTTCGATGCTCATTCAAGCATGACTGGTGCGAACTGTCCGGGCGCTACCGCACAAAGCGTGGTCTTATTTGGTTATCACTCCCCGCAGTGCTACGGCACATGATGCTGCGATGGGCGGCGAGAAGAACACCGCCGCCAAGCTCATTGTCCGCGTCCGTGACGCTCCGACCAAACAGTGCGTCAGTCAAGTCAGGTCAAGTCAGCTGTTCGATCAGTCAGCGCTGGTCCGGTTCCGGTCAGCCCGGCCGTGCTCTAGTGACGGTCGTGCAGCCGCCCGAGCGTGCTGTCCAGCAGACGTGCCAGCTTTTGTGCGGCGCTATGAACCGCCTGCTCCAGCGTCGCGGCGTGGTCCGTCACCACCACCGGCTGCCGGCCTTCGAGACGGGCCTCCAGCATGCAGCGCTGGTCTTGCTGTCCGCTCTTGTCGCCGTTCTCGTCACTCAGATGAACTTCCACCCGGGTAACATGTTCACTGAAGCGCTCCAGCGCCTGCTCAACCGTGGCACTCACCTGCGCAGCAAGCGCTTCGGTACCGTCGATGTGGACGTCGGTGTTGAGTTGGATTTTCATGAGTTTCTCCTGTGCGGTCTTGGGAGGCGCGGGTTCAGTGACGAAAGCTCGCCGCCACGCCGGTACGAGAAGGCATGCACTCGGCCGATAGAACGTGAACCTCGCCACCCAGCTTTTTGACCAGAGCTCCCAAGTCTTCGAGCACGTCGTCCATGCGCGGGCTGCCGAGCTCTGCCGGGTCGATGCGCCCGGTCGACGCGTCGATCCGGCCGGCCACCTCGCGCTCGGCCTCGATAAGCAGCGTCGCCACCCGGCCGGCCACCGCGGCATGGGCGACCTGCGACAGGTCCTCGCTACCCAACCCCTGGGCAGCGGCGGCCGTGTAGGCATCGCTCCATGCTGCTTGCTGCGCCCGCTGCTGCGGCGCTGCCACGTCCCAGGCGCGCTGCCGCAG
>JBBKWY010000025.1:0-5774 GCA_037969215.1 Halioglobus sp.
GGGTGCCTGTAATGGAAAATGAACTGAAGAAAAGCCAGCGGCTGTTACTGGGCCACGGCGCCCTGGTGTTGTTGTTGGGTTTTGTCATGGGCTTTGGCTTTCTATTTTTCCTGAATGGCGAAATCAGTTTGTGGCCGATTCCCGGCGGCATCGACTACCAAATGCCCGGAACCTATGACGCCTGGAGAATGGCCCATATGGAAGGGATTACTAACGGCCTGATGCTATGGATACTGGCTGCAGTGTTGCCAGCAATGGCAACTATAGTGAAAAGGATCTATCGTATTTCCCTGGCTATGATCGTCGTGGCCTGGACGATCGTTATCGCTTCAGCCATTGATCCACTTTTCCCCGAGGCCAGGGGCCTACTGTTTTCATCGGAGTCAAACCTGGCGAACGGTGTCGCATTTTTCCTTTTCTATATCGGCATTGTTACCGTCTGCGTCATCGTGGTGGTGGTGGTGGTCAAAGCGTTTCGGGCGCCAGAGTAAGGACATATTAATGGTGGCTACGACTCAGCGCTGTTAGCAGAGGACTAACCGGTACTGGCCGGGGTTCATCCCGATGGCAAGCATGTCTATGTAGATGACATGCGTAGTGACGAACAGAACATTGGTCCTGAACGATTCAGGCTGATCGTTGTCTGAAGAATCGCCGCCGGTCAGTAACAGCTTGTTCCCAACTGCCGCGGCTGTCCCCGTCGTGTCTGCGGAGTAACCGTGAAGTCTGTTAAGTCGTACAAAATCCTCCTGATCACCGCACTTTGTCTGGTCTGGGCCGCTCCCAGTTACGCACCCAAAATTTACTGGAATATGTGGAAGATAGATACGCTCGGCAATGGTGCCGACGGTGTTCACCTTGGCGATATCAATCGCGACGGGATGATCGATGTGGTGTCCGGCTGGGAGCAGTCAGGCGATCTGATGCTCTATTTCAATCCCGGCCCCGAGAAAGTGCGCGATGAGATTGCCTGGACCCAGGTCGATATTAGCGGGGGAGTGCCCATTGAGGGTATCGAGGATGCTGCGTTTGCGGATCTCGATCTGGACGGTTTTGATGACGCAATTATTTCCAGTATCGAGGGCAACACACAAAGCCTGGGTATTCATTGGCTCGAAGGCACTAACTTGCGGGACCCCAATGACTGGCGTGGCGTCAATCTGGCGCCAGACGAACACGCCGGTTATATGAAAGCCAGATCTGCTCAGATCGATGGCGTGGCGGGTGCCGACATTGTCGCCGGTAGCAAGGCCCAGGACGGTACACCAGCGGGCATTTACTGGTTCAAGGCGCCCGAGGGGACTCACCCCGAGAACGTTAGCCAGTGGCAGCGGTTTTATGTTGGGCCGGTTGATTACAAAACAGTGACGCTGGAGCTTAGGGATATGAACGGTGATTCGCTGGTGGATATCATCGTTGCCGGTCGCAATGGCATACACTGGTTCAAAAACCCCGGGCGAGAGGCACTGCGCGATGCTCCCGAACAGGCAGTCTGGGAGCGTATTGTTATCACGGAAACCGGCAGTGAATTTACTTTTTGTGACTCTGTGATTGATGGTATGGAAGACATGATTGTCACGACCTCCCGTCATACCGGCACGGTGGCAAAATGGTTAAAACGAAAAGATGCCAGTGGTCGCAACTGGGAGGAGTACCCCATCACCTCAGACAGATTACGCTCAGACAACACCTACGTCCGCAAGTTTGTGCTCAAGGGCGTGAAGTGCGGATACGTTAACGGTGACGACCGCATAGACCTGGTGTTTACCGGCAGCGGCGACGGGTATGGCGTGTTTATGATGAGCCCTCGCACGACTATTTCCAGCGGAATGGTGTGGAATCTGACGTTTCTGACACCGTACGCTCACCTCATGAAGTACGACAATCTCCAACTGGTCGATATCGATGGCGATGGTGACCTTGACGTGGTGACGACAGAAGAAGGTGAGGGTGTCTTTACCAAGGGCAAGGGTGTGCTCTGGCTAGAAAATCCACTTATCCAGCACTAAGCGGGAACCGGCTATAACAGGCGGCTCGCCAGCGCGGAGACTCTCTCGGAACCTACACACACGGTTCATGAGTGATCAAGTAGCAATCTACGATGTCAGTAAAACCAGATAGAAAATAGGGCGCGAACATCGAAAATCAGGGAAATTGTCATTAACGAGCTTGCCCAGCCCAACCAGACTATATAAATCCAATCAAAAGTACGATTCTGTTGCCGCGAAAATGAAAGCTGCCTGGCGGAGCCCCAAACTACCCATAGTATTGCGGGCCAGAACAGTAAATGAACGTATGTGCCGATGACCGTCCTGCTTTCGTCAGGGAAGGCAATTTTTCCAATAACGAGCCCAATAATATTTAGTATCAAGGCTGCAAAAATCCATCGAGCGCCAGCCCTTGATCTAACAAACATCAGGCTAGTCAGAAAGGACGCCCCCATAACTTTCATCCAGATTTGAACGGGCTCTGGGTAGGCAGTGGTTTCAGCCTGTAGTGCAGCTACAGCGTTTGTAACTAGATCCAACATGGGAATATCTCAAATTTACTCTGACACTGGCGTGGGTGCCAAATCGTACTTTTTCCTTACGGACAATACCTTGGGACGGCATATCCAGGGCGCGATTGAATTTGCTCGATAACTTTTTCAAAGGCTATAAGCCCAGTTAACTCTACAACACTCTCGTCATCAAAGAATCTCTTTAATCGTTCCATTAACTCATCGGGTATCAGAACTGCTTGGTGCAGATGAAATAGGGGAGTGCCCAAAATGCTCGCGGGTGCGTTGATTTTCAAAATTGGTGCTGCATTACCCCGTGAAAAAAAGCATTAATCGTGAGAGGGCGACTGGCTCATTTACGGCACTGACAATGCGACTACTACAAGGAAAAGCACTTACTACGCGATTATTGTATATTCCAGATTATTGGAGATATTATCTCTAAAAAGAATCAAAGTTTTACCAGAATAGCATGTCAGGATTTGTCGTCAATTCTAGGTGTTGTTAGCCAGTTAGGTAGCAGCTACCCGTGAACCGGTGGATTTATCCGTTAGATTGCGTACTTTCCGGTGTGTAGCCTGCGGCACTTGCAATGGTTGGGTAGTTTGATATCTGAGTTCTACAATCGCGCCACGAATCACCCGAACAGCAACGCGCAGGAGCAGCACACCCTAGGAACGATTGTAACGCTATCAGGTATCTACGATACTAGGGGTTCGCCAGTTAAAATTATAGGCTACAGGTAGCAAAATGAGTTGTTCAAAGATTACGTTTGTTTTTGGTTTTATCGCGCTACTTTTTGGATGCAGTCAAAACAATTCTTCTCCTTCGCAAACGCCTTTCGTTGGACCCTATTCAATTTTCGGCAGTTACCAGGAACTTCCGCAATGGTCGGGTTGGTGTGTCGTTGCTAATGATCCAGCAGCTTGTAAAGAGAATTTGCAGTCAGCGGTTAACAACCAGCGTGAAAACAGCAGAGTGACCGTGCGAGGTCACGGCTGGGGACTCTGGGCTGCTATTGCGACACCCATAGAAAACTCTGGATATGATCCACAAACCAACAGTTCCACCTTGTTTGGGACCACCGATTGTTGGCTGACACGTGAATCAGGAACAGCCTGTAGTGGGGTATTTCCCCTCTGGCTTACCTGGCCTAATACAGGATCGCCGTACTCAGCAATTTCAGTAGCAAAACCGAATGAAAACAAATTTACTGACACTCACAGCGCTTTTTCAGAGGACTCAGAGTTGAATGCGACTTTGGCTCCCATTGCTGAAACCAGTGATGTTTACGCAAATCCCACCGAAAAGTCGACTGTGTTCACAGCAACGCCCACCTACAATTTGCCCGCCTTAGCCGTGTCCAAGAACTGCGGCATTCCAATAGACCAGGCACAAGATTTGATTGATGCGACCCGCTGGCAGGCTTTGCAGGCTGCCTGTGAAGACGCAGGTTACGTCGGAGTTATATGCGCAGACGATACGTCCGCCAGTTTTTGTGATGGGAGTGCCTTTGTGAATCAGGGGGATGTGATGATCGCTACAGAATCCGTATCTGAAGAGGCCTGGCAAACCCTACAAAACAACAGTTTATATGGTGGCAGCGATACTTTGCTGAATCTGTACAAGGACAATGACGGCGATAAGGCATCCAATCAGGTTGCCAGTTGGTTACCGCCGGAATTCATCTCTACCAAACACATGTTTTGGCCGGTCAAGGGTTGTAACCCCAATGCAAAAGTTGGCGAGGAGGGCTGTCGAGTTCGTTACGGCGCTTTGCCGCCCTGGGTGCCTGCCAGGTTTAAAGAGCGTAATTACGCCACCGATACAACCTATATTGGTTATGAAACTTGGGGAGAGGTGGTAGCTATCGACACCTGTGGAGATGCTTGCCCTTCATCTAATAGCGCTACTCTAAAATTGGCTCACGTTGACAATGCCAATGCGATTACTACGAAAAATCCAAAAGTGTTCCCCGCGAGTGCATTTGTGCATTTGCAGATTTCTGCCGAAACGCTGGAAAACGCCTTCACCGCAGCGGATAGGGCGTTGCTGGATCAGGCAACCATTTGGGCTTATGGCGACGAATCTCAAGGTTTTGAAGCCGGAGATTTTCTGGTGGTGGCAGCCATGCACATAATCACCAAGGAAATCGACACTTGGGCATTTAACTCTATCTGGTGGAGCCCTATGGACGATACCCTGGAAGACTGCGAGCTTGGCAACGTGAAAAATTGCTACGGTCAAAGTCAAGCGTATGGAGCGGTTTCGGAATATTCAGGTTTGAATTCCACCGATATTGGTAAGTTTGATCAGCAAGTTGGCACTCAGTGGCGCGATTATTATGTATTGACGGATAGTTACGGTATTCGCTACGAGCTAGACGGTACTCCTGCTAGTGCGCTGAGCTACTTTGATAATCCCCCCGACTGGGCCACCCATCGGCCTGACGGTGAGTCTGTCGAACAGTTGCCGGTATCCATGAATGTTTACATTGAACCAGTCAGTCATCCCATGGGTACAAATTGCCAAAACTGTCACCGCCGTGCAGGCGTTGTTAGTGGCTCCGCGAATCGCGAGTATGCCGTTGGTGCGGGTATGACCAGTTATCAGACTGCGCAGTGCCCCAGTCTCCTGGCCGACTATGGTTCTCCCGCAACGAATTCTTGTTTAACCAATCCGTGGATTTCTAATGACGGTGCCTGGTCGCAACAGGGAGATAACCATTGTATTGCAGACCCCATTACCGGAGTGCTTTGCGATGGCAATAATGCGTACCCAATCGTTAACACCGATACCAGCTGGTTTATAGCTGACGGGCACGTTCAAAAAGCGGCGAATTAGCAAAAAGAAGAGGTAGAGTTCTTATTTGAGGCGATCTGGCTCGAAAGCCATTGACAGAAATCCATAAAGCGCCTGACTAGGAATCACACCATAGGCTCGGCTATCCAACCTTCCAGCTTGTCACTATCCGGTGGTCTGCCGTAATCCTGCTTACGCTTCTACCATGCCCAAGCTGCTTGCATGGCGCAGAGGAGGGTGTCTAGCTCATCACCGGTCGGATCATCGACGATAGAGGGGGGCGCTTTGATTCTAATGCCGTATCGTTTGTATGACTCCTCAGATTGCACAGCGGCAAATATATCTACCCTCGCCTGATGCTGATCCAGAGTCTGCTTCTTTTTAGTATCACTCTTGTAGCCCCCTTATCACCCGCAGGGCGGTGACGTTTATAGTTTTCGAGTGCCTGAATAAAGCCGTCTTTGCCAAGGCT
>JBBKWY010000026.1:0-21595 GCA_037969215.1 Halioglobus sp.
GCTGTTTCATCTCGGCTCCCACTATTGGTTCCATGGCGACGAGTGGGATTTTCTGGTGGAACGCGACGCCAGCAAACTGGGCGATCTACTGCGCGCCCACGGAGAACACCTCACCCTCCTCCCCATTCTTGTCTACCGATTCCTCTGGAGCCTGTTCGGTATTCGCTCCTATTTCCCCTACCAGGTACCGGTGGTACTGCTGCACCTTACCGCAGCTGTGCTGCTGCGGGTTATCATGCGTCGCTCCGGTGTTAACCCCTGGATCGCAACTTCAGCCGCCTCAATTCTTGTTCTATTCGGCCCGGGCGCGGAGAACATTATCTGGGCCTTCCAAATCACTTTCGCGGGCTCGCTGGTATTCGGACTCGCGCAACTACTGCTCGCCGACCACGCCGGACCTGGCGGGAGCCGTGACTGGTGCGCGCTCGGCGTAGGCTTGCTCGGATTGCTCTGCTCGGGCTTCGCCCCCCTCCCGGTCGCGGTCGTTGGGGCAGTAGTGCTGGTCCACCGTGGCTGGCGTCCGGCACTGTTCCAGACGGCACCGCTCGCTGTCGTATTTCTGTCGTGGTGGCTATTGGTGGGCCCCGACCGTATACCAGACCCCTATGGTAGAGCCGCAGATGCAGGCCAGATCATTCACTTCGTCTATACGGGAATTGTTGCGACCTTCACCGGTCTGGGAGGTAGCGGCGTTATCGGTGCGCTGTTCGGCGCAGTACTGCTGGCTGGCCTGCTAGTCGCATGGCTGCCACTGCCGCGCGAAGAACGGCTTCGACAGGCCATAATGCCACTGTCGCTGCTCATTGCTGGAATCGCCTTCCTGTTTCTGGCCGGTTACGGACGCTGGTGGATAGGTGACCAGGTCGGCAGTTCCAGCCGCTATGTGCATGTGTTCGCCGCGTTCACGCTGCCGGCACTTGCGGTGGCATTCGATGCGCTGGCGCGTCGCTGGCGTTTTGGTGTTCCTGCTGCCGCAATTTTGCTCGCGGTGGGCATCCCAAATAACATTGACCCGTTCGACAGTATCCAACCTTTCGGTGCAGGATCTTTCGAAGGTCGGCGCGAGCTCATTACCGCACTGGCGCAATCGCCTTATGCGTTACAGGTACCCCGCTCAACCCGTCCGGATCCCCTCTGGAGCAACATTAACGTCGGCTGGCTACTGGATGCGCGCGCGGCTGGCAAGCTCCCCGAGTCCGCGAACCCCGCTAATACCAGGCACCGGAACTTCAAGCTGCGATTCGGTATTGCATTTCTGCAGCAGCCCGCACCCGGCAACTGCACGGTAATTCGCGAGCCGGTTGATATGGTATTGAACAAGGGCGACGAATTCGGGGTAGAGGTAGGCCCCTGGACCAAGCCGAAAGATGGCTGGTTCTTCATGCAGTCCTACACCCTGCAGTTGCTGGAAGACGGCAAGCCAGTTGGGCAAGCACTACTGGTCCATCCCAGCTACGGCAACCTGTTGCGCGCACAACTCGATGATCTCAATGTACGCATTGGGCTGGCGCCGGGCACCGAAGCGCTTATCCTGTGCCGTTGAATGGGTGTTGACCTGCAGTCAGCGCGAGGCCGTTCTCAGGCGCGGTCGCGCCACGGGTGAGTCCAGCTCCCAGGTACGCAGGTTATAGTCCAGGAAGTACTTGGGCTTACCCACATCACGACGACAGATTTCATTGGGATCGTCGATAGTCAGCGTCGCTGGACCAAACTCAGACAAACGCGGTATGCAGTCCTGCCAGTCCTCGCGGCGCCCCTCCTCCCGGGTATTGAGTAATACGTCCTGCCAGGCCACGTAATCGTGCTCCAGTTCCAGCACGTAAGGGAACGCGCGCCCGGCAGCAGGCAGGTGAGCCAGCTGAACGGCAAGCGCGGTGCGCAATCCAGAATCGTCAGTTACACCGAGACGCTCCACGACGAAGCGACGAACCTCCGCGATGAACAGCCCCCAGGATCCGGGTGGCGCCATGTAGCTTTCCAGGGTCCTGAGCGCAATGCCGATCGTCGGCCAGTCACTGGGGTGACGAGCCACCTCCGACTGCAACTGGTCGTAAAATGCCACCTCGCCCATACCCGTCTCGCGACGCACGTAGCGCGCGACGTAGCGTAAAATCCCGTAGCTATCGAGCAGGTAGTACGCCATTCGGAGGTCATCCATTTCGCCCCATTGCTCACGCGTGTAAGTGGCCGCCTGCTTCACAATTTCACCCGGAAGCGCCACAATACCATGCTCCTCGCGGTAGCTCGGCTCATTCATCGGGCTGTTAGGCAGCAACTGGGTAGCGTTGGCCCGGACCCGAATATCGCGATCCGTACACTTTTGCAGATCACTGCTGAATGCGGCGGGTGTGGAGCCGGGCATGCCCATCATAATGTCTGCTGCCAGCGGCAGATTGGCGCGCCGAAACTCAGTGGAAAGCTCGTTGTATTTGTCCAGTTTGATGTTGGAGCGGTCGATGACCTTCAGGGTGGTCTCGTCCATGGTTTGCAGCGACACCACACCTTCTGCCAGAATTTCCGCAGCGGACATGATTTCAATAATCTGCCGCAGATATTTCACCTGGTTCTTGGCGTAGTTGATGGAGACCGTGCGCGGGTATCCGTAGGTACCCCGCAACTCCGCTATCTTTTCTGTGATCGAGACATCGCGTTCGAGCATGCCGAAATTGGCATCGGCAATGGAGGCATCCTCGATATGGTGTTTGGCGCACCACTCGAGCTCTTCGAACACACGGTCCAGATTGAACTTGCGCACGCGAGACAAGGTCGCCGACCCCCAGTCGCAAAATGTGCACCCGTAGGGGCAGCCCCTGTTGGTTTCAATAATGGCAGCGGCTTTGACTGATCCGAACTCGTCAAACAGGCCCATCAGGAATGGTGACGGTATGGTATTGAGATCCGTGATGCGCTCGCGGTCTGCGGTACGATGCAAGCCGTCCACGGTGCGATAGCTCAATCCTGCGACGTCCTTGAGAACGTCGAGGTTCTGTGTATTAGCTGTGTCGAGGTGGTCCAGCATATCGGAAAACGTGAGTTCCCCCTCGCCTCTGACCGCCACATCGACGTGCGGATTTTCGGCAAAGAACTTCTCGCAGTCGTGCACATAGGACGGCGTGCTGGGGCCACCGTGCACAGTAATATTCGCCGGGTTCCTCGCCTTGACGGCGGCCGAAAGCCGTAAATTTTCCTCGACACTCCAGATGTAGTTTGAGAACAGGAAAACGCCTGGCATAGCGGCGCGCTCAATCAGGCGCTCCTCGTCGGTCAGGAACATCGGGATGAAGTCGAATCTGTCGCCCAGTTTGCCGCCCTCGTACGCAATAGCATATGCCATTACAACACCCAGTGACGCCGGGGCCATGCCAGAACCGGTATTCACCGGCACGACCTGAACCATTTCCCTACCCGCGTCAGCCATCTTCTCATCGTGGGCTGCCACTCTGGCATCCACCAGAGCTTGCACTTCAACCGGGTTCACTGTGCCAAACAGCGGGGTCTCCTCAAAATTGTCGCGGGGGCGCGGCGGGATAAGCAATCCAGCACCAGCCATTCGCGCCAGCAGGGCATCAAACTCCCCCGCATCGAGGCCGTCGATATTGTTCTGCGCGAGGTACATTGTCCTGCCGGATTCAACATCGATGGGTTCGGAAAAAATGGTCAGGGCGATCAGCTCTGGCAGGCTGAGCCGCAGCAGAAGCGTGCCCTGATGATCGTACCAGAGGTATTGACCGGCCTGGGTCAGGAGGCTGACCGGTGTGGCGATAGTCACCTCACCCGCCATCACGGTGCCCGGCACTTCAGCCGGTATTTCCGCGAAGCGCGCTGTCGGGAGAGTGCTGGTGAGGTGGCCAGCGGCTTGCAATGCTTCGAGAAAGTGTTTGATCGCCGGTCGTTGACCGCTAAATCGCGACACTTCAACTATCAGCTCGTCGAGATCACCCTCGAAGCCGTGGTTGAGATGATCGATGGCGTCCAGGCGCGCCGGTGTGGCGCGGCGCAGCCGGCCGTCGAGTTGCGCGAAAAGGAATGCTTGCCGTTTGTCACCCAGTGTGACGAAAAAGCCTGGAGCAAGGTAAGTCGTCTGCGTTGTCATGCAAAAGTCGCTCCCACGCGAGGTCGAGCCACGGGGGAATCAAATTCCCAGGTGCGCAGGTTGTGCAGCAGTAAAAACAGCGGTTTGCCAATCTCCCGATGACAAATTTCATTGGGGTCGTCGATAGTCAATGTGCCCGGGCCGTACTCTGACAGGCGCGGGATATGTTTTTCCCAGTCCGTGCGATGGCCCTCTTCCCGGACGGTGAGATGATTTTCCCACCAAGCGGCATAGTCGTGTTCCAGCTGCAATACGATAGGAAATTTCCGTCCGGCAGCGGGCAGATGCGCAAGTTGCACGGCCAGAGTGGTGCGCAGCCCGGAATCCTCCGGCATACCCATGCGCTCTACCAGATAGCGGCGAACCTCCTCCATAAAGAGGCCCCATGATCCCGGTGGTCCCATATAGCCCTCCAGGGTACGCAGTGAACTGGCAATTACCGGCCACTCATCGGGGTGGTGCAATATTTCGGATTGAAGATTGTCGTAAAACTCAACCTCGCCCATACCTGTCTCACGCCGCACATAGCGCGCGACATAACGCAGCAGGCAATAGCTGTCGAGCAAGTAGTACGCGACCTTGAGATCAGCCATCTCGTCCCACTCCTGGCGGGTATAAGTGGCCGTTTGTTTCAGCACCTCACCGGGAAGAGCCACGATACCGTGCTCCTGGCGGTAGCCGGGTTCGTTCATCGGGCTGTTAGGCAACAGTGTAGTGGTGTTCAGCATGACCCTGATGTCGCGGTCAGTACATTCCTGCAAATCCTTGCGGAACGCTTTCGCCGTAGCGCCGGGCAGGCCTATCATGATTTCCACCGCCAGCGGCAGTCGGGCGCGGCGGAACTCCGTTGACAGTTCGTTGTACTTGTCCAGTTTGATGTTGGAGCGATCGACAACCTTCAGGGTCGTTTCATCCATTGTTTGCAGGGATACCTTGCCCTCTGTCAGTATTTCGACATCCGCCATTATCTGGATAATCTTGCGCAGATATTTGACCTGATTTTTAGCGTAGTTAATCGATAGCGTGCGGGGGTATCCGTATATCCGCTTCAGTTCTGCAATCTTTTCAGTGATGGCGACATCGCGCTCCAGCATGCCGAAGTTGGCATCGGCCACCGACGCGTCCTCTATCTGGTGTCTGGCGGACCATTCCAGCTCCGCAAATACCCGGTCGAGATCAAATTTGCGTACGCGAGACAGGGTGGCTGAACCCCAGTCGCAGAAGGTGCACCCGTAGGGACAGCCCCGATTGGACTCGATGATCGCACCGGCTTTGACCGAGCCGAACTCGTCGAACAGGCCCATCAGGTAGGGTGAAGGTATCGTGTTGAGATCGGCGATGCGTTCCCGGTCGCCGGTGCGAGTCACACCGTCGGCGCAGCGATAGGTCAGGCCTTCGATATCGCGCAGCACGTCCAGATTGCGTGTGTTAGCAGGGTCGACGGCATCGAGCAATTCGGCGAATGTCAGCTCACCCTCGCCCCGTACAGCGATATCGACATGCGGGTTCTCGGCAAAAAACTTTTCACAGTCGTGGGCATAGGACGGAGTGCTTGGCCCGCCGTGCACCGTAATATTGTTGGGGTTAATCGCCTTGACCGCCGCCGATATCTTCAGGTTTATCTCTACTGTCCAAAGATAGTTGGAGAAGATGAACACACTGGGTGACATGGCACGTTCCACAGCGCGCGATTCATCGATCAGGAACATGGGAATAAAATCGAACTTATCCAGCAGCCTGCCGCCGTCGTACTTCATCGCGTAGGCCATCAGCAAACCCAGCGAGGCCGGTGCCATACCGGCCTGGGTGTTCACCGGGACTACCTGTATCAATTCCTTGCCTGTGCTGGCAACCAATTCATCGTGCGCTGCGACCCTGGCATCAATCATTCCCTGTACTTCAGCCGGATTTACCGTACCGAATAGGGGACTCTCCTCGAGCTCTTGATTGGCGTGGGGTTCGATCAACAAATCGGCGCCGGCGAGGAGCGCTACCAGCGTGTCAAACTGTTCCGCGTTCAGACCATTTTCATTGTTCTGCGCAAGATACTGTTCTCGCGCCGCATCCGGGGTGATACCTTCGGAGAACATCCCCACGGCGAACACTTGCGGCCAGCTGAGTCGCAGCAATAGCGTGCCTTCGTGGTTGTACCACAGATACTCGCCGGCCTGGGATAACAGGCTGACGGGCGTGGCGATGGTGACCGCGTCGGTACCCGCAGCCCCCAATGCGCCGGACGGCTCCCCCGTGAAGCGCGCCAGCGGCGCGCTGGTAGTCAGGTAGCCAGCCGCTGCCAGCGCTTCCACAAAATTACGGACTGCATGGCGGGGAGCATCATAGCGATGCTCGATATCCGCGGCCAGATCCTTGATCTCTCCTTCGTACCCCCGGTTCAGCACATCCATAACGTCCAGACGTGCCGGTGTCACCCTCCGGAGTCGGCCCGGGAGTTGCGAGAAGTGAAACCTCTGTCGTTTTTCGCCCACGGTAAGAAAAAAGCCGGGAGTGAGGTAAGTCGTGCGGTCTGTCATGATCTATAAATCCAAATGGCTACAGCCTGTACCGGTTAGTGGAGGCCTGCTTGAACTCAACCGACTGTGGTCATGCCCAGCGTGGGCCTGGCCACCGGTGAATCCATCTCCCAGCTACGCATGGTGTAGGCTATGGCACCCATTGGCATACCCAGCGAGCGGCTACAGGTCTCATGGGGATCGTTCACCGTGAGCGTGGCGGGAGCAAATTCTGACAACTGCGGTATATGGTCCTGCCAGTCATCCCGGTGACCACCCTCGCGGGCAGCCAGCAGCAACTTCTGCCAGGCCGCATAGTCGTGTTCCAGTTGCAGGACATACGGGAAGACGCGGTCCGGTGCGGGCAGGTGTGCAAGCTGTACTTTCAGGGCGGTCTGCAATGCGGAGTCATCGGCCAAACCGACCTTGTCAACCAGGTAGCGCCGCACTTCATCGATGAACAGGCCCCATGAACCGGGCGGTGCCATGTGCTGCTCCAGTGTCTTCAGAGCAGTCGCCATAATCGGCCATTCTTGCGGGTGTCGTAGCGCCTCTTTACGCAGGTTGTCATAGAATTCGACCTCGCCTCTGCCGGTAACACTGCGCACATGCCGGCCCACGTATCGGAGTACACCCCAGTTATCAAATAGATTGAAGGCGATACGAAGTTCATTCATATCCTCCCACTGGGCACGTGTGTAGGTCGCCGTTTCCTTGAGGACTTCTCCCGGCAGCGCCACGATACCGTGTTCTTTGCGATATACCGGGTCATTCATCGGGCTGTTGGTGAGCAGCATTGTGGGATTGGCGCGAACCCTGACATCACGGTCGGTACATTTTTGCAGGTCACTGAAAAAGGCCGATGGCGTAGAACCCGGCAGCCCCATCATAATGTCGGCTGCCAGCGGGAGGTTCGCCTGGCGGAACTCGGTGGTCAACTCGTTGTATTTCTCCAGCTTGATATTGGATCGGTCGATGATCTTGAGTGTTACTTCATCCATCGATTGCAGCGAAATCACACCTTCGGTCAGGATATTTACCTCCGCCAGAATTTCAATGATATGGCGCAGGTGCTTTACCTTGTTTTTCGCGTAGTTCGTCGCAACGGTTCTGGGGTAACCGTAAGTGCGTTTCAGATCTGCTATTTTTCTGGCGATATCGACATCGCGCTCAAGCATACCGAAGTTTGCATCGGCGAATGAGGCAGTCTGTATTTGTCGCTGCGCGCACCATTCAAGTTCCTTGAATACCCGGTCAATATCGAATCGGCGCACCCTGGAGAGTGTTGCCGACCCCCAGTCACAGAAAGTACAACCGTAAGGACAGCCGCGATTGGACTCGAGAATGGCCCCCGACTTACTGGCCCCGAAAGCATCGAACAGCCCGGTCAAATAGGGCGAGGGAATCGTATCGAGGTCAGCTATACGCTCCCGGTCTCCTGTGCGACAGCTGCCATCACTGGTGCGGTAACTGAGACCCGTCACCTCCTTAAGGCGACTCAAATCAGACAGATTGCCGGGGTCGAGCGCGTTCAGGATTTCGGCGAAGGTAGATTCACCCTCGCCCCTGACCGTAATATCGACGTGGTCATACTTGGCAAAAAACTCCTCGGCATCCCTGTCGTACTTTGGTGTGCTCGGACCGCCGTGAATAGTGATACTGGCAGGGTTTGCAGCCTTGACGGCCGCAGATAGCTTCAAGTTGTCCTCTATTGTCCACAGGTAGTTGGAGAACATAAATATACCGGGCTTCGACGCGCGCTCTATGATGCGTGTCGCATCGGCAAAGAACAGGGGCACGAAATTGTATGACTCGCCCAAGCGTCCATTGTCATATGCAATGGCATAGGCCATCAGCATGCCGAGCGCTGCCGGTGTCGAGGTATGGTCTGTATTTACGGGTATGACCGGAACACGGTAACCGCTTGCTGCTGCCGCTTCGTCATGAGCCGCTACGATGTCGTCGATCGACGCCTGCAGGATGCTGGCCGATGTATCAAGTACCGCGGTCGTTGGCTTTGAGGCACCTTCGACTACGTCTTCTACACCTTTCGCATGCACTATGCTGGCGCCCACAAGACGCGACAACAAATCATCAAACGCGGGCTCATCAAGCTTGTCTTTAATGTCATTGCCGAAATACTGAGCGCGAGCGGCCTGAGGCGTAAGGGGCTTGGCAAACATCGCCGCGACGTGCACCTCGCGCATGCTCAACCTCGCCAGGAGCTCTCCCTGATGATTAAACCACAGGTATTTGCCATCCTCGGCCAGCAGGCTGACGGGGGCTGAAAAGACCAGTTCCTCAGTGCCAATGGCCGCTCTTTTGGCTGGGGTATCCCCTTTAAAATAGGCGCTGGGTTTGGTGTCGGTCAACCCTCCCACGGCTTGCAACGCGTGGATAAATGCTCGAATGTTGACCGGGTTGCCGTTGACAGCGGCCGTCACTTCAGCGACGAGTTCATCTATAGAGCCCTGATACCCGCGACAACAAGCATCAATCACAGCATGTCGCGCCGGGCCGCCCCTTTGCCACTCGACCGGTAATTCCGGAAAATTTATGCGACCGTTGCGCGTAATCGTGATAAAAAAACCGAGGGACAGATATAATGTATTGTTCATGTTAATTTTAGCACCTTGAAGGCAGCTGTCTGAAGAGATTGTAGTCGCGCCAGCCAAGCAGAGCGGGCTTGTTGAAAAATCAGGCCTGCACCATGACTGACGCGGCTGGTTTTTCAAAAATTTATATGCGCGATCATATAAAATCCGGATAGAGGTCTCGCCGCGACCAGACCCTACACAATTTATACCTGCATACTACACCATATTGCCTTATTTGCATCTCACACAAGTGCAGCGCGACACAGTGAACAGACTCTTTATTTGCAATACGATACAGTACCGACTTCTGATGCTATACAAAAAAAATAGCGTTAAGCGAATTTATTGACTACTTATGCAATGGAATTCTCAAAACTGAGGAATTGACCCTGTTCGCTCCGGCTGCTTATCTTGCGATAGGTGCCTATTGCAGCGCCCTTTGACTAGCCATATTCAGGCCTGGCCTGAACAACACCCGGGGCGCATGCAGCCTGTAAAATGCCTGTGTTAAATCTGGATTATGACGATGTCTGAAACAACTGGCTCACCTGAGACCAAACAACCCGTCAGCAGAATGCGCTGGCTATGGCTCCTGCTGGCTTGCGCACTGGTCGCTGCCGTACTGGGGGGGCTAAAGTTCATGCAGGTGCGGCAGGCAATAGCGTTTGCCGAGTCCTTTCCGGAACGCTCCGAAGCCGTCACTCTCCTGATAGCACAACCGGATAAGTGGCAACAAACGTACCGCACCATCGGCGAATTGCGCGCCACGCAGAGCCTGGAGCTGCGCACCGAAGTCGACGGCAAAATCAGCGACGTTGGCTTTGTCGGCGGTGACAGCGTCAAGAAGGGCCGGCTACTACTGCAATTGGACAGTAGCGAGGAGGAAGCACAGCTTCGTGCAATACGCGCACAACTCAATCTGGCCGAGCTGGAGCTAACAAGGCACGCTGACTTGTTGGGCAAAAAACTGGTCAGCAAGAGCGACTACGACATTTCCCGGGCAAACAGGGATGTCTTGTCGGCCAACGCTGCGGCACTGACGGCCGCCATCACCAAAAAAACACTGAAAGCGCCATTTGACGCCTACTCCAGCCTGCACACACTCGAGGTTGGTCAATTCCTGGCCGCAAACTCCTTAGTCAGCACCCTGACAGGCAAATCACACAATTTTTGGGTGGACTTCAAGCTGCCCCAGGACAAACTGAGCTTGTCGCCGGGAGACACGGTGCAAGTATCCGGGCACGGCATCCCGAATGGCCCGTTGGCCGCACAGGTTATCTCAGCCGACTCCCGTGTCGCTTCCGCTTCGCGCAGCCTCGGGTACCGCGCTTTGCTCGCCAATCCGCCAGCAACCTTGAAAGCGGGATCCGTGGTCGACGTTGAAGTGGTAACGGAGATTATGGAAGGCGTGTTTCGCCTGCCGGCCAGCGCGGTGCGAAAAACCAATTTTGGCGCCTCCGTCTACGTGCTGACTGAGGCCGAAGACGGTGCGGCCGCCGCCTACCGCGCGACACGTAAAGAAGTCACGGTGGGCGCTGTCGATGGCAGCGAGGTCATCATTGTTGCGGGGCTGGAAGCCGGGGATAGGGTCGCTGCCATCGGCGCGTTCAAGTTGCAGGATGGCATATTGGTCAACGTGGTCGAACGAGAGCCTGAGCAGTAGCGCCAGTCGTACAGAGAGGATGCATTGAAAAATTCCCTGGGCAAACCTAACGCGCTGGATATCTTTGTCCAGCGCCCTTTGCTGGCCGTGGTCATTTCTCTGGCGCTGGTACTGCTTGGCCTGCGTGCCGCGATAGAAATGCCGGTGCTTGAATTCCCGGAAATAGAAAGCTCATCGCTGATCATCACGACCCCGTATGTGGGCGCGTCAGCGGTCACCGTACAGGGCTTTGTGACCGATCCCATAGAGCGTGCAGCCGCCACCATTCCCGGGGTCGACTATATCGACTCGACCACGACTGCGGGGTTAAGCAGGGTAAAGGTGTGGTTGAAGCTCAATGAGAAAAGTACTCTGGCGCTGGCTGAGCTTACCGCGCGGCTCAGCCAGATCCGCTTTGAACTGCCCGCCGGAGCCGAGGATCCAGCCGTCGAGGTGGAACGCACGGACGCGTCAAACGCCATTTTTTACCTCGATGTCGACCTGGCCGGGCGATCCGTCGCCGAAGTTAACGATTACATGACGCGCTACGTAGTACCGGTGATGTCTGCCATTCCGGGCGTACAGCGGGTACCCATCATTGGCGGTAGAGCCCCTGCAATGCGTATCTGGCTGGACCCCGCCAAGCTGAACTATTACAACGTCAGTGCGCAGCAGGTGCGGGAAGCACTGGCCAGCAACAATGTGATTGCACCGATAGGACGCACTGAAAACGCGCAACAACGTATCGATTTGCAAACCAGCGCCACACTCCAGAGCCAAGAGGATTTTGAAGCGCTTGTCATCAAAAATGTGGACAGCGCGATCGTGCGCATCCGTGATGTCGCCCGGGTGGAACTCGGGGAAGTGGAAGGCGATGAGATAGCGCGATTCAGCCAACGCGATACCATTTATCTTGCTGTGTACGGTCTGCCAGGCGCCAATGAACTGGAGATTGGCGACCAGTTATACCGGGTGCTGGACCAGATTAACACCACGCTGCCCGATGGTATGCATATCACGGTGGGTTACGACGGCACCGTGTATATGCGCGATGCCCTGCAGGAAATCTTCATCACGCTGGCGGAAACTGTGCTGCTGGTTGGCATTGTCGTGCTGCTGTTCATGGGCTCGCTGCGCAGCGCCCTGGTACCCCTGATCACCATCCCGATATCCTTATTGGGCGCAATGGCGACGATCTACGCCATGGGTTTCTCGTTCAATTTGCTGACAGTTCTCGCGATTGTGCTATCCGTGGGACTGGTCGTTGACGACGCCATCGTGGTGGTGGAAAACGTTGCGCGATTCATGCGTGAGGGGATGAGTCGACGCCAGGCAGCCCTGGCCAGTTCCCGGCAGCTGTTAACGCCAATCATCGGCATGACCATCACACTGGCCGCCGTGTATGTGCCGGTAGGGTTTCTGTCCGGTCTGACAGGTGTGTTGATCAAGGAATTCGCCTTCACACTGGCTGTTGCGGTACTCATCTCGGGCCTGGTGGCGCTCACCCTGTCGCCGATTATGAGCGCCTATGCCAGCCCGCCACGGGGCGAGGAAGGCGTTATGACCGCATGGGTCAACACGCGCTTTGACTGGCTGCGCCAGCACTACGAACGCCTGCTGGTGACCAGCTTGAACTGGACCCCCCAAATTCTCGGCTTTGCCCTGTTCTTTTCCGTACTCGCAGTTCCGTTCCTGTTGATGTCCCAGCAGGAATTGGCACCCATCGAAGATGAAAGCTCAATTTTTGTCATTTCCGAAGCGCCCCCCGAGGCCTCTCTGGAGTATACGCATCAACATATGCACGATGTTGTCCAGGTGATGAATAACCTGCCAGACGCGACCTATATGTGGCAGGTACTCAGTCCCAACGGTGCCTTTGGCGGCCAGCAATTTGTTGACCCGAAGGAACGCGACGACACGCCCATGGATATGCTGCAATCCACCTTTGGCAAGCTCGCGCAGGTGCCCGGCTTGCGCGCCTTTCCCAACTTGTCCCCGCCCCTGCCCAGTGCCGGTCAGTTTTCGGTTGAACTGGTGGTGACCGCGCCGGCGAGTGTGGAGGAAATGCAGCCCTACGCGCAGCAACTGCTGGCAGCGGTATATGCTTCCAACCTGTTTCTATTTGCCGATACGGATCTCAAGCTGGACTTCCCACAGACGCACTTCCAACTGGACCGTGATCGCATTGCCGATCTGGGCCTGACCGTAGAGGACGTCAGCCGCCAGTTATCGACCTATCTATCGGGGGACTATGTCAATCGCTTCGACCTGGATGGCAAAGCGTATCGGGTAGTGCCAATGGTCGAGGAAGCAGATCGGATAGATGCACAGTTGGTACAACAGATACAGATACAGACACCCAGTGGTGCGACTGTGCCATTTTCAGCACTGGCGACTCTGGAGGAACGCGTTGGCCCACGGGTACTCAGCAAGTTCCAGCAGCGCAATTCCTTTACAATTTACGCCGGTGTCATCCCGGTGTATACCAAGGAACAGGGCTTGAAAGCTGTGGAAGATGCTGCCGCAAACATTCTGCCCGCCAATTACGTGGTGGACTATGCGGGCGAATCGCGACAGATACGCCAGGAGGGAAATACGCTGTTCGATGCCCTGGCCTTTGCCTTGGCCTTCGTATTCCTGGTGCTGGTAGTGCTGTTTAACAGCTTGCGCGACCCACTGGTTGTACTGCTGGGATGTGTGCCGCTGGCCCTTTCCGGCGCACTGATGTTTACCTTCCTGGGTTGGACCACCATCAACATCTATTCACAGATCGGCTTCATCACCCTGGTAGGACTGGTTGCGAAAAACGGTATTCTGATCGTGGAGTTTGCCAATCACTTGCAGGAACAGGGCCTGAGTAAACTCGAGGCCATTGTCGAGGGTGCCAGTGTCAGATTGCGCCCGGTACTGATGACGACTGGCGCAACGGTGGTCGGTCACTTTCCGCTGGTACTGGTTA
Source organism: Halioglobus sp. (assembly GCA_037969215.1). Classification (GTDB taxonomy): domain Bacteria; phylum Pseudomonadota; class Gammaproteobacteria; order Pseudomonadales; family Halieaceae; genus Marimicrobium. The sequence goes on from JBBKWY010000026.1 coordinate 13,802, forward strand.
CCGGGGCGGGCGCCGAAGCGCGCAACAGCATCGGCATCATTCTGGTGGCAGGCATGATTATCGGTACCACCTTCACGCTGTTTGTACTGCCGAGTGTGTATCTGGTGCTGGCGTCCACTCATCGAACGCCAAAGGAAGACCAGCACCCGGGAGAGACATCTACTCAGGCGATAACGCCGGCCCGCTGAATTCCGACACCCGGGTTGGACCCTTCTGTCGGCACAGGGATTGTCAACGACGCGACATCGATGGTCGCCGGCGGTTTCGAGGCGACCTTCCGGCTAACTCACTTTCGGCATTGCCCTCAATGCGGCAACCACTTTGTCACCAAACTCCGAGGTTTTTATCATCTTCACGCCGCTACCCGGCTTGGAGAGATCCGCCGTTGAATAGCCATCGGCAAAGACGCTTTGCATCGCGCTCCACACGTTTTTTGATTCCTGCTCCATCGCAAAGCTGCTCGCCAGCATCATCGCAACCGAGCCTATCATCGAGTATGGGTTGGCAATATTCTGGCCCGCAATATCGGGCGCAGAGCCATGTGAGGGCTCGTAGTAACTTTTCTCCGGGCCCTTGCACTCTGACGGCATCAAGCCGAGAGACCCGAGAATGCCACCACCCTGGTCACTGAGGATATCGCCGAACATATTCTCCATCACCATCACATCGAACTGCCCGGGGTTGAGGCACAACAAGGTCGCGGCGGCGTCGACCAGCAGGTGCTTGATCTCGACTTCCGGGTACTCGACGGCAACCTCAGCCAACACTTCATTCCACAGCACGCTGGATCTAAGTACGTTACTCTTGTGGATATTGTGCAGCACTTTTTTGCGGCGCATGCACAGCTGCAATGCCTCGTGCAGGATGCGACTGATCTGCTCCTCGTCGTATTCAAGCGTCTCCTTCACATAGCGCAGGCCACGCTCGTTAACGCCAACCTCCTTTTCGCCGAAGTACAGTCCGCCGACCAACTCGCGCACCATGATGAGATCGATACCCTCGCCAATAATTTCCGGCTTCAGCGGCGAGAAATGGCCCAGCGACTTGGGGAGGAAAACGGGTCGGAAATTGGCAAATGTGTTGTAGCGACGACGCATGGGCAGCAAGGCGCCGCGCTCTGGCTGCATATCCACCGGGATTTTTTTCGACTCCTCATGACTCAGGCCGATGGGGCCCTTGATAATCGCATCGGCGGCGTCGCAGATCGCCTTGGTTTCATCGGGAAAGGGATGGCCGCATTTGAAATACGCTGCGGCACCAAAGTCAGCTTCTATCAGCTCAAACGTGACATCATTACGCTCTTCCACCAGACGGAATATCTTCACCGCCTCCGCCATAATTTCAGGACCGATACCGTCTCCGGGCAGCAGGGCGATTTTGTAGTTTTTCATACAGTAGTTCTCTGGATTCGGTTCAAAGATGCGCCGGGCACAGGCTGCCCAGGCCGTAAAAGGCGCACATTCTACTGTAGATCGACGGAAGTTTCACCGGTTGCAGCAGCTTGAAATTACCTCGCTCTATGCAGCGAGAGTCTGAGAGACATCGTCTCAGAAGAGCGTTGGCACATGCGCATCGATCAGGCGTGGGCCATGCCCCGTCATCGCGTCCGCAAACAGCTGATTGAACTCCTCCGCCGTGGTAGCACGCTCCGCCTGCACCCCCATGCCCCGGGCCAGCGCAACGAAATCCAGATCGGGGCCGTCAATGCGCAACATGCTGGCCGCCTTGGGGCCTGGCTTGCCGCCGCGCGCGCCGGTGCGGCCAAATTCCAACTCCAGGATGCTGTATTTGCGGTTGTTGAAAATCACCACCGTGACGTCCAGGTTTTCTCTGGCCATCGTCCACAGCGCCTGAATGGTATACATCGCGCTACCGTCGCCTTCCAGACTCACTACCTTGCGCTCAGGGCAGGCGATCGCAGCGCCCACTGCGGCCGGGAGCCCCCAGCCAATACTGCCCCCTGTCAGGCTCAACCAGTCGTGGATGCGTGCCGTGGCAGTCACCGGAGCCAGCGCGAGACCACTGGTATTTGCCTCGTCCACTACCACCGCGTGTTCAGGCAGGTAATGCGCCACCGCCAGCGCGACAGCATTCACATCCAGAGCTCCCGAGGCCAGTGCCGGGAGTGCAAGTGGATGCACATCCGGTTCAATACCAGCGGCGTCCAATCGTTCCAGCAGCGACAGCAGGCACTGGTCGATATCCTCGCTCGGGCTGGCGAGCTGAAACTCATCGCAGCTGGTCGGCGCCATTCGACTCGGCACGCCGGGGTAGGCAAAGAAAGACACGGGGGCTGCGGCCCCTATCAGGATCAGATGATCCAGCTCCTTGATGTGATCAATGGCCAATTCCGCCAGGTAGGGCAATCGTTCCAGCACACCGCTGCCGGCACCGCGCGCCTGCCTTGTGGGAAAGGTATCGGTACTGACACGCGCGCCGCAGGCCTTGCCGATGCGGCTCAGCAACAAACTACGCTGCAGGTCTATCTCGCGCCCGCCGATCATCACCATACAGTTTTTGCCTGAGGTCAGTCTGGCAACGGCCTCATCGATACGGCTGTCGGGCACCGACGGCGGCGGATCAATTGCAACGGCGGCCTCCGCACCATTGGGATTGTCGCCCCACGACACATCCGCCGGCAGCATCAGCGTCGCGACTTTATCGGTACCGGCCTGACGTACTGCCTCAGCGCCGTCGCGCGCGATATCGCCGGGGTTTTTGGAGGTGTATACCCAGTGCGAAACGGGCCTGGCGATGCCCTCGATGTCGGCGGTCAACGGCGCGTCGTACTGGAGGTGGTAAGTCGCGTGGTCACCCACGATATTGACGACAGGCACATGGCCTTTTTTCGCGTTGTGCGTGTTGGCCAGTGCATTGCCAAGCCCAGGACCGAGGTGCAGCAGCGTCGACGCGGGCTTGCGGGCCATACGTGCGTAGCCATCTGCGGCACCGCTGAGCACACCTTCAAACAGGCACAGGACGCAGCGCATGCCTGCCACTTCGTCCAGTGCCGCCACAAAATGCATTTCGGAGGTGCCGGGATTGGTGAAGCACACATCGATACCATTGTTGATCAGGGTCGTCAGTAAACTCTCTGCGCCGTTCATGCGGTACTCCGGTAGGTAGTGGGACGATTCTCAGCCAGCTTGCAGTGTTTCTGCGGCAAAAATCTTGTTCGGGTTAAGGATGTTTTTCGGATCCAGCATCTTCTTCATCGCCATCATCAATTGTAACTCCTCTACGCTGCGACTGCGGAACAATTGTTCCCGCTTGGTGAGGCCAATACCATGCTCCGCTGATACGGAGCCCTGATGGCGCTGCACAGTCTCGTACAGCAAGGTGCTCAGTGCCTCGTGATCAAATTCCTCGGGCGTTTTCGAGCCGAGAATCAGATGTAGATTACTGTCACCGAGATGGCCGAACACGATACAGATCGGTTCCCCGACGGTGTCCATACCGGCGCGAATAGCCGCTACAAATTCTTCCATTTTGTCTAACGTAACACTGATATCGAATGGAATGATGGGGCCCAGCTTGAAAAACTCCAGCACGTCATCGCGAATTTCCCACAGCGCATTGCGCTCCGACTGGGAGCGGGCCAGCACGGCATCCGCTATCAACCCTTCCTCCATGGCCTGCCCCAGCACCATTTCAAAACGTTCGGCATCAGCTTCCGGGTCAGATCCCAGGGCTTCCACCAGCACATAATAGGCGCTACCGTGCGGCAGGGGTGGCCGGTGCAAACTGCCCTCGCGGGTAATGTGCTGGTAAAAATCTGGCCACATCACCTCAAACCCGGAAAGTGTGCCAGCCAGACGTTCATCCAGCCACTGCAACAGTCGAATCAGCGCGTCGAAACTGTCGACCGCCAGTAACCCTGTACTCTCGCTCCGGGGCAGCGGGCGCAAACGCAAAACGACTCGGGTGATCACGCCCAGCGTGCCCTCGGCGCCGATAAACCACTGTTTGATGTCGTAGCCGGTATTGTTCTTCAGCATTTTATTCAGGCTGGTCACTACCGTACCGTCGGCCAGAACCACCTCCAGCCCCAGCACCATATCGCGCGCCATACCGTAGCGTATCACCCTGTTGCCGCCAGCGTTGTTCGAGACAATGCCACCCAGTGTGGCCGAACCTCGCGCGCCGAAGTCCAGCGGCAACAACAGGTCTTGCTCCTCAGCGGCTGCGACGGCGACTTGCAAAATACAGCCAGCCTGAACCGTCATGGTGCGATTACTGCTATCGATTTCCTCGATGGCGTCCATACGTTCCAACGAGAGTCCAAATTCGCTGCGTGTCTGAACATGGCCATTGGCCAACCCTGTTCTGCCGCCCAGCGGCACCAACGCTTGATCAGCGGCACAACAGAGGCGAAGAATGGCTGACACCTGCTCGGTAGTCCGGGGCCGCAGGACAATATCGGGAATCACATCGTCCGGCTGGATACGCAATCCGCCGTCCCCCAGCAGATCACGCAGCTGTTGCAGAAGCTCTGCATTGGGTGCTGACACTGCCATTGACCTGCCTCCCGAATATCCTGTATTACCTGCGACCCATGTATTTTAGATATTGCGTCGACCACCGACTACGTCGCGTCTACCCGTGGCACAGAGTTTAGCAGGGCCTGAGTATAGGGGTGTTGCGGCCGGGTGAGAATTTGCTCGGCACTCCCCTGCTCCACCAGCTTCCCCGCCTGCATCACCCCCACCCGATGCGCCAGTGTGGGCACGATGGAGAGATCGTGCGTGATGAACAGGTAGGATACGCCAAACTCTCGCTGCAGTTCCTGCAACAACTCCAGCACCTCGGCGCGTATCGATACATCCAGCGCGCTGGTGGGCTCGTCGCAGATAATCAGCTCGGGCTCCACCGCCAGCGCTCTGGCAATCGCGATACGTTGTAACTGGCCACCGGACAACTCGTGTGGATGGCGTTGACTGAATTCGGCATCCAACTGCACACGCTGTAATAACGCGGCGATGCGTTCATCGCGCTGCGCGGCAGACAGGCCCATGCCGAGGCTGTCCATGCCCTCACTGATAATCTGCGCTACCGTGAGTCGCGGATTCATCGAGGAGTACGGATTCTGGAACACCACCTGGATCTTTTTCCGGTAGGGCAACATGGCACGGCGGTTCAGTGTGTGTATCGGTTGACCGAGGAAAGTGATCTGTCCCGCGGCAATCGGTTCCAGATTGAGGATGGCCCGCCCAAGGGTCGACTTGCCACTGCCGGATTCACCCACCAGCGCATAGGTTTCACCGCGGCCAATTTCCAGTGACACGCCATCCACTGCCCGGGTGTAATCGACCACCCGCTGCAGCACGCCCCTGCGAATGGGGAAGTGCACCTTGACGTCGTCCAGCTGCAGCAGGGCTTCCCCCGCGCAACTGTCGTGGAAGTGTGTGAGATCGGGCAACGCGGCGATAAGACGACGGCTATACGCTTCGCGGGGATTGCGAAAAAATTCCTCTACCGGGGCGCGCTCGATAATCTCGCCGCGGTACATCACCGCCACCTCGTCGGCGGTATTTTTGACAATACCCATGTCGTGGGTGATCAACAGCACCGCCAGTTGGCGCGAGCGCGTCAGCCCCCGAATCAGATCAAGCACCTGTGCCTGTATGGTGACATCCAGCGCTGTCGTGGGTTCATCGGCAATCAGAATATCGGGCTCACAGGCCAGTGCCATCGCGATCATCACCCGCTGTTGCTGCCCCCCCGACAATTGATGCGGATAGAACGCATAGCGCGCGGCGGCGTCCTGTATACCCACTTCTGCAAATAGTTGCACAACACGCTGACGCAGTGCACTACCCGCCAGTTTCGTGTGCAAGCGCAGGGTTTCTGCCACTTGCTCACCCGCAGTTTGCACCGGATTCAGCGCGCTCATCGCATTCTGGAAAATCATCGCCACACGCTCGCCACGCACGGTCTGCATGTTGGCCTCGGACAAATCGAACAAGTCCTCGTCCCCCACCTGCACTTCACCGCCGGTGATTCGCAGCGCATTGGGCAGCAACCGCATGGCGGCCAGCGAGGTCACCGATTTACCGCTGCCGGACTCGCCGACCAGCGCGAATATCTCGCCGGCGCGCAACTCCAGGCTCACGCCTTTCAGGATCGCAGCGCCCGTCTCGACGACCTCCACGGTAAGATTCTTCACCTGCATGACCGGGGGGGACAGCGCCGTCACGTCGCGGACCTCCCGGTACTTGAGCGCGGATCAAACGCATCGCGCACCAAATCTGAAAACAGGTTGGCCGCCAGCACCAGTACGAACATAAAGAAGAAGGCCCCGCTCAGCGTCCACCAGACGACGGGCTCGCGGGACAACTCCGAACGCGCACCGTTGATCATATTGCCCCAGCTGGCCATATTGGGATCGATGCCCACGCCGATATAGGACAACACCGCCTCCGCCAACACCAGCGCACTGAAATCCAGCACGAAGGTAATAAGAATGATGTGTGTGACATTGGGCAGGATGTGGCGCACCAGTATGCGCTGGTGACTGACACCGAACGCATGCGCAGCCTGCACGTAGCCGAGCTGGCTGATCTTGAGCGTTTCCGCGCGAATCAAGCGACACAGTGATGACCAACTCGTCACGCCGAGAATAAAACAGAGTGCGAGAAAGCGCGCATCGGCTTTTTCCAGTCCGACGGAAAAGAAGTCCGGATGCAGATCGATGTACACCTGGAACAACAGCACAGAGGCGGCAATCAGAAGAATACCCGGAATGGAGCTCAATGTGGTGTACAGGTACTGCACTACGTCATCCACCCAGCCCTTGAAGTATCCTGCCATCACTCCGAGTGAGACAGCGATAGGCAGCATGATCAGCGTGGCCAGAGTCCCCAACAACACCCCGGTGCGTATGCCCTTGATGCTTTGGTAGGCCACATCGGCACCCCCCAGATCCGTGCCGAGCACATGGTAGTAGCGGCTGATGTGCACCAGCCACACCGCGAGACAGATCACAGCGGCCTGCGTGGCCCAGGACGCGTACCAGGGAAACAGACTGTGACGCAGGATCAGCCACTGAATTCCAACCACCAGTACGGAAATCAGCACACCCCACAACAGCGCGGTGGCGGACCGGGACAGCACATCAGCCCAGCGATCGCCGGGCTGTGCGAGGTGGTATCCGGCATGTTCCAGCGGCGGAAAATCCCGATAGGTGTCACCGTTGTCGTCCTTCATGTCCTGTTTTTCGAACGAATCGAGTGCGAACGGCGCGGAGTAGGTACGCTCAAAGCGATCACCCATGCCCCCCAGCATCACATCCAGTACGCTGGTGACATTGTTGTCGTAAAAGACCTCGCCGTGCGGGGAGCCCGCCACCGGTTCAAGCGCACGGCGAAAGTGCAGCGAATCGAGAAGCGCGGTTCCCACGTAGACCAGAATCAGCGTCATGGTGACCATTCCCAGTCGGGTGTTGAACACCTGTCGCCAGTGCTCGCGTGTCTGCGGATCGCGCCGCAGCCGCAGGAAAAAAATGCACAGCACGATAACCAGCAGGTAAATCAGCAGGTCTGACCACAACAGCAGCGGCTTCATGGGCTAATCCAGCCGCAGCCTGGGATCGGCCCAGGTGTAGGAGATATCGGTGAGGATCAGGCCAATGATGTAGAGGATGGAGCCAAGGAATACCATGCTTCGCACGATCGCGAAATCCTGTGAATTTATCGCATCCAGCATATAACTGCCGAGGCCAGGAATACCAAAAAACGATTCGATCAGCAGGCCGCCCATAAATAGGGCGGGTATGATCACCACCACGCCAGTGAG
>JBBKWY010000027.1:0-11205 GCA_037969215.1 Halioglobus sp.
AGCTGGGGATACTTTTGCAACGCCTTTGACCAATACACTCGCATTGCCGCTTTGCCCTTCAACTTCCCTGAAGGTTCACTCATGGCTGCTACGATCACTGGTGACGACATCTCGAAATCGTCGGTGTAATGCGAGAGAATTTCCTCGAGATCATGGCTATTCCAGGCATTGATCCAATGGTCGGCGAATTCGTTTGCTTGCTCGATATCCATAATCATCTGCTACACCTACTCCACAAAAAGACGAAACCGCTCCTTCCAATGGCCTTTTTTCTCATTGGTACCATTTTCTTCTGTATCAAAATCTTTAAGCGCTATCTCACAGACGTCAGTCAACACTTTCACAAGCGCCTTGTCCATTTTTTATCATTTAAGAGGGCAGCCTGGACTCAAGTTGTCTTCCTATGTTGGTGCGGCATGTGTGTACTCCTCATTGGGTTGAGGTGTCCGTTCTAGTGGGGGAAGTTCGCAGGCCCGCTTTTGCCTTGCCGATGTCAAATTGATACTTAGCTCGCTTCAACGATGTTACCCCAGACAGAGAGGTGTTTGTAGGGAAACGGGAAGCTGCTAAATGTTATCTTGGAAAAACCTGCTCGCCGAAAATACTCTGTTAATTCGGCCTGATTGTAATAATTAGCCTTCCACCAATTACCTATGAGAAACCTCATTAGCCAGTTTTTACGACTAATGAACAGCAAAATTCTACCCCTTTCGCCCAGGCGCGACCTGAGACCGGACAGCGCATCGACGAGACGTTCACTTGGTAGATACTCCATCATGGCTGCGGAGATAATCAGGTCAAAGCCTTTCCAATCATCAGGAAGCGCTTCCAACTGTAGTACATCAGCCTGCTCTACTGTGATCCCCTCGATTGCATCCGTTCGGAGTTTTTCACGAAATATAGCCAACATCTTCGGAGTGATGTCGAAGCAATTTATTATTCCAGGCTGGAGCTGACGGTTAAGCATCGCTTTTTGCAGTGCCAGGGTTGCAATGCCGGTTCCACAACCGGCATCAAGGACATGGAGTCCTGATTTAAGATGGATTGACTGTTGGAAATAGGCGCGAATGCCTTGTGGATAGGCTACAGCATTTACAAAACGCAAATAGAGTTTACTTCTTGCGGTATATAGTTGGATGGGATTTTCTGTTGCAACCATGATTTATTCCGACAAGTATCTTGAGATTATCTCAAAAAAAGACCAAATTAGCCTGATTAGGGTGTATCAGAATATCGCAATGCATCGGGGTGCATCTATTGCCCTACCGAAACCATGCCTTCAGTTTGCAAAGTAGTAAAGTATTGTCTTGTTATCGTCTCAACACCCTCCTGCGAAAAACATTCAAGAAGGTGTGCCGCTTTTCGGCGTCCCGCTTGCTTGATTTGTTGACTGTTTTTGGCGATTGGCCACCCTCCAATGCAACAGAAGTATGGACATAGAAATGACAATAGTGACTGACTCACGCACAAAGCCTTTTAGCCCGCTTCGCTTTTCAGAGTAGATCTCATACTCCCAACTTTCTTTTCGTTTTCGTGTAAGCTCATCTTCGCTCAAAGGAGCATATGAACCAGGGATACTCTCCTCTGATCGATGGGTTCTTGAAGAAATGCTCATTTCTTTGTCTTCCGCCACTACCACTCTTGCCCCCCTGTCATCCATACGATCCATCTTTGTTAGATGTGTCTCATATAGATCATTCGAGCTATGCCGCCTGGTTTGAGCATCACTTATAGTAAATTCTGGAGCAAAATACTGTATTAAGTTATTTATCGCATATCCGCCGAAAAAGAGAATTACCGCGATACACAGGAGGCAAACTGTGAGTGCATAGGTTTGTATTCCGTTTCTATTCAATGTTCCGATTCCTTGTTGTACAGTTAATGCCTAGCGCAGCGGTTTTGACGTCCGGCCCCGAAGGGAAAAATTGCCACTTCTTGTATGATCGAAATACCATCATTGTCGGATATTTTCCATAAGCGATAAAGTGAGGCCCAAGCCTGTAGCAGCAGGCTTTCGGTATAACAGCTCGATGCCGCACCGGTGTCGATGAATCGAACCCGTTAACAAGCCTGAGCGTTATACCGATTCTATTTTAAACTCGAACAGTCGAAAGAGCCTCGAGCTCGAATGTAGCAAGGGTGAGATATGAATACAATTCCCAAAGCAAGCATTGGAAACAACGAACGACACGCGGGTATTGATGTGGGTAAGTCGATGCTTGATGTGTACATCTACGAGACGGACTTACACTGGCAAGCGGAGAATACCTCAGAGGGTATAAAAGCACTCGTGAGAAGATTGAAACGCTATAAGCTAACGCGTGTACTTGTCGAAGCCACAGGCGGGTACGAACGTGCTATCGCCGAGGCCTGCTCAGGGGCCGACCTACCGATCCTGGTGATCACGCCTCTGCGGATACGTCAGTTTGCGAAGGCCGAGGGAATACTCGCAAAGACCGATAAGATCGATGCTCGATTGATCGCACTCTTTGGCGTCAAGATGCAACCTGAGGTGCGAGCGCTGCCGTCGAGAAAAACACGCCTATTCAAGGACTTAGTCTCTCGCAAGCGACAGCTTAATGAAGCCCGAACGCAGGAGCTGAACCGATTACAAAAGGCACAACCTCATGTCCAACCCAGCCACCGCAGGCTACTCAAATTTCTGGATAAGGAAATTGATTGGGTCAACGTTCATCTGAAGAAGGAGATCGCCCGTATCGAACAATGGCAGCATACCTACGAGCTTTTAGTTTCCGCGCCAGGTATCGGTGACGGCGTCGCATTTACGCTGATCGCAGAGCTTCCCGAACTGGGACGTCTGAGCCATCGAAAAATTGCAGCCCTTTGCGGGCTCGCTCCTTTTAACAAAGACAGCGGGCAGATGAAGGGAAAACGAAGAATACGGGGAGGACGGGCTCCGATACGAACCGTTCTCTACATGGCTATGATGAGCGCGATTCAACATAACCCGGTCATACGTGAAATGTTCCAAAGATTGGTTTCAAACGGTAAGCACAAAAAGGTAGCCCTAACCGCATGCATGCGAAAAATGGTTACTATTCTCAATGCCATGGTGCGTGACGATCAGGAGTGGAGTATGGCGTAAATTGTTCTGCTAGAGGTTGACTTGGGATCACAGTCGCTTGTTAGTTTCTTTACATGCCACCAACAATTTCCTCTGTTAGCAATACACCTACCAGACGGTCAGCCCCACCCTTTGGGCGAAAATGCTTAACTCTGGAGAGCGTAGATTCTTCCTTCTCAATTTTCCATGCCACACGATGATCGTTATCCCAACGCTCTGCGATATAGTGATAGTACCTACCTGTACCAAGATACCACCACTCCACAGGGCCAACACGATCCGAATGTCTCCATTTTTCCTGGAACCGGGACAACTTCAGAGGTTGCACATTCCCGAGTTCCATATAGTCTTTGAAGAGCTTACCTAGCTTGAACAATTGGGAGCTCCTTTCGGCACGTAACGCCTGATTTCAGCGGCATTTGTGGCGACACCTCTTTTTGCGGCGGCAAAAATCGGTGGCGGGTCAAATGTCCGCTGCAACGATTTGTTAGATGCCAGCACGCTGACGCCCGGAACCAAACCAAAACGCACCGAGCAGCCACACACCCAACACAACATCAAAACCTCCACAAAAAGCCGGCCACCATTCTGGCGCACCACCGTCGCCAATTATTCCACCTCGAGCGAAATCAAACACCCCGTGAAGAAGTATTCCCATACCCGCAAGTAGCCGCCACTTCAATGCTGCCGCAACAGCCATAACGCTGAAAACCGTGGCAACGACAATATCAAGCACAACGGGCCGCCCAGACATTACGGCAAACAGCACGTAGTAGCTGGCAATCACGATCAGTAGCGTGGGATAGAAACTCCTATCTCGGTTAAAGCGCAATACCTCAGCCGCGATCAATATGGCAACTCCGAGGCCACCACCAATGCAGAGTGGAATGATTTGCATCAGCCAGCCGAACCCTGAAATGCCCAAATAGCAGGCACGACGCTCAGAAGCACGATGGCTACGACATCAATATTTCTTACGCGAATGAGGTTTGCCCCGATTGGCCCGACCAACGAGGCCAACGCCACAAAGCTAAGCATGCTTAGGTACGCCATAATGACCGCCGTCAGCTGAAGTGGCTGAATGAAAGCTGAAATAATGATCAAACCACCAACAATGCCGAAAAGTGCAGCGCGGTGACGCAATAGCAGAGCAAGATCCCCCGACGGCTCTTTAATACCGTAAGCTCTCGATACAGCCTGCGATGAAACCATCCCAGCTATGGGCACGAAATTTATCAGCCCGACCACAACTAATATTACTGAGACGGCGAGTTCTAGCACGTTTCTTCTCCTGGCATTTAACGCTGGTGTAAGCGGCAGGCGGACCGCAGGTTTTCCTGTCCGGTGGAAGCGTGTAGCGCTGGAACGTACTTGACACCCTTGTTATGTTTTGGCTCTTTGATTTGCAAGAACAAACGCTCCCTGGGTAAACACTAAAAATGTGACTCCATGCAGTACGCCTATGTAGTCGCCTTGTTGATACGCCAGAATTACTATGGCGCCACCAATAATACCGCTGAAGACTGCCATTAGTCGCAACATATTTGGTGCGAAAATTCCGCCATATGCATTTGGTATATTCAGCAGCAGGCGAATACCCGCTAGGAATATGGGAGGTGCCAATACAGAGCCAACTACACCTATCCAGAATAGGTTTTCGGATCTTGTTTCTGGAGCAAGCAACATACTTACGACCATCCCAATACTAGTAAAGGACGTCAGGCCGCCAAAAGCGACGCATATAAGCCCTACAAATAAGTGGTAAATTCTCATAGTCGTGAAACATGACAGCTAGGTATATGTTGTAGCCAAATATAGACATTCTGTCTGCATCTAGCCATGTGTAGGTTTATATAGCCACTACTGGCTACCAGTAATGTCCACATCTGCACATTACTCAAAGAACATCTCCACATCGGCGCACTTCTCTGCGAGGCCTTCGATGACTCTGTTGTGAACGCCTGGAACAACTGATGTTTTGAGCATTTCTTTTCGTTTCTTTCTCGCGACGGTTGATCTACGCATGGGAGTCTGTCCCTCCGACTCATACAGTGTCCATTGCGCGATTAGCTCGGACTTCATAGAAGACCATGCGTATCTAGAAAGCTTGGGCGTGGTAGCTATACATTTTCGTATATCGCTTACTTTCTTGAGCACGAAAAGATCATTAACCCAGATAATAATAAAGATTATTACGAACGGTGTAACAAGAACAACCAGGATTGAAATCCAGTAGCGCATCACCCAATCCACTAATAGAACAGCTGCGCTAAGACCGAATATCAGTGCAAGCAAAGCAACCCATTGATCTAGTATAGTATTTACGGTCTTAAACATATCCCGCTCCAACCAAGGCCCAACGCCTTACTCACCTACGTAGCAAGTTGGCGCGTATTTTTTCCGCGCAAAAAATAGTGACAGCTTGCGGAGTCTGATTCAGCAACATGTTAGGCATTTTTTTCTGATGCCATTAAAACAGCCAAAGTCTAAGACATTTAGACCGTTAAAATTAATGGTATCGCATAGTGTTTCAAATGCATTTTTAGCATATGCCTTTACATCATTATTAGCATCCCAATCAGATGCGTATTCATCCCAGCTATCACTCATTGACAACCTCTCCAGTCATTCTCATGTACTGGTGTTCTCCAAGAAAGGCAGCCACCAAACTTATGCAGCCAAGCAGCCTTCTCCTTGAATTATGCAGACTGGATCAGGGCATTTCGGGTGCTCTGGCACGGTACCTCCCTTCACCAGCATGACGGCTCCTGGAATGGCTGGACAGTTATCGCAAGCCTGTAGAATCCCGCCTCCATCTGTGTCCGCTTGAGATTCGCCAGTTAAATCCACTAGCCATTCGCGTTTTTTGACATATTCATAATTCTAGACTAAACCTACTTTATTCAGGAATGATTTAACAGACCTCAAACGCACGCAATTGAATGCTGGGAGTCAAAAAATCATGTACATGGAGGTTGAAAATCAAGAGGTGCTTAAGGCATTACGTTCGAAAAGTACTGTAGTTGACCACGCTGTATTCCAAAATTTGTCCCTGAAAAACCAAATCAAACCGGAGCATAACCAGGGTGGCATGCGACTTTACCTTGGAGGCGACATAATGAAAAAAACATCCATATATTTAAAAGTAACGGGCATTCTGGGAGGGTTGATTCTCTCTCAAGCATCCATGGCGATACCTATGAATTTCTCGTTCTCAGGAAATTTTGTCGCTGATGATGATGTGCAGTTTATCAACTTTAGTGGCTCCGGGGGCTCGGGGTTTTTGGTGTCTTACGGATATGGCGGTGGAATCCAAGCAGATGGATCAGTAGTTCCTGCAGGCGGGTTCGATATTGTTACGTCTTTGTTCGACAGCAATGGCCAACTGATAGTGTCCGTCGATGAGGGCGACGTCAACTGCTTCGCCGGCGCAGAAATTTTTGCGCCAGGGATCGATGCAGGCAATAGCGACCCGGTCACTGGCTCCCTTTGGGACACCTGTCTCACCGGCACTCTCCCTGCGGGCGCATACACAATAGCCATTAGTCAATACGATAATTCACCGGCAGGCCTAAATCTTTCAGACGGGTTTACGCGGGAAGGTCAGGGCAACTTTACCGGGTCCGATTGTACCAACGGCCAATTCTGTGACATCAACGGCGACAATCGAACACCCGCATGGGCATTTGATGTGCTTGGTGCGGACAGTGCTAATGCTGTTTCCGTCCCCGCCACCCTCGTCCTGTTCGGTGTTGGGCTTGCGGGCCTTGGCTGGTCACGCGGCAATAAAGCGCAAACAGAAGTTCTGACTTAAGCCCACTGAAGTGGGCTTTTTGTTGTCTGCTATTTGATGTGGCTTGTCCCTTACCAGGCGAAGGCGGTAATTTCCGTCTCGCAACTTCCTATGACCGCTTCTGGGTCGGGTGGTGTTCGCTGGTTGACGAGCTTCCGTTAGCTATTCTTTTACTCCCAATACCGCATAGCAGCCGTTAACAAAAGAGCGCTCGAGAATGCCTCTATTTCGAATTGTAACTTCGGCTACTCGGGTTCATTCTGAAATAATTCTCGGCGGCGACAGCTTCTTCACAAACTGGAAGCTCCCAAAACAACCCTGGGATCCTTCCGCCTCCTGCACGTGGTCTTGCATTCCCGAACGTCCTGTTAAACGTTTCGCAATACTCCCGATCTCTGCCCTGCTTGGTGACACAATCCTCAATCGCCTGATTTTTCTGTGGAGCAATATTTTCCTTACGCTGCTTCATGCACTCTTCCATAAGTTCCACAGCACCGTCCCGTGTAATTTCATTCGCAAAGACGGCCCCACTCAGTATTAGCGTGGCGAGGCAAATTAGAAACTGACGGTATGACATGTCCACAAACTCTCCCATTGTTCTTAATGAATCCGGTCTATAAAGTGTAGCTTAATTCGACCGCTGTTAGGCGATTCGAGACCTCCTCTCTCTCAAGAATGCGCGGCGTTTAATGTCCGCTTTCGGGAAAATCGGCCAATAGAGCTACTTTTGATAGGAGATTGTCTGTCAGATCAGGTATGAGTTATTACACTTTAGGAGATTGTTTCTCTGAGTGTGAAGCAAAGAAAATATCTCGATAGTGTCACCGCCGGCAATACTCGCCTGTCTGTTTATTGCCACCATTAGTTACCATTCGTGTGGAGAAGTCATAACAGCCTGACTTGGTCGATGGTGCGTAGCGAATGTAGTAATCGTCTCCCTTATAGCGGTAATCCATACTCCGGCTGCCATCCGGGTTTTCTGTAAAGACGAGGTCCTGAACCCCGCCTTGCGGTGGCCGACCGGGTGCAGCACCGCCCCCATCTGTCGACGAAAGTGGTGGCACGCGGGGGAGCCGGTTAAACTCGGCGACTTTACCCATCAGGCACTGCACGATATACGGTGCATCGATAGAGGTGTGATAGCGATAGCCATAGTTATCGTCTGGCTGTCCGTTGCACAGATCCAAATCGCCTGGAGTGATCATCGAGCCGTCCGGGTTGTTGTCGCCGAAGATCGGAAAACCATCAAAAGCCCAACCGATGATCGCGTCATCACCCGCATTAGCCATCTGCGCAATCATACACGCTGGTTTGGTGTGGTAGTGATAGTCATCACCGCGCCCAGCATGGCCACCACAGACATCGAGCTGCCCGGTCTGAACCGTATCGTGTCGAGCCTGATGGTGAGCGAGGTCCGCCTGACTCATTTCACCGCCCCCGGTGTAATCGTAGATCGGCACACCGTTTACGGCGACGCCCAGAGCCGCATCTCGAGTCAGCGGTGTGGTGCCGAGCGTCGGGGAAAGTATAATCGGCGCGCCATACTCCGCCGGAACCGGCACCTGCTCGTTAGTCCCCACGATCCCCGTCATCTTTGCATGGTCCGGGTAGGTGTCAGAGTGAATGATCGCGTGACTGTCGGTGCAGTTGACGGTGACGCGCTCATCGAATCCCGCGTCGAAAACTGACGCTGTGACAGCGGCGCAGTGGTCGTCATGAGCGACTGCGGTGGAGGCCGTGGCGATCAGCATTAACATGGCCATCGCAACGGTGGCGCTTTGTGCCATCTTTATGGCGGCCATTCTGCAGTGGCCACTCACTCGACAATCAAACGACAAAGGACTGTGTTGCTCTGCTCCAGATCGGGCCCCCAGATCAACCTGGCTTCATCTACCCAGTCGATCCGGTCATAGCCGTCCTTCGGGCTGACTTCGCGTTCGCTATACACATTGGCCTGCGGCCAGCCCGAGGCATCAAAACTTGCCTGGTCCCAACCAGCGGGTTCCTCCAGCACCTGAAAGGCGCAGGCCCCCTCCCCCGCCACGGGATTTGCCTCGCTCTCACAGGATTTGTCCAGCGGCGCGCTATGAATAACCAGACACTGCCACTCGCCGTTGCTGGCGGCGACAGCCTCACCTGAAACGTCCTTTACTTGCAGAATGACGCCACCATCCCCCATCTGTTGCCGCCGCGTCCCGATATATTCCAGACCGGAGTCATTCTCTTTGAAATCCTTGGCGACTAGACCAATCACGAAAGGTCGATCGGCTACAAACTCGAAGCTCTCGGCATTGAACGAGCGCTCAGTCGTGATCGGCACGCTGTCTTCGGCCACCTTGCTGCCATTGATTCGCATTTCGAACCAGTTGTCGGCCCAGACATCTGCGGTAAAGGTCTCCGCAGAGACAACCGGTGAGAGCGCGCAAAGCAATACCAGAGTGATGATGGGATGTTTCATGTCGAATCCTCGTGTACTCGTAAGTGTGCCCATGGTGGGCATCGTCATGGTCAACTAAACAGCCAACGCTTTATCAGATTGGTGTACCGAGGCATCACCAGGTAGACCATCAGATACACCACCGTACCTGTGATAAACAAGGTTGTAATGAAATGATTGTCTGTTACCCCTAAAAAACCCAGCACAGGATCAACGACATACGGAACTGCCAGCACCAATGGATAGATAGCAGACCAGGTAATCAGATACTGTTTCCAGCGCACCGGAACCTGAGCATTCGCACTTTTTGGCGCGAACAAAAAATCCAGGCCACTGCTAATAAAAACGCCATCACCATCCACCAATAAAGGCCGGACGCTTGCAATCAGATGAGCTCTGGCGGAAGAATCCATCCATTGCTGTAAATGGTCCGGCGTATCGAATCGAATAATGATGGTATAGGTCTCTGTTACGCCTGCAACGGGACGAACAATATGCAAGTCTATATACCCCAGCGACGCTCGACACGCAGGAGCAATTTCATCAAGCCATTCTTCATAGGCAGCATGCTTATCTATCGGCACTCGGTGGGTGATGACCGCAGTAGCACCCTCATCCATACCGGCCTCGAGATTAGTGTCCATGTGACTCCTTGGCTATCCTGGGGCCCATTTCTTACCAGCCGCAAGTATGTCGCAGGTAGTATTGAGCCGTTTTATGCGCGTCTTATCCTGCTTGGCCGCTCCATTCCTGAAGTATTCTATATAGCGTTTTTCGCTCATAATAAATACCTGTAGTTTGCGTCGATTGCAACGCTATCCGCTATCTATGAACCCAGGGGCTTGCCGCCCTGCCTGAAAGCCACTGCGGTGACACGGAAACCTCAGGGCTAGCGGCGACTACCGCAGGGTCCGGCTCCGCTTGGTCGGTGGCGATCAGGTAGTCGGCGATGCACAGGGCCAACACCAACAGGGTGGCGGCAACAATTTCGACATACCCCGGAAATACGAGATGCTTCCGCTTGCGATATAGCGCTACTGGGGATCTGTTCAGACTCTCCAACATCCGGGTGCCTCTGCCCGTATTTCAATAGCCGCAGTATGCTAAATAATCCAGTAGTAGCGTCGCAGAAAATGTGGAGAAATTGAGGAATCCAAGGGTGGAACATCGCTGTTCCTGCATGTGCCGCGACGTACTCCTGTTTTGGTCCTGCCTCCAAATCCGGAACGCGGTTGGTAATGCGCGAAATTATTCGGAGAACGACAAGAACAGCACGGTAATGCCAATGATAAAATGCAACTGCAGGGCAGCCCAACCGTCAGGGGACTTCTCTTGCGTGTAGCACGGCGATCGAAGACATGGTTAGAGGGAAATGGGAGCACTTCCCTCTATATACAGCCTGGATCAGGGCATCGATAAAACGTCACAGGTGAGTTTATCAACTACCCGCTCCACGGTATTGCCATTTACCAAGGCCGAAATTCCGGAGCGCGCAGAATTGCCGATCACCACCAGACTGGCGTTCATTTCCCGCGCTGTTTCGACGATCACATCCTCCGGCTCGCCCATTCGGACATGTACCTTACTTGGGTCCAGTCCATAGTTTCTGATCAGGGCATGTCTGTCAGGGGCTGACGCCAGGTCTCTATGTACACTTAGAAAGTGAACGTCGGCGATGTTGTTATCCATCACTCTGCGACTGAACTCCACAATATGCTGGTTCAACTGTTTATAGGTGCCCTTACCTCCACTTACGCCGATGGCAGCAAGCACTTTCGGGTGCTCTGGCACAGCATCTCCCTTCACCAGCATGACCGCACAGGCGCATTCCCGTATTAACGCCCAATCGGATGTACGGTTAATAGTCCGCTGCCCCGAGGTATGCGGAGT
>JBBKWY010000028.1:0-35284 GCA_037969215.1 Halioglobus sp.
AGCCTCTGGGGCCTGAGCGTGCTGCCCTCGCCCGACCCCATCGACCTCGACAACCCACTGGCCAACCGCACGCTGCGTTACTGGCCTGCGTTCACGGGATTACAGAAGGTCGATATCCCGCTACTTGAGCACATCGACGCAAGCCAGGATGGGCTGATCGCGATGGCACGAGAAGTAGAGGAAACCCGACGCTTGCTGTATGTGTCGCTCACCCGACCCCGCGACGGCCTGATCATTACGCTGGAAGGCAAAGATACCGGCGGCGGCTGGATGGACACACTGGGCGCCGACTGGATGTTGCCCGACGGTGATACGCTCACCCTGCCCGATGGTATGGACATCCCCACCCGGTATGTGGAGCTGCAACTGGAGGCTACAGACCCCACGCGACCCGCGTTCACACCACACTGGCTCACCAGTAACACCACAGCAGCCGAAACACTGCCACTGCGCCTGAGCCCGTCAGCGATACCTGCCATCGACACGGCCAGCATCGGAGAGATCATCACCCTGGGCGAGCGCCTCACCATCGAAGGCGAGTACGACGCTGCCGCACTGGGCACCGCCCTGCACGCCGTGATCGCATCCAGACTACTGGGCCAAACCGACATCGCGCGGGTACTGCGCGATCACGGCATGCAAAACACGCTGCCGCTGGAAGCCGCGACAGAAAGCGCCAACCGATTACTGACCGTCATCCGTGAGCGCTTTAACCCCATCAACATTCACACTGAATACCCGATTCATTACACCAATCACAGCGGCCAGATTATCGGCGGCTGGATAGACTTGTTGCTGGAAACTGCAGAGGGATTTGTGTTGATTGACCACAAGGCATCGCCACGGGCGCGATCCGATTGGGAGGAGATTGCGCTGGGGTATTCGGGGCAGTTGACGGCTTATGCGGAGGGGATTACGTTAGCGACGGGTAAGCCGGTGGTTGGGCGGTGGATTCATTTTGGGGTGACTGGGGGGTTAGTGGAGGTTACTTGAGCTTACGCTTGGCAATAACCTCCTGCAGGTCCTGATCGATCCGACTCTGCCAGCCAGGCCCGGATTGCTTATAAGCTGCAAGCACGTTTTCACTCAATCGAATGGACGTTGCAATCTTCGTAGGTGCTTTTTGTTTACCGCGAGAGCGGCGATACGCTTCAACGATTTCAGGATGGGCCTCTGAAGCGGGTCGCATTTTTGCAAAGTCTGCCTCAGTCAATTCCCAGGTATCGGGGTCAGCCGCAATACCGGCATTGATCCGCGCATTTTCTTTAGCCGTGGGACGGATTGGTTTAGTCTTTACGTTTGGCGTTTTTGGCTTTCTCATAGCTTCTGATCTCCCGCTCATTGGCCTTACGCAGGCTTATGACCCGCACACTATCGCTACGTAGGGCATATACCAGCACATGCAGTCGGCTCCCGATAGTGGATATAGCAATCACCCTTGATTCTCTGTAGTCCATTCGAAGGTCGAGAGTTTCTAAAGCTAATTCCCAATCGAAATCAGGCACCTCTTCAAACGCCACACCATGTTTGACATAGTTCGCCGCTGCTTTAACGTCATCCCATACGAATTTCATGCAATTGTAGTCCTGACTGCCACGAACGCAAATTTATTTTGTATATACATTTTGTGTAATCTTGCCATCTCCCTTGTCAACCCTATACGAGGGATACAAAAGGCAGGAGTAGCTAGCCGGAAGTGGCTGAAATTGAGCGGGAATGTTGTGCGAGGAGTTGTGAGTTCTACTTATTGACGGCTGTGTGGGCGGGGCTGAATAGTGCTTTCAACAAGGATTACGCGGGCGACCGGCAAGCCAGTGATTCCTCGGTGCATTGCATTTTTAGGGGCTGGGAGGACTGGTGGAACGCCCCTGACCCTGCACCCCTATTAACTATGAACGGCAAGAATTTTCTGTAGCCGTCCAAATTTTTCATCTCTATGGTAAGCCAGATAATCTTGATGGTCGGCTTTTAAACTCACCTTCAATCCGTGATGTATTCCAAGCATGGAAGGTTTATCGATGGCATCCGAAATTCGAATTTCACCCGACTCTTCGAAGGTGATGTAGCCAAGATCGAAAACCTTATCCAGATTTGGGAGCAGTAACAGGCCATTAAATGGATCTAATCGCTCTGAGTTACTGGACTTTGACCAAGGTTTGATGTGCGAGGCGATCAAGAATCTGCAATCGGGATATCGCGAAATGGCGCATCCACTCCAGTGTGCGATCAATGCTTCTCTAAATTTTCCCTGGCCTATTCGGGTGGATATCTGAGCTGATCTTTCCGTAGCAGTGAACGTATTGTCAGTCATTATTCGTTCTATATCTTCTTCCAATTCAGAGTTTCCGACGTCAGAAAGATACTGATAGAACTGACGCAGAGCAGCACTGTACATACCGTTGCCTTTTCTATCACGCTCCAGAAAGATCTCTAGACTCTGGATAGGATCAATGAGATCACCAAGCTGAGTAGTGCTCTCCATGTCAATCAGACTTACATCGATCAATCCTGCTGCCATTGCCCAATTGCTAATCGACCCGTCTATCGCTCGTGCATAGCTCCGTGCGGTTCTTTCTGCCTTGCCGACTTGAACCAGCCATTGTTCAAAACTCATTGGATATCTTCCTGGTATTTACCCGTGTCCTGAAAATTGCGACCCAGTTGACTCTATAGCCCGACCGGTATGATCTACAAAGGTACGGGTGCCTCTTCTCATCGTAAAAAGACTATTAGATTTTAGACTGCGCGAGCTTCTTCAAACATCTCAGCAGGCATAGGATATTCCAACTCCCATGTCATCGTAATTGGCCGATCCCCCTCAAACGAGATCAAAGATTTCGCTGGACCAAGAAAAAGGAATGGCGCTGTTTCGCCATCCACTCGCTTATCTACGCGAGCAAAAAAGAGGATCGTATAACCTCGATCGACAAAATTTTGATAATTGAGCCCAGTTGGGCTCTCTCGTGTAATCCTTGACTGACTCTCCCAGTGTAATAATGTCCGGCTAATGGGATAATCCTGGTATCTAGTAGTTGGTGAAAAATCGCGCTCGTCTTTACGAAATGTCACAAGATGCAAATACAACTTCAATTCTCTAGAGTGGATTACTCCTGTACCTGTTGAGCCGGGACGCTGCAACGTAGCTAAACCAAGAGCAGCCTTAACCTCCGCAAATCCATATGCCGCATGCAGTTTCAATTGACTTGGAAATGACAATTCGATATCGCGTATGGGTATTGAAGGAGAGTTTCGACGCCAAGCGGCGATCTCAGCTGCGTCTTGAACAACACTGAAATTTCGCTTCCACTTTTCTATCGAATCGCCAATGGATGTAACTCCGACTGCCTCTCCTTTCTTGCCCCAAAGAAGATAGTGCAGTGCGGTACCCTCTAGTTCTCCATATACGGGTGTCGGTTCACAAACATGATGCATTTTTTCCAAGGCCCAAAGCACATCCGGGTCCGTGCGCAACACCACTCTTGCCAAGGCTTTTCTAGCTTGGGTGAAATCAGGATCGTTGGGGGCAGGTAATTGGTTTGCAATAGCCTTCCACGCTGACCATGTATGCTTCGACAGAACGTTTATAGGAGAAAGCCCGGTTTCGTCGACGAAGTTACCAAAAGTTAGGGGGTTCCCCGTATGTTGATCCCAGGTCCTAATTACTTCGGGTACGAAATGGTTTAGATCGTTCAATACGGAGCGAATTTTTGAAAGGATCCAATCTCTCGCTACGCGCTCCAACTGAATACTGCAACCGGGGGGTAGGTGAGGAAAGTCATTCTCAATCTCCCTATCTATTCGTTGTCTGCGACGAGACAGTAAAGCCGTAAGCCGAGTATCCACTCGGTAATTGCGGTGTGTCTGTCCGACAAAATCAAGAACGGTCAGGCAGTCCTTGCCAGGAGCGTGGCGCAGGCCCCTGCCCAATTGCTGCAGAAACACGGTGAGACTTTCCGTAGGTCGAAGGAACATTACCAAATTAATTTCCGGAACATCCACCCCTTCGCTCAACACATCCACTGTAAAAAGAAACTGTAGCTTTCCCTCTCTAAAGGCTCTCAAGCGAAATTCGCGCTCCTCCCGTGGTGTATCTCCTAGTAACACCTCTGCATCAATACCCGCCTCATTGAAATGCCGAGCCATATATCTCGCATGCCTAACGCCAGCACAAAAGCCCACTCCTCGCACACCTGTTATATCAGGCTGATAACGATCAAGCGCCGCCAGAACGCAGTCCACACGTTGCTTGGCACGAATATCATCGCCTGTGAACACTTCTTCTAGCTGGTTAATATCATATCGACCATTACGCCAAAATCTCTCCTCACTCAAATCTAAACTGTCAGTCACACCGAAGTAGTGGAATGGACAGAGAAGCTTCTCCTCGAGTGCCTCTGGCAGGCGAATCTCCACAGTGAAGTGACCACCGAAGTCTGGCAGTATTGAGCTCCCATCCATACGCTCTGGGGTCGCAGTCAGTCCTAATAGTATCTGTGGATTCAAAAGATCGAATAGTGCACGATAGCTGCTCGCTGTTCCATGATGGGCCTCATCAATCACTATAAATCGAAAATGTTTGTCCCCCAGTTCCACCCATGGTTTCTGATGATTAAGGCTCTGGACCGAAGCAAAAACATGATTCCAGGCAGATGGCCGCATTCCATCAACGAGCAACTCGCCGAAATTCTGGTCACGCATTACAGTGCGAAAACAGCCTAGAGCTTGCTCTAATATCTCTTTACGATGAACCACAAATAGTAAAGATTCCTTCGAGCCAGCGATTTCGCAATGTCGCCTATAATCTAGAGCTGATATTACTGTCTTTCCTGTTCCGGTAGCGGCAACGACCAAATTTCGATTAGAATCCAGTTGCCGAGCAGCCTGCAAGGCATCCAGAATTCTTAGCTGAAATGGCCTAGGAGTAATTTCGGCAAAGAAGTGCGGTCCCCCTTCACCCCGACGTCGATAGTCACCAATTGCTTTGCGAAACCGCGGAAAATCCCTTTCTTGGAAAGTTTCAAAATCATCACTCTCCCAGTAAGTCGAAAACTCTGCAACAAAACGCTCAAGCACGTGAGGCATGTCCTGAGCGGTAGCCTTCACCGTCCACTCTAGACCTTGAGTCATTGCCGCTTGAGACATATTAGCCGACCCAATATATGCGGTCGAAAATCCGCTCTTTCTCAAAAATTGATAGGCCTTAGCGTGTAGTCTCGTCCGGCCAGTGTCATAGGAAACTCGAACACTAATGTTTCTCTGTTTTGCCAACCACTCCATTGCAGCAGGATCGCTTGCTCCCATATAGCTAGTCGATAGTATGCGCACCGGCACATTCGCGTCACTCAGGCGTTCAAATGCTGGCATGAGTAATCTCAATCCGGACCACTTGATGAAGGATACGAGGATATCTACACCGTCTGCAGTAGACATTTCCGCACGCAATTCATGATCAAGAGGTGGATCAGCTCCCTGTCCAGTCAAAAGCATGCTAGTCGACAGCGGGGTCTGTGGGCGAGTGAGACTTGATGTCGCAACCCTCACCTCCGTAAGCAATGTCTTATTGACTTCTAATAGTTTTCTACGGGACAGATACTCCAAGCCATCCGTTGCAGATAGCAGATCTATAAGCCTATTTACGAGCGGCAGCCGAGCATCCACGCTGGTAATTCTTAATGCTTTCTGGAGCAACTGCCCGACAAACTGTGCATATAAATGTGGAGTCGACTCATCGTCTACAGCTCGAAATATCGAGATTAACTCAGGTTGGCCTGAAAGCAGGTTCTGCAACTCTTCATCCAACAGCCTCTCATAGAGTCCTAAAGGGAGGTCTGTCAAAAATTGCACTCCTGCTTCAAGAGATAGAAAATAATAGGTATATCTGCTGGAGCCCAATGAAGACATTCCCATTCTTCAGGCGAAATCCAACGTGAATCAATATGTTCTGTTAATTTAAACAGTGGCCGCTCATCACAATGACTCAGGAATGGGAGCAAGCGGATGGAGCCAAAATCATAGCTATGAATGGCTTCCGGCAACGGCAGTATTACCTCTAGCTCTAGTGCTAGACATAGCTCTTCTTTAATTTCTCTTGCCAATGCGATTTCCGGATCCTCACCCACCTCAACCTTCCCACCCGGAAACTCCCACAACAACCCTAATCGCTTATGGGCCGGACGCTGCGTCGCCAACACCGCTCCCGTGCGGTCCTGCAAGACTAGACATACAACTGATGTAATTGCCTCGTTAACGTCTGTAGATGACTTCATTGACTCGCCCTTCTTTACGTCCCTTTCGCGCTTCTGGGCGCCGGGCTCCAACCCTAACCATTGGAAGCCAACCAATTAGTATCACACCCAGTTACCGCCCCAATAACACACTTAAAGCAAGGCTTATCAAAAAGCTGTTGTCCCATTCACCCTTGATGAAGTCATCGGGCCCGAAGGCATTGTATAGCGCACTTAGCCCCGCAGCATGCGCATCTTATTGTTGCATACCTTTCATCACAGCAGCGTAACTCAAGCGGGGGATATATCAAACCAACGAAAGCTCTTCAGCATTCGACAAAAAATCGGAATACCTCGCCACTCAGCGGCGCGGAAGTTTAAACTCATAGCGATTTTTATGTACATGGAGCCAGGACAAAACCTGTAGGAAAGCGTTGTATTTTATTGCATTCCCTAGACTCACCGTTTTATCGTTGATGCTGTTTTCTACTAAGACGGATAATCGCAAGGATGCCAACCCCCACCAATTACATCTTCATCGATTTTGAGAACGTCCAGCCTGGTAACCTCGAACTATTAAAGCAACATCCATTCAAGGTATTTGTGTTTGTTGGGGAAAATCAGATCAAGTTACCCTTTGCGCTCGTTGAGACGATGCAGGAGCTGGGTGACCAAGGAAAATACATAAAGATCGCAGGAAACGGGCCCAACGCTCTGGACTTCCATATCGCTTATTATATTGGCCAGCTTGCATCGCAAGATGAGACCGGCTATTTCCACATAATTTCCAAAGATCAGGGATTCGATCCGCTAATCCGCCATCTTCGCAGCCACAAGCTCAAAGTTCAGCGATCAAGCGATTTGGCTGAAATACCTCTACTGCGAATTTGCAACGCGGTAAGTAGAGATGAAAAGATAGACCTTATTGTCAACAATATTCAGCAGCGAGGACAATCCAAACCGCGCAAAGAAAAAACGCTTGCCAACACAATCAATAGCCTTTTCACTAAATCTTTGGCTGACGAGGAAGCAATGGGGTTAGTGCGGGAACTGGAGAAGCGAAATTTCATAGCGATAACCAAAGGTAACATTGCTTATAGGCTGCCAGAGTTACAGAAGCCCTAACCTAGGCTTCCACCACAGGATAACAAGCAGCCCCCCAAAGCGTTGCAGTGTTATCCAACATCAGCTGTATAACATACGGGACGAGCTTGCCAAGGAATGCCGAGCAATCACGCAACTGATCGCGATTCACACTGCTGTTCCAAGTGGCGCCGCCGTGGATCAGTTGGTTGCGCAGGGTGTACATACGGTCGAGGACAATTGCCAGTACGGATACGGTGCCTCGGCCCGCGAGGGCACGGTTGGCCGTCTTCCTGGCCTGCTCAAACCCCGTTTTCCACTCTTGCTCCGTTGTCTTGCCATTATGGAAATCCCAAAAGGGCTGGTATACAAATCGGTTGTCCAGCAACATTCTGATAGAATTGGGAAACTCTGACCATATCAATTTGTATAGCACATCATCCGTATCGAGGTCGGTCAGCTTTTCCAGGAAAAGTTGAAACACATGCTTCTCGTGGATTCGTTCACGGTCGCCAAGATCATTCGCATAGGCCGCATTGAACGCAATCCACAAAAAAATGAATCGCCCGTCCTGATCCTCGCATTGCTCCGCCCGTCCAAGCCAACTCAGCGCGCGATGCACACGCAGCCCAAGGTTAGTGGGATGGTTGTCGCGTTCGGCCCGCTGCCGCTCCTTGAGAGAATTGTAATCCAGCGTCATATCCATATCCGCCATTTTTATTGTGGGTGAGCATATCAGAATAAATCACATTGCCACGCTGAAACTTTTTCCAATTTGTGACGCAGTGCATCAGAACAAAGTCGAAGGCGAAGTTGCTCTCAGTCACACTTATGCCCTCGGTGCATGGATGCGAAGCGATGAACTTGATTGATTTTTAACCAGATCAATCCGCACATCCATCTGCTCCCTCAGCTCCGACACATGGGAAATGATCCCCACCATACGGCCCGACTTCTGAAGATCCATCAGCGTACTCACGGCGAGTTCCAGCGCTTCGGAATCCAGCGTGCCGAAACCTTCATCAACGAACAGGGTATCGAGCTGGATGCCGCCGGTCTGGGCTTGCACCACATCGGACAGGCCCAGGGCCAATGACAGTGCCGCCAGGAAGCTCTCGCCACCAGATAGGGTGGCCACCGAGCGGGATTCGCCGGAGTAATCGTCATACACTTCCAGGTCCAGCCCGGACGGTCTGTTGCCCTTGCTGGGGTCTAGCTTGCGACGCAATTCGTAGCGGCCATCACTCATCTTCATAAGCCGCTGGGTGGATTGCACCAACACGTCGTCCAGCAATACGCCGAGGATGTAGCGCTGCAAACTAATCTTGGAACCCTTGAGTCCGCAGGCCACTTCGGCCAGGGTGCCCACTACCCGATATTTGGCATCGAGGTCTGCCATTTCGGCCTGCTTCGCCGTCAGGTTTTTCTGCGTATCGTGCAGCCGGGTCATGTGCTGGTCTGCGGTGCGCCACGCGGCCATCGTCACATCGCGCTGACTTTCGGCAGCGGCCTCGGCCGCTGTCAGAGCGGATAGATCACCGAGTGCTTTGCCGTCCAGTTGTTTTTCCAGGGTTTTGCGTGTGGCCTGGGCTTCCAGCAGCGCCTGCTCGTGCGCGGCAATCGCCTTATCCAATTGCGCCAGGGTGTGGTCTGGTAACGCGGCCAGATTCATCTCCTGCTCTGTCGCAAACACGCTGGCTGAGAGCGCTTCAGTCCAGTCGCTTTGCGCACGGGTAAGGCTTTCGCTTTTCTCCTTGTAATCGCGCTTGAAGCCGACTAGCGACACGTCAGCTTCGCCCCTGGCTTTATCCGCGCGCTCAAAGGCCGCGCGGGCCTGCTCCAGTAGCGTCTCCAGTTTCGCCTGGGACTCGATGGCCGCCGCCAGTGTCTGCTCGAGCTGACCCACCGCACGGTAGGGCTCAGGCAGCGCCTGTTCCGACAACTCGAACCGGGCTTGCGCCTGGCCCACCTCATTGGTTAACTCGGCCAGCGCTGACTTCGCCCGCTCGGTGGCTTGTCTGTATTCAGCCAGTGTCTCAGCGTGGGCCTTGAGATTCTGCTTCTCAGACAGCAGCGACTGCTGGTCTTCGGCCAGCTTTTTGCTGCGCAGGACAGCGTCATCAAGCTCGGCCTGCATAGCGCTTTCACTTTGTTCCGCCTTATCCGCCAGCTCTTGAACGTACTCTTCTCTTTGCGCGCGCAGTGCTTTCACGCGCTCTTCCTGCGTCGTTACTGCGCTGTTACTGGCGATAACAGCCGTGGTCCGCGCCTCGAGCGTCGCACTGGCCTCCTCCAGGTGCTCCTCTGTAACTGTCTGCTCCGCCTGCGGTGCCGGTGAGGGGTGCTCCGAACTACCACAAACCGGACAGGGGCTACCCTCACCCAGTTCCTGAGCCAGCAGTGCTGCCTGTCCCTGATGCCATACCTGCCGCAGCTGTTTGAGCGTTCTATCGGCCTCGTCGCGCGTGGCTTCAGCTGTGGCCAGCGACTCCCGTGCCTGCGTCAGATCCTGTTCCACGTTGGCCAGCTTCGCTGCAACAGCGGCCAGTGCCTTGCGCGCCACCAACGCCTCCCTGAGCTTATGCACTTGTAGATCGATGCCGCCTGCCGTGGCGACGGCTTTCTCCAGCGTGTCTATTTTCAGCTGTATTGCGGACTCGCGCTGCAGATGTGTGGCGAACGCCGCTTCACATGTCTCGAGGGTGGTCCGGCCTGAGTGTTCACTTTTTTGCGCCGCATCCAGTGACGCCTTCGCCGCAACCAGTGCCTCCGCCTTGCCAGCGTAGGACTGCAACTGGTGCACGGTGGCCGTAGCCGTAGCTCGCTCCGCGCCGCGCGCGCTCTCTGCCTGGAATACCGTAGTGGCTTGTTCGCGCGCCAGTTCAGCTGTCGCCAGCACTTGCTCGGCCTGCGCCACCTCGTTTGTTGATTGGGTGAGCAGCCGTTGCGTTTCACTGACTCGATCGCGCAACGGTTTCAGCTTTTCTGCAGCGCGCGCCATAGTTGCCCTGTGCCTGTCGGCATCAATCTGTGGCGCCTTGCTGGTGAGTTCCACCTCCCGTTGCTTAACCGTATCGAGTTGCGCAAAGTCCTGCTGGAGCTTGTTTGCGTCTTCGAGCGCCCGCACGGCGACCTGCCACGCTTGGGCAGCGGTGTCTTTCGTCGTGGCCAATGTTGCAAGCTCGGACGATGCCTGTGTCATCTGCTCCACCAGATCGTCGGGAGAGGCAACACCCCCGCTCTGCATGATATTGCGGATCACCGATTCAGCCTGCGTCACCGCATCCCGTATGCCCTTGGAGTCTTCCTTAAGCCTCTCCTCTATTTTGGTATAGACCGTGGTCTCAAAGAGCGACTCGAATATTTTCTGCTTCTCGCTGGAATTGGCCATTAGCAGTTTTCGGAACTGGCCCTGGGGCAGCACCATCACCTGCCGGAACTGATCGGCGTTCATACCCGTGATACTTCGAATATAGTCAGTGGCTTCGCTGACTTTCTTCTCAACCAGCAGAGCGCCCGTTTCTATCGTCCCATCAGGCCCCAACTTGTAGAGGTCCGCACGGCTCAAATGTTGCGTCATGCCCTCGCCACGGAGTTTCGGGCGCGGTTGATCAGGCGAGCGGGTGATGCGATAGCTGTTGCCGGCGAGGCTAAACTCAAACGTCACCTCGGTCAGCAGCGTTGGGTCGCACTGCTGGCAGCGCATTTCTTTTGCTTCGCGCTCATCGCCCGTGGTACTGCCATACATTGCATAGCAGATCGCGTCGAGAATGGTCGTCTTGCCCGACCCGGTAGGCCCGTTAATCAAAAACAGCGGGGACTCACCCAGGTCAGAGAACTTGATACTTTCAGTGCCGGCGAAAGGGCCGAACGCCTGCATGGTCAACAACGTCGGCTTCATGCCGTCTCCTCCTGCGCCAGGTGTTCGAGGAGATTGACCATGTACGCGCGCTGTTCTTCCGACAATGGCTCCACATGGACATCGTTAAAGAAATCCTCGAACAACGCCATGTGGGTTTTCTTCAGCATTTCACGACCAGCACCCGGCAGTGGCCCCGTCTCGCGCACACCGGTGTATTGCATTTGCAGCACATTGGGGTACACATCCCTGAGTTTGCCCATCACATCGAGAATCGATTCGGTATTACTGACCCGGGCGAGAATAAAATCATCCGCACGCGCATCGGTTTTGCCGTTGAGCAAAAGCTCCTCCAGGCTGCCCTCTATGATGCGCAAATCGCGAAGGGGGCTGAGGTCGATATGTCGCACCTGGGCATCACCCTCAGGGGCGATCTCCACCAGCGTCACAGATTTGTGGTGGGCGACTTCAGAGAAGGAGTATTTGAGTATCGAGCCACTGTAGCGGATATGGTCACTGCCCTGATGCTGGCGCCCGTGGAGATGCCCGAGCGCGGCATAATTGAAGGATTCAAACAGGTCGGCGCTCACCCTGTCGGCGCCACCCACCGAAAGCGGGCGCTCTGAATCACAATCGGTAGCGCCCGCCACAAAACAGTGTCCGACAACAACAGTAGGACGCCCCGCTACACGCGCTGCCTGTACGCGCTCCAGCAACGCCACCATAGCTTCCTGATGCGAGGACACATCCACGCCGAGCACCTGTCGCACCGTCAGGGGGCCAGCGTAAGGCAGGCCAAAAACATCCACCACCATACCGTTCGCTTCCAGCGTGATACAAACCGGCTCGGGCTGCAGTGGCCCCACGATATGCAGGCCGGCACTCTCCAGCAGATCCGCGCCAAACCCCAGACGATCACCACTGTCGTGATTACCCGCGATCACGATCACCGGCTTACCCAGATCGAGGCACAGGCGTCGCAGGGTTCGGCTCAATAAAGAGACGGCCTCGGTGGACGGTATCGCCCGATCGTAAACATCGCCGGCAATGATGACCGCATCCACAGCCTCACGCTCTGCAATAGCAACGATCTGTTCCAGCACGTGCGCCTGCTCGTCTATCAGTGAAACGCCGTGCAGCTGGCGGCCAATATGCCAGTCCGACGTGTGTAGTAGTCTCATGGAGCTCCCTGTGATTTATCGATAACAATCCAAGTCTAACCCACGACGCCTCGCCTTCTCTCGCGGCGCGTCGGCTGTTACCACATCATGCGGATAATAGTGATTTTTCGCGACATGTTTAGTCTGTACACATACACAGGTCGTATTTTCAGGCAGATGTTATTCGCCATTACTACGTTCCGACGATCCCCGAGGGACGAAAACGCGGCCAGTAGGCTCTGTTATACTGCAGCCTGAATTTCGGGGGATGACTCACTACCGTGCTTTGCCTACGAGCAATATCGCTGTTACTCGCATTCGGCCTCTGCGGCACCCTGTGGTCGTGCGCCAGTGTTGAACCCGAGCTGTCTACACTGTACCGAACCTCCGCCATTCCCGAGCAGCAAGAAACGCCTGTTATTCTGATTCACGGCGCCTTCGGTGGTCGCCTGTGCGACGCTGACGGCACTGAATACTGGCCCGGCGGCATCACCGATATCGCGCTGGGAGATTACCATTCACTCGCGCTCACGCCGCCCGGCTTTCCGGGACACCAGTCACAGACCAAGCTGCAGCCCTGCGGCATTACGGATACTGTCGCGGGCCGGGATTTTTACGGCGCCATCGAGGCCACACTCACCGGCCCCGGCGGCTATGAGTTCACTGAACCGGGCACAGTCGTGTCCGGGCTGGGACGCCGCTACTACCGCTTCACCTATGACTGGCGCCAGGACAATAGCCGCAGCGCCGCACAACTGGACAAGTTGGTGAACCAAATACGGCTGGATCATGGCGACAACAACCTGCAGGTGGATATTGTCGCCCACAGTATGGGTGGCCTCATTACCCGCTACTGGCTGCGCTACGGCGCCGCCGATGTGCTGAACGGCAACGATTTCCCGATCAACAATGTAGGCGCCACCAAGGCTCGCAGGGTGATACTGGTTGGCACCCCCAACCTCGGTTCCACCAGCGCTCTACAGCAGATACTGACCGGCGCAGATTTTGGCATCAATACCATTGATCCGGAGATACTGCTGAGCTTCCCCAGCGCCTATCAATTAATGCCGCATCCCATAGTCGACCCGGTATTGGGTATCACCGGCAAGCCCCTCAACCGGGACATCTACGATCTGTATATCTGGCGTGCACTGCAATGGGGGCCTTTCGACCCGGCGATACAAGCGCGCCTGCAAGCACAGGGGTGGTCACCGCAACAACTGGCCACGCTGGCAGACTATACGGGCGTGCAACTGGAGCGCGCGCGTCGTTTCGTCTGGTCACTCACGGTGAAGAATCCACAGGCCGTTGATGAACTGATCGTATTCGGTGGCGACTGCCTGCCCACTCCGGCGCGTATTTTGATTGAAGACAACGACGGCGAATCGTATGTGCGGCTATGGCCAGACGAAATCAGAGCGCCGCAACGCGGCATAGATTATCGCGCACTGATGCTGGAACCCGGCGATGGCGCTGTCACCAAAGCATCGCTGCTTGCAAGAGCCGCCCTCGATCCCGGCATCCCCCGCCACCGTTACAGCGATTTCCCATTGGATTATGCGGTAATGTTCTGCGGTGACCATACCGACCTGCCCGGCAACATCACCTTTCAAGATAATCTGTTGCATATTTTGCTGAGTCGCTAAACACGATATGCTTACTTCTTTAGCCTGGTACGACCTCAGTATTCTCGACTTCCCGCCCCGAAAGAGGCCCGGCAGGTAGCAGAAGCTGAATTAAATTTAACGCGTTAGAAATTATTCTAAGGTGCCCACATGAACAATCCCAACGACATATCCTCCCCATTGAACGACGACGAATACGAGGAACTCGACCAGTTTTTGTCCACGCTCGAAGACGAGGGGGCCATCTACTGCGTCTCAGAACTCGACGGCTTTTTCACCGCGGTGATCAGTGGTCCGGAAATGATAGCCCCCTCCCAATGGCTGCCGGTGATCTGGGGCGACGACGCACATTCGCCGGAGTGGGAAAGTGAGCAGCAATTCCAGCATATTTTTGCGCTGTTTATGCGGCATATGAACAGTACGGTCAACACACTCATGGAAGTCCCCATGGAATTTCAACCCTGCTTTATGGAACGCACGGTAGAGGGCCAGCGCTACATCATTGTCGATGAATGGTGCGAGGGCTATATGAAAGCTGTCGCGCTTCATCCAGAGCGCTGGGCGCAAATGCCCATGGCCTATGATGACTACCTCGCACCCATGCTCATGTTCACCACCGAAGAGGGCTGGAAACAGCTCGATGAAATGGATGAGGCGGAGACCGAATTCTGGCAGGGTCAAATTACACCCGCAGCACGGCGTATTCACGCGTACTGGCTGGAACAGCGCGGCGGTAGTGCCACGCCGCAATTTCACCCCACGTTGCTACCAACGACGGCAGCCAATGACGAACCCTTTGTGCGCGAGGCTCCCAAAACGGGTCGCAACGACGACTGCCCCTGTGGCAGCGGCAAGAAGTACAAGAAGTGTTGCGGCTTGCATTAGCTGAAGACGAATCTGCACGCTGCCGTGGCCACCACCGCAGTGGCCCACGGTAAAAACATTAATCAGACAGTGGTCGGCAGTTAGTGGCGTCATTCACCTCACAAACAACGATTTTCGGATCACTGGAGGAATTCTTTTTCGGCAACAGGTAGATATCGCTGAGGGCAACCTGTGATATATCGTAGCCGCCGCGAAGACCCAGTCGTGAGTAAACTATTCAATGCGTTCTCCGTGAAAATCACTTAGGCTTCTCACTTTGTGAGGCTCGGTCATGCAATGTCTGCGTAGAGCGATAATCACATTGGGCTCGGGATGTTCGAGTCACACAATGAAACTTTCTGGAGGTATCAGTGCGCGCAATTAAATTGAGTAAGCCCGGTGGGCTCGACAATCTGAAATTAGCCAATATAGAAGCGGTGGAACCGCAGTGCGGTGAGATTCGCATTCGCAATCATGCCAGTTCACTCAATTTCCACGACTATGTGGTAGCCCTTGGCCTGCTGGCCGTCGATGACGGCCGTATCCCCATGTCAGATGGCGCGGGGATCGTAGAAGCGGTAGGTGCAGGCGTGACCGAGTTTCAAGCCGGCGATAAAGTGATGTCTTGCTTCTTTCCGCATTGGGCCGATGGCCGCGCCGACAGTCTGGCGAAAGTCGGTGGTGTTCCCGGCGATAATGTCGATGGTTTTGCCGCGGAGACGGTAACCATGCCCTCCTCGGCGTTCACCCTCATGCCTGCCAACTACAGCTTTGAGCAGGCGGCCACCCTGCCCTGTGCCGCCGCTACCGCATGGCGCGCGCTAATGGTGGAAGCAAGGGTTAAGCCCGGTGATACCGTACTGGTGCAGGGCAGTGGTGGCGTGTCCGTCTTTGCGCTGCAGTTCGCCAAAGCGGCCGGTTGCCATGTCATCGCCACCTCCTCGTCAGATGCGAAGCTGGAAAAGCTCAAAGCCCTTGGCGCCGACGAACTCATCAACTATCGCCAGTTCGAAAAATGGGGCGACAAAGTGCTGGAAATCACTGCGGGACGCGGCGTGGATGTGATCGTTGAAGTGGGCGGCTCCGGCACACTGCCACAGTCTGTGCGGGCGATTGCGATGGGCGGTCATATCTCCATGATTGGCGTACTCACTGGCGTTCAGGGAGAGGTCCCCACGGCGGAACTGTTCCAGAAAAACGCGGTGATCAGCGGTATTACGGTGGGCTCACGCGCCAGCCAGCAAGATATGGTAAAGGCCATCAATATCAATGGTATCAAGCCGGTGATAGACCGTAGTTTTGGCCTGGAAGAGCTGGCCGACGCCTTTCGACTGCAGGAGTCACAGCAACACTTCGGCAAGATCTGTCTCAACTTCTAAAGTGACTCACGCCGTCGCTGTCGCTGCCACCCGCGCAGCGCAGCACGGCAAAACGACCACAGCACGGGTTTCCACAGAAAAGTAACCCCAACAAGGAAAATCTCTCTCTTTCGGTAAATTCAAATACCCTTTAAATACAATACCTTAGATGAAAATAAAAGGTCTCCCACCCCCCCATCCTCTTGACATTTAGTCACCGAATGGTATTGTCTGCGCCCCGCTCAAAATGTGCATTAATACCGCTTTAGTTGGTAGCCGACCGAGAAGCCCAAGCCTCCGGTGCAGCACTGCCCTGAGCGATCGTTTTTTTTGGGCGTTTAAACAGGCTGTTTGATATCGCTCCACCAAATGAGTTGAAAGCATGATGAACAAAAGAATCGACGGCAAAATCGGGTTTCCCGCCAAGCATGGTCTCTATGACCCCGCCCTCGAGAAGGATTCCTGTGGCGTGGGCTTCGTGGCCCATGTAAAAGGCATACCCAGCCATGAAATCCTGACGGATGCTTACCACATCAACTCCAGGATGGACCATCGTGGCGGTTGCGGCTTCGAGGAAAATACCGGTGACGGCGCCGGCATCATGACGGCCATCCCGCACAAATTCATGCAAAAGGTCGCGGCTGAAATGGGTTTTACCCTGCCGGAAGTGGGCGCTTATGCCGTCGGCAATATCTTTTTGCCTCACGATGCCGAC
Source organism: Halioglobus sp. (assembly GCA_037969215.1). Classification (GTDB taxonomy): domain Bacteria; phylum Pseudomonadota; class Gammaproteobacteria; order Pseudomonadales; family Halieaceae; genus Marimicrobium. Next base: position 16,889 of record JBBKWY010000028.1, read on the forward strand.
AAACGCGCCGCACTCAAGGCCAGCTATGAGACCAACCTGAAGCTGGAAGGGCTCACCCTGCTGGGTTTCCGGGCCGTGCCGGTCCGGCCTGATGAGTCCAATATCGGCCCTGCGGCCCGTGCTGCGATGCCCTTTATCGAACAAATCATTGTTGGCGGCGGTAAGCCTGGCGACCACAGCTTCAATCACTCGCTGTATCTGGCTCGAAAAAGATTCGCGTCCGCTGCAAAAGTGGAGCACCCCGGCGAACTGATCTATACCTGCAGCCTCAACTCACGGATTATCGTCTATAAAGGCATGCTGACGCCTGCGCAGCTCTTTCCGTTCTATCCGGATCTTGAAGATCAGGACTATGAAAGCCACCTGGCCATGGTGCACTCGCGCTTCTCCACCAATACGTTCCCCTCCTGGGACAGGGCGCAACCCAAGCGTTTCATGAGCCACAACGGTGAGATCAATACCCTGCGTGGCAACAAGAACTGGATGACTGCCCGCGAGGGTGCTGCGTCAAGCGAGCGCTTCGGCGACAAGCTCAAGGATTTGTTTCCCATCGTGGAACCCAACCATTCGGATTCCGGCAGCTTCGACAATGTGCTGGAGTTCCTGCTGATGACAGGCCGCACACTGCAGGAATCCATGATGATGATGGTGCCCGAGGCTTGGCAATCCGATACCAATATGCCCAAGGAAAAGCGCGATTTTTACGAGTACAACTCCGCGCTGATGGAGCCCTGGGATGGCCCCGCCTCTATCGTATTCACCGACGGCCACTACATCGGTGCCGTACTCGATCGCAACGGCCTGCGCCCCTCACGCTACTACCTCACACATGATGACAAAGTGATCATGGCCTCCGAGGTTGGCGTGCTGCCGGTCGCTCCGGAGAATGTGAAAGAAAAAGGTCGCCTGCAACCGGGCAAGATGTTCCTGGTAGATTTTTTCGCCGGGCGTCTGGTGCCCGACGAAGAACTGAAAATGGAATTCGCCAGGAAGCACCCCTACGGCAAGTGGCTCGATGAGCAAAAACTGGAACTGTCTGATCTGCCACCGGATCACGCGGAACTGGATTACGAGCCCGATACACTGCTGCACCGCATGCAGTCGTTTGGCTACACCATTGAGACCATGCAGTTCATGTTGCTGCCCATGGTGACTGAAGCGCGCGACCCGCTAGGATCAATGGGTAACGACAGTGCACTGGCTTGCCTGTCCGACAAATCGCGCATGATCTACGACTACTTCAAGCAGTTGTTCGCCCAGATCACCAATCCACCTATCGACTCGATTCGCGAAGAAGTGGTGATGTCGCTGACTTGCTTCATTGGGCCTGAAGCCAATCTGCTGGAAACAACGCCACAGCATGTACATCGACTTGAGTTACAGCACCCTGTGATCTCAAACGATGAACTTGCCAACATCAAAAACCTCAACCGCGATGGCTGGAAATCCAAAACCATCGACATGACCTTTGAGAAAGCCACCGGCGCAGACGGCATGCTGGCTGCACTGGACCGCGTGTGCAGCGAGGCCTCCGAGGCGATCAAAGACGGCTATTCTTTTGTTATCCTGTCCGACAGAAATATCAGCGCATCGCGCATGGCGCTCAGCGCCCTGATTGTCTGTGGCGCAGTACATCACCATCTGGTGGCCCGGCACGAGCGCACCCGTATCGGTATCATCCTGGAGACCGGTGAAGCGCGCGAAGTGCATCATCACTGCCTGCTCGTGGGTTACGGTGCAGACGCTATCAACCCCTACGTTGCCTTTGAGTCTATTTGGCAGGCACTGCAGGACGGTTTGCTGGACGAGAAGACTTTCCCCAATAGCACCTCTATTGTCGCCGCTTACAAGAAGGGCGTTGGCAAGGGAATGCTGAAAGTGATGGCCAAAATGGGCATCTCGACGCTGCAATCCTATAAAGGTGCGCAGATATTCGAAGCCGTGGGCCTGGCCGATGAAATCATTGATCGCTGCTTTATTGGTACTGCCAGTCGCGTGCAGGGTGTGAATTTCGCCACACTGTTTGAAGAGACAAAACAGCGCCACGAAATTGGTTATCCCGTACGGGATCAGCACCAGGTTGCGGTGCTGCCAAACCCCGGCGACTACCATTGGCGTCGCGGTGGTGACGGCCACATGTGGGATCCTGAAACGATTTCCAACTTGCAGATTGCCACGCGTACCAACAGCGAAGACGACTACTGGAAATTCGCCAACCATGTGAATTCCGAGTCTACCCGGCGCGCCACATTCCGCGGGCTGATGGATTTCAACGAAGTGAACGAGCCCTGTGATATCGCTGAAGTAGAAACGGCCGCTGAAATCGTTAAACGCTTCTGTACCGGCGCGATGAGCTACGGCTCTATTTCAGCTGAAAGCCATGAAACACTGGCTGTCGCGATGAATCGCATCGGCGGAAAATCCAACACCGGTGAAGGTGGTGAAGATCCACTGCGCTTTGAGCCGATGGCAAACGGCGACTCCAAGCGCTCTGCCATCAAACAGGTCGCCTCGGGCCGTTTCGGTGTCACCATCTGGTATCTGGCCAACGCCGATGAACTGCAAATCAAGATTGTGCAGGGCGCGAAGCCCGGTGAGGGCGGCGAACTGCCCGGCGGCAAGGTCGACAACATCATTGCCTCCATCCGCCACTCCACACCGGGTGTCGGCCTGATCAGCCCACCGCCACACCACGACATTTACTCCATCGAGGATATTGCCCAGCTTATCCACGATTTGAAGAATGCCAACCCCGCCGCCAGGGTCAGTGTCAAACTCGGCTCCGAGATTGGTGTGGGCACCATCGCTGCGGGCGTGACCAAGGCGAAAGCCGATCACCTGGTGATCGCCGGACACGATGGCGGCACCGGTGCATCGCCGCTAACCTCTATCAAGCACGCTGGCCTGCCGTGGGAACTCGGCATCGCTGAAACACATCAGACGCTGGTGAAAAACAACCTGCGTTCACGCGTGGTATTGCAGACAGACGGGCAGATCAAAACCGGGCGCGATGTCGCGATGGCGCTGCTGTTAGGCGCTGAAGAAATCGGCTTTGCAACCGCACCGCTGGTGACGCTGGGCTGCATCATGATGCGCAAGTGTCACCTCAATACCTGCCCCGTGGGTATCGCGACGCAAGATCCCGAGCTGCGCAAGAAGTTTGCCGGCAAACCGGAGCACGTGGTGAATTACTTCTTCATGGTGGCCGAAGAGTTGCGCCAGATCATGGCAAAACTGGGTCTGCGCACCATCAACGAAATGGTCGGCCGTGTCGATCTGCTGAAAACACGCGATGCTATCGAGCACTGGAAAGCACGCGGTCTGGATTTCAGCAGCATGCTCACACCGGCAGAGATCGTCTACGAAAACACCGAGGTCTACCAGACCATCAAGCAGGATCATGGACTGGAAAAAGCGCTGGATAATCTCCTGATTGAGCGCGCGCAACCGGCCATCCTGCGCGGCGAGAAAGTGCATATCGAACACGACATTATCAATATCAATCGCGTGGTCGGCACTATGCTGTCGCACGAAGTGGCCAAAGCGACGCACGGCAAGTTGCTGCCGGATGACACCATTAATATCAAGCTCACAGGCTCGGCCGGACAAAGCCTTGGCGCCTGGTTGGCCAAAGGTATCACCCTGGAAGTGGAAGGTGACTGCAACGACTACGTGGGTAAAGGCCTTTCTGGCGGCCGGATCGTAGTCTATCCACCAAAATCCAGCACCTTCAAGGCTGAGGATAACGTGCTGATTGGCAACGTCGTTATGTACGGCGCCACCTCAGGTGAATCCTATTTCAACGGTATCGCAGCGGAACGCTTTTGCGTGCGCAACAGTGGTGCCAGTGCTGTCGTCGAGGGCGTGGGCGACCACGGCTGCGAGTATATGACGGGGGGACGCGTTGTGATTCTGGGTAAAACCGGCCGCAACTTCGGTGCCGGCATGAGTGGCGGTATCGCGTATGTCTGGGACAAGGACGGCGACTTCGAACGCATGTGCAACAGCGAGACTTTCGAGCTCGAAAGTGTCGAGGCTGCAGGTGATATCGACGAATTACGCACCTTGATTGAGAATCACCAGAAGTACACGAGCTCCAAGGTTGCAGAGCACATTCTGAACAACTGGGAAGCGGAACTTTCCCGATTTGTAAAAGTCATGCCGACTGATTACAAACGGGTTCTTGAAGAAATGTCAGTAGCAGACGTTATAACCGCAGCCGTCGGTTCGTAGGAAGATTATTGATTATGGGAAAAATTACCGGATTTAAAGAGTTCGACCGGAAGACCGAGCCTTATCGCGATGCTGCGGTGCGCCTTGTCGATTTCGACGAGATCTACACCGAACACGACGAAGCACACCTGGAAACACAGGGTGCCCGCTGTATGGATTGCGGTGTGCCTTTCTGCCAATCGAACAACGGCTGCCCCGTATACAACCTCATCCCCGAGTGGAATGATCTGGTGTACAACGGGCGCTGGCGCGATGCGTTGGACCGTTTGCATAGCACGAACAACTTCCCCGAATTTACCGGTCGCGTGTGCCCGGCTCCCTGCGAGGGTGCCTGTGTTCTGGGCATCACCAGCCCGGCAGTGACCATCAAAAATATCGAAGCGGCGATTATTGACCGCGGCTTTGAAGAGGGTTGGGTCACACCCAAGCCGACAGCAGACAGCACTGGCAAAAAAGTCGCGGTTATCGGCTCCGGTCCCTGCGGTTTGGCTGCTGCAGAGCAGTTGAACACCGCCGGGCACAAGGTCACCGTCTATGAGCGCGCCGACCGGCTGGGTGGACTGCTGATGTACGGCATCCCCAATATGAAACTCGACAAGGGTATCGTTGAGCGCCGCGTACAGTTGATGCGCGATGCGGGCGTCGAGTTCATCGTCAATGCCGATGTCGGCAAAGACATCGATACTGCAACACTGATCGCGGAGAACGATGCCGTCCTGCTGGCAACGGGTGCCACTCTGGCGCGTGACTTGCCCATTCCCGGACGCGATGCCAAAGGCATTCACATGGCGATGGAATTCCTGACAGCCAATACCAAAAGCCTGCTGGATTCAGGCCTGGAAGACGGCTGTTACATCTCGGCAAAAGACAAAAACGTCATCGTGATTGGTGGTGGTGATACCGGTGCCGATTGTATCGGCACATCCTTGCGTCACGGCTGTAAATCGCTGGTGAACTTTGAGCTGCTGCCCAAGCCCCCGGCTGAGCGGGCTGACAACAATCCGTGGCCGCTGTGGCCCCGCATTTATCGCGTCGATTACGCCCACGCGGAAGCGGCGGAAGTGTATGGCGACGACCCCCGCACCTACTCCATCATGAGCAAGGAATTCCTGAAGGATGCGGACGGCAACCTGACCGGTGTGGTTACCGTCAATGTCGACGAAAACATCAAGGAAATTCCCGGCACTGAAAAGACCTGGGAAGCTGATCTGATCATGCTGTCCATGGGCTTTCTACAACCCGAGCACTACATCAATGAGTCGCTGGGCATGGACGTCGACGCACGTGGTAATTTCAGTGCGACCAAGCAGGACTACCGCACCAGCGTACCCAAAGTGTATGCCGCAGCGGACTGTCGTCGTGGCCAGGATTTGGTGGTGCGTGCGATTAACGAAGGTCGTGAAGCGGCCCGTGAAATCGACCGCGACCTGATGGGCACTACAGAGCTGCCATAGGCAACATCTACAAAAAACCCGAGTGCGGCCGTGTGGCCGCCCTCGGCGGCCAACAGCCTGTCGTATTCACCGTCGTGACTACACGGGCGCTGGCTGACTCCCGCGCAACAATTTACCATTCAACTGCCCGGTCGACTCGCCGTTGCGAAAGGCCACCTTGCCGGCGATGACCGTCACCTCGTAGCCCACCGCCTTTTGTACCAATCGCCTGCCATTCGCCGGCAGGTCATAGACAATTTCCGGTTCCAGCACGCGCAGCTTGTCATAATCGATAATGTTGATATCCGCTTTGTAGCCGGGCTTGAGCACCCCCCTGTCCATCAGGCCGAGCTGCTGCGCGGTTTCACTAGTCTGCATTTTGATCAGTTTTTGCAGCGGAATTTTCGCGCCGCGGCTTCTGTCCCTGCCCCAGTGTTGAATAAGCGATGTTGGAAAACTGGCATCGCACAACGCGCCGCAGTGCGCACCGGCATCACCCAAACCGGAAAACGTATAGGGGTGATCCAGCATGGTTTTCACGTGGTCGAGGTTGCCGTTTTCATAATTGAACAAGGGGAGATACAACAGCGCGCGGCCGTCTTTTTCCAACAGAGCGTCGTAAATCAACTCCTGCGGTGTCTGCCCCTGTGCTTGCGCCAACTGCGCGAAAGAGTCTTTCGGATCAGGTTCGTAGTTCACCGGCTCACGCAGAGCGAACAGCTTGCCATAACTGTATAGAATCTCATTCAGCAGCGGCAGCTCCATCTCCACGATGTTGGAGTTCAGCAGGCGCTCGCGAAAGTCTGGCGTACGCATAATCGCAACCTGCTCTGCCAGTGGCAGGGCTGCTATCTCGTGATACACCTCGTAAAAAGAGAAGGGGTTCAACGTGGCGGTTAACCCCTGCAGCACACCAGTCGCACGCGGCGGCACCTGGCCGTACATCTGCACACCTTCAGCCTGCGCCGCTGACACACCATCGAGTAATTGCATCCACCACTCGGGGCGCGCGTCCTGCTGCTCCACCGTCAGCGAAATAGGCCTGCCAGACTCGCGTGACATAGCCTTGAACAGCTCAAACTCCGCATCGAAATTGTAAAAATCGGAGATACCCTGCAACACGCCTGTGCCGGTGGCACCCACGGCGCGCGCAATGGCCAGTAGTTCATCTTCATGCGCGGTGACGGTTGGCGTGAGGACACCACTGGAATCCTTGTGTTTCTCGGTGCGTGACGTGCTGAAACCCAGTGCGCCCGACTGGATGGCCGTACCGACGATGTCAGCCATACTACTGATTTCCTCGGCCGTTGCCGTGGCGTGTTCAACACCGCGCTGCCCCATCACATAGGCGCGCACAGCGCCGTGTGGAATCTGGGTGCCTACATCCAGCGCCAGCGGCTTTTGCGCCAGCACATCCAGGTACTCAGGGAAGGTCTCCCAATCCCACTGTATGCCCTCATGCAGGGCGGTGCCGGGGATATCCTCCACACCTTCCATCAAGCCGATCAGCCAGTCGCGCTGTTCGGGCTTACACGGGGCAAAGCCCACACCGCAATTGCCGGTGACGATGGTGGTAACGCCATGATACGACGAGGGTGCCAACAGCGGATCCCAGGTGACCTGTCCATCAAAATGGGTGTGGATGTCGACAAAGCCTGGTGTCACGATCTTCCCGGTGGCGTCAATTTCTTCGCGACCGCGCGCGTCGACAGTTCCCACTACGGAGATCTTGTCTCCATCGATGGCAACATCCGCCACGATCGGGTCTGCCCCGGTGCCGTCGTAGACCTTGCCGCCTCTGATCACCATGTCATGCATACTGTTCACCTGTTGTCCTCCCGACTGAACTAAGACACGTATTGCCGGGCCAGCCCCTGCATAATGTCATTGAACTCAGCCATGGTTTCCTCGATCACTTCCCGGGCACTCTTGATCGAATCGATACGCCCGGCCACCTGCCCCGACAACGGAATCGCCGCTTCCATATTACCGCCGAAATACAGTTCCTGCAGGTTAATCATATGCTCCATCATTTCGAACTTACCGAGTAACTCGAGTTCGGTGGTACGCGCGGTACGCAAAGCGCGCAACGCGGGACGCGACTGCTGGTTCAGAAATACCGTGTCGGTTTCTTTCGCCGTCACCACAGCGTCTTTCCAGTTAGTGTGGACCGGCGAATCAGAACAGCACAACATGCGAGTCCCCATCTGTATGCCTTCCGCGCCCATAGCAAACGCGCCCGCCATGGAGAGGCCATCGCACATACCACCTGCGGCGATAATGGGTACATCCACGCGCGAACGGATCAGCGGTAACAACACCATGCTGGATACCGGGCTGGGATTCTTGAAACCACCCCCCTCACCCCCTTCTACCACCAGGCCATCCACTCCACAGTCAATTGCCTTCAGCGCCATATCCAGCGTTGGCACCACATGGAACACCTTGATGCCCGCTTCCTGGAAGGCCTGGGTGCAAACTTTCGGGCTGCCCGAGGACGTGGTGACAAACTTGATGCCCTGCTCAATCACAAAGTCGATCACATTGGTGCCCTTCACGTAGGACAGGGCCACGTTCATGCCAAAGGGTTTGTCGGTCAGCTCGCGCATCTTCGCGACCTCGGCCTTGATATTATCGAACTCCCCGGAAGAGGTCTCGATAATACCCATGCCGCCGGCATTGCTGACCGCAGAGGCCAGCTGCGCACGGGCGATCCAGCCCATTGGGGCCTGGATAATGGGATAGTCGGTACCGGTCATCTCGGTGACACGGTTGGTAATTGGCTTGGTACTCACAATAACGATTCTCCTGGTGCTATGTACTATTCGAATTCAGGACTGAAATAACATGGTTTCGACGCCGGTGCCAGCAATCAGTGTATCTACGCGAGCGCGATCCGCGGGATCCAGCGCCTGATAACGCTCATTGGTCCAGCGCAGGCACTTGGCCTGGTAGGGAAAGGTTTGCTGCGTCCACAGGGCGCCATCAATCTGACTCTCCCAGGTTTTTTCGCCCGCCTGCACGGCCTTTGCATTCGCCAGCTGCGCCGGCGCATACACCCGGCCAATTTCAGCCAGCAGCTCGCGCAGGCTGTCGGGTTGATCCTCAATCGCGACCCAGTCACTGTCCTTTGGCTCCAACCCCGTCTGGTCGCGCATATGATCTACCCAGGCCACGGTACGCGGTGAGACAGCATGGGCGATCTCGCGCGGTGTCGGGTCAAAGCCCACCAGCTGTGTCAGCTGCCCGTGGAGGCCGAAGTCCCCCGCGGCAGGGCGACCGCCCAGCATGAAGTTCTGATTGGCGAGATGGCTCTCCATGGCCGCCAGAAAACGGCGGTAACTCGCGTCGATCACCGGTGCGGTCGTGTCGTTGGAGCCCACCACATAGAGACGATTAATCTGCCGCTCGGAAAAGTAATGTTTGAACTGCGCAAGATCATCGGCGGGTAAACTGACGTCCATCCCCAGCGGCAGCAAGGTGCCCGCGTTGTCGGCATCCAGCGCGGGATACCAGCGGTAGTGGAACATGTACTTGGTACACCACTCGTCGGCAAAGTCCTCAATCAGGTAATCGATAAACGCCAGCGCTGGATTTGCCGGCAGTACGGAACGCGCGGGATACATCGCCTCCAGCCTGCGTATGATCGGGGTGGAATCACAGACGCCCTGCAAGTTTCCCGAATCGTCATTGAACAGGAAGGTAGGCATAAAAATCGGCCGGGGCTTTTCTACCCCAAGTGCGTCCAACATCCCGGCGGGATCCCCCCAGGTGATACGGTAAGGGATTTGCCGATATCGCAGCAGCGCGACCATTTTCTGGGTATACGGAGAGCCGGTTCCACCAACCAGCCGCAGCGGTTCTACTGAGGGCATTACATATACTCCATTTGATGCTGTGAGCGCGCAGAACAGCTGGCACCCCGACCTGCAATTATATTGACATAAATGGTGCCATATTGTTAGCATGCGGTCAATTCCGACGATAGAATTCAGCACGACCAAGGTGTTTAGAGCTCGCAAAAACACTGAATTTGGCCCCGGGAAAAACAGAAAAATATAGAATGGAGTCCGCATGAGCGCATGGGTAATCTGGACACTGGCCGCGCTGGCCTACGCACTATTCTGGTTCTGGTATGTAGGGTTCAAAAAGAAGACTACGCCGGCGGAAGTCGAGGCCACCATGCGCCTGTTCGACGGCGATGCCGGCTGGACCGAAAACCAGCAGAAGCACCTGCGAAAATTCCTGCTCGCGGATGACGGCAAGGACTTTGTGATGGTCAATCTACTGCGCCTCAAATCGCCGCGAAAGGAATCACGCGAAAAGCTGGCGAAGTACCAGAAAGTTTTTCTTGGATCGCTACTACGTAAAGCAGGGCATCCGGTAATGATCGCCACCGCTGCCAGCGGCAACGTTGAAAACGTGGCCAGCGATCACACCGATGACTGGGGCGCCGCTGGCATGATTCGCTACCGCAGCCGACGCGACCTGATGGAAATCTTGCCTGCAACCATAGGCAGCGAACATCACAATCTGAAACTGGAATCGCTGGAGAAGACCTTTGCCTTCCCCGCCTCCCCCTGGTTTATATTGGGCGGGCCCAGAATTGTAGTGCCATTAGTGATCGCACTCGCGGCGGCACTCACGCATCTCGCCACTCTGCTTTAAGAGGAAACTCCGGCGTCAGGATTAACTGAGCGTCACATACCCTGTAAAAACCTGTACCTCGAACCGCGCGAACTCGGGGTTTTGTGATCTTCCGGCAGGGTGCAGATTTTATCCATGCGTGTGGTGCTGCCATCAATGTATTCCCACACCAGCTGCTCACCGTCCATATAACGTCTGACCACACGCGGCCCCCAGCCGAAGGCGTGAAAATCCAGCACACCGTTATTCCAGGTCATACTGGCGGAAGTTCGACTGCAATATTCTTTTTCGCCAATGGTAAATAACACGGATCCCTCGGTATCGTTGGAGTTTTCACCCGCAGTGCTATTGGGTCCGCCATCGTGAATGATACCCGCCGTGGTAATCACCGTGCGTCGGCCACATTGCTCCACCCGCTCCACGTGACCAATCTTGCCGCTCACCCCAAGCCACAGGCCGCGAATATCCGCAACACCATCAGGCAAAGCTTCAGTGCACTGCGCGAGAAGCGGCAGCGGGAAGTGATCATAGGCACAACCGGGGGTATTACCTTTGGGAATGTCTCTCGCCATTTTTCCAGTGCCGTCCAAGCTCGGGAGCACACAGTAATTTACTGCGGCGCCATCACCTGCCAGTGTTTCCGGCTCAGTTGTCAGCGGAGGTCGGGGAGAGAAATACAGCTGCCAAAAAGCCACCAGAAACAGCACAGACAGCACGACGGCGATTCTTATCAACCACTTTTTCATATTGGCATTCTCAACACATTCCTTTCGATCTTTGCATCGCAGCAAACCCCACGCCAGAGCAAACCACGGCCCCCGTTCAAGCGCGGCGGGATACGTCCAGAATAGCCTGCACGCACTTCTGGGGCTGATCCTGCTGTAGAAAGTGGCCGGCTTTTTCGATGGTGCGGTGAGGCAGCCCCTGGCAGCCCGGCACTTCCTCAAGAAATTTCTTGTCGCCACCCGCAGTCACCGGGTCGCTGTCCGAAAAGGCCAGCAGAAAGGGTTTTTCGAACTTGCGAAGTACTTCCCACGCTGCCTCGTTCTCTTTCACCTCAGGCTCATCATGAAATATGGGCACCAGAATGGGGAATTGGCGCGCGCCGGCCATATAGCTCTGATCCGGGAACGGTGCCCGGTAAGCGGCCTCCATCTCTGCGGTAAATTCCGTGGCCGAGACCTCTGTCATCAGGCGGCCAATATCAAGATCCGGACTCTCGGCGCAGAACTTACGCCAGTACAAAAATCCCGGAATACCGGAGGTATCGCGAAAGCGCGCCGCTAACTCGTCCACCTTTACGACCGGTAATGTTTCGTAGGCTTCTTTGAGAAAATCGGTGTACTCAAGCGGCACGATACCGGTGGGGAGACCACCATTGGCCAGTACCACATTGGAAAACCGTTCGGGAAAGGCTGTTACCAGACGCAATCCGATCAGGCTGCCCCAATCCTGGAAAAACACGGTAATGCCGGTAAGGTCCAGCATCGTCAACCACTGGGTCATCCAGGCGATATGGCGGGCATAAGTGTAGTCCTGCGTGCGAGTCGGCTTGTCAGAGCGACCGAAGCCGATCAGATCCGGGGCGACCACACGAAAACCTGCCGCGACCAAAGGCGGGATCATAAAGCGGTACAGATAGGACCAGGCAGGCTGTCCATGCATCAGCAATACGATGGGGCCATCGGACGGGCCTTCATCCAGATAGTGCAGGCGCAGTTCCCCACCTTCGCCGTCGGCAATATTGAGGTAGTGTGGATTGAAGGGATAGTCCGCGAGATTATCGAAGCGCTCATCGGGGGTGCGTTTATATTCCATAGCAATATTCCTCTCTACCGTTTGTTCTGTGCCGATGATTCATGGCACTGCGCAGGTAATTATATATACATAGGTTATGCCATTTCATTATGTCATAGTCTATGCCACTATCGTCAGGCCAACAAAATAATATCAATAAGTGAAATGGAGTAGTCAGTATGCGCAAGACAACACCCATTGCAACGGCAGTCGCTCTAGCCCTGACTAGTGCAGGCACAGTTACCCAAGCAGCCGTATTGGAAGAAGTGATCGTCACCGCCACCAAGCGAGCAGAAAGCTTGCAGGATATTCCGGTGACGGTGAACGCCATATCAGAGATGACTATTCAGGAAGCGGGCATCTCGGATATCGGCGACGTGGCCGCGCTGGTGCCGGCGTTGACGGTAAGCTCGAATCTCAGCCCATTTGCCACCGCACTCAGGATTCGCGGGTTTGGCACCTCACAAAACGACCCCTCGCTGGAGGCGTCAGTTGCCTTCATTATAGACGGCGTCTATATGGGGCAGTCTGGGCTGGGCATGTCAGACCTCACCGATATGGAACGCATCGAAGTACTGCAGGGCCCACAGGGCACTCTCTACGGTAAAAACAGTAACGCTGGCGTGGTCAGCGTGATCACCAAATCTCCGAATATGGACGAGACTGAAGGGTTCGTCGAGGCCAGCCTGGGCGATTATTCACTACAAAAATATGTCGGTTCGGTAAGCGGCCCTATCAATGAATCACTGGGGTACCTGCTGTCAGGCAGCTGGCATGAGACCGATGGCTGGCTGGAAAGTAATACCGGCGATGACCTCAATGGCGTTAAAGATTGGAATGCACGGGGCAAGCTGCTGTGGCTGCCATCAGATGCACTCAGCATTCAATTGACGGGCAGTCATGTCGATCGCGATACCAGCTGCTGCGCTGCAGATGCCACCCAGACGTCTGCGGTCACTGACCAGCTGGTGGCACTCGGTTTACCCGTCCCTAAGAACGACGCCTTTGATTACAAAAACAACCAGGATATTGACTCCAGTTTCAATCTTCAGTCGGACGCCGTCAGTATCAATATGGATTATGACCTCGACACAGCTACCCTGACCTCCCTCACTGCCTGGAATGAGTATGACTACAAGACATCAACGGATGCAGACCGCTCGGAGCTGGCCGTGCTTGGCATTATTGATGACAAATACACCGGTGAACTGTGGTCACAGGAATTGCGTCTGACCAGTGATCTCGAAGGGCCCCTGCAGTACATGGCGGGCGCATTCTATGCCTATCAAAAACTGACTCGGGGTGGGACAGGACAAGGCAACGCTGAAATTGGCGAGGATATTATCCCCGTCGGCGGTGCCCAAACAGGTTTGGGGCCAGCGTTTGGAAATATTGTGCAGCCAGGCGATACGGTTTTCTTTGACAGCAAGTGGGAGACCGAAACCGTTGCCTTATTCGGTCAATCGACCTACAACATCACCGAGGCATGGGCGGCAACACTGGGCATTCGGTACACCGCGGAAAACAAGGAAGCTGACCTGTACACTCAGCCGTTTTCTACTGCACCCACTTTCGGTACAGGCCTGTCACTGGTGGAAAGAGCCTTCGCACCCATTGATGAGGATTTTCACCGGAACAACGATGGGTTCACCGGGCTTGCGAACCTCACCTGGTTCGTCACTGAGAAAATTATGGTCTTTACGTCCGTGTCCACTGGCAGCAAATCAGGCGGTTTTAACGGCGTCGCCGGCGAGGGCGCGCCGCGGGAATTCGACGATGAGGACACCACCAACTATGAACTGGGCATCAAATCAGAACTGTTCGACCACCAACTGCAATTGAACGCCACAGCTTTTCACACGGAATTTGATGACCTGCAGTTCCTCGCCCAACAATCCAGCGGCGTAGGCACTTTTGTCAGCAATGCCGCAGCGGCCACGAGCTCGGGTGTGGATCTGAGCTTTTCCGCCGCGCCCTGGGACTTCCTGATGCTGAACGGTGGCTTGCAATATCTGGACGCAAAATACACTGACGGGGATCTCAAAGACTTTAATCTGGATGTGCCCTACGCGCCCGACTGGAGTGGCAATCTTTCTGCGACTCTACTGTTACCCCTCGCTGATGGTGTCACCTACCTGCGCAGTGACTACAGCTTTATGAGCAACCACTACACCAACGCGGCTTACCAACCCTCCAGCACGGAACAGGACAAAACCCTGGTCAATGTTCGCCTGGGATGGCGCAACGATAATTGGGATGCAGCAGTCTGGGTGAAAAATGCGACTGACGAAGCGTACTCGAACCTGTCGCTGACGCCCGTCACGTTTTCAGGTACTGCGTCAGAGTATCTGGAGGCACCGCGCACCTACGGTGTAACGGTGCGCTATACATTCTGACTGTTTGACACTACGTTTAATTGGGCCAGTAAATGTATTCATCATCCGGCTCGAAGGGCTCGGCCAACGTTTTGTCGATCGCCACTGGCATTTCCACAACGAAGGGGTACAGCGGCTGGCGAGCGGTTGCCTGATGGGCATCCAGCAGCGCCATCAATTCATCCCGTTTGTCAGTGCGCGATTCAGCCAGATTGGTCTGCTCTGTGGGGTCATTCGCCAGATTGTACAACCAGGCTTTGTTCGGGTTATCTGACACCTGTAACTTCCAATCTCCATGGCGTACTGCACGGTAGTATCCGCTCTGCCAGAACAGGGTATCGCGATCCCAAAGCTCTGCGCCCTCCGCTGTGGCCAGCGGCAGGATATTGCGGCCATCGATAATAACGCCCTGGGGCAGCTCCGCGTCGGCGGCCGCAGCCATCGTTGGCATCAGGTCGATATGGGCAACCGGTGTATCAACCAGGGTGCCCGGCGCTATATGCTCCGGCCACTTTACGAACAGCGGCACCCGCAGCCCGCCCTCGAAGTTACTGAGCTTCCAGCCGCGGTAAGGGGCATTGATATCGGGCAGGCCGATATAGCCAGGGCCGCCGTTGTCGCTGGAAAATATCACGATTGTGTTGT
This sequence comes from Halioglobus sp., assembly GCA_037969215.1. GTDB lineage: Bacteria > Pseudomonadota > Gammaproteobacteria > Pseudomonadales > Halieaceae > Marimicrobium. Next base: position 32,019 of record JBBKWY010000028.1, read on the forward strand.
CGGCCAGACCCTCTTCTTCCAATGCCTGGTTAATACGACCGACACTGCGGTCCAGGGCGCGCACCATCGCTGCGTATACCCGCAGACGATGCGGCTGGATATCACCCACCGCCTCATAGTCCTCGCGGGTGGCCTGCATAGGCGTATGCACGCCCCAATGCGCCAGATAGAGGAAGAAAGGACGATTGCGGTTGGCCTTGATCATCGTGATAGCTTCATCCGTCCAGTAGTCGGTGAGATAGCCGCCCGGTCTGAAACGTTCGTCGCCACGAGTATTGAAGGAAGCCGCATAATCCATACGGGCCCAGAGGAACGCGTCGATAGGATCAAAATCCAGCTTGGCGTTCACCACATTGGGGTCGTCTTCCGGCAGGTAGAGCGCGCTCGCCATCAGCAGGCTTTCGTCGAAGCCCTGATCAATAGGCGCGAAGCCCTCGCTGCGGCCAAGATGCCATTTGCCGATATGCACCGTGTGATAACCCTTGTCACGCAGTACCTCGGCGACAGTGACCTCTGAACTCGGCAGGCCCTGCTCTTCGTAGGGTGCTGCGTCAGCCGCGCCAGTTTCGTTGAATAAGGCTGGCGGTAAACCGGAGTCCAGGCTATCGGCAACAGCGGCCACCATCGGTCCCATACCCGAAGGCGTGGGCGTGAATTCGAAGCCTGTCCGCGTGGGGTAGCGACCGGTCATAATCATCGCGCGCGAGGGCGCGCACGTGGCATTGCCGGCATAGGATTGCGTAAACACCGCGCCCTGGGCTGCGAGTAGATCGATATTGGGGGTTTTCACCCGGCCATCGGCGACACCACCGCCAAACGTGGAGATGTCGTTATAGCCCATATCATCCGCCAGTATCAGAATAATATTCGGCGGCCGATCAACACCCTCTTCCTGCTCGACGGCGGGACCCTGCTCCCAGGGAATGGCGTGATTGGGTGCGACCACAAATTCCCGCTCTGACTTGAACTTGATCAACGCCAGCATCAGGTCGATACGGTTAAACCAGGTGACAGCGCCTAGAGCGACTATCACCAGCAGTGAATAGACTAACGTTTTCTTCATGGGGCACCTCTGACAACACTAACAGAACCAACTGAACGCGACATAAATGCCCGAAAAAGCACTGTCAGTCTGCGCTTACCATGCCCGCCAATCGTTTGTTAATAATAGACCGGGCGTCGGACATAATGTTTTTCACCAGATCGTCACAGCTGGGAATATCGTTGATCAAGCCACCGCACATACCCACGGTTACCATACCCGCTTCGATATCACCGGTAGACCAGGCTTTTTCCTGATTGGCGCCAGACACCAGCTCATGCACCTGGCCGAAATCTGCACCCTGTGCCTCAAATTCTGCCACTTTATCAGCCACGCTATTGCGATAAACACGCGCCGTATTTTTGTAGGTGCGGAAAATGAGCCGGGTCTGATTCTCGTCCATCTCTACAATTTTCTGTTTGATTCCTTCGTGTATCGGCGCCTCTTTAGTGACCATGAATCGGGACCCCATATTGATGCCCTCACAACCCAGCGCGAGAGCAGCCACGAGACCACGTCCATCGGCGATGCCGCCAGATGCCAATACAGGAATTTTCAGCGCCTGAGTTGCAGCTGGAAAGAGCACCAGACCGCCCACATCCTGCTCCCCCGGGTGACCGGCACATTCAAAGCCGTCAATACTGACAACATCCACACCGATACGCTCGGCTTTCAGGGCATGACGTACCGCGACACATTTGTGGATAACCTTGATACCGTGGGCTTTGAATCGCTCCATAAATGGCTCTGGGCTGCGGCCTGCGGTCTCGACGATTTTGACACCACTGGCAATGATGACATCCACAATATCGTCATAATTAATTGCAGTCGCTACCACGCCGACCGTCAAGTTCACCGCAAAGGGCTTATCGGTGAGCGAGCGGCATTTTTCGATCTCTGCACGCAAGCCGTCAAGCGTCGGCTGGGTCAGCGCTGTCATCACGCCAAGCGCGCCGGCATTGGAGGCCGCAGCCGCCAGCTCAGCGGTGCCCACTCGCATCATGCCGCCACACACAATCGGCGTTTCGATGCCCAACAATTCCGTGAATCTGGTTTTCATACGATTTGGCTCCTTGAATTAGTTCGGTATGCAAAAAACTGATGCGACTTTATCTATCGACATATATTATGTCAAATAAATCCACCTCTGGAATATGGCGTGGATCGCCCGTGTCAAACAGCCAAAAGCGATGCACCAACAAAGCACACCCGATGCCGTATACTGCCACCGACAATTTTGCCTATACAGCTGGGGGTTTGGGTGATCGATTGCAGGGTTTGTGGTGCAGCGCTGGATGACAAAATCTATAGCGTCAAAGAGATGTATTTTGGTACCAGAGAGGAATTCGACTATCAGCAGTGTGCTGACTGCGCCTGTTTACAGCTCGTCGACATCCCGTCTGACATGGGGAAATATTATCCCGAAGATTATTACTCCAAACACATCAAAAAACAGCCCAGCCAGAACAGGGTGCTGGCGGCGTTGCGGCAGATAAAACTGGACGCCGTATTGGGCGACCGGGCGTTCAAATCCGCCCTACTATTTTTCCTGCGGAAACCACGCCTGCCACAGTGGCTCGACTACGTCGATTTGAGTAGTAATCGGCGGGTACTGGACGTGGGCTGTGGCGCAGGGAACCTGCTGCTCAAACTGAAAAAAAAGGGTTTCAGGCGACTTGAAGGCGTTGATCCCTTTGTTGAAAAAGCAATTTCCTACCCCTGCGGCGTGAGCATAACCAAAGCGCAGATCTGGGATATCGCCAAAGACAGTGACAAGTTCAAAGGCTTCGATCTTGTGATGATGCACCATAGCCTGGAGCATATACCAGACCAACATCGAACGTTTGCCGCCGCCGCTGATTTGCTGAAGACGCAGGGGACCTTGTTAATCCGGGTTCCACTGTCATCCTCATGGGCATGGGAGCACTACCGCGAAAATTGGGTACAGCTGGATGCGCCTCGGCACCTGTACCTTCACACCTTGAAAAGTCTGGAACTGCTTGCAAGCAAACACGGATTCACGCTCGAAAGCGTAAACTTTGATTCTACAAAATTTCAGTTCACCGGCAGCGAACAGTATCTGAAGGATATACCGCTGATAGAAAAGCAAGATAGCGAACTGTTTTCGGCGCAGGCATTAGCTGATTTTGAGCGACAAGCCGAGATACTCAACAATGACGGAGAAGGCGATCAGGCGTGCTTCATTTTTAAGCTGGCGGCGTGA
>JBBKWY010000029.1:0-10087 GCA_037969215.1 Halioglobus sp.
CACACCTTCATCGACCTGATCGATGACACGGTGCACTACGCACTCACGCGTGGCACCATCGACGAAACCACCGACACGCTGGTGCGGGTGCAAACCATCAACACCCTGCGCGATGTACTCGGCACCTGTATAGACGGTGAACAAGGCTGGTCCTATCGGCGCGCGATGCAACTCATCGCGGAAGAAGATAGCGGCGTGGTGGTGTTAATCGGACAGCATTTAACCGCACAGCAACAACTGGACGAAGTACTGCAGTTCCCGGAACCCGCCAGTGTTGCCAGTGCTGCCAGTTCCGCCAGGGTACAAAACTACCGTGTCATCGGCACCGGTTCGCAAATTCTCAAACGCCTGGGCGTGGGCAAAATGCGCCTGTTATCCGCACCGATTCACTTCAACGCACTGTCCGGTTTCAATCTTGAGGTAACCGATTTCGTGCAGCCCTGAGCTGCCGACTTTTTTTAACACTGAAACACTGCAGAGTATTAGCATACCGCCGGTAAAAATGTAAAAATCCGGGGTCATCCTATACTCGCCACGGGGCGTTATTGCCCCGCTCAAACCAGGTACTCAGTGTGTCGCTTTTTCCATTCTCAGTGAAACGGGTCAGTGCTACTTTACTGCTGTTGCCCGGCATTTTTAGTGCGGCCATCGCAGTGTCCCAATCCGATAACGGCGTGCCAGTCAGGGTGGACGTGGTCACTGCGCAATCCATCCAGCGCAGCATTGCGCTGACCGGCACAGTCACCTCGCCGCGCTCCGCTCAACTCTCCACTGCGACCGCCGGGCTGGTGACGGCCCTGCTGGTGGATGAAGGCAGCCAGGTATCGACCGGCGACGTACTGCTGGAACTGGACCCGGTACTCGCGCAGAGCCAGTGGCAAGGTTCACAGGCCAGCGCCGATGTCGCCCGTCTGGCCGCCGCCGATTCAACACGCCGACTGCAAGAGGCGCGCGCCCTCATCCCGCAAAAGAGCATCGCCGAATCCGTGGTGCGCGACCTTGAAGCCGAAGTCGCGCAGGATGCTGCGGATTTGCAACGCGCAGAAGCAGAAGCGGGCTACAGCAAAGGCATTCTCGATAGACACCAGCTGCGCGCGCCTTTCAGTGGCGTGGTGAGCGCCAAAGCAACCGAACTGGGCGAGTGGGTTACCCCGGGGCAGCCCGTGTTGACGCTGGTGGCGACGCAGGAATTGCGCATGGATTTCCCGGTGTCTGAAGACTATCTGGCGGATGTGACACTGGCGACACCCGTTTCGTACAACCTGGGGAGCAACGCCGGCGACGCGCGGCCGGGCGCTATTACCACGGTAGTACCCGTCACCAACCCGGGCGCGCGAACCTTTCTGCTGCATGTACAGCCCACAGACACCGACCCCCGCATGATCCCCGGCATGTCTGCGCGCGCTCATTTGACGCTGTCTACCGGCCGCCAGGGACTGACGGTGCCGCGCGATGCGATACTCAACTATCCCGACGGCCGCGTTGTTGTGTGGGTGGTTGAGGACGGCGCTGACGGCCCGCAGGTCACCGAGACGCAGATCGTCACCGGTGTCGTGTTTGACGGCAATGTCGAGGTACTTGAGGGGCTCACTGCCGCCGCACAAGTTGTGGTGCAGGGCAACGAAGCCCTGCAGAGCGGCCAGCGGGTAACCGTCCTCCCGGCGGAGTCGTAGCGCTATGATTGAGAAACTGATCGGGCGCGGCACGCTGATGACCGTGACGGTACTGATCGTCTGCGTACTGGGCATCGTGGCCGCGCTGCGAATTCCGGTACAGATGATCCCCGACCTGGATGTGCGGGTGATCAGCATACGCACTGTCTGGCCCGGTGCGACCCCGCAGGATGTGGAGAAAGAAATCCTGGTGGAACAGGAAGAGTATCTGCGCAACCTGCCCAATCTATCGCGCATCGTCGGCACCGCCAATAGCGGCAGCGCCACGATAGAGCTGGAGTTTCCGCTGGGCACGGACATCACGGAGATGTTGATACAGGTCAACAATGCGCTCAGTCAGGTGCCCTCCTACCCGGAGGCCGTCGACGAACCGCGTATCTTCGCCAACTCCTTTTCCAGCAATGCGTTCATGTTTTTCAGTATCACGCCGCAACCCGGCAATCCGCGCAGTCTCGATATGGGGCTGGCGCTGGACTTTGTGGAAGATAACGTCAAACCGCGACTGGCGAGTGTTGCGGGCATTTCCGAGGTCGGCGTCTACGGCGGTGTCGAGCGCCAGATTCAAATACTGGTCGACCCGGCGCGACTGGCACAGCGCGGACTCTCCCTGATCGACGTGCGCGAGGCGCTGCGCAGTCGCAATCGCGATCGCTCGGGCGGCACCATCGACGCCGGCAAGCGACAGTACCTGCTGCGCACCGTCGGCCGCTTTGAAGACCTGAACGAACTGTCCACACTGGTCCTGGCGCGCCGTGGCGACACCATCATTCGCCTGGCAGATGTCGCCACCGTGCAGCTGGATCACTTCGAAGAGAGTGCGGTGACGTCCTTCAATGGTGAGCCGAACCTGTTCATTACCTTGCGCAAGGAATCTGGCGCCAATGTCATCGACGCCAAGCGCGACATCACGCGGGAGGTCGCCGCGATCAACCGTGAGGTGCTGGAGCCGACCGGCATGCGTATCGAACGCATGGCCGATGATGTGGTGTATGTCGAGGAATCCGTCGCCAACGTGTGGCAGAACCTGATACTCGGCGCCCTGCTGGCCACTGCCGTGATGTATTTGTTTCTGCGCTCGTTCAGGCTGACGCTGGCGGCCGTGGCGGGTATTCCGATCTGCGTGATTGTCGCCTTTTTGGGCTTGCTGTTGGCCGGGCGCACCATCAACGTTATTTCGCTGGCGGGCATCGCGTTCGCTATCGGCATGACGCTCGACAACAGCATTGTCGTGCTGGAAAGCATCGCGCTGGAGAGACGCAAAGGTGTGGAGCGCTTCCGCGCGGCTGTCAATGGTGTACAGCAGGTATGGCCGGCGGTATTCGCCTCCACCATGACCACGGTACTGGTATTTGTGCCCGTGGCCTTCGTCGAACAGGAAGCGGGCCAGCTCTATTCCGATATCGCCATCGCCATTTCCGCTGCCATCCTGGCCTCCATGCTGGTGGCGGTCACCGTGCTGCCGACTGCGGCGGCGCGCCTCAGCTTTGCCCGTACCGACGATAACGAGGCACCGGGCAAGGGCGTTCACTTCGGCCGCCGCGCTCACAACGCGACGCTGCGCATGGTGGCTGGCGTACTTGCCACGCGCCGTAGCAGACTGCTGTGCATTGCGGTGACGACGCTGCTCAGTGCCGCGGTGATCGGCTGGCTGACACCCGCGGCGGAATACCTCCCCGAGGGAGAAGAGCCCAAGGTATTCGCCTCAATGAATGCGCCCCCCGGTTACAGTCTGGATGCGATGGCAGAGATCGCCGCCGATATCGAAACGTGGCTGCTGCCAAATGTGCAGGCTGATCCCGAGGCGTTTCACCGCGGTGAAACCGATATGCCGGCGATTGGCTATTACAATATGCGGGTAGGCGCCGACTCCTTGCGCATCATCTCCGAACCGATAGATGCCGGGGATATCGACGCGCTGATGGCCGCGCTGACACAAAAATACAGCGAGTATCCCGGTATGCGCGCGTTTGCCGCGCGCGGCTCTATCATCTCCAGCAATGACGGCGGCACGCGCAGTATCAACCTCGACATTGCGGGCACCGATCTCGGCACGCTCTACACGGTGGCACAGGCCGCTTACCAGCGCGCCGGTGAAGTGTTTGAGAAACCGCGCATCCAGAGCCAGCCCGCCTCCCTGTCACTGGCACAACCGATGATAGAGATTCGACCCCGCTGGGAGCGTGTCGCAGAGCTGGGACTGTCCGGCGAGGATATCGGCTTCATCGTGTCTGCGCTGACCGACGGCAGCTATGTTGATGAGTTTTTCCTGGCGGACGACAAGATCGACATCTACCTGTACAGCGAGGCCGGTCGCAATGTCGAGCTGGACAAACTGTCGCAGTTACCGGTGTACACCCCCAGTGGCGAGGTGCTGCCACTGGGCGCGCTGGCAGACATTGTGGAGAGCGTGGATACCAATTCCGTACGCCGCGTCAACGGGCGGCGCACGGTCACCCTGAACATCATCCCGCCGCGCGACATCGCGCTGGAATCCGGGGTGGAGAAAGTCCGCAACGAGCTGGTGGCCTATCTGCGGGAAAACGGCGCGATACCGGCCAATGTGGATGTCGTCATCTCGGGCGCGGCCGATCAACTGGACGCCACCCGCGAGACGCTGGTGAGCAACTATCTGGTGGCCCTGCTGGTGATTTACCTGCTGATGGTCGCGATCTTTAATCACTGGGGCTATCCGCTGCTGATTATGACCTCCATTCCACTGGGCATCGCCGGCGGCATCGTGGGGCTGGCAGTCCTCAATGGTGTTGGCGGGCTGCTGCCGTGGATTGGCCTGAACGCTATCGTGCAGCCCTTTGATATGATTTCCATGCTGGGCTTTCTGATCCTGATGGGCACAGTGGTTAACAATCCCATCCTGGTCGTACACCGGGCGGTGCAGAATGTGGAGAGCGGCATGGATGCGGTCGCCGCCGTCACAGAAGCCGTTGAAGTGCGCCTGCGCCCCATCGCGATGTCCACCATCACCACGCTGGTTGGTCTGGCGCCCCTGGTATTGATCCCCGGGGCGGGCACAGAGCTTTACCGGGGTGTGGGCGCCATCGTGATGTTCGGCATACTGGGCGCGGCGCTGGTGACACTCACCATGCTGCCCGCGCTGACCGTTATTGTCCTGCAGTGGCGCGGTAAGGCTGTATCACATTCTCCGCGTACCAGTTGATCATGCCGACTTTCTCTTCCACCGTCTGCGTATCGGGTTCGGCGTCATAGGGGTTGCGGAAGGCGATAATCACCTCTGTGACTCCGGCATCCACGAGATTGTTCAGACCGTCGACCGAGTAAGCCGCCTCTGTCATCGCATGGTATTCGAACGGCAGTTTGTCGCGACCGCAGTCCTTGCGCAGGGTTTCAATCTGGCCAATCATACGCTGCAATTCCGCGATAGAGGAACCCGCTGAAATCCAGCCATCGCCCAATTGTGCGGCGCGGCGCAACGCGGGTTTGGCATGGCCGCCCACCAGCAGTGGAATGTGGTGGTCGGGCACCGGGGACAGCTTGATTTCGTCCAGCTGAAAGATCTCGCCATCGTAGCCAAAATATTCACCGCTCATCAGTCCGTTGATAATTTCCATCATCTCGTTCATACGCTGACCCCGCTTCTCCCACGGAATCTGCGAGGCGAGAAAATCCTCCGGCCAGGGGCTGATCCCCACACCGAAACCAAAACGATCCCCTATCATCACGCCGAGGCTGGACAGTTGCTTGGCGACAATCACCGGCTGGCGAATCGCGAGCTTCACCACCGATGTGGTAAAGCGCAGCTTCTCGGTTTTCGCCGCCAGATAGGGTATGGCGATAAACGGCTCAATGAAGGGCACACCATCCAGAAACTCGCGAGTGCCGTCGTCGTTGTAGGGATAGACGTCAGACCCCTCTTTGGGATAGCAGATACTGTCGGGAAAGGTAAAGGTATCAAAACCGGCGGCCTCGGCGGCCAGTGCAAGCGGCAGATACTGATCGGGTGGACACATGGTAGCGTGATAAGCGAATTTCATAATTATCCCTGCTGTTTTTGTTGGGTTTATTTACGGGTAATACGCCAGGCAATCGTTTACGGATCACACCGTACGCCTTCCCCGAATAAGAAGCACGACCGTTGAGGTCAGATTTTTGTACTTAAACCGTCTTTAACCGTTATACACCCCGCAATTGCGCCGGTGCCCTACAATTCCGCTATCATCAGGCCAGTGTCCTACCAATAAGAATACCTGCGAGGCATCGTTATGAGCACAGAGACAATCTACCGCAGCTGCCCCACTTGCGAAGCCAGTTGTGGACTGGTGATGGAAGTGGATCGCGCACAAAAGCAGGTTCTCTCCATCAAGGGTGACCCGGACAATCATCGCTCCAGGGGGTACGTTTGCGCCAAGTCGCAGGCGTTCCGCTACATCTATGAAGACCAGGAACGGCTGACCCAACCCGTTAAAAAGATCGATGGGCAGTGGCAGGAAATCAGTTGGGAAGCAGCGCTGTCGGAAACGGCGAAACGGCTGGCCGATATCCGCGACCAGCACGGCAAGGACGCCATTGCGATGTACTACGGCAATCCCAACGGCCACAACTTCAGCACCCAGATTTACACCCAGATGTTTATCACGCTGCTCAACACCGAGCGCTTTTTCTCGGCGGGCTCGGTCGACCAGCAACCGAAAAACCTGGGCTGCGAGCTGCTCTACGGCAATGGCTGGGTGTTCCCTATTCCCGATCTGGACAACACCGATTTCTTTGTCTGCATGGGCGGCAACCCGATGGTGTCGCAGGGCTCGTTGATGTCGGCGCCGGACATCGAGAACCGCCTGAAAGCACTGCAGGCTCGCGGCGGTAAAATTGTCGTCATCGACCCGCGTCGCACCGAAACCGCCGACGTTGCGAACCAGCATCTCTTTGTGCGACCGGGCACCGATGCCTTCCTGCTGATGGCCTTCGTGAACGAATTGTTCGCCACCGGCAGAGTCACTCCCGGCCGGCTGGCAGACTTTACCGACGGCATTGAGAAACTGGAGGCCCTGAGCGCACCTTACACGCCGGAGAATGTCGCGGCGATCACCGGTGTGCCCGCCGACCGCCTGCGCCAATTGGTCGACGATTTTTGCAGCGCCAGCGCACCGGTACTCTATGCGCGCATCGGCCTGTGCACGCAGCAGTTCGGCACGCTCGCCTCGTGGCTGGTGGATGTGGTGAATATATTGACCGGGCGGCTGGACGCAAAAGGCGGCGCCATGTTCCCGCGCCCCGCCACCGCCCACAATGACCCGACCATGGTGCCCCCGGAACTGGGCTACAACCGCTGGCAGTCCAAAGCGCGCGGATTCCCGGAGTACATGAGCATGCTGCCCGCCTCGCTGATGGCCGAGGAAATGGAATTGCGCGGCGAGCACCAGGTGCGCGCGCTGCTCACCGTCGCCGGCAACCCGGTACTGAGTGTGCCCAACGGCAAACGCATTCATGCGGCGATGGAGGAGCTGGAGTTTGTGGTGGCGTTTGACTTCTACATCAACGAAACCACCAGCCAGGCTGACATCATTATTCCCTCGACCACACAGCTGGAGCACAGCAACTACGACTTCCTGTTCAGCGCCACCTGTGTGCGCAACTTTGCGCAGTACTCACCACAAGTGTTCGCGCCGCCATCCGGTGCGCTTGAACAGTGGGAGATTATCAATGAAGTGACCGCGCGCATGAACGGCATGACGCGCGCAGACCTGGAGGCGATGATGCTCGATGGCATGATTGCCCAGCTACAGGCCAACGCCCCGGACCTCGCCCATTTATCCGTGGACGACATCAAGCAGAAAACAGCCGAGCACGAGGGCCCGGAGCAACTGCTGGACATTATGCTGCGCGCGGGGCCCTATGGCGACAAGTTCGAAGGCGACGGCCTAACCCTCACACAACTACAACAAATGCCGCACGGCCTCGATCTGGGTGCACTGGAGCCGCGCTTTCCTGAACTGCTGGCCACCAGGAACAAGCGAATCGATATTGCCCCCGACATCATCACCAGCGATATTCCCCGATTACAGGCCGCACTCGAGCAAGGCCCCGGTGATCAGATGCTGCTGATTGGGCGCCGCCATATTCGCGATATGAATTCCTGGCTGCACAACCTCAACAACTACGCGCGCGGCAAGAACCGCTGCACCCTGCTTATCAATTCACAGGATGCACAGCGCATCGGTCTGACGGCAGGCGGCATGGCCAGGATCACCTCAAAGGTGGGCGAGTTTGACGCCGAGGTAGATATCAACGACAGCATCATGCCCGGCGTCGTCAGCCTCCCGCACGGCTTTGGCCACACCTACCGCAACACAAAGCAATCCGTGGCTACGGCACTGACACCCGGCGTATCGGCCAATGATCTGGTGGATGACAACGAGATGGATGTGCCGTCGGGCACCAGTGTGGTGAATGGCGTGCCGGTGTCGATTGTGGCGGCCTGATCGAACCGCTCCCCCTTCTCGCTCTGCAAGGCCGGGGAATCAGAGTGCTGGTGACACGGGGATAGGTCGATTATTCAACGCGCTATCGACCAGGTCTGGATAGTCCTGCATAAACAGGATGAACTCCCGTTCCAACGCCGTGGTCGCCTGCACCTCCCCGCGCGCAGCCAGAATAAAGTGTTCTTGCTGTGGACTCACAGCCTCCATTTGGCCGTTAACAAGCAATACCAGATACTTGCCGGCATAGCGGATCAAATGCACCGTGGTGGCGCTATAGTCGCTACTGAGCTGGACGTCGAAACCACCGTCAGCCAGTACCGCCATGCTTTCTTCTGAAAAGATGTTATCCACACTCCCCATTAACGCGAAGAGGAGAGCCATCATGTCCTCATTGGTCAGTATATCGACATGGCCGCTATCAAATCCGTACGTCTGACTGGCTTGTTGTTGCGCCGGGGGATGTAATTGGCTGGATAGCGACACCACGCCATCACTCTTTTCGCCCAGCGGAAGCAGATCGGTGTTCCTGTAGGCATAAATAAGCCGGTAATCGACGAAGTCTGGCAGGGGCTTTCTATACTGCTGCTGAATGAATGGGTTGTCCGGGTTGAGGTCGCGCCATGCTGGCAGCACCAGCAGCCCGTGCTTCTCTCCACTGGCGGCCGCCTGATGTCCTCCCAGGGGACTGGCGATGGTGACGAAGAGCTCGACCCTGTTTTCACCGGCTTGCCCTTGGTACTTATTGATCGCCTCGCGGACCACAATCCCGCCCATACTGTGCGCGACCACAATGAGTGGCATCTCGCCCAACGGGATGACATCGCCAGACAGAAACAGCTGATAAAACAAATCTGCCAGCTGATCCAGATCACCACCCGATGGGTAGTAGAAAAACCACGGTTTGTAGCGGTCTCGATCCAGGCGGCTGATGATGGCCTCGAACGACTGCGGACTGCCGCCGATACCGTGCACAAACACCACCGGAATCTTGTGTACGGTATCCTCTTCGAGCGCATAGAACATGGTGGGGGCATGCTCCAGAAACGATGCCGGGTCATACATGCCCAGCGTCGACATATTGTCGCTAAATCGCGGGTCGCCCAGCGCACGGATGGTTCCCGAGGGGTAGAAAAGCGATTGCTGGGCGTCAAAGCCCTGTGGCAGAGAGATTGTGTCTGCTCGCACTGATAGCATCGTTGCTGTCAACGGAATCTCAAGCTGGCTGACGATGAACTCCGGATAGCGTGTTCGGTCGAGCGAAAGCGCTCTCTCGCCTACGACCTCAGTGTGATCAAACATATTGTCGCCATTGATGTCGGCATACACGAGTAGAGTGTAGTCGCCCTCCGGGAGATTGAGCCCAAAGTGGGTGCCGGTGCCTCGGAAGAACATCGTATCAACACGTTCATTGTGTTTGTACTTGTCCGAGTATGCGGCAACAGCCAACGATACCTCGGCGTATCGGCCCGGTTCATCCACTGTTCTGCCAATCACAAAAAAGGTTTCACGATCCAGCATGTGCTTCAGATTGACCTGACTGGGATCGGCGTTCTGAATCTGCGTGTAATTGGCCTGCACTGAGGTGTATTTAAGGTAGGTGCAAGAAGACAGTAAAACCATTACGGCGCAAAGGCCGCAGGCGTTGAAACTGCTCTTGATCAAACTGTAAGCGCCGGAGGCGAGATAGCGAGGTGTCACTGTCTACAAATAATGTGCATGCGCAGCGTAGACCTCGCCAGCCGCATTGAAATGAAACACTTCTGCGGATAAACCACGCACACCGTTGTATATAACAGTGACACTGCCAGCGCCAACTAACACGTGTAACTTTTCAAAGCTGAGCTGGGGATACTTTTGCAACGCCTTTGACCAATACACTCGCATTGCCGCTTTGCCCTTCAACTTCCCTGAAGGTTCACTCATGGCTGCTACGATCACTGGTGACGACATCTCGAAATC
>JBBKWY010000030.1:0-3069 GCA_037969215.1 Halioglobus sp.
CTGTAGCCCACCCCCTCGGCACCGTCGGAATCTATTATCCGAACCAGTGGCGTTTCCTGACTGACAAAGCTCTGGATAGCATCGGTGCGCTTTACCTTGGGCACCAGATCTACCATCGACAGTTCTACTCGCTCAATTGTACTCATAACCCATTCCTGTTCAGGTTGCTGCGCGGGCTAGGCCGGCTGCTCTATCGCCGGTCGCACACCCCGTTCCAGCCCACCCAGTCGCGTCGACAACCACACCATAAAGTAACAAACCAACGGCACAATATAGGCCCACTGCACAGACTGGCTATCAGACAGGTAGCCCATCATCGGGGGAATAATCGCACCGCTAATAATGGTCATAATAATAAGAGACGACCCCATCTCGGCCTTGTCGCCCAAATGCTCCAGACCCAGCGCGTAGATAGTGGGGAACATAATCGACATAAAGAAACTGGTGGCACCCAGGGCAACCACCGCGGTCATGCCACTGGTTACCAAGGCAACGGCTACCAGACCAATGTTGATCAGCGCATAGAGGCCCAGCAGCTTGCGCGGCGCAATATACTTCATGAGATAGGTACCAATGAAGCGCCCCACCATAAACGACAGCAGACTGGCCGAGAGGTAAAACGCGGCCGTTTTCTCTGGCGTCAGTGGCGTCATCTCTTTAGTGAAATCGATAAAGTAGCTCCACACGCCAATTTGTGCGCCCACGTAAAAGAACTGCGCAACAATGGCCCACACAAAACTCTTATGAGCAAAGACACCGGCTAGAGAAGGTTTGCTACCCGAGTCAGCGCGGGCTCCTGAGGCGGGAAAGCGCGTGACCGCCACCAGCAATGCGACAAACACCAACAGGCCGGCAAGGCTTAGATAGGGCAGCTGCACCTGCCGCGCTTCCAAAGCCCGGTATTCCAGCAGCGCCTGCGGCGACAATGCAGCGATAGCCTCTGGCGTGTGCTCTATGCCTGAGAAAATAAATATGCCGCCAATCAAGGGCGCGACAAAGCCCCCCAGCCCATTGAAAGACTGCGCAAAGTTAATGCGCCGGGCCGCAGTGGCCGGATCGCCAACAAGGGTAATGTAGCCACTGCCGGAGGTCTCCAGAAAGACAATGCCAGTAGCGATAATAAACAGCGCCACCAGGAAAAAACTGTAGTTGCCCACTTCCGCTGCCGGATAGAACAGGGCCGCCCCTAACGCGTAGAGCAATAGGCCTGTCAAAATGGCCTTCTTAAAACCCAGCTTTTTCATCGCATATCCCGCCGGGATCGCTGCGAACGCATAGGCAAAATAGAACGACACCTGGATAAAACTGGCCTGCCCCCGGGACAAATCCAGGGCTTTTTGAAACTGGCGGATTAGAATGTCGTTCATGTTGTGCGCGATGGCCCACATAAAGAACAGACTGGTCACCAGAATAAATGCGCTCACATACTCGCGGGGAATCACCCTCGAGGTTTGCTGGTCCAAGTCCTTAACAGACATGACAATAACTCCATTCAACTGGAAGACAGGGCGGTAAGTGTTCAACAGCTGGTGCTAGAGGCAAGAGCAGCATTGCGGCGTTCTCGTATCTGCAATGCGCCAGAGCGCAGACGTTGACCTATTGTTATCTAATAACTTCATACTAATTCATATTTTTATCATCTAAAATACATTTTGTATGTAAAATACTCAACTCTACGCGTGCATACTCTTCGCTCTCCCGGGGAAACTGCCTTATGATTGTTAGCCCTCACTACGCTGACAAGCACTTGCATCTATGACTACAGCACCCCCTCCCGCCACGCCTGCCAAGGCCAGTAAAAAGAGCTATACAGCCCCCGCGCTGGAAAAAGGGCTGGATATCCTCGAGCTGCTGGCCAGAGAACCTGAGGGGCTCACACTCAGCGATATCGCCAACCGGCTGTCTCGATCTGTCAGTGAGATTTTCCGGATGCTGGCGGTATTGGAACGGCGGGAATACATCGTTTCACCGCAGCGCAGCGATACCTATCACCTGACGCTAAAGCTGTTCGAGATATCGCGCCAGCTAACACCGCTGAAGCAACTGACGACCGCCGCGCTGCCAGTATTGAAGTCGGTCACCCGTGAGGCCGAACAATCCTGTCATATCGCCGTGTACTACCAGGGCAAGGTGATGATCATTGCACAGGAAGACAGTCCTGCAGACAGGGGCTTTGGCGTACGGCTAGGCGCCGAAGCGGATTTATTCGACAGCTGCTCCGGCCACCTCCTCCTCGCCTTTGCGACGGACGAACAACGCCAGCATATGCTCGAGGAACAAGCGCAGTACCGCGGCGTAACATCCATACCGAAAGCGCTGAACAAGCGACTACAGGTCATTCGCGAGCAGGGCTATGAAACTCTCGCCAGCCCCCAGGTGAACGGCGTCACGGACATCGGTTATCCCATTTTCGGTTATACCGATGAGATCATGGCTACGCTTGCCATGCCCTTTCTGGAGCACATCGATGGCTCCCACTCAGTCGATCCCACACAGGCCACGGCACTTTTAAAAGACGCCGCGCACACGCTTTCGCGGGCCATGGGTTACTCGGGCGAGCCCGCATAGCCTGCAATGTCGGCAATGTCGGCAATGTCGGCAGGCTGACGTGAACCGGGCCCACCGCCCAATCGCGGAAAAGATCTCAAGGCAGCCCTGACACTGAGTGTCGTCACACCTGGTCCCCAGCAAAATTCCAGACTCAATAAGATAGCAATAGGAATTAATCTCATTTACTATTGCTATTACTAATCATTCTTATAGTCATTCCTCGCAGACCTGGATCACGCTGGCGGGCAGACGTGGAATAAGAAACAGATATTGAGGGAATTATGCGACGCAACACTCTAGTTACTGCCGTTATCGCGCTGATGAGCGCTGAAGGCGCCATGGCGACCAATCATCAGATCGAAGAGGTGACCATTGTCGGCACTGTCGACGACGCCAAAGTGCTCGCGGGGTCCGGCTCGGTCATCAGTCACGAGCAAATCCTGCTGCAGGCCACAGGCGACATCAACCAGCTACTGAAAACCGTACCCGGCGTGTATATTCTGGAAGAAGATGGCTACG
>JBBKWY010000031.1:0-20280 GCA_037969215.1 Halioglobus sp.
TGCATCATGATGTGCCAGATAATCGGCTTGCCGCCGATCTCGACCATAGGTTTGGGACGCAACTCGGTCTCTTCAGACAGCCGGGTTCCATGACCACCCGCAAGGATTCCAACCTTCATTAATACCCTCTCCTGACCACTATCGAGTGACCCCATATTCCACAAAGCAACATCCATGCCAGCATTGAAACAGCGGCAACGATAGCCAGAGCGCTAGATTTGTGAAGCAGGCGCCCTGATTAAAACTTACAGGGTGTTCCACTGTACGCCAAGTTTTACACTAAAGGCGCAAGCTTCAATTCCGCGACAGACAGTTGCGACCAGTCAGCGAGTACACATTCCAGAAAATTTCCACGCCCGGAAATGGCACGGAATCTGGCACTCCCGACCCGAACAATTGTTGATCTATGATTTTCTACTTCCATTCCGCCGGCGACCTCAACAAGTTGGCACTTGTTTTGCTTAGCTCCAATCATCAAATGCACGGCCCGTCATGGCCGACGAGGATCGCCATTTCGGATTCGTAGCTGGCGGAGGCATTCAATGAAAAAAAAATTCGACGGCGTCAATACAGACTACAGCAAATACCTATCGCTATTTGAAGTAGCATTACAAGCATCCACCCGGGAAAACACATCGGAATTGCTCCCGCGAAAGGACGAAGAAATCATCACGGACAGAACACATCTGCTGCGGCAGTTTCTCGACTATCACGCTGGCCCATCCCACCACACTAACAAGACGCAAGAAATAGGCTATTTGTTTGAGCGGTTTGTCAGCACCCTACCGAGCGAGCGAGGGCTGAAATTACAGTTCGGGTCCTCCTCAACGCTCTTATTGGATGAACAATGGATCGTAGTAGACTTGGCCCCGATCGAGACGACCTCCTTAGCAGGTATGGATATCACTCTCGAGTTTCAGGACGAAGAATTTGACCGCATACTTTGTCTGGATCTGGACCGTATTTCACACCCAGACAAGCTGGTAGCGGAGCTTAGACGCGTGCTAAAGCGGGGTGGCCAGTTGTGGGGACAGGCCCCGGTTGTCAGCAACCAACAACCCAACACAGGACTCCGCTACTGGGGTTTCACACCTGCGGGCCTGAGGGTGTTATTTGAGCGGTTCGACGAGATCAGATGCTCCATCTACCACGCGCGTGGGCGCCGCGACAGCTTTTACTACGGCTTAAAACCAGAGATTCCCTACGAGTCACGCCAACCCTGGTTGTAGGTTGACCATTTTATTGCGGGGTTTCACCGTTGTGACAGCAGAAATCATCGTATTTTAGTGTCAATAATATTTACAAACTTCGTTTTACAAGTACCCCCACGTTAATGCCTAATACGCGTAAGCTATTGTATTTATGTAAATATGCTTTTTTGGCGCATAATATGCATGCTAAAGAAGGTGCTCAGAAAGACAGCACTGGCGAGATCGTTCAGCGATAAATGCCGATAGGCGAACTCACATGCCGGACGCAACCTTAATCCAGGAGGGATTATGTTGACTGACTTTGCAGCTTATTCCAAAAATCCCAGGCAACTACTTTATCTACAGCCGTTAGGCAGTGAAAATATCTTGCCCGAGCTCCTTGGAGACAGTGGGTGGCGTGTCGATTTGACCGATAACCCCGACGAAGCCGTCGCCTTGATGAATAGCAAAAAGTATTCTGTCGGCCTAATGCACTGGGACGGCACAAGCTTTGATGCGCCTAGCGCCAGCCAACAAGTTGAACAACTTACCGACACTAATACTCAAGCTAACTGGGTGGCACTGCTCTCCAATATGAACGATCTACCCGACATGCTGGCACCGATTATCTCCCGCTACTTTTACGATTATCACACGTGTCCGGTAGACTCCCAGCGGCTACTGAATACACTGGGCCACGCCCATGGTATGGCCAACATGGCCAGCAGCTGGATTGACACAACCTCCGAAAAACCCCTGCCCGCCGGTATGTTGGGCAAGTCCGCTAAAATGAGCCAGCTGGCGCAGCAAATCAAAAAGGTAGCCGCCACCGATTTCAGTGTCTTGATAGGCGGCGAAAGCGGCAGCGGCAAGGAATTGGCAGCTTCCGCCATCCACCAACTGTCAAATCGTTGCAACGGCCCGTATGTAGCGGTGAACTGCGGGGCGCTGCCCGAGCATCTGATTCAGGCCGAGTTGTTTGGCCATGAGAAAGGTGCCTTCACCGGTGCAGACCGCCGTCACATAGGGCGGCTCGAAATGGCCTCCGAGGGCACTTTGTTCCTTGACGAAATTGGCGATCTACCGATGGATTTGCAGACCAATCTATTGCGCTTCCTGCAGGAAAAATCTATCGACCGCGTTGGCGGCTCAGGCCAGATTCATCTTGATGTGCGAGTTATTGCTGCTACCAATGTCAATCTGGAACAGGCAGTAAAGGAAGGGCGATTTCGCGAAGACCTGTATTATCGTTTGAACGTCCTGAAAGTTGATGTCCCGCCGTTGCGCGAGCGCCAAGCGGATATTCAGCTGCTGGCGGAGGCATTTTTCAAGCAGTATTACGCCGATGTGAATACGAATCTGAAAGGATTTAGCGCGCCGGCTATCCATGCTATGGAAACCCATCATTGGCCGGGTAATGTGAGAGAAATGGTCAACCGGATACAACGAGCGATTGTAATGGGCGAGGGGAAGTTCATCACAGTTCGCGATTTGGGCCTCAACGAAATTGTCCCTTGTAATTTGATGACCCTGGCAGAAGCACGACACGTCGCTGAGAAAGCTGCTATCGAAGCGACACTGCTACACATGCGTAACAACGTATCCAAGGCCGCAAGACACTTGGAAATATCCCGGGTGTCTCTCTATCGACTGATGGACGCCCACCAGATCGAATGGCAAAAAAACCGCAAATAGAAAGTTATTGACGGCGTTGTCGCAATGTCAGCTTAACGGTGGCTTGGCATCTATAACAACTTGTACACTCGATTTGTGCACAAAGCAGCTGGAGCCCGCGGACCTGCAGCTAATCACCATGATTCGATGTACAGCATTAATACTGTCGCTCTTCTGAGTGCATGTTCAGACACGTCCACTACCACAGCACCCCAAGCCAGTGAACAGACCGTGGTCAATGCTGTACCTTGCGCCTGGGGAAGGAACAGGTAGACGCTTCCGTCTGGCACTATGACGAAAGCCACCCATATACTTGCTCTCACCGTTGACAGTGGCGTACGCGCTTTCGAGGGCATGCCTGCGTATAAAAGTCTAACGAGAGTCGATGCCATTCGCAGGCGTTTTTCAGTAGAATACGGAATACCCAGTTTAAAGTAGTTGTCGCTATCTATATATTGCGAATAGTAGCTTCCCCTATGCCGCAGCTATTGTCATTGATTCAGAAGAGCAATCTTCATACGTTCAAATGGCACACAATACATCGATTGAGGATATTCCCGTCAAAGTTCTAGCCACAGTTTCCTCCCTATTACTTTCTACCGCACTGTTACTCATCGGTCACGGCATGCAGCTCACCCTGGTGCCGTTGCGCGCCAGCGCCAACGGTCTGTCGGACTTCATCATAGGGGTGAGCGCGTCGTCTTACTTCCTCGGCTTCATCGTAGGATGCATCGCGATACCCACCGTTATCGCGAGAATCGGGCATATCCGCGTCTTTGCCGTTCTCACGGCAATAATGACCAGTGCGATTCTGGGCATTGATATGCTGGATGACTGGCAATTCCTGATGCTGTTGCGCTTTCTCACCGGGGTGGCTATCTCCAGCCTGTATACCGCAATAGAGAGCTGGCTCAACGACCAGGCGACCGCGGAAACCCGCGGGCGCATACTATCGATTTATACTTTCATCCTGCTCATGTCCATGGCACTGGGCCAGGTGCTGATCAACGTGGGCCCCGTGTCTTCGTCCACGCCCTTTACTCTGGCGGCGATTTTTCTGGCGTTGGCTATAGTGCCGGTGGGGCTGACCAGCAAGCTCGCCCCGGCGCCAGTCGCGGCTACTCGAGTAGGTTTCAGGCTGCTATACCAGCGCTCACGGTCAGCGTTCGCCGGCGCACTACTGTCGGGACTGGTAGTGGGTAGTTTCTGGTCACTCGGCGCCATTTTCGCTCGTAAAAACAGCGAATCCCAGAGTGACATCAGTTGGTTTATCACTACTGCCATTATTGGAGGAGGGCTGTTGCAATATCCGATAGGGCTGCTGTCCGACCGCATGGACCGACGCAAGGTATTGCTGCTTCTCTGCCTGGGCGGCACGCTCACATCTATTGCCGTGGCACTAAGTGTAGGACAGACATGGCATCTGCCTGTCGTTTTCCTGTTTGGCGCCATGGTCATGCCGATATACGCGATTTCGCTGGCCACCGCTGCAGATGTGGCTCAGGGCTCGGAGTTCGTGCAGATTGGCACGTCGGTACTCATGCTAAATGCGATTGGGGGACTGGTCGCGCCACTCGCTCTCGGTCAGTTAATGCACGTGTGGGGCGCCCCGGCACTGTTCTGGTCCTTCGGTGCTGTTTGCGCAGTATTCCTGGCTTATCTAGCGCTACAACTGCGCGATACGAGGGTTATCGAAGTGTCGGAACAGGTGCCCTTCTCAGCGGCAGCCTCGGAAGTCGCCCCGGCCAGCTTTGACCTCGATCCGCGCGGACCGGAGCACGAGGACGAGGTGTAATCCACTTTCGGGCCGCTACTGCTGACGCTTTGCTGGTGACTCTGTTCTAAGAAACAGAATTATCAGTCCCGTCAGCATTCCGGCTAGCCCTTCATAGATAAACTGCTCCCAACCCAGCTGGCGCCACACAAACACGACGATCAGACCAGCCGCGATTGCGATCAGGCTTGTGGTTTGATCTGGCTTTCTACCCAGACAAAGCACAATCAACAATGGCGCAAACGCGCTCGCCAACGCCGACCACGCCATAATCACAAGACTAAAAACGCTTTGATTGTTAGCCAGCGCCAGCGCGAGGGCCACTGCCGTGATGACCACGGTAGATAAACGGATCAATACAGGTGATACCTTCCTGTGCGGCATCAAATCGTGGGTCAATGACGCAGAGCAGCTCAACACCAGAGAGTCTGCGGTAGACATGGTGGCGGCGAATACGCCTGCAAGGATGAGCCCTACCAAAGGCGCAGGCAGCAGTTCCAATGCCATGGTGGGCAATGCCAACTCCGCATCGAAAGTCGATGTATCCGCAAGATAAATGCGCGAAAGCAGCCCAACGGCAATTGCCATCGCATGGAAGGCAGTGAACCAGAGGTAGTACCAGATTTTGGCGCGACGCATGTTGGCAACACTGTCCAGCGCCATAAATCGCACCATCACATGCGGCTGGCCGATCACCGACAGGCCGGCAAACATCCAGCCCACCGCAAACAGAACAGCGCCTGATATGCCAGGCAGCAACAAATCAGTTGGAAACCAATTAGTGAACTCCGGTATTTTCTGCATTTCGGCATGTGCTGCCGAGACGCCTCCCAGTGCATCAACGGCAACCACTAACAGTAGCCCCATAGCGAAAATCATAACGACGGATTGCGCCGCGTCAGTCCAGATCGATGCGCGAATCCCGCCGGCCATACAGTATGTCACCACCAGTACTGCGCCCAGAATAGCGCCCGCCGATTCGGGCCAGTCGAACAGTACATACAGGGCCTTGGAGCCCGCAACCAGTTGGGCGCTGGCATACGCAAGCAGAAACAGTATCGAGATAGCACCTATCACTCGCTGCAAGCCGGAATTGGCCGCGCCATACCAGTTACTCAATACCCCGGCGTAACTGACCTCCCCGCTTTTCTCTGTGGCTGCGCGCAGACGCGCGTGCACAAACAGTGAGCCAAGGAAATCCCCGGTAATCCAGCCGACCATCAACCATACCGCCGGAAAGCCAGTAACGTAGGTATACCCGATGACCCCAATGAACATATAGCCGCTGTTGTTGGTGGCGACTGCCGATAAACCGGTCAACCAGGGCTTGACGGAGCTTCCCGCCAGATAGTAATCAGCCCCCGTGCCACGACTGAGCTTTGCCGAGGAGATACCGATGAGAGTAAACATCAGCAGGAACCCGACAAACGATACGATCATCCGAGTGCGCTGCTATCTAGACGCTGGCGGCGCAGATGGCCAAGCCGTGGTCGTGAACCTCGACCAGCACCTCATGCATACGTTTGATGGCCGCTTCGTAGTCTGACTCTTCCACGACAAACTGCATATCCACTTGTCGCATCGACTGATGCATGGCCTGGACGCCAATGTCGCCCTCTGCGAGGGTCTTCACTGCTTTGGCCAGGATGCCATTCACTCGCAGATCACTGCCAATCGCGGAAACGATGGCGACCTTCTTCTGATCGATCTCAGCTTCCGGGTAAAGCGCTTCGAGTTCACGCCGGATCCGCTTGATCGTTTTCAGGTTGCAGGAAAGATAATGGGTGATGGTGTTTGCGTTGATATCCTTGGAGACAATCTGTGCCTTGAATCGGCCTATCACAGTCAAAATATTCTGATCGTGCTGATTGTTCTGGCCCGCCATATTCTGGTCAAACACTTCTAGCGAAAAAATTCCCTTACTGCCGGCAATGATTTCTACGCATGGCGTCTTGCTGACATAATCAGCTGTGATCAGAGTGCCACTGTGCTCGGGCTCAAAGGTATTCTTGACCCGCAACGGAATATCATTCTGGCGCAAGCCCTTGGCGGCTCTAGGGTGAATCGCCTCCATACCGAGGTTTGCCAGTTGATCAGCCACATCGTAGTTTGTTCTGCCAATAGGAACGGCGTTGGCCTCTCCCACCAGTGCAGGGTCAGCGCTGCTCAAATGGAATTCCTTGTGAATGATGGCCTCACTGGCACCGGTCAGAACGGCAATTCGACTGAAGGTCATTTCCGTGTAACCGCGATCAAAGCTCGACATCAGGCCTTCTTGGGTGTGGGCGTAGCCCGTGACAATCGGTAGCGTAGAGGAATAGTCCAGGTTCTGAAAAGCCTTTTGAATGCGGCTGTCCAGCGACATATGTTCTTCCGACTGCCAGCCTGTCAGATCCACGAATGTAGCGTTGATACCATCTCGCTGCAGCAACTGTACGGTATTCCAGGCGCTCTGTGCTTCACCGATACTGGACAGCATTTCGCGCACCGTCGCCAAGTGTACATCCAGCGCGAAGTGACCATGCCGGCACAATTGGTGCAAATTATCCAAACACGCGGCGGCTGAATCCAGCCGCTCTCCAACAAATCGATTGGCGCGCTCGACACCCAGCGTGTCGGCAAATAGTTCCTGATTGAGCGCATACAACTCGTCGCGCAACAATTCCATTTCGTCGCGCCAACTGCGCTCCAGTTCGCTACCCGCAAACAGCGCAAAGACGCCCGGATAACCCGTCTTTTTATGTTCCAGCAACCTATTGGTGATACCGGCATAAGCCGAGACCACAATGATGCGGCCATAGGGTTCGCGCGTGCTGTCTCGACCAAGAATAATGTTATCGCGTACGGTGGCGTAGTCGAGCATGGACGTGCCACCGATTTTTTCTACTGTGTGCGAATTCATTAACGATTCTCCCGCTTAGTGGTTGCGCCGACACAACCGCCAGTTGTGGACATCGTGCGGACACCAATCTGTACTGGCCGAATAAAGCGGCGCGAAACTGCTGAAATCGCTGTGTCCGCGGTCATCCGTCTACCTCTTCTGCCTCCAGCTCATAGGCTCCCTGCGCGTTGTGAATTTCCTTGCCGCTAAGCGGGGGATTGAACACACACGCCATTTTCATTTCGCTGCGGGCACGCAATATGTGCTCGTCGTGTTTGTCCAACACGTACATTGTCCCTGGAGCAATCGGGTACTTGCGGTTATCTGCGAGTGTCTCTACCTCGCCCTCTCCCGATATACAGTAGACTGATTCCAGGTGATTCTGATAATGCATGCGAAAGTCCGCACCCGCATAAATGGTCGTGATGTGGAATGAGAAACCGACATTGTCACCCTTGAGCAACAAACGTGTACTTTCCCAGTTGCCGTCTGGTGAGACAATTCGACGTGAAGTTTCTTCAGCTTCACTCAATGTTCTTACTATCATGTTAGGGCTACCTTGCGTAGTTGAAAGAGATTTTCCCTGAAAGTGACCTCAGGCAATTTTCCGAGGCTCTTCGAAATAGTCTATCGCCTCCGGTATCTCGCTGGCTTTGTCACACGTTTCAAGAATCGCCTGTTCAACAATATCCAGACCCCTTTTCAGGTTCTCATCTGAGATGATTAGCGGGCACAGGAATTTCACCACATGGTCCTCTGCACCGCTCGTCTCGATTATCATTCCATGCTTGAACGCCTGCCGAGTAATAGCGCCTGCCAGTTCACCATTCACACAATTGATGCCCTGGAACATGCCCCGTCCGCACGTTGTAAAATTGCCATCGCCGTGATTGGCGACGATCGATTCAAGCCGCTGCGACACATAGAGCCCTTTGCGCTTGATTTCGTTGGCGAAGGCATCATCGGACCAGTAGTGATCGATGGCCGCCTTGGCCGTGACAAACGCAAAATTGTTACCGCGGAATGTGCCGTTATGCTCGCCGGGCTTCCACTGATCGAGATCCGGCTTGATCAATACCACGGCAAATGGCAGCCCGTAGCCGCCCAGAGACTTGGATAACGTGACGATGTCAGGTTTGATGCCGATCTCTTCAAAGCTGAAGTAGGTGCCGGTGCGACCGCAACCCGCCTGGATATCGTCTACGATCAATAACATGTCATGCTTTCGGCACACAGCTTCAAGGCTTCTTAACCACTCAAATGACGCAGCATTGATCCCGCCTTCGCCCTGCACGGTCTCCACGATAACAGCCGCCGGAGCATCCACGCCGCTGCTTGAATCGCACAGCACTTTGTCCAGATAAGCCGTGGTGTCAAAATCGTCCCCGAGGTACCCGTCATAGGGCATTCGGGTGGTGCCATTCAGCGACACACCCGATGCGTCGCGGTGATGAGAGTTCCCCGTGACTGCCAGTGCGCCCAGGCTTACACCATGGAAGCCGTTGGTAAAAGAAATAATGTTCTCACGGCCCTTGATGTTCCGAGCGAGCTTGAGCGCGGCTTCTACCGCGTTGGTGCCCGTCGGCCCAGTAAACTGCACGACGTAATCCATGGAGCGCGGCTTGAGAATCTTTTCGTTAAAGGCCTCCAGAAACTCACCTTTGGCCCGGGTATGTAAGTCGAGACCATGGGTAATCCCGTCTTCACTGATGTATTCCAGCAATTTTTCCTTAAAGAACGGGTTATTGTGACCGTAGTTCAGGGTGCCGGCACCGGCGAGAAAGTCCAGGTACTGAGTGCCATCCTCGTCATAGAGGTATTCGCCCTGTGCCTTGTTAAAAACGCGCGGAAAGGCGCGAGCGTAGCTTTGTACTTCCGATTCAATTTCTTCAAAAATCTTCATGCAGTCATCTCCTTGTTAACTTTTGTGGTGTCGGGGCCCAGTTCAACGCCGGGTTGTTTCCCCAGCGGCCCAATTCTCACCAGTATTTCAGTCGGTTTCTCGCCATCGAAATGGATGGCACTCTCAAACAGATCACTCTCTTCCAGCACAGCGCCCTGGCGGCGTGCAAATCCCCGAAAGAGAGCCCAGGAAGCCTCGTTAGACGCCGTCACGGTGGTCTCCAGGTAAGTGACACCACTGCATTCCGGGCGGGCCAGAATTTCGCTTAACATCCTGCCTCCCAGCCCCTGCCCTCGCGCGGCCTCACTGACCGCCACTTGCCAAACAAACAACGTATCCTCGCGCCCTGGCACCAGATAGCCACTGACGGCGGCGACCAACTTCTGGCCACTCTCTGCGACCACCGAAGTGGTTGAAAAGTGCGTGCACTGCAATAGGTTGCAGTACATGGAATTTTCATCCAGCGGAGGGCAGGCACCAATGAGCGCGTGGAGCGCGCTGCCATCAGTGGAGTCAGGTCGGCGTAGTATTGTCAGTTTATTGCTCACAGATAGTATCAGCCCTAATGTTTAGTTCACTATGTAATAATAGAAGCGAATTATACTAATAATGGCTAGAAATTCAAGTAAAAGAGCCTATACTCTGCAATTGTGTACATAATATTACTTATGGTACTAACTATATTTAAGCTGTAGAGGCGTATTATTTTCAGTAATACCCCCAGAGTGATGAAGAACTATTACCTGGCCGATGCCACCCCGACTCACTTCTCACAAGGCTATTCCTATCACTAACGCGTATAATTTCGCACGACCCGTTTCAGGGCACTTAGGGGAAAACCAGTTGGACAGAATACTTGAAGTCCTGACATCGCTGAGACGCGTCATCCGCGCGACAGATCTCCATTCGAGACACCTGTCCAAGACGGCAGGTGTTACAGCCCCGCAGATTTTAATCATGCAGGCCATCAGCAGCACCAAAGGTGTGACTCTCGGAGAAATTGCCAGCGCCGTTAGCCTCAGCCAGGCGACCGTCAGCAGCATTCTGGATCGCCTGGAAAAGCGCGAATTAATTTCTCGCGAACGCTCGACCGTAGACAAGCGCAGGGTTCACGCCTACCTCACCGACCAGGGTCTTCAGGTGCTACGAGACGCCCCCCTACCCCTGCAGGAACAATTTGCCCGGCAGTTCGCCGATCTACAGGACTGGGAACAGAGCATGATCACCAGCGCCCTGCAACGTGTGGCTTGCATGATGGATGCCGACCATATCGACGCCTCACCCATCCTTGATGTAGGGACTCTGGATCGCCCCATTGACCCCCCCAAGACTGATGCCCCAGGACACCCGCCCAAATAAATAGGCTGCATCCAGAAATACCGGCCCGCTGAAGCTGACCAAGCTCAAAGCCATTCTTGAACTTAAGCGACTCCAGATTCCGCACAGCAGATGCACATGCGCAATTCCCTCTTGCACTTGGCACAACTATTGCTGCTGTAACCGAACAAACCTCAGCGACCTTCCAGCTCACTCCGGAGGCGTTAAAAACATTAATCCCGCAGCAGGGACAACGGAGCCCAATCATGCATGAACAAGATATAACGGAACTCATTTCCAACCCCGCAACGTACTTCTCCAGTCCGATGGGGATTGTCGACAGCAAAGCGCTACAGACCAGCGCAAAACTGATCGCACTTAAAGAGTGGGAGTTTGAAGTTCGGCAACTGGAAGTTGCCACCGAGGAAAATATGCCCGCGACTGCCACAACAACGCTGCAGGACGTCCATAATGCCATGCGCGCGCTGGGACAGGAGCCAGACTCTGAGGCCTTACCCGGCGGCAAGGCGGGCTAGCATGATCGCCCCTCTCTCAGAACGGCAAGATGTTCATTTATCGCCGGAAAACTTTACAAATACCTTGTAACTCTTACCGGCCTATTGCGCAGCACTGCGCCGAGCAATCCACCTTCACAGGGTGTCATCCGGTTCTTTCACAGTTCAGTCGCTGTTAGACTGTCATCCTTTGCCGCGCACTTTGTTCGCACCTATCTTCAAATGACGAATAATCAGGCCTCGCCCTCGGCGACGACCGCATCAGGACCCGCCATGTCAGAACTTCTCGCGCAACCCCTCACGCTACCCTGCGGCAGCACCCTGTCCAACCGCCTTGTGAAGGCTGCCATGACCGAAGGGCTGGCAGATCCTGCAGGCTTACCAACCTCGGAACTGGAGCGACTGTATGGCCTGTGGAGCGACGGCGGCGCCGGCCTGCTGTTATCCGGCAATATCCTGATTGACGGCGATCACCTGGAGCGTCCAGGCAATGTGATTGTCGACCGCGAGCCGGACGAGGCAATGCACACGGCACTGTCGCGCTGGGCAAAAACAGCCACCCGCAATGGGAATCAATTCTGGGCACAGATCAGCCATGCCGGGCGGCAGACACAGAAAAACGTCAACCCGCACCCGAAAGCGCCCTCGCCGGTTAAAATCGGCTTGCCGGGCGGCCAGTTCGGCGAACCCGTCGCACTGACCATTCCCGAGATCGAAGACATCGTCAGGCGCTTTGGTGTGTGTGCAGCAGCGGTAAAAGCCGCCGGCTTCACCGGGGTGCAGGTTCACGCTGCGCACGGCTACCTGCTGTCACAGTTTTTGAGCCCGCGCAGTAATCTGCGCACCGACCAATACGGAGGAGCACTGGCCAACCGCGCACGTGCCCTGCTGGACGCAGTAAAAACAGTACGGGCGGCTGTAGGGCCGGATTTCCCGGTCTCAGTCAAACTTAACAGCGCCGATTTCCAAAAAGGCGGCTTTGCCTTTGAAGACAGCTTACAGGTCGCACAGTGGTTAGAAGCCGCGGGCATTGATATGCTGGAAATATCCGGCGGCACCTACGAGCAGCCAAAATTGCTGGGCGCCGAGGGCATTGAGCAAGAAGAGCCGCAACACGTCGCGAAATCCACACTGATGCGCGAAGCCTATTTCGTCGACTTCGCGCTGGCTATGCAGAAAAAAGTTTCCATTCCACTGATGGTGACCGGCGGATTCAGGCGGCGTGATGTGATGGAGCAGGCCATCAGTGCCGGTGGTGCGAGCCTGATCGGCGTGGGAAGACCAATGTGCGTGATGACCGATGCACCGAGCAGACTACTGGAGGGCCTTGCGGAACTTCCACGTTATGAGGCACAACTCGCCTTTTTTCCAACCTGGCTGGCATTTCTCAACCGGATCAAAACCCTACGCACTATGGCCACCTTTGGGGTGCAGTACTGGTATTACGCACAACTGGATACTCTGGGACATACCGGCAAGGCCGAGCCGGACATGACGCCATTTGCAGCAACGCGCAAGGTAATGGCACAACAGAAAAAATGGATCGCGGCGCGCCGTCAGCTCTGATAGGTTAGCTGCGCCCCAACTTTGCCCGGACATCCTGCTCTACCATATACATCACCGGCAACAATACCAGCGAGACCAGGCCGCCGAACACCACGCCCCAGGCCATACTCATCACCATCGGGCTGATATAACTATTCTCGCCCATGATGCCGTAGGCCGTGGGGAGCAAGCCGACGGCAGTTGTCACAGACGTGATCAGGATGGGTCGGAAGCGACGCTTGGCAACTGCGGCAACATCTATTGCCGACAGGAATGTGCCACGCTCACGACGCTCCTCATTGAGTGAATGCAACAGCACCAGAGAATCATTGACCAGCACACCGACCAGACCGATAACGCCGGTCATCGACATAATCCCCATCGACAAGCCCTGCACGGAGTAGCACAGCACCACACCCACCATGCCGAAGGGAATACTGAGCATGATCAGCAACGGTTGCGACATTGAATTGAACAGCACCACCAACACGGCAAAAATCGACAGCAGGCAAATAATTGCCGCCACGCCCAAATCGCCCAACATTTCACCCTGCTCCTCCAACTCACCGCCCATGTGTATGCGCAGCTTGGGATAGCGCTCGTGCCAACCCTGCTGGGCTATCCACTGTGCCACGTCGTGGTTGATAGACTCGACGCTAGCCAACTCAGCGTCAATCTCGCCATACACGGTCACGGTGCGCTTGCCGAAATAGTGCTTGATATCCGCCTCACCGGGTCGCAGAGAAAACTGCGCCAGGGATTTCAGGTAAATGGCCTCACCATTGGCGTTCACCACCGCGAGATTTTCCAGCGTTGCCAGTTTTCCTGCGGCTGACAGCGGCAACTGCAGCCGATAGCGCACACGCTCATCCAGCGTCTGCAATTCATCCACCAGCAGGCCATCGACGGCGACCCGCATAGCACGGACCAACTGCTCCATGGTCAGGCCACGTGCCGCCAGCAGCGCGTGGTTCACCTCCAGCTCGATCACATCCTTACCGGCATTAATACTGCTCCAGCTATTGGTGACGGCGTCATTCTCTCGCAGGTGCGCCAGAAGCTGCTCCGCCACCGCGTAACGTTCATCCCCGCTGCCAATCACCTCGACCTGCACCGGCTTGCCCATGACGGGAACATCCGTCATGGCTTGCACCACCAGTGAGTCGAAGCCCTGTTGTTCGTCTGCCCAGGCCTGCAGTGTTTTGACGAGTTCACGGGTATCAGTATCGCCATTGCGACGACCCAACGGTTCGAGCTGGATCGCGATCATCGCCCAGGCGTGGTTACGCCCTTCGGTCGTACCGTAAAAATCGGTATCGTGATGCCCCACCTGGCTGGTGATGGCGAGTAAATCTTCCGCCGCCACAAATCCGCGCAGCTCAGTTTCCATACGTGACACAGCGGCCACAGTTTCTTCAAAGCGACTGCCGACAGGCATCTCGACCTTGATTTGTACGGTATCAATATCGACATCGGGGTACATACTGAAATTGATGGTCTGGTAGCCGATCATCATGACACCAATAAAAACAGCAACGAAGGCGCACAGCGTCAGGTAGCGATGCTGTAACCAGCCACTGATACGACGGTGATAAAACTCGCGCAAACGTTCAAACGCGCGAGCGCGCTCCTTCACCTCACGCACGGGTACGTGAGAGAGGTGGCCCGGGAGCAAGCACAGGCTCTCGAACAACGATGCCATCAACAGCACGATGACGGCCAACGGAAAGGGCATCATAAACTCCCCGTTGGGACCGTCGAAAAACATCAGTGGCGCAAACGCCAACATGGTGGTAACCGCGCTGAAGATAACCGGTTGCGCCACCTGCGCAGTGCCGAGAATGCTGGCCTCGCGCGCCCCCACGCCCTCGACCCGCAGTCGCTGCACGTTTTCACTGACCACTACGGCATCGTCTACCAGGATGCCCATCAACAGCACAATAGCGGTCAGGCTCATCGCGTTGATGGTGACATCGATGGCTGCCAGCCCTAAGAAGGAAAGACACACCGCAAAAGGAATACCCACTGCAACCCAGAGTGCGACGCGCAGCTCCAGAAAGTAACAGAGCAGCAACAGCACCGAGATCAAACCCAGGATGGCATTCCCACCGAGCACTTCCAGCATATTGGCGGTGAGACGCGAGATGTCTGCCACCATCACCAGCTCGACCCCCGCCGGCACAGGAAATGCCTCGACGAAAGCGCGTACATTGGCCGCTGTGTGCACTTCATCAGCGCGCGCTTTTCGGCGCGCCTGCAGGGAGATACTCATGCGGCCATCGACGCGCGACTGCACCTCCCAGTCTTCGTAATCCGCCACCACCGTGGCGACATCGCGCAGCAAAACAGTATTACCCGGTGCCCCCGAGCGCACCACTACCGTTTCAACCTCCCGCGGGTCGCGGAACTGACCCACGGCGATAATCTTCTTCTCTGCCAGGAAAGAATCGATAGCGCCACCGCTGTCGCGCAAATTACGCGCGCGTATCGCGGCGATGATCTCGTCATGGCTCACACCCAGGCGCGCCAATTTCTCCGGCTCCAGCATGATCCGAACTTCCGGACGTCGGTAGCCGAGCTTCTCAACGCTGGCAATACCGTCCACCTCGCGCAGGCCATCGGCAACATTGCGCGTCACATCGCGCAGCAATGCTTCGGGGACATCACCGGTGACATGAACTTCCATCACCGGCGTAACCGCCGCCGATAGCGCTTCAACCAGCGGCTTCTCCAGCAGGTCATTGGGCAATCGCGCCGCCGCCCTGTCCACCGCCTGCTGGATGTCGCGCATGATGTCCTGCTTATCCGCCGTAACAAGATCCAGATTGAGCGTGATAACCGACAGGCTCTCCATGCTGTTGGAGTACAGTTTCTTGATGCCCTCTACTTCCAGCAGCTCCTCTTCCAGCGGCAGGGTAATCGCGAGCTCCACTTCCTCTGGGCCGGCACCGGCCTTGATCGTGGTGATATTAACCACCGCCATATCAACATTGGGATTGTACTCATAGCGCATGTCGGCGATGGTCATATAACCGAGCATAAAGACCATCACCATGATCATATTGATCACCAGCGGTCTGTCGACAAACCAGCTAATCAGATATCGCATAGGAACTAGTCTTCGCTGCGCACGGTGACTGCATCACCGTCAAGCAGCAGGGATTGCCCGGCGACAACTATTTGGTCGCCCGCCGCAAGTCCCTGCAAAATCTGAAGACGATTGCTGAAGCCGGCAGCCAGTAGAGGCTCGCGCAGATACGCCACACCCTTTTCCACTACAAACACCACCCGCCGCCGGTTGCGATCCACCAGTGCCGCCTCCGGCAGCAGCAGTGCATCGGGAATATTAATACCCTGTAGCTCAGCGCTGGCGGTCATGCCCGGTCGCAGCGCGTCAGTCTCGCCTGCCAAAATAAGTTTCACGGGAAAGTTACCGGTAGCAGAATCCGCGTTGACGCCGACCCACTCAATGCTGGCATCGTACTCCCTGCCCGCAAGTCCCGACACGGTCACCCGCGCCGGATCGCCCGCCCTGATACGTGCGATATCGGCTTCACTGACCCAGGTTTGCACACGCAGGCCCTGCACCGCCTGCAGGGTAATCAGGCTGGCCCCCACCTGTACCGGCTCGCCAACTTCCACTGCGCGAACATCTACCAGACCTTCGGTGGGGCTAAAAATTCGGGTATCGGCGAGTTCGCGCTCCGCCAATTGCGCACTGGAAAGCGCCTGTTGGTAAGCAGAGGTAGCCAGGTCCACCGCCAACTGCGCGCTGTCGACCACCTCTCTGGAAATAGTTTCTTTCTCCGCCAGATCCCGCCGGCGCTGCAGTTTCAAGCGCGCCTCTTTTAATGCTGCCTCGGCGTGCTGTACCTGCTGCTGAGCTTGTTCAACGGCAAACTGGCGTTTCTCGGGATCAAGTTCCAGCAGTAACTGACCGGCCTTCACGCGGTCGCCTTCATTGATGTGCACCGCGGTGACAGTGCCGGACAGCTCAGCCGCTACGTTGACTTCTTCAAGCGCCTCCACCACACCAAACGTATTAATGGTCGTTTGCAAGGTCTGTGGCATAAGTTTCTGTACCGTGACCTCGACGATGTGCGCCGCCGGCGTATCCTCGATAGCGGGCGCAGGTGTGTCACCGCAGGCGGCCAGCGACAGCAAACCGACAAGTGAGGCAGTGCGCAGAACGCAGGGCAGTATTGCCAGGCCGCGCGAGCGGCATTGGCGCCGGATTGTAACCAAGAACATAAAGCAGCGGATTCCTTCTAACGGTTATTATCGTATCTCCCGCGTATCGTACCGTTTGGTAGCAAAGAATCCACCTAATAAAAATTGCCCTCCACACGAATTACTGTGACAAACCCACAACACCTTCACAACCCACTATGGGAGTATCCGCAGCGAAGCCGCCTTTCAGAGTGCGGAACTCGCGATGCGCATTCCCTCCAGCAACTCAAGCAAATTGTCGCGTTCGCCCGCTGCTTCACGCGTTGACCTGACCAGGTGCGCAGGGCGTATTTGACGGTCGAGGAATAGCTCACCACTGGCATCACCGGCTTCGGTGGCAACGGCCAGCCACACAATAGTGTCTGCTCCTTCCTCCGCAGAGCGCAGCACACTTTTGGTTAGCCTGCGAAACTGCGGCAGTGCTTCGCGCACACCGGGCGTGTCGGCCCAACCGGGGTGCATGGCGTTGACGGCAATACCCGCTTTAGCCCATTTTTCTGCCCACGTCTGCGTCAGCACCATCAGCGCGCGTTTCTGCCGTGCGTAAGCTGTACTGCCGGAGTACTCGCTGTTGTCCGGCATCTGTAACGCGTCTACCTTCAGCTTTTCACTGTACATACCGCCTGACACAACATTGATCACTCTCGGGTCTGGCGCTTTCGCGAGCAGAGACTTTAACCCCTCAGTTAAACGGTAGGGGCTGAGTAACAGCAGCGCAAAACTCTGCTCCAACCCTTCGGCGGTCTCAGCCCGCGGATTGAACAGCGCGCCCGCATTGTTAATCAGCACGTCGAGCGGTTCACCGCGTTTCTTCATGCGCGCCACCAGAGCATCGACGTCACCCATCAGACTTAAATCGGCGATCTCATACTCTATCGCCGAGTTGCCAGTTTCACGCTGGATCGCTGCAACCCTGCTTTCAGCCTTCTCGCGATTACGCATGACCAGTGTCAGCCGCGCCCCCCGCCGTGCCAGCTCCAGCGCGGCGGCGTAACCCAGCCCGGAAGATGCACCGGTGATTAGCATGTGCCTCGTTTTGACATATGCCGACATCGGGTTGAAATGTTTGCGCCCCAGAACATACCCCAGGCGTGAGAACATCGTCACTCCGGGCAGCACCAGCCGATCGGCCGCACGGGTGAGGCGTGAGGTCGCTTGCAGCGGGAAATTGTCCTCCAATGCCCTGGCCAGTCCCGCAACAGATTCACGGCCCATTTTCTGTAGCCCTTTACTGGAGAGTGCAGCGACAGTTGCCACCAAACGTTTGAATTGAAACTCTGCACGGTAATTGACAACCGTGCCGGTGGCTGTGCCAGACAACGTGATGATGTCCTGTACCTCGAAGAACGCGCAGCGCCCTCTGAGTTTGATGTGGGTATTGGCCTGCAGCTTCTCCACGGTATACAGCAGTGTGACACTGCCTACTGGCAGAGCGCATACAACTTCGAACTCCGTGCCCTCGGCGAGACTGCCGGAGGTTACTTTACGCGCGGACAGGACATTAGGATCCCACTCGGCGGTCGTGGCGAAATCACTGATGTAGGCGAACACCTCCTCAATGGGGCGTTTCACTTCTACAGTTTCGTGTAAAACAGTCATGTAGTTGCACTCCGTAGCGTCGTTAGGTGGGCATACGGCTGGCGCATGGATTTGGCTCACCGTGAGGATCGTATTTCGCCAGAAAACCAACAGCCAGGCTATTCACGCTGATGGGATCTACAGTGCTTTGATGTCCGCATAGGCCGCCAACGCTGCCTCTCTGGCATCCCGATGATCGACAATCGGCATTGGGTAGTGAGTGGGAAATTCGATACCGGCATCCTGCAACACCTGCGCTGGTGCCGCCCACGGTTGGTGAAGATAGCGATCCGGCAATGCCCTCAGTTCTGGCACCCAGCGCCTGACATAGTCACCCTGCTTGTCAAACCTCTCCCCCTGCGTGGTCGGATTGAAAATGCGAAAATACGGTGAGGCGTCAGCGCCACTGCCGGCTACCCACTGCCAGCCACAGGCGTTGTTCGCCAGATCGGCATCCACTAGCGCGTCCCAGAACCAGCGCTGACCCGCGCGCCAATCCACCAGCAGGTGTTTACATAGGAATGACGCGACGACCATTCGCACCCGGTTGTGCATATAACCGGTCTGCCAAAGCTCGCGCATACCGGCATCTATAATCGGATAGCCTGTTTTTCCCTGTTGCCAGGCACGCAGTTCTCTGGCACCGCCAACCCAGGGGAAAACGGCGAATT
Organism: Halioglobus sp.; assembly: GCA_037969215.1. GTDB lineage: Bacteria > Pseudomonadota > Gammaproteobacteria > Pseudomonadales > Halieaceae > Marimicrobium. Next base: position 19,279 of record JBBKWY010000031.1, read on the forward strand.
TTTCTTTAAATGGCTCCTCCGGCATGGTTGGAAAATGAAACAGCAAGTGGTGGGAGAACTCGCGCCACCCTAATTCGCTTAAGAACTTTTCTGTCTCCTGTTGCAGCGCGGGATTCATCAGCCCGGCTTGCTGGGCGGCGTGGAATACTCTGGCGGGCGCAAGCTCACCGAAATGCAGATGGGCTGACAACCGTGAGGTGTCGCTGCGTGCGGGATAGTCGCGCCCCATGCTGTAGTCACCCACTACCTCCTCGAGAAAAGTCGCAAGCTTCGCATTCGCGTGGCGCTCTCCCGGTTGCCAACGCTCGTTCCAGGAAGCGGCCCAATCAGGTTTACTGGGCAAGAGCGCCCAGTCGCTCAGTCGCTCTGAAGGCCCTCGCTTGTCAGACCACCGGGAGAAACTGATGCGGACATCGGGCTCCAACACCACAGACAGGCCGCGACACTTTCGCCAAAACGGCGTGAATACCTTGAACGGCGTGCCGGCCAGCGTGTTGACGGTTTCCGGCTCCCACAGCAGTGACCCGCTATACCGCTTCAGTTCGACGCCGCGGTCCCCAAGGAACTCATACAGCTCCTCTTCCAGTTCACGCGCCCAGGGCTCGTACTGCCGCGAGCAACACACGAGATCCGCGCCGGACTGCTTGGCAAGGCGCGCCAAAACGGTGTCGGGCTTACCCCGAGCAAGGTACAACTGGCCACCCGTCTTCTCGATGTCCGCCGATAACGCCACCAGGCTGTGGTGTAGCCACCACCGACTCGCCCCCCCCATTTGCCACTGGCCCGGACTCTCATCATCAAGAATGTAGCAGGCCAGTACCGGTCGCCCGGTGGTCATCGCCGCGTTGAGTCCGCGCAGGTCGCGCAGCCTCAGATCCTGGCGAAACCAGTAGATAATCGGTGTGTGCAGATCGGTCGTCTTCTCCGATGGCATCATGGTGCAGCCACCGGTACGCGTAGTCTACGAATCATCATTTACATCCCCGCACAGCTGACTTCATG
>JBBKWY010000032.1:0-31131 GCA_037969215.1 Halioglobus sp.
TGTCCATTATCCAGGGCGCGAAGCTGGCCGGAGCCAACAAAATCATTGCCATAGATATTGCCGATAGCAAATTGGAGATGGCTCAGCATTTTGGCGCCACACACCTGATTAACTCCGAGCGTGATGCACCTGTGGAAAAAGTTCACGAGATCACGGGCGAAGGGGCGGACTACGCCTTTGAGGCCGTTGGCATACCCAAATTGATGGAACAGGCCTACGAGGCCGTACGTCGCGGTGGCACAGCGATCATTGTCGGAATCGCCGCCCTGACTGACACGGTCTCCTATAACGCCATGGTGTTAGCGGCGAGCGCGAAAACCATAAAGGGGTGCATCTACGGCGACGCCAATCCACCGGTAGATTTCCCCCGCCTACTCGATCTATACAAGTCTGGTAAATTGAACCTGGACGATATGGTGAGTCGAATCTATAGCATTGATGAAGCACCCCAGGCTTTCGAAGACATGAAGAATAACGCCAATGCGCGCGGTGTCATCGTATTCTAGCTGGCGAGAGCGTTGTAACATATTCCAGAAACAGACATAAGAAAGGACCGGACAAATGACCATGCATTTCAATATCGCGGATCTGTTTGAGCTAGTTGCAGATGACTTCCCGGACAGAACGGCACTGCTGTGTGGCGAGCAGCGATCGACATTTCTTGAGCTGGAGCAGCGGGCCAATCGGCTTGCGCACTTCTTGGCAAGCCGGGGTGTAAAAGCAGGTGATCATGTCGGACTCTATCTCTACAACTGTAATGAATATCTTGAAGGTATGCTGGCGTGCTTCAAGATTCGAGCAGTCCCCATCAACGTAAACTACCGCTACGTTGAGGAAGAGTTGAGCTATATATTCCAAAACTCCGATATGCGTGCGTGCATTCATAGCCGCGAGTTTGTACCACATATTGCGTCAATTCAGTCAGCCGTGCCGCAATTGCACACCTGCATATATGTAGAAGACGGCGACGACAGTGACCCCACGCTTATTGCTGCGGTGGAATACGAATCGTCGCTAGCGGAACAAGGCGCGCAACGCGATTTTTCCGAGCGCTCCGATGACGACCTTTTTATCCTGTATACCGGCGGCACCACCGGCTTGCCAAAGGGTGTGATGTGGCCGCACAAGAATGTATTTTTTGCCGCACTGGGCGGCGGCGGCCTTATCCATCCGGATGGCCCAATAACATCCCCTGAGCAGATAACCGCGCGTGTCGGCCCATCACCCATGACAACTATGGCTTTGGCACCACTGATGCACGGCTCTTGCTGGTGGTATGCCTGCATTCAGTTATTGGCAGGTAATACCGTGGTATTGAATCCGGAACGCTCTCTGGTCGGCGACACTGTGTGGGACATCGTGGAAAGGGAGAAGATAAACGCGATTGCGATTGTCGGTGATGCGATGGCCGCCCCCCTTCTGGAGTCTTTGGAAAATAATCCTGAGCGCTGGGATTTGAGCAGTATGTATAGTATTGGCTCGGGCGGAGCCGTGTTTTCCGAAAGCAAGCAGGAAGCGTTTCGCCAACTGCTTCCCAAAGTCGTCATCAGAAATTCGTTTGGCTCCTCCGAGAGTGGCAACATGGGAGCAGACGGCGGTGGCAAAAAAGGCAAAGGGCTTGGCAACGTCAGTAAAAGCAAGTTTATGTCCGTCATTAGCGATATAGAGGGACAACCGCATCATCATGTCGCTCCCGGTGAGATGGGCATCTTCGCCCGTAGCGGCTATATCCCAACCGGTTACTACAACGATCCGGTCAAAACGGCGAAAAGCTTTGTGCAGGTCGATGGTGAAACCTGGCTATTGGTGGGCGATGAAGCGTGTCTGGAGAATGACAACAGCATCACCATTTTTGGCCGCGGCTCAAACTGCATCAACTCTGGTGGGGAAAAGATTTTCCCGGAAGAGGTGGAACAGGCACTGAAGAACCACCCGGGTATTTATGATTGTCTGGTGGTGGCAACACCTGACCAACGTTTTGGCAGCAAAGTGACCGCCATTGTATCGGTCAAAAGTGGTACCCTGCTAAGCTTGGCCGACGCTCAGGACGAGGCCCGCAAGCATATTGCCGGCTATAAGATTCCACGCGAGTTACATGTGGTAACCGAGGTTCCCAGAGCGCCCAGCGGTAAACCTTCCTACCCGAAAGCGCTGGAGATCGCCTTGTCCGGACTCCATAAAGTGTCATAACTACAGAGAATAAAGTCATGTCTGAGCAAACATTTACCGTTAAAAGCTACGATCGATTCTTTATCGCAAATGAATGGTGCGCACCCTCGTCCACCGCCACCTTCGAGGTAATCAATCCGGCAACCGAGCAAACCATTGCCACCGTCCCCGCGGCCCAGCACGCCGATATTGACACCGCAGTGATGGCTGCACGGGAGGCGTTTGACCACGGCCCCTGGCCTCGAATGAGTGCGTCTGAGCGCGCCGACTGCATCAAAGAGTTATCCCTGGCATTGCAGCGGGACATCCCGGGCATGGCCTCAATTATTTCACAGGAAATGGGTTGTCCCATTAATTTTTCCATCGCAGGCCAGACGTTTGCGCCGATTATGGTGCTGGATTATTTTGCCGATCTGGCCAGAAGCTTTCCTTTTGAACAGGATCGCCAGGGCATGATGGGGCCAGTGAAAGTACGACAGGAAGCGGTGGGCGTTGTAGCCGCTATTACCCCGTGGAATGTGCCTCTTTTCACCGCAATGCTTAAGATGGCGCCGGCGCTGGCCGCTGGTTGCACGATCGTGTTGAAACCGGCACAGGAAACACCTCTGGATGCCTACGCCCTTGCAGAGGCCCTGGCAACGACGTCAATTCCACCGGGTGTTGTGAATATCGTTCCGGCGGATCGCGATGTCAGCCAGTATCTGGTGTCCCATCCCGGCGTTGATAAGGTGTCCTTTACCGGCAGTACCGCCGCGGGAAGAAAGATTGGTGCTATCTGCGGAGAACAGATAAAACGCTGCACTCTGGAATTGGGGGGAAAGTCCGCTGCAATCATTTTGGATGACAGTGATCTCGCTACAGTGATTCCCAAGCTCCTGCCGTCGGCCATGATGAACACCGGGCAGGCCTGTGTTGCGCAGACGCGAATCCTCGCCTCGCAAGCGCGCTATCAGGAAACGGTCGAGGCATTAGTGGCAGCGGTTGGCGCTCAGAATGTCGGCGACCCTGCGGATGCTGCTTGCGATATTGGTCCGCTTTTTGCCCGCCATCATCGTGAGCGAGTCGAAAGCTATATCGCTATAGGGCGAGAAGAGGGAGCGACCGTCGCCATCGGCGGCGGCCGTCCCAAAGGACTGGATAAGGGCTGGTATGTCGAGCCGACGGTATTTTCCAATGTGGCTAACAGCATGCGTATCGCCCAAGAGGAAATTTTCGGTCCCGTCATCGTGGTGATCCCCTATAAGGATGAGGCAGAGGCCGTCGCCATTGCCAATGATTCCAACTTCGGGCTATCCGGATCGGTATGGTGTAGCGATCTGGAACGAGGACTCGATATCGCACGTCAGGTTCGCACCGGTACCTATGGAGTCAATGGCCAGGGCATGGATTTCCACAGCCCCTTTGGCGGCTTTAAACAGTCAGGTATTGGACGAGAACTGGGGCCGGAGGGATTGGCTGCATTCTGTGAGTACAAAACCATTACGCTTCCAGCGGACTATAAACCACAAGATTAACCTGTACGGCGGCTTCTGCCGCCAACAAAAGAAAGCATATACAACCAGTGCGACACTGGTAACCGTCCAACATTAAGTAGGAGAAATTCATGGCTGAAGCCGTCATCGTAGAAGCGTTAAGAACACCTATTGGCAGAGGAAGGGCCATAGTTGGCGACCTGAGTGGCCTACATGCGTCGCAACTACTGGCGTTAACGCAGAGAGCCGTGATCGAGAAGGCCGGTGTGAACCCGGACGATGTTGAGCAGATCATCGGCGGGTGCGTGACGCAAGCCGGAGAACAGGCGAGCAATGTCACCAGGACTGCGTGGCTGTCCATGGGCACAGGTTACGCGCCTGGCGCGATGACCGTTGATGCCCAGTGTGGCTCGGCGCAGGCCGCAAACCATATGATCGCGGCGCTAATCGATAACGGTACCATCGACATCGGTATCGGCTGTGGTATTGAGTCGATGAGTCGCATAAGTCTGGGCGACAATGGTCGCTATAAACCGGCTGGGCGGTCGAGGCCGACCGAGTGGCCATGGGATGAGGCGAAGGGACAGTTTCACGCTGCGCAACGGATTGCTGACAATCGTGGCATTAGCCGTCTGGAGCTCGAGGAATTTGGTCTTCGTTCGCAGCTCCTGGCCAAACAGGCCTGGGACAACGGTTGGTATGATCGAGAGGTCATTTCAGTGGATGCGCCGATCGTCGGTGAGGACGGCAACCTCACAGGCGAGACCCGAGTCGTCAGCCGCGACCAGGGCTTGCGCGACACCACGATGGAGGGCCTGGCTGGCCTGAAGCCGGTCTATGAGGGGGCGTATCACACTGCTGGTACGTCTTCACAATTGTCCGACGGCTCAGCCGCCGTGTTGTGGATGAGTGTCGATGAGGCAAAACGACGCGGTCTCAAGCCCAGGGCGCGCATTGTCACAAATGTTGTGGTCGGCACCGATCCCTATTACCTGCTGGACGGTCCGGTGGATGCCACCCGCGCCCTGTTCAAGAAAAGCGGCATGAACATAGGCGACATCGATCATGTGGAAATTAACGAGGCTTTTGCCGCCGTTTGCCTGTCCTGGGCCCGGGTCTACAACCCGGATATGGATATCGTCAATCCGCAGGGCGGCGCAATTGCCATGGGACACCCGGTCGGATCTACGGGCGCACGCCTGATTGCTACCGCTCTGCACGCGCTCGAGCGCAAGGATCAGAATATCGCGCTGATCACGATGTGCTGCGGTGCCAGCATAGGCACCGGGACTATTATTGAGCGTATCTAGAGAGCCCGTTTGATGGCGAGGAGGCCGATCAGGCGCCTCCTCGCCACCCACATATCCATACCTTCAGTATGGATATAATTAACCAAAATTTATTGTAAGAGGTATTCATTAATCCTCAAGAGCGGCCTATACTCTGGTCGCTCCTTTAATTAATAGACATGTATATTAAATAATAGACGCAGCCTGAACTGCAGTCATTCCACTACTGATGGAGAATCGGTTTCGCTATGGCCAACCGGGAAGCCCCCCTGACAATCACAACCGCCCTCACTGCCAAACAACCCGGGAGTACGGGTGGCCCGAGGAGTACTGACTCGCCGGTGAAAGCCAAATTGGGGCGGCCATCGCAGCGTAACCCAGGCGAAACAAAAGCCAACATTCTATCCAGTGCACTGAAGTGTTTTACCGAAAAAGGGTTTACCGCCACCACTTTTGCCGCTGTAGGCCGAGGGGCCGGTTTAACCGGTCCGGCAATCTACCCGTATTTTGATTCCAAGGGCGCACTGTATGCCGCGACTCTGGAGCACATTTATGAAGATCTGGTACCCAAGATCAGTATCGCCTTAATCGACAACCACGAATTCAAGGATCGGCTACATCAGATTTTGCAATTAGCGGTAAATCTGCATGAGAGCAATCCCGCAGCCACGGCTTTTTTGTCCTCCCTTCCGGTGGAAGTGCGGCAGGAACCCGATTTAAAACTTCATCTATCCAATCGCTCCACCACGGTATTGTCTGCCCTGACGCAGGTGTTCGACGACGCTAAAGCGGCCGGGGAAATTTCTTCAACGCGTAGTACTGAGAGCCTGACTATGTTCTTTTTCGGCACCATTATGGGTCTGTGCCTGTATCACCACGCCAGTCAAAAAACAGCAATGCACGACGCCGTAGAAGTCTTTTTCGACATCATTGAAGGCAGGCTTTTGAGCGCCTGAAATCCACACAATCAATCATCAACTGACCTGCAAAGCGGGCCAATAAATCTTATAAGGAGAGACCATGTCCAGTTGCCCATACACCAACTTGCTAGATCCGGATCTGTACGTTCACGGCAATCATCATGACGCCATGCTGGAGGTGCGTGAAAAGGGTGGAAAGGTGGTCAAAATCGATGATCCCATCACCGGCATTCCCTATTGGGCTATTCAGGGTCGAGAGGAAGTGGACTTTATATGCAAGCAGCCACTGTTGTTCTCCAGCGAGGAGGGTACGGCGATTCCAATGGAGGCCGCCGAGGGTAGCCTGGAGTCACAACGTCTGATGCTGGTCAATATGGATCCGCCCCGACACAACAAGCTACGCCGTATTGCTCGCAACGCTTTTACGCCTACCACGGTGAATTCCTACGAGGCTAAATTCCGTCAATATGCGAAGGAAATTGTCAATAATGTGGCATCCCGCGGCGAGTGTGAATTCGTAGAGGAAGTAGCGGCTGAACTGCCACTTATTGCGATTCTGGAGCTCTGCGGTGTACCCAAGGAAGATCGAAAACAGTTCTTTGCCTGGACTAACGCCATGTTCTTTACTGCAGACGATTCCATGAGCGAAGGTGATGATAATCGAATGGCGGCACAGGACGCGGCGGCCCATATGTATCTTTACGCTGCCGAACTGGCGCGCCAGCACGCTGAGAAGCCACTCAATAATATTATTGGTGCGTTGTTGGATGGTGAGATCAATGATGAAAAATTGACCTCCGATGAGTTTTCCGCATTTTTCCTCATGCTGATTGCTGCGGGGAATGAAAGTACTCGCTCGGTTACAGCGCATGGCATGCGATTGCTAATGGAGCATCCAGATCAGCTGCAGATGCTAGTGGATGATCCCTCTTTGATTCCCTATGCCTGTGAGGAAATACTGCGTTATAACGCCGCTTTCTTGTGCATGCGTCGAGTCGCAATGGACGATGTCGAGGTTGGCGGGCAGATGATTAAAAAGGGGGACAAAGTCATTTTGTTCTGGCATGGCGTTAACCGCGACGAGCGGGTTTTTGATGACCCGATGTCCTTTAATATCAACCGGTCCAAGGATATGCCTGATCTCTACAAAGAGCATCGTGCTTTCGGCATCGGTCAGCACTTTTGCCTGGGATCCCATTTGGCCCGTCTGGAAATGCATGTGATGTTTGAGGAAATTTTACCGCGCTTGCGCAACCCGACCTTTGCCGCTCCTGTGCAGTATGTTCGAGACTATTTTGTCAACGGGATCAAATCAATGCCGATAAAATTCGATCCTGAGACAAGCACGGTCGCTTGAATCTCGGCGCAAAGATAGATACAGCCGTTGGGGAAATTGGAATTAGTGTTGGCTTATTCACCAGACCAGACTAGAGATATTGACAACGTGGTTCACGAGGAATCAGCTATGAACGAAAAAACACTTCCTGTGCGCTTGGTGAAGAGTCTGCTGCTATCGGCGGAAAAAAAGGGGGGTGACATCGATCAACTACTCGATGGGCTGGATTTCTCCTTTAACCCGACCGATCCAACAGTGGTGGATGCGCGCATTCCCGTTCGGCTATATTGCAAACTACTACGACGGGTGGCACTTCATTCGCAGTGCCACCTTTTTGGCTTGCCCGTGAACGAGACCGAGCCCACAACGGGTTTACGGTTGATGTGTCTGGCACTACTGTCCTGCAACAGCATGAAAAAGGCAATTGAGTGCACGGCTGACTTTTATCGTCACTACGGCCATCCCGGATGGCGTTTCAATTTCCAGCAATATGGTGATGAGGTGGCAATCAATTTCACCGGGCGTGAAAAAGAGGATATGTACGCCTACGACATATCTTTCCTACTGCGTCTTTGGTCATGGCTATCGGGCCAGTTTATTGAGACAACTGAAGTGAGATTAATGGAGTCACGTAAAAATGAGTCCGATACCTACAAAATGCTATTCGAATGCGATGTGCAATTCAGTCAGAGCGAGAATACGATTCGCTTCAGCGCCGACCATATGCGCAGGCCGATTGTGCAAACTGAAGAGTCTCTGACAAAGCTGTTAGAAGAAGCGCCGTATGAATTGCTAATCATGTCGCGCAATAGTCTAAAAAGCATAATGGCCAAAATACGTTTTATTGTGGGCTCTGATTTCACCAAGGGATTTCCCAGTAGAGAAAAAATCTCAGAAATCCTTCATATATCCTCCTCCAGCTTACAACGCAGACTGGCCGAGGAAGGTACCAGCTACCAACTGATCAAGGATGAATTACGCAAAAACGCCGCGATCAGGTATCTCCATCGCCCTGAGCTCAGTGTTACTGCCACGGCGAGTTTAATGGGCTTTGACGACTCTTGTGCCTTCAATCGAACGTTCAAACGCTGGACTGGTATGCCGCCTGGTTTGTATCGCAAGAATAACCTGGGCACTTTAACAGGAGGATAGTCAGGTTTGGCGCTGGTTTTTGAGTTGAGGACAGAACGCCGCGTACCGATCTACCACCACCGCAAACTATAACTTTATTACCACCACCTCTGCTTCCAATTTGACGACTACCCAGTCTTCACTTGAAAGCCCCGCCGGTCCAACACGAGCGATACCAAACTGTTTCGACAGAGCCGGAATTCTGGCAAAGGTGGTAGTTACGCAGCGCCTGAACATCTCGCTCTCTTTATCCACTAACGAGGCCACGCCGGACTTTGGCTCACCTCGAACACTAACCGTTACTGGTTTTTCGATCCTGTAATTTCGCCACCAGTTTTTTCGTCGTGACTTTGAAACCAACACGATCAATAAATCGTCCTGATGCTGATAGCCCACTGGTATCTTATAGCGTCGCCCGCTGCGAGCACCTTCAACGTGCAGCACCATTAAGGCTCGACTCAATACACCATGCACGCGCGATTCCAACAGGCTCACCACCCACGGATTCAGTCTTGTCATTATTCTGTCAACATCCATGATTCAACCTCAGCCAAACACTTCTCAACCCCGGGAAAACGCAGGTCGCCTCGTCCCCGTACAGAAGAATACCATCCAATACCCAGCATCCAACTTCCCCTCTGGAATAAGGCAAGCAAATAGTAACCTCAGCTATTGAACCAAGCAATCGGTTGGTTTACTATCGGGTTCATAGTTTGATAAAAAACGGTTAGAAGTAGCTGATCCAGTGAATATCTATTTGCACAGCCAAAACTCTGGCTGTGCCTAAGTGGCCTTGTCGGCAGACAGTCTGGCAGCATAGTTTTGCAGCAAACCATGCTGAACAGCCTGTGCTTTAAACCACCAACGGAGCTCCAACATTTGAACAGCAAACCTAAAAAAAGAGGGCGTGTCGTCAGCAACCGTCGGGAGGAAATACTCCAGGTTGCCGCAGCACTCTTTGCCAGCAGAGGGTTTGAAGCAGCTTCCATTCGTGAAATTGGTGATGCCGCCGGTATATTATCCGGCAGTCTTTACCATCACTTCAAGTCTAAAGACGAAATGCTACACGATCTTCTCAGGCGCTTCGTTGATAAGTTAGTCCCCCTCTATGAGAGCGTACTCGCTGAAAGCGAAGATGTGACTGAAACAATGGCCAACTTAATTACTGCCGGTCTCAAAGTGTCGCTGGAAAACTCCTCAGAATTGACCGTGATTATGCACGAGCGCAAATTCCTGAATCGCAATCCTGAATTCTCATACGTCAATGAGGTGATGCTAGAGGTTGAGCGCATCTGGTATGGCGTATTGCAGGAAGGGGTTCGAAGTGGCGCCTTCAGCAAAGATCTGGATATGAATTTGGTACTTCGAATGATCATGGATCTTATCTCTTCGACGGTCACCTGGTACAGCCCCAGAAGTCGCTACTCACAGGAACAGATTGTGGACAACCAGATCAAGCTGCTGTTTAGCGGACTCAAGGGATAGAAAAATATCTGATTGCGCTACCAACAAACACCTTTGTCACCACTCAGTAGGTCACCCTGGTAGCGATAAATAGCACCACGCTATTGCCTCTACCAAGGTCAAGCCGACAAGAGACATACGCATTGAAAGGAGCTGTAACATGCAGTTTGCAGTACAACTACCGATAGACCGAGTCGATCTCGGGGCAGAATTTTCCTCTGCCCAGGGCATAAACCAATGTGCGACACATGTCGAAAAACTGGGCTTCGATGCCGCATTTGTCACCGACCATCCAGCCCCTGACGACCGATGGCTCGCCAAGGGTGGCCACCATAGTTTCGATCCTTTTGTAGCTCTCAGCTGTGCCGCAGGCTGTACCACCACCTTGAAACTATTCACAAACATTCTGGTACTGCCCTATAGAAACCCTCTGATCGTTGCCAAATCGGCTGCGAGCCTGGATACCATTTCCAACGGCCGTATGATCATGGGAGTTGGAGCCGGATACCTTGAGGGTGAGTTTCGAGCATGCGGCGTAGATATAGAAGAGCGCGGGCAGCTAATGGAGGAAGCACTGCAGGTAATGAAGTTAGTGTGGAGCGGAGAATCATTTAGCTTTAAGGGAAAGCATTTTCAAGCCGATGGCAATACGGCCCTTCCCCGTCCGATACAAAATCCGCACCCCCCGATCTGGATGGGCGGCAATAGCACTGCAGCCATGCGACGGGCTGCGCAATACTGTGATGGCTGGCTCCCCTTCCCCGTGAAAGGCAAGCTCGCCAGCCATGTTAGAACCAAGGAATTGGCAGATATCGAGGGTTTAGAACACGCTATAAAAGATCTTCGCCAACTGGAACAGCAGTTTGAACGAAGCCGTCCGCTGGATATCTGCATGATTCCGTTTGGCCTTGATATGCATTCAGGCATGAACTGGAATGCAGAAGCGGTTCTTGAGCAATGCCTACAACTACAAGCGCTGGGCGTAAGCTGGATCAACATCAGCCTGCCCTGCGATTCAAAGAGCCAATACATTGACGCAAGTAACTGGTTTTCTGAGGAAATAATTTCAGCAGTGCGCTCGCAGCCCCTGCATCACCAGGACTCAGTAAAGGATACTCAGTGAATCAGCCCGCACTCCTTACCAACAAAGCCCTGTTCGGATACGGACTCTCCGCGATCCCGGCCATGTATGGCTATGTACTTGTACTAATAATGTACATGAAGTATGCGGTGGATGACTTGGGCGCATCGCCTGCCGTTGTGGGCACAATCTTCCTGATAGCAAAATTTTGGGATGCTGTTTCCGACCCGCTGATTGGCAATCTTAGCGACCGGACCGAACATGCAAGCGGTCGACGAAGACCCTGGCTGCGCGCCGCTGCGCCGCTACTTGCCGTATTCAGCATTATGGCGTGGGCACCACCTGAGTCTCTCCATGGTTTCCAGCTAAGTCTCTGGATTGGTGTGGCCGTTGTTGGATTCTACACCGCATATACCATGTTTGACGTGCCACATATGGCGCTGGGTGCAGAAATTACACTGCTACCCAACGAGCGCAACAGAGTCTTCGGCGTGCGCCAACTGATGCGTATTGTGGGGATGCTCATTGCGGGCACTTTGGGCACCTATCTTGTGAGTAAGGGCACGGCTTACGCCACCGCGATGGCCTATGCACTGGGCGTACTAACACTGATACTCATCTTCACTGGCGTTTCATTACTGCCGCCCGAGCGCGCCTCATTTAAAGGTCGTGGAGGGGCGAACCCGTATCGTGCGCTGCGTGATGTACTGGCCAATCCGCATGCCCGGCTGTTACTGTTGATTGTGTTTATCGATGCCATCGGCGTTGGCGGCATTGGTGTACTCCTGCCGTTTCTCGTCGAGTACGTCATCAAGATGGATGGCATGTTGCCATGGTTTATGGCTACAAATATGCTCGCAAGTTTAGCGATGGTACCCGGCTGGATATGGCTGGCGGGCTATTTCGATAAGCGCAAACTGATTTTTTGGTCATTCGTTGCCAGCGGTTCAGGCTACGGCCTGGTCATGCTAATCGGTGAAGGTGACTGGCAGTTAATGGTGATCAGTTCATTGATCGCGGGCGGGGCTTCAAGCTGTGCCAATGTATTGGGATTTTCCTTGAAGTCTGAAATCATAGATTGCGATGAATACCTCACAGGTGAGCGAAAAGAAGGTGCCTATTTTGCCGGCTGGAGTTTCGCGACCAAGCTTGGCGCCGGTGTTATGATTGCGCTGGTCGGGTTTGCATTGCAGTGGTCAGACTTCCAGCCGAACGTGGCCGAGCAAACTGAACTGGTTACGCAAACCATTGTGCTGTTAATGGGCGGCTTACCGCTAGTGTGCTTTTATATCGGCGCGGCTGCATTTACGCGCTTTAGTTTAACGGCCGAGGAATACACAAGGATTCGCGCAGAACTTGATACACGCGCCAACACGGTTCCTGTATCGACATCAGGTGCTTGAACTCAGGAGTGAAGATGTCTGTTATCTGTGTAAGATCCAGAATCTGTTCGAATGTATTTCCCGATGAATACTCGAGTATCCTTTTACTTTCTGCTTAACAGGAGTAGCTATGAGCGACTATTTTGAATGTACCCCGGTAGGTTTAGACTTTTTGGAGCAAACGAAAAATGTGCACAAGGCGGAAGTAGTCGTCAGGGCAACGCCAGAGCAAATCTTCGAAGTCTTTGAAGATGAGATCGCCTGGACGGTTTGGGCGCTTCCGATACAGCGAGTGGAATGGACCTCACCAAAACCCTTTGGCGTCGGCACGACCCGCACCGTATACATGATGGGCGACATGAATGGCTATGAAGAATTCATCGCCTGGGAACGCGGCAAGCGAATGGCTTTCACATTCCTGGGTTGCAGCAAAGAGAATCCCGAAAAATTCCTGGAAGACTACCGCGTAACGGATCTGGGTGACGGTACTTGTCGGGTCGTCTGGTATATGGCGATGGACAAACGTGGCCCAGAGAAGTGGAGCGATGCGCTAACGCGTCCCATTATGGGCATGGCCAATCGATGGATGTTTCGGCGGTTTAAGAAATACACTGAAGAATACGCGTTAAAGGCCAAATAAACGGCAGTGTAATCCGCGCAGCGAATCCTGCGCGAAGAACACATCACGTCCTAACTTTAATAATTAGGCCCGCCAAGTGCGGCCCCACGCAGGAGACCCAACCATGGGCAGCCAGACAGAGTTTACGATTCAAGGCCAGACCGTCAAAATTCCCGCCGTCGTTCGAGATGCTTCATCCGGCACAGTGATGTATATGGTCGATGCGGCCCCAGCTCAAGCGCTTGTTCCAGACGCATTTGAAGTGGTAGAAGCCGCGCCGGGCAAGACCCAGGCTACGATCATCATCGTCGACTATCGCGACAACGATCTTGGGGACTATGACGAAGTCGGCATCATTTTCTTCGTGCGCCCCAAAGGACAACCGGACGCCGAAGTGGGATCCTACATCTACAAACTGCCAGTCAATCAGAGTTTCACCTGCGAAGCGGGATTCAAGATTTGGGGTTTTCCAAAGACCGTCGAGGAAATCGACTATTCATACGGCGATAACAGCGCGACATGCAAACTCGTGATGGATAAGAAGCACGTGCTGACACTCACTGTTCCCCGCGGCGGAGACGGCGTTACCGAACCTACAGCTTCGACCGGCTACACCATGATCGAGGGCGTCCCGCACCAGAATGTGTTCACCCGCGGCGGCACCGGTGAGCAGGCCCTCCCCGGAGGCGAAGGCGTCGTGCTCGAGCTGGGCAACCACCCTCTGGCGGACGAACTGCGCTCGCTGGGCCTCGACACTGAGACGCCCATTCTCTCTGCCTGGACCGAGCACATGACCGGAAGCTTCGGGCCTAGCACCAAGCTCTAGACAGCGCGCGTTATCGGTGGCTGTGCCACGCCCCAAGGTACGGGGCTACGCCAGCCGCCTAAACTTGCGAGATCCAAACGCTTTGTCGATTCTGTTGTCTAGAGACAGCGCGTGTAGTGCCTCAGTCCAAGGAGAGATTGATGAAATTTGGTGGCGCGCGCCTGTTATTCTTGCTTATAACTACTGCGTTTCTCTTAGCCATTTTTCTTCTCATTCTCAGCTATTATATTTCGGGCAAAATTTTGCACCCGGAGGTCAAAGATTACGACCAAACGCTGCGCATCGAACTGGAAAATAAGCGATTTACTAAAGACTACTACGATTCGCTTTCCAGGGAAGAGCTGTACATTCAATCCCCTTCCGGTTACACATTGCACGGAATATATATTCCAGGTAATGACTCGAATAAAACCATAATTTTCGTTCACGGGCGCACTTACAGCTTGATGGGTTCTTATAAGTACGTAGAACTCTTCAGAAAGCGAGGATTCAATGTTTTGCTGGTCGATGCCCGGTACCATGGCAAAAGTGGTGGCGAAAATTCCACTTTTGGTTACTTTGAGCGCTATGACATAAACGCCTGGGTTGATTGGGTGTCTGAACGAACAGGAACCGATACCCTTATCGGATTTCATGGCGAGTCGCTGGGTTCGGTTATCGGTCTGATGCACATGCCCATCGATAACAGGATGGCGTTCTATATTCTCGACAGCCCTATGGCGGATCTCTCCACCACCTTGGCGCACAGTTTAAAGACAGATTTTGGTTTACCTGCGTTCCCTCTGATACCGCTAACAAGCCTTATGAGCAAAATCCGCGCAGGTATGTTTTTTGAGGATGTCTCCCCGATTCAATTCATTGGCGATGTCAAAACGCCAGTTTTCTTTATCCACGGCGCAAACGACAGCTATTCACCTGTTGAAAATTCACACCATCTGTTTTCAGCGCATCCGGGACCAAAGAAACTATGGGTATGTCCCAATGCCGGGCATACCCAATGTGTGATCGCTAACAGACCTGCATACGATCAACAGCTTGGCGAATTCCTTGAAAGCATCAGGATACAGTAGTCCAGAACCTCCAAAGAATTCTCGGTCACTTTAATACTCAACGCCCGAGTTTTAGCACCACGTTATCCGTCCGACCTACCAGCGATATCGCAACTCAAGCCCGTAATTACGTTCCGCCAGATTTGTATAGGTATGCTGGTATCCATTGGGAATAAAGTTCCCGTTCATTGAACGAATGTTAGCAACATAAAACTCATCAGTCAGATTCTTCGCAAAGACCGTCGCTTGCCAGTGCTCCGAATGATCCTGGAACACGACCGACGCATCCAGAATTGTGTAGGCATCGCCGATGGTGTATTCATCCTGGGCGAGGGAGTACTGAACTTCGTCCTGGGCCCGCACTGCCCCAATGAAAACCACGTCGAATAGACTCGCTCTTGTCCAGGTATACGCCGCCGTCACATTCCCCTTCCATTTAGGGGTATAGGGTAGATCTCCGCCGGCCAAATCCTGTGAAATATCACATTCCCCGCGATAGGTTTGGCCATTACTGCAGGGGCCATCCGGATATTCATCAATTTTCGCATCGATATACGCCAGTCCCCCGGTTACGCGCAGGTTCTCCGTCACCTGCGCCTGGAAGTCCACCTCCAGTCCCTGGGTAGTGACTTTGCCGGCGTTAATCAGGATAAAAGCGCCCGGGTCATCGGTTGGATCACAGGTCAGATTATCGGGCGGACAATCGGGAAGGCCATCGGGATCAAAAAACCCTTCGGCCTGGAAATTATCGTATACAGAATAGAACAGCGCGGCATTCAACATCACCCGGCCATCGAGCCATGTGCTCTTCATACCGAGCTCCCACGAATCTGAGGTCTCGGGGTCCACGGGTTCCACCTGCTCCTCTTTACTACCCGGTAAAGCCGGTAAAGTTTCAAACGTGAGATCAAAGGCCGGTCCTTTGTAGCCCTGGGCATAGCTCAGGTACGTCATCCCCTCATCGCTGAAATCCCACTGCACCGCCAATTTTCCTGAAAAGTTATTTTCGCTGGTGCTGCCCTTGAACGGTAAGGCGGGGGCCGGAAGACCGATGGGCAAGCCCTCCCTGGTCCGCTGGAACTTGTAGCTCACCTCATCTTCGGTGTAGCGCCCGCCGAAAATAAGCCGCCATGACTCGTGGAAGGCCCAGACGGCCTCACCAAAGGCGGCCCAGTTAGTCGTGTTCGCGTTGAATGACGCCGTACCGACGCCTATAGGACGCACCCCGATATCAAGCGTGCGCTGAAAATTTTCATCTACCTGCTGATCAAAATAATACAGTCCCGCAACATAGTTGAATTTGTCATCGTCCGGTGAGGCGATCCGTAGCTCCTGGGTATACTGGTCCTGCTTGGTATCTCCAGTCTGCTCCAGACCGATAACGGTAATCGGCTGGCCATCGTAATCGTCGGCGCCGCTACCATCAATTTTATAACCACGCGCCGCCGAAATTGACGTCAGGGTATAGTCTCCGAGCGCCCAGTTGACCTCCAGCGCGTTGCCCCATTGCGAGGACTTTGTTTTCGGAATCCTGTTGATATTTACATCGGTGTTATCGTCACTGGGTACAACTGGTGCAATCAGATCGAGAATTTTCTGTACTTGAGCCTCGTTACCGTCCCATGGTTCAATACTCCTCAGCGGCGCTACCGTACAATTACACTCGGAATCACTGTAGTCGCTGGAAAAATTCAATTCGAGATCCTCGGTAGGCTCCCAGCGCAGTTTTCCCCTGACCGTCCACCGATGAGAGCCATTATAGTCATTGCCATCGAAGTAGTTCTTGGTGAAATCATCTACATCAGTGCCCGAGGCCGTCAAGCGGTAAGCAAGCTCATCGGTCAAGGGACCGGACACGGTAAAACCCGCGCGATATTCTTCACTCGTCTGTGCCGAAACCATGACCTCACCGGAAGGTTCGTCGGTGGGTTGCTGAGTAATGATATGGACCACGCCGCCCGTCGAATTTTTACCGAATAAGGTGCCCTGGGGCCCGCGCAGAACTTCTACCCGCTGGATGTCCATAAGTTCCATAAAGGCCTGCCCGGAACGCCCCATCACCACGCCATCGAGCATGGTAGAAACACTGGGCTCCGTGCCGATACTGAACGACTGGGTACCGATACCGCGAATATTGAAGGACGACTCGTTCGCATCGTTACCTTGTTGCAACGTCAGGGATGGCACCAGGAAAGTGAGTTGCTCCGAGGAGTGGATCTGCGCTTCCCTCATCGCTGATGCCGACAGTGCGGTTATCGCCACAGGGACATCCTGCAGGTTTTCCTCACGCTTGGTGGCTGTAACAATAATTTCCTCCAGGGCGAGCCCGGAGTTGCTTCTTTGTGCGTGAGCGGCGCCTGCCACTAAAAGCAGCGTTGCGGCACAAGTCAGGGGTATGTGACGATAATAGTTCATGTAATGCCTCTATTTTTATGTTTATACGGTACCGGGCAATTATCCCGTCCTAACTGTACTGTAATCATTCCACTTTACGCGCCGGGCGCGAGAAATCAATCGTTCACCCCGACCCCTGCATTAGCCTCCGTCAGCACATTGAGTTCCTGTGCGACGAGGCGAGTAATCGGCAGCTGCCGTTCGGGGTCGAGCCGCCACTGGCGCCATGGAAACAAATCGTACCAGCGGCCCAGCTGCTTGAAGTTAAGCGTTGCGACAATCACCTGCTCATCAACGCCGGCGGCTGCAAAAACGTTATTGAACGCCGGATACGCCGGTCCCGCAATCGTGCTGTTCCCGGCAGAACTCCCTCCGCCGATTGATGGTCCGGTCCAGTTAGCGCTCATCGCGTACAACAGATTCTCCTGTGCACGAACCACGGTGGTGTTGCGCACGTAGTCCGCCTTGCCCGGGTTCGCGGCACTGCGCGTGGGGTTCACGAGAATGCGTGCGCCCTTTAACGCCAGCACCCGCGAAAGCTCCGGGTTTGACCAGAAGTCGTAGCAAATGAGTATTCCGATCGGCCCCAGCGCGGTCTGGAATACGGGCAACTCGTTTCCCGGTGTGTAATGACGAGTCTCAAGCGGGTGCCCCAAATGCAGCTTCCGATAAGTGCCAACGTGTCCTTCCGGACCGACCAACACCGCAGAATTGTAAATGCACCCCGGCTGATCAGGCGCGGTTTCGTCGATTCCGAACACAATGTAGACGCCCAATTCCGCGGCGAGGTCGGCGAACACACGGGTAGACGGCCCAGGAACAGTCTCGGCCCACGCCTGATGTTCGGGGCTAGGGCCAGAGTCCACAGAGCAGTTCTCGCAGGCCGACCCAAGGGCACCAAGCGCCGATTCAGGGAAGACCACCAGTTGCGCGCCCTGCCTGACTGCATCCCGGACTTGTCGCTCCATCTTGTCGAGCCGGTACCGCTTGGTGGACGTGCCGTCGCTCGACACACCGGCAAAGTTTACACAGGAGACGGTGACCAGATCGGGGTACTCGGGGTGCTCTACCCCGCCACTGTCCGCGCTCCTGGCGCCCGCGTGATGTTGGTCATCCCTCATTCCTGCATACTCCTGATATCGCCTGAAACAATGCTCTGACCCAAGGGCAGCGGGTACCCGAGAGTTGCGCAATGTGCTACCCCGTACTCTGAATCACCCAAGCAGCACAGGGACTGCAGGCGTTTACAATTCTTATATTCTGAGCGTCACCGCTATCCGGTCACCAGAAAATTATCTGTTACGGCATTAAACCATTGCAATACCTGCCTTGCAATGTCGATATTTAGCTTTTATATTGACGAATAGAGCCGCGACACCGATAAGTAGAGGTGGCGACAAACTATATGGCCTATATAGAAGCCAGTTAAGAGATAATCCGGGGGGTCGTAATCAACACAGCCGGCAGCGACCCCACTACGGCGGCCCACAAACTCGTCCGAAAAAAGCCCTTTCCGCATTCGGTGTGTTGCGATGATCAGCCTCCTGAACGAGCGGTGGCCAACGCGCGCGATGGCAGGCTCATGGCGGTTCAGACTTGAGTATTTCGGGGACCACTTACTGACACGGCATTACTATCACAAGAGAAGAAATCATGGTTTTGAGCATCGATCCTGAAGTCTCCAACACCTACAAGCAACGCCTCTGCGAGGATCCGAAAAGCTTTGTCGACTACCCGTTCGACATTGTCTTTTCGCTCGACCCTGCAGAATTGGACGACATTCACCTGCGCCTGGCGCAGCAAAAATTTACCGTGGCAAAAGACAGTATCGGCCTGGTTGGGCGACTGGCAACTCAGAACCAGATTTCGTCGATTGAAAGTTTCAACGACCTGCTGCCCGTTCTTTACAATCAGGAATCGTTCAAGGGCTATCCCCAATCCTGGCTGGAAACCGGCGATTTCAAAAGGATGACCAAGTGGCTGAGCAAACTGTGTGCGGCCGACTTGAGCGCGGTAGATGCGTCATCTTGCGAATCGATCGAGGACTGGATGAAGGCACTGGCGCAGCAATCGAGCGTCGATCTTCTGGTCTCTGCCGGTGCAGATGGCAAGGCTGCTTTTCTGCCACGGACAAAAGATGAGTGGTCGATTGACCACAGTGTGAGCCTCTGGAACTTCCAGTCGTCGATGGGAAAATCAGATGCCTTGCGTCCCGGTACGGACAGGGTGCCGCTGATATACCCCGGTGCGCGTGGCGGTGCCCGTAGCTGGGGACGTTTTCTCGATTTTTACGAACATACCTTCGGTAGCGGTCTGGTGGATGCACCGCTCGGCTATAACGATTCCGACCTGCTCAGTCTGGCGGGCCGCATTCGCGAAGCGAGCAAGAAAGGCGAAGCGGGCATGCTGCAGATCAGCCCGTCGCTGTTGGCCCGCAAAGACGAAATTGCCCGCCTGAATGAAGAGAAACCACAGCGCATGGAAGCGCTTATGCAGCGTATGACCAGTGACTATCGCGACCGCCGCGTTATCTTCTACGGCAGTATGCAATTACTCTATGATATAGCGATGCGCTTTAAAGATCAGGGCGTCAAGGGCGCCTACACAGCCGACTCGTTCTTCTTTTGCGGCGGCGGATTCGCCGATGGCAAGCAACCGCCGAGCTGGAAACAGGACGTCGCGGAGGCGCTCGGCGTACCCGAAACCTCGATCCGCGTCGGCTACGGTATGCAGGAAGGCATCTGGTCCATGCAGTTGTGCAGCCACGACAAATACCACGTGCCAGTTACCATGATTCCGTTCGTGCTCGACGAAGCGAACGATCAAGCTCTACCGCGCACTGGGCGACAAACCGGACGTTTTGCTTTTTTTGACCTGCTGCCCGAAACCTCCTGGGGCGGCTATATCACCAGCGATCACATTACGATCACTTGGGATCAACCCTGCGATTGCGGGCGCAAGGGTGCCTATCTGGATGCCGCTGTCAGCAAGGTAGTCGATAAGCAGGACGACAAGATCGGCTGCGCCGGAACTGACGCCGCCCTGGACGACGCGACAGACTTTCTGCTCAAGAATTGAACCAGCGCTATAACTGAGAGACATCACAATGAAATACCAGATTCCCATTATCGCTCGCGGCGAGGTTATCGAGGACTACGAAGTCACCTACAAGGGGCGTTATGGAGAGGATTTTGTGTGCCCGGATCCCAACAAATATCTTTCCAGAATACTGCTGCCGACGCGGCGAGCGATGGAGCCCTTGTATCAATTATCACTGGACGATGTGGTCGACTATCTGGTTGAACTCGGCAAGCATCTGGATATTGCAACCAATCCCCACCTGCAGTGGGCGTTAGAGCTGACCAGCGTATTCAATGATGTACCAACGCACCTCGTAAAAAATGCCATGTCTGGCTTTCATGAGGGCTTCCTGACCCGTGCAAAACTTGAAGGCATGATTGACACCGTAGGCCGCGAACATCTCGACGGGTGGCAGAGTTACCAGCGGGATAACGGGCGTATTTCGAAAATTCATGCCTTCGGTGTGCCCACTGCCCACGTGATCGCCGGCAACGGCCCCACACCCGCGATAATGACGTTGATTCGCAACGCGCTGATCCGCGGCTATGCGATCGTGAAAATCCCGTCCAATGAACTGGGCACCGCAGTTGCCCTGGCGCGCACAGCCATCGACATGGCTCCCGACCACCCCCTGACCAGTGCTTTTAGCGCAGTGTACTGGCGCGGTGGTGACGACGAATTCGAGAGCAAGCTCTACCATCCGCGAAATGTCGAACGCATCGTTGCCTGGGGAGGCTTTGCTTCAGTCAGCCATATCGCAAAATACTTGCGCCCCGGCATTGATCTACTGACGTTTGATCCCAAGATCAGCCGCTCCATACTCGGGGCGGGCACCTTCGCTTCCGATAGCACAATGCGCGAAGCTGCCATTCGCCTGGCCGACGACGTTGGCAACGGCAACCAGAACGGCTGCACCAACTGCCGCGTATCCTACGCCATCTGTGATGGCAGCGAGGACTCCCTAGAAACGATCAAGCGTTTCGGCCAGATGGTGTTCGATGAGATCCAGAACCTGCCTCCCGAAGTCAGTAGTGAAGCCATCCACATGGAC
This sequence comes from Halioglobus sp., assembly GCA_037969215.1. GTDB lineage: Bacteria > Pseudomonadota > Gammaproteobacteria > Pseudomonadales > Halieaceae > Marimicrobium. The sequence continues at coordinate 21,265 of JBBKWY010000032.1, forward strand.
AGCGAGTTCCAATCCAGACTCGCAGCGCTGTCGATACTCGATGATGAGTTTCACGTTATCGGCGGCGACAAGCGCGGTGGCGTGATCATTTCGCTCGAGGGTGACCAGGTCGATTTTGCCGACGAGCTCAAGTATCGCACGCTGAATATTGTGCCTGTGAAAGATTACGATGAGTTGCTGCGATTCATTACCCGCGATGTACAGACTGTCGGCGTCTATCCTGAAAGTGTTCGCGATGAGCTGTGCACCACGCTGGCCCTGCACGGCGTCCAGCGCATTACTTCACTGGGCTATATGCGCGAATATAATGCGACTGTCGATCCTCATGACGGCAATGAGGCCATGCGCAAGATGTGCACCTGGGTCGTCGCGGAAGATTGTATGACGAACTACGCGCCAGCTCTCTGGCGCAAACCGGCCACAGAGGAAACGGTCTGACGACGGTTGGATCAAACATAATGACAAATATAAATCTGAATGAGTTTCTGGACACACCCGGTGACCTACTGTTTGAGCCCCCTGCGGTATTGGAATCCATCAGTCGCGGCGATATCGAGGTATTCCAGCTCGAGGCTGCACGGCGCAAACTGAAACGCCAGGCTGAACGCATTCCTGCCGTGGGCGATCTGCTGGACGGCAAGGACCCGGCGAATTTTAAAAGCTTTGACGACTTCGCCCCCCTGCTTTTTGATGAAGATGTCTATAAGAGCTACGATCCTGCCTGGATTGAAAGCGGGGCATTCGACAAGCTAACACAGTGGATCGACAGCTATACAACGCACGACCTTTCTCGCGTCGACATGGAGGGCTGCGACAGCCTGACCGAGTGGTGTCGCCGCCTTGATGAACAGGCCGATATTTTCATCTGTCACTCTTCCGGCACCAGCGGCGTACTGAGCTTTGTGCCCCGCTCACAGCGTGATCGTGACTGGGTTGTCGATAACCTGGTGTGGAGCACCCAACCGCTGTTCAACCCGCACCAAGCTAACGACGTCACCTACTTCTGCATGTATCCGCGACGTCAGTACCGTATTACGCAAGCGCTCTACGACGGACTTGAACAGCGTTATCAGGCCAATCCGACACAGGGCTTGATCGATTTCAGCAGCCCCGAATTCGCTATTGCACAAGGGAAAATGCGTATAGCGACCGCCAATGGCACGATGGACGCCTGCCTGAAAGATCCTATTGTCGCTGCCTATCACGACGAAGTTGAACGCTATCAGCGCGATTTCCCGCAACTGGTGAAGCGCTGGACCGATAACCTTATCGAAAACTACCGGGGCAAGCGTATCTATTTTCAGGGTTCGTTCGACAGGGCGTGGAAACTCACCGAGTACTTTAAGAGCACAGGGGTGACCGGGGCTTTTGCGCCGGAGTCGATTTTCTCGCTATACGGCGGAGTGAAGGATGGCAGCACCTTGCCGGATGACTGGCAGGAACAATTCAGGCAGGCGATGGGGGTGGAGGAAAGCAACCTGGTTTCCGGCTGGGGGATGTCGGAAATCACCGCCTCGGCCCTGCGTTGTCCACAGGGGATGTATCACTTCACGATTCAGTGCATCCCATTCCTGCTCGAACCGAACACCCGCAAGCCGCTGCCGCGCAAGGGCGTGCAAACCGGCCAATTCGCGATGCTGGAAGTCAACTCCGAAGACTGCTGGGGAGGCATGATCAGCGGCGATCAGGGAACAATCGACTGGGATAGCGCTTGCGCCTGCGGACGCGACGGTCCGCTGCTTGACCCCGACAGCATGAGCCGCTTGTAGGGCCGCTCCGGTTAACGACTAGCCGGTAACCTTCCGTTATTTTGATTGGTGATCGAATGGCAATGATCAACCAGCATTGTCGCGTACTCCTGAATTTTTTCAGTGCTGAGCGCATGATTGAAACCTATCATGCTCATCACATACCATGTATCGCCGAATGGGCTGAAGATGGGCGCTGAGATTATATTGACGTTGTAAGTCTTACCACTTTCAGGATTCGTCAGGTTATGGACGTCTACGTCCAGTTTGTCGATCAGCTTGGTCAGCTGTTCCTTGGTGTCTCGGGACTCTCTGGATGATGATATCCCCTCGGTAGTTTGCCCAAGCTGCACCGTGGCAGGGTTTTCCAGATAGATTGCATATCCGCGGGATCTAATAGTACGCAGTACTTCGTTATAGCTGGTTTTTTCCGCCCTGGTAATTTTATGGGGAAGCCTCTGCATCCAGCTTTGTATGTCATCCTCGTTAGACCACGCCATCCAAAGGGCGCCGACGGGGGGAATTAGAGGCACGTGCTGGCCTACTCTCATACTGGCGGCTGATGTATGGAATTTTCCGTAGCGCGCCAAACCCACTATTTCGTCACCAATACGTGCGTTCAAGACTACTTCAAGATTGGTTTTTTGCGCCAACTCAAAGGCTGCCTCTCTGGCCATTCCGATAGCCGGGTGACGCTCCAGTGAGGCTTGACCAATGGCAACCAGCGCAGGCCCAAGCGTATAGGTCTTATGCTTGGGGTGTCTGATCAAGTAACCGTTTTTGGTAAGTGCATTGAGTACAGAGTGGCACGAAGCAATATTGACCTCTAAACGCTGAACTAATTCCGAGAGCGTGAATTCATGCCCGGGTTCATTCGTAATAAAGTTTAGTATGTCAATTGCTCGTTCCGCCGACAGTGCGGGCCTTGCCATAAATTGTCTCGCTTAATGTGCTAAAAAATTTTCCCGGCAATTATACATACCTTGATTCCATTATAGTGGCCAAAGATTTCCGGCCTGTGCGCTAACCAGGCTCTAGCAAAACGGTGCGAATCCACGGATATCCAGCGGGCGTCTCCCACCACCATCCTCCCCCGCTCCCGGCATGCACGAGCAACAGGACTTGACCTTGCAACAGGCATACAATATTGTACAGATATTGATATTGCAATAAATATATCACCATACGGAAGTAGCTCTGACGCCTATTTCCTCCTTTTTATAAGACAGTTTGTTCCTCACTCCGTGATGAATAACGCCAAAACCAAACAGGTTATGGGGTAGCAATGAAACCGATACTAGATGCGTTGTTGGAAGATCCAAAAACTATTCTCAAATCCCGATATAACGACGGCTTTGAGGTGGCGGGTGGAGAACTGGAGCCCTTTTACCTGGCGGCGGCGAAGAAAAAATTTGATCAGCTGGCGACAAAAATCCCGGCGCTAAAGCGCCTTGCTGCTGAGCAGGGAATCGATAGTATTAGCAGTTTGGATGACCTGGTTTTATTGCTATTTCCCCATACGGTATACAAGTCCTACCCCCTGTCCTACCTGGAAAAAAACCGCTTCGATAAATTGACCAAGTGGCTGAATGGCCTGACCACAATAGATCTCAGCGGAGTCGATGCCAGCGGCTGCCAATCGATTGAAGAGTGGATTGAGTTACTGGATAACACCACGGATCTACGGCTATTACATTCTTCCGGAACCACCGGAAAGCTATCCTTTATACCGCGTACTCTCGACGAAGTAGAGACCTCCGCACTGGTTTTAAAGGACGTGATTAGAGACTGGTATGGCGATAACGTCGGAACGGATCTGACTAAAGACCCTCTCCCCCTGATTCAGCCCTCCTATAGAAGCGGCTATCAAACTATGTTGCGCACTGGAGAAATCCAGGCCGAGTTGTTTGGTATCAGCGAAGAAAACCGCTTGTATCTCTACGATGACCGAATGGATGCAGATCTCTGCTCGCTGGCCGGGAGAATCAGGGCCGCCGAGGCCAAGGGCGAACTCGGATCACTGGAACTCAGTCCCGGACTAATTGCAAAACGGGATCAGTTTGTCGCCAGAGAAGAAATCAAAAAAGAAAGCGTACGGACATTCTTCCAAACAGCGATCGACAGGTTTGGCGGCCAAAATGTGTTTTTGTGCGTGACTTGGGTGATGCTATTTGAGGCGATGTCGGAGGCCAAAGACCAAGGCGTATCCAACATGTTCGGCAAAAACAGTGTGCTCGTAACCGGCGGTGGCGACAAGGGATATGTACTGCCTGATAACTGGAAAGAGATTATTTTTGAAGGCCTGGGTTTTGATCGCGCCTACGAGCTTTACGGCATGAGTGAATTGATGTCGGGGTGCCCGATGTGTGAGCACGGAAATTACCATATCTCACCGGTTGTCATTCCGTTTGTACTCGACCCTATCAGTGGAGAAGCCCTGCCCAGATCTGGCACACAGACTGGCCGCTTTGCCTTTCTGGACCTATTACCCGAGACCTTTTGGGGTGGCTTTATTTCCGGTGATGAGGTGACTATGTCAGGTTTCGACAACACCTGTCCCTGCGGACGCCAAGGCCCGTACTTACTGCCAGAAATTCGGCGCTATAGCGCCAAAGAGGGCGGCGACGACAAAATTAATTGCGCCGGAGCGCCTGAAGCCCACGACAAGGCAATGGAATATTTACTCAATGCTGCTCGTTAGGCCACGGCACCGATCGTAAACCACAGGGTTATTTGGCCAGCAGGCTTGGATAGTCATAGGAACAAGTATGAATGATTGTATTGATGTGCCGCTGGTTATCAGGGGTCAAGTCATTGAAGATTTCAGTGAAACATTCGGCGGGCGCCAGGGTGAGAGCCGCTTCCGCACCGCCGATGCGAAGCGCTATCTGTCACAGATAGTCGCTGACAAGCCATCGGATATGGCGGATCTTTATACCATCGATTTTGACGAGATCGTTGATTATCTTGCAAGGCTAGGGCAGCGGTTAAAGCTGAATGAAAACGCCTATCTGCATGAGGCATTTGAACTCTCCAAAAAAACCTCCAGCTTATCGGAAAGTATTCTGCGCCATGCCTATGAAATGATCCCCGGCTTTTTTGAACCGGAGATGACAAGACAGGTTGCCGCTAACACTGTTGGTATAGAGTTTCTGGAAGGTTGGGTACCGCTGCGCGAGGGCGTCAAGGTAAGAGCTTTTGGTGCCCGTGCAGTGCACATTATCGCCGGCAACGTTCCCATTGTCGGGGTTGCCACCATTGTCAGAAACGCGTTGACGCGCAGTGATGCCATTATCAAAGCGCCATCAAACGACCCGCTGACTGCGACCGCGGTTGCCAGAACCATGATCGATATGGAACCCCATCATCCGCTGACCAAACATCTGACGGTCGCTTACTGGAAAGGCGGTGACGAGGAATTCGAAGAACAGTTATATCAACCTAAAAATGTTGAAAAAATAATCGCCTGGGGCGGGTTTTCCAGCATCAAACATATATCCGGTTATCTGCAACCGGGCATCGACCTGATTACGCTGGATCCAAAGCAAAGTGGCACTATTATTGGCGCTGAAGCCTTTGAGTCTGCCGACCGCATGCAGAGTGTTGCGGAAAAGGCGGCCCTGGATGTCGGCATTTTTAACCAGGAAGGCTGCGTCAATGCCCGCGTCATCTATCTTGTGTGTGGTACGGATGATCAGGGTGTCGAGACCGCCAAGGCTTTTGGCGAACTCTTGTTTCAAGCCATTCAGGCACTGCCCGAAACACTGAGTACAGCGCATCGAAGTTTTGATCCGGCACTCAAGGACGAACTGGATGCGCTGAAATTTGTAGCCGATGAATACACCGTGATTGGCGGAAAAGGCTCCGAGGGCGCGGTCATTGTTTCCCACGAGAGTGAACCGGTCGATTTTGCGCGTGACCTCGCCTGTCGGGTAGCCAATATTGTTCCGATCGATTCTGTAGATACGGCCGTTAAATCGGTCAACGCCTATACTCAGACGATTGGCATCTACCCTGATTCACTCAAAGAGTCACTCCGGGACAGGCTTGCCTATCAGGGCGGGCAGCGACTGGTATCGCTGGGCGGCGCCACTAACATGCCTTCGGACGCTCCCCAGGACGGCATCGAAACCATGCGCCGAATGTGCAAATGGGTTGTCGATGACACGCAATAATTCGGGCGCGAGATTAAATACGGGCCACAATGTTAGACAGGATAATAAAAGACCGGAGAGAACAGCATGAGTAACAGCATTGAAGCATCGGTGGAAATGAGTTGTTCGAAAATTATTTGGACAATGCTACGCGACGAAGGTGTCGATTGCGTGTTCGGGGTCAGCGGTATGACCAATGTTGCACTGCTCCATGCGCTGGCGGATATGCCGGGAATGAAATTTGTCCATGCGGCCCACGAATCAGTGGCAATGGGCATGGCGGACGGCTATTCCCGCGCCACCGGCAAACTGGCCGTAGTGGTAGTGCATGATACCGCAGGGCTGTCCAACACCATGGGGAACTTGCACAATGCCTATGCCGCCGGCAGCCGGGTCCTGGTTATTGCAGGGCAGTCAGATGCGCCCCTCGAGTGGAGCGAACGCTACATGGATGTCGATTTTCGGCCCATGGTCAGCCAGACCACAAAGGGCTGCTGGATGATAACAGACGCCCACGAGGTAGCGCTTACGGTGAATCGCGCACTGAAGGCGTCTCGCCCCCCGACAGGCGGGCCGGTCGTCATAGCCCTGTCCAGTGGAATCCAGGCCCAGGTCATACCCTATCGCTCCATGCCGGCGCAGGGGCGTCATGTGGCAATGGACATTAGTCCGTCTGTGGAATCGATCACGTCAGCAGCGCAACTGTTGGCCAATGCTGACAACCCGATCATTTTTTGCAGTCGAATCGTTGCTGACGTCAACGCCATGGACGAGTTGGTCACGTTTGCCGAATCACTTGCTGCGCCAGTCTATACCGGTAATGAGAGTAAGTTGATCTTCCCGACTAACCACCCCCTGTACCGCGGCCTGGCGTTTCAGACCACCGACGCATTGCGCAAGCTGGTGGCGTCGGCAGATGTTCTGTTGATGGTGGGCAGTGGCTTGATCAAGTACGGGGATTCTTCTGCACAGCCCATTTTTTCTGCTGCGACCAAAGTCATCCAGATCGATCTGGATTCCGAGGCACTGTCCGGCTACTGTTCCACCGAGCTGGCTTTGCTGGCCAACCCCAAGCAGGCACTGCGCGCACTGGATGAGGCCGTCAGCGGCCAGATATCTCAGGGAAAACACAGCGTCAGGATGGAACGTTTAAATAGTGAGTACCAGCAACGAAAAACCTTTGTCGATGAATGTCTGAACGAAGATTTTGAGGCAGTACCTATCCGCTGGGGGGCAGCTTTCCGGGAAATTGCCGCAGCTATCCCCGAGGATTCTGTGGTCGTCGACGAGCTCGCATCGTTTTACGGGCAGTTATCAAAAGTACTCGAATTGAGTAAGCCGGGCAGTTATTTTAACACCTGTGAATCTCTGGGCTGGGGTTTGCCCGCAACCCTGGGAATTGCTCTGGCGAATCCACAAAAGCCGGTTATCGGCTTAATCGGTGATGGCGCCGCACTGTTCGCTATCCAGGCGCTGTGGACCGCTGCTCAATATCAGATCCCCGCTGTGATGGTCATTCTCAACAACTCTGGTTACGGTTGTATGCGGGAGATGTTTACGCAATATGGCCAGGCAGTGGCCCCGGCGATGGATGCGGCAGATTGCGCCAACTACGATATCAGTGGTTTGAACTACAGCAATCTCGCTAGCCAGTTCGGGATCGAAGGTCGGCGGGTAACCGACCCGAAGCAAATAAAATCGGTTATGCAAGAAATGATCGGCCTTAAGAAACCTGCGGTGGTAGAGTTAATGGTCTGTCCCTACGGCTCCGGAATGAATGAAATGCGGGCGGCATTTTTTCAATAAGTCGTGTCAGTAGACGCGCGGATGAAAAGAATGCTGTGACCAGATTAGGGAGGTGCTCTTGGATAGTGACGCAATTGTAGTTTGTCTCGGTTACCCTATTCTCATGAAGGAGCGCTTCGTAGCGCGTATCCGCGCCATTGATCCTCGCATTGAGGTCATCGGACTGCCGGTGGACGAGGGAGCTGACTGGCTCAGCGTGCCGCCGGACCGCCCCCACGAAGAGCCCCCACCCTGGGCGACGGGTTGCGCTACAGCACGCCGGGAAGCCCTCGCTCGCGCCGAAGTCCTGATCCAGATGCACACACCCGACCGCTTGATGGAGCGCATGCCGAAACTGCGCTGGCTGCAGAGCATAGGTGCGGGCGTTGAGCAGTTCGCCGCAGCCGGCGTTTCGCGGGACCGGGTCATCGTCACCAATGCCTCAGGGGTGAGCGCCGGTTCAATTTCAGAGTTTGTGATCGCGCGACTGCTACAGATCTGGAAGCGCTTCCCGGAAGCCGAACACCATCAACGGCAGCACGCGTACATCCGCACCTACGGTCGCAGCTTCACTGGTTCCGTGATCGGAATCGTTGGCCTGGGATCCATCGGCGAGGCGGTGGCACAGCGGGCGCGCGCCCTGGGCTGCACAGTGCTCGGAACGCGGCGCAGTGCCGGCCGACCGGGCACGGACCCAGGCTCCGCCCACGAGCTCTTCGCGCCCGAGCGTCTGCACGAAATGCTCGCTCGCTGCGATGCGGTGGTAGTAGCGGCTCCCGCAACGCCACAAACCCATCATATGATAGATCGCGCCGCGTTTAGTGCAATGAAGCCGGCAACGGTGCTGGTCAACGTTGCCCGCGGCGCACTGGTCGACGAGGCGGCGATTCCGGACGCGCTGGCGTCAGGCCAGCTCAGTGCCGCGGCACTCGACGTGTTCGAGGTGGAGCCCCTGCCGCCGGAAAGTCCGCTCTGGGATTTACCGGGCGTCTTCATCTCGGCTCACTCATCCGTGTCAGTGGACCGTTACGTAGACGATGTCTTCGACCTCTTCGAAGATAATCTGCGTCGTTACACACGCGGTGAGCCCCTGCGGAACGAAGTCGACATGCAAGCGCTGGGGTTCAAATGACCGAAATGAAGAACAGCCCCCTGGAGTGCGAGGATGATATCTGCGCATTACCGCAGGTCTCCGCCAAAGCCCGACCTGAGCTGGAACTGCAGTCTGATGACCCGGAGGAGCTGCTGGCGTTATTTGCAGCCAATGGTTGGGGCGATGGGCTGCCATTAGTTGCGCCAACAGAAGAGCGAGTTGAGGCGATGCTCGCCGCCCCAGCGGGGCAGGCAACTATGCCGCCCGATGAAATTATAGCCACCCTGCCGCCGCGTTTTGGTCAAGCGACACGCCGACTTCTGGCGATCAATGCGGTCCTGGCGGGCTGCCCAAATGGTGTGCTACCTGTAATCACCTCAGCAGTGCGGGCGTTGACCAGTCCGCAGATAAACTTGCGTGGTGTGATTGCCACTACCCACCCGGTTGCACCCCTGCTGATCGTCCACGGTAAGGCCGTCAATGAGCTTGGGTTTAACTCGGGTCAGGGTACTTTTGGTCCCGGATGCAGAGCCAATGCTTCGGTGGGACGGGCCATCCGGTTGATCCTGTTGCATATCGCCGGTTCCGCTACAGGCACCGGTGATGCATCCACACAGGGGCAGCCCTCAAAATACAGTTACTGTATCGCCGAAAATTCCGAACGAACCCCTTGGGCCACTTATCCCGAACGCTGCGGTGTCATTGCAGACAGTGCTATAACAGTTGCCTGTGGCGAGAATCCCCACAATTTTCACGATATGGAAACAGACCGACCCGAGCCGATTCTGGAGAAGGCCGCCAGTGTAATGATGACCCTGGGTTCCAATAACGGTCCGGTATCTTCAGCAGAATTTTTTGTGGTTTTTGGGCCAGAACACGCTGCCACCATTGCCGCTGCAGGCTGGTCTTGTGAAGATATTCAGACCTTTCTTTTTGAGACGGCCAGGGCCAAGGCATCTGTATTTCGGCGCCATTTCAAAGTCACCCAATACGCGCACTGGATCAAACAGTTACACGACGATGACCTGATGCCGATTACCGACGATCCACAAAATATACGAATCCTGGTCGCCGGTGGGCCCGGCAA
>JBBKWY010000033.1:0-71012 GCA_037969215.1 Halioglobus sp.
ATTCATTGTAGGCAGAAAGCTCTCAGACCAGTTTTCGAACAGCGTTGCTGAGCCTTTTACAAAGCCAATGGCACCCTGCAGGCCGCGCTCCAGTTTGGTCGCGCTAAATGCTTCGGGTCGGTCATCATCGGCACCAATGCGCTCGATTTTTAACTCAGCCGGTTTTTCGTTGATGCGATCCTGGAAGGTTTGTCGCACGTTAATGGAGTTGGTCTCCTCCCCCATAGGCAACCAGTTACCGGGCTGCTTATTACGGCTGATAATTAGTTCCAATTCTCCGTCGGGGCCGATTTCCATCTGCCGGGTGTCAATATGACCGGTGACTTCCATGGTGCCGCCAGAGGCATACTTGTTGATGATGGTGCTGAAACCCAGGTAGTCAACAGAACCGCGACTGCCGGTAATGCGGTAGTCGTGTTGGGGGCTCAGGGGTGCGCTTTCGTAACGGTTGTCCGGATTGTCGGCACCAAGTTTGATCGTTTCGTGGGCACCACATCGCAGTTGTGGAAACAGCGGATCGCGAAATTCCAGGAAACTTTCCAGGCCACCACGCAACAGGCGCGCGAGGTAGCGGTAGCCCTCTGCCTGGTTAAATGCGTCCTGTGGCGCTGCGGGGCTGCGGACGATATTTCCAGCGTCTTTCAGGGCATCACAGAACTGATCCCAGGTCGTTCCATCGAGCACTCTCTTTTCGGCTTCTGTCGAGGACATACGTTATCTCTTTATAAGGGTGAGGAATAAATTTGCAGCGACAGTGATACCAAACGCCCTGCCATGACGCAAGCGCAACACTCGAGCCAGCGCCGACGGACCCTAGATAGTCTGGAAAGGGTCTATGCCTTTGAACCACGAAGGCAATGACGCGGAGCGTTTACACAGCCTTTTACACCGGGTAAGTCCGTCACAACAATCCCTGTGCAATTTGTTTCACGGCGTAGTCACAAGCCCGTGCTGTAAAGGCCATGTAGGTGAGTGACGGATTGACACAGGAGGCTGAGGTCATAAAGGAGCCGTCAGTGATAAACAGATTGGGAACATCGTGAGACTGGTTGTAGGCATTGAGAACAGAATTAGCCGGGTCCGCGCCCATACGAGCGGTACCCATTTCGTGAATACCCTCACCGGGCATGGACATGTCATCGTTTCCCGCCAGCGAGACTACCGCCCCCGCCGCTTTCATCAGACGATCTGCCTGGACCTTGGCGTCGCGACGTAAATTGACTTCATTCTCGCCCCACTCAAAATCGAATACCACCTGCGGGATACCGTAACGGTCAACCTTGTCTTTGCTCAAGTACATACGGTTGGATTCGCTCGGCAGGCATTCGGTAAAGCCCATCAATGCAAATACCCACGGACCGGGTTTGCGCAGCGACTCTTTCAGGTCGACGCCAAAACCCTTGCTGTTGATACCGGTTTGCCAATCCATGCGAAATATCGCCGTTTGATAACCATACCCTCGCACAAAATCGACGTCCTCATCCTGACCGTTGAGATTCCTGAAACGCGGTATGTAGAGCCCGGTTGGCCGATTGCCGTGGTAGTAGCTGTCCATATTGTCCAGAAACAATCCTGCACCGCTCAGGCCCAGTGTGTGATCCATCATATAGCGGCCTAACACGCCACTGCTGTTGGCCAGTCCATCGGGGAAATCCTCGCTGGCGGAATTCATCAAAATCTGTGTGCTGCCCACGGTGGACGCGCAGAGGAAAACGACCTTTGCGCTAAACGACATACGCTCCTTGGTGAGCGCGTCGATGACATGCACTTTGGAGATATTCCCGGACGCTTTGTCGTACTCCAGACGGTCTACCACGGAGTTTGCCCGCAGCGTGAGATTGCCTGTCGCCCTTGCCGCGGGCAACGTCGAGCTCTGCGAGCTGAAGTAACTGCCGGTGGAACAGCCGCGCGCGCATGGGCCACAATAATGACAGGCGCTGCGCCCGGGCAGATCCTCCGTGAGGATCGCCACGCGTCCATTGGTGAGCGTGACATCGGGCGCTTTCTTTTTTAAACGCTCATTGATCGTCTCTTCCAATGCAAACCAGGGCATGGGTTTCTGGAACTCGCTGTCGGGTAGTTGCGGCAGGCCTTCCTTTTTGCCGTTGATACCGACAAATTTTTCGACGTAGCTGTACCAGGGTTCGATGTCCTTATAGCCCACCGGCCAGGGTATGCCATGGCCATCGGTTGCGTTTGCCTTGAAGTCCATCTCACTCAGGCGATAGGTTTGTCGCCCCCAGATCAGCGAACGACCGCCAACCACATCCGCTCGCGCCCACAGAAACGGTTTACCCTCATCCATGGCGTAAGGATTTTCCTTGTCGTTGTTCCAGAACTGCCGCGTCGCTTCATTAAACGAGTGCTCGACCTTGCTCTGTACCGGGTAGTCCTCGGCGTACAATTCGCGAGGCTTTTTACCCTGAAACGGAAACTTCCAGTTGGGCGCGTGTTCGCCCAAATAACCGGTGCCCGCTGCCAGGGGTTTGCCGCGTTCCAGCACCAACACCTTCAGCCCTTTTTCGGTCAGTTCCTTCGCTGCCCAACCGCCGGAGATACCAGATCCCACCACGATGGCGTCGAAATCATATTGCTTAGCTTCAATCATAAACGTTTACCACCGTGTTACAGGGGAGTTGACCAGGAGCTCTCGTCGCTGGCCAGGGGCGTGTCACCGTCGAAATACATGGGCATGGGGTCGTATCGCAAAACCTGGGAGGCGCCCTCTTGCGAGGTGAAGAAACCCCATATGGTGAGTTCCTTGATCTGGCAGATAAAGGGCGCGTCACTGATAAATTCGCGAAAGACATTGGCAAATTCATACCACTGGGAATCCGACGCATCATCTTCCAGTGCCTCCATAATCGCCAATTGCTGTGCCGCGCTCAACTGCTCAAAGGAGGTGCCATACTCTTGCGGTATACGGATTTCGATATCCTGTAAGCCCGCGTTGAAAATGGCTTTTTCCTGCTCATTCAGCCAATTGGCCACCATCAGTTCTATGTACCTGGGCACACCGGCGTCGACAGCGCCGGGCGTATCGGTTCGGGGGATAACCACCTCAGCCATTGCCGCCACTATTTTACGTTGGGCGGGACTGAAATAATCTACCGCAGTCGTATTGTAGTTGGGCGCGCTGGCCAGATAGGTTGTCTGCTCCGCGCTCAGGGTGAACCCCAATTGGCTGGCGCTGGCACCGGATATCAGTATGGCTGCACATTGCAGGAACTCGCGTCGATTCATAGTTACCTCTCAGCTTCCGCGAAGCTTTTTAATCAGGGCAGGAATGACAATAATAGCGGCCGCCACAGACAGGCAGACCAACAAGCGATGCGGATACACGCCGAAGTAATATCCCGCCGCTTTGAATCCGGTATAACCCCAATAGACCGGGTCAATTTTCGTCAGATGGTATAACTCGTAGAACATGTCTGCAGTCGCCGGTAACAAAAAGTACAGGTAAAGTGCGATCGCGATAGCAATGATCCAGCGGCGTATAGGTATCAACATTACAGGTTTCTCACGGTTGTTGTGTCTGCATCCTGAGTCGGCGTAGCGGTGCGTTATAACCGCGCTCGAATAAACTCTATCCCCGAACGATACACTTCTTCGCGCGACTCAAACGCATTGCGCCAGACATTCGCGGCGGCCGCGAGATCCGGATCGGTGGTTCCGAAGGCCTCTATCACGAGCCAGCCTTCATAGTCGATTTCATGCAGGGCGGCGAAATTGGCATCCCAGTCAACCTGCCCCGTACCCAGCGTGCCGCGGTGGCTCTCACTCAGGTGCACATGATTCAAAACGCCGCGGATATTCTGCAACGCCTCACGGGGGTTGGGATCTTCTATATTCGCGTGATGCGTGTCGTAGTGTACGCCCACGTTGTCCAACCCCACTTGTTCTACCATCCGCCGACACTCGGCCGACGTAGTGATCAGGAACACCTCGAAACGGTTGAGGCATTCCAGCCCGAGTTGCACCCCGGCCTGCTGCGCGTATTCACCACAGGTGCGCAGGTACTCGGCCGACCAATCCCATTCCTGCTGGGTGGGGCCGCTACCGGTGAAGTATTTGTGTGCCTGGTAGATGCCGCCGATCAGGATGTCTGCACCTATCAGTCGACTGTCATCAATTCCCTTCTTCAGGTTGTCGATCGCAGCGGCACGCACCGCGGCGTCCGGCGAAATTGGGTTGACGTCTGCACCCACAAACACCGAGGCAGTGCGCGCCAGCCCCAGATCGTCACAGGCGGCCGCCATGGTTTTCAGTTCGTCGCTGGACTGGCCCACCACAGGAATTTCGACACCGTCATAGCCAGCTGCGGCCAGGCTTTTAAATACGGGTATGTGTTGCGGGCCTATTTGAATACCCCACAACAGCATATTCATACCAATTTTTACATTCACTCGAGACTCCTGTTAGTGCTGGTGGTTGCTGCCAGCCGTGCCCATGGTCTCTACCTGGTGCCCACCCTTCTTGCGATCGGCCAACCAGATCAACCCGAATACGGGTAGTAGTAATAGCGGCACGTAGGCCACCGATTGAAATGATTCCACGGACGCATAGCGCACCACCTCTTGCATCGCCTCCGGTGACAGCGTCGCCAATTTGTCGGCACCTCCCGCCGCCTGCGCTTTGGCGGAATCAAAGATGGCGCCCATCTGCGGCAGTACGAACTGGATCGACATACCGCCGGCAAAGCCCATCAGGCCCATCGCCATTGCCCCGCCGCGCGGGAATCGCTCGGCCACAATGGCCAGCATTGTGGGCCACAGGTAACACACGCCGATGCCCCACACGGTCGCGGCGGCAAAAGCCAAAACGGGTGAAGTGGCGAGACTCAGCAGATACAAACCAATGCCTGCAAACAGGCAACTGACAAACATCAGGCCGACAGATGAGATGCGCGCGACGATAGGCCCGGCAAAGTGCCGCATCACAAACATCAGCGCACTGACGTAGACCAGCAGCAGGATGCCTTGCATGCCCACAATATTGGACAGTGAAATATTGACCCACTGTCCCGGCGCAAGCTCCGCCGCAGCGGTCAGGAACATACACACCCAGAACACCCAGAACAGCGGTCGTTTTAATAATTCGGCGAACATATCACCGTAGCCGACACCGGCGGCAACACGCTCAGTGACAGGAAAGGTCGAGGTCGCGACCATCCAGGTCAGAACCAGCGCGGGAAGCATCAGTACCAGCATGTTTAATTCCCACGGCAGACTCATGCCAGTGATCGCCACGCCCAGCAAACCGCCCACCACGATGCCCGCCGGCCACCAGGCGTGCAGGATATTCAGCCGATGTGTCTTCTCCTCTGGATACAGCGCCGCTACCATAGGATTGGAGGCGGCTTCCACCGCGCCCCAGCCCAGTCCGGTCAACAGCAGGCTGACCCACACGACGGTCTCAACCGTGGCGTCGACCGGCATAGTCGTCGCAAGCAGCAGCCCCGCGGCCCCTGCGATATAGCCGAGTGCGGACAGCAACAACATCCGCTTCATGCCGATCAGATCTACCAGTGCGCTGCCAAACAGTAGCGTCAGGGCGAACCCGGTAAACGTGGCGCCCAGCGCCTCCCCGAGGAGAGCGGCGGAATTGGCCAGGTCAATCTGGTTGTAGATATCTTCCTGTAGATTCGCCGCGATGTTTGCGCGCACGGCAAACCCCAGACCAATCATGAAAATGGACAGATTTCCCACGTAGTAAAGCCGTTTACGATTCAGTACTTGCTCAGTCATGCTGCACTCTTCCTGTTATTGTTCTGTTGTTGGCGCTCAATCCAAGCCGAGGATACGTCTGTTGCTGGCCTCGTCCGCTGCCCCACCGGCAAAATCGTCGAATGCCCTGTCGGTGGTACGGATAATATGGTGGTTAATGAAATCCACACCCTCGCGTGCGCCGTCTTCGGGATGTTTCAGGCAACACTCCCACTCCAACACCGCCCAGCCCTCAAAACCGTAGCGGGCGAACTGGCTGAAAATGCCGCTGAAATCGACCTGGCCATCGCCCAGAGAGCGAAACCGTCCGGCCCGATCCGCCCACCCCTGATAGCCGCCATAAACGCCACTGCGGCCATTGGGATTGAACTCCGCATCCTTGACATGGAACATCTTGATGCGCTCGTGGTAGAAGTCAATGAATTGAATGTAATCCAGCTGCTGCAGTACGAAATGACTGGGGTCGTACAGTATATTACAGCGCGCATGGTTGCCTGTAGCTTCGAGAAAACGCTCAAAGGTCACACCGTCGTGCAGATCTTCCCCCGGGTGGATTTCATAACACACGTCGACGCCAGCGGCGTCGAAGGCATCCAAAATCGGCAGCCAGCGATCCGCCAGTTCCCGAAACCCTGTTTCCACCAGCCCGGGCGGACGCTGCGGCCAGGGGTAGACGGTGTGCCACAACAGTGCGCCGGAAAATGTTGCGTGCGCGGTGAGGCCGAGATTCTGGCTGGCGCGCGCTGCCAGCAACAATTGCTGTACCGCCCACTCCTGTCGTGCTTTTGGATTGCCGTGCACGACTGCGGGCGCGAAGCCGTCAAACTGTTCGTCGAAGGCCGGATGTACCGCCACCAACTGCCCCTGCAGGTGTGTGGATAACTCGGTAATCTCTACGCCATTGCTCGCGCAAATACCCTGCAATTCATCGCAGTAATCTTTGCTCTGCGCGGCCTTCTCCAGGTCGATCAGGCCCGCTTCCCAGCTGGGAATTTGTACCCCCTGATAGCCGAGATCACCGGCCCACCGGGTGATACTGTCCAGCGTGTCAAAGGGGGCCTCCTGACCGGCGAACTGGGCCAGAAAAATTGCCGGGCCTTTCATTTGGGACATCGCGCGAACCTCGCTATTTTTATGGTCTGACTAGTGTTGTTCAAACGGGTGCCACTTGATGTCGCTGGCACTGGCGGCGACCACCAGCTCGATAAATGTCATGCCGCGAATCGCGGCTTCAATCCCGGGACAATCAGCAGCGCGCGGATCATCGCCCTGCCCTGCCTCGCGGGCCCGAATCCGGGCGGCAAAGGCTAGATAAAGATTGGCAAACGCTTCCAGGTAGCCCTCGGGATGCCCCATCGGCGTGCGGGTATTGACCGCCGCCAGGTCACTCAGATACGGCCCGCCAGCACGCAGCATCTGGGTGGGCCGGTCCGGCCATTTCAGCCACAGGGTATTGGGCTCGTGTTGCTCCCACTCGAGTCCGCCTTTTTCACCATAGACGCGAATACTCAGGGCATTTTCTTCCCCAACGCTGACCTGGCTGGCGCTGAGCACACCCCGCGCACCGTTATTAAAACGCAGCAGCACAGCACCATCGTCGTCCAGCGTTCTGCCGGGCACAAATGCGGTGAGATCCGAACAGATCTCGGCGATCTCCACGCCGCTAACATACTCCGCGAGATTGGCGGCATGTACGCCGATATCGCCCATACAACTGCTGATGCCGGCCTGTGCGGGATCGAGACGCCACGCGGCCTGTTTGTTGTCAACATCCTCCTGTCGGTCTGCCAGCCACCCTTGCGGGTACTCGACTACGACTTTACGGACATTGCCCAGTTCCCCGGCGGCTATCCTCGCGCGGGCCTCCTTGACCAGCGGGTAGCCGGTATAGGTGTGGGTCAAACCGTACAGCAATCCTGTGTCCTCAAGCACCCCTCGCAGTTTAAGCGCCTCCGCCAGATTCAAGGTTGCTGGCTTGTCCGACAACACATGGAAGCCCGCGCGCAAGGCGGCCTCGGCAACCGGGAAATGCTGGTGGTTGGGTGTCACTATCGCGACAAACTGCATGCGTTGCGCGGCCGGTAGCAACGCTTCAGCAACCATCATCTCGCGGTAATCGCTGTAGACTCTCTCCGGCGGCAGGTAAAGCGCGGCCCCGGAGCGACGCGAACGCTCTGGATCACGGCTAAAAGCACCGCACACCAGCTCAATTTCGCCATCGAGGGCTGCGGCCATGCGGTGTACTGCGCCGATGAAAGCGCCCTCTCCACCGCCTACCATACCCATTCTTATTTTGGTCATTGCGCAGCTCTCCGGCCTCGGTTGCGTGAACGACAGACAGGGCAATTACAGCGCGCCGGGGTGTTCAGTTCACTACCCGACGATACTCCTATCAACGGCAGCAGAAGTCTTGAATATATTCCTCTATAATTTGTACAAATTCGGCTAGAGCGCTAAAAATTGACAAAATTAATTTACCCATCGCTGGCAGAGGCAGAGAAGAGTTTCACCCTACTGGATCTGATTCCTGACACCCACGCCTGGGTAAAAGATGTACAAGGGTGCTTTGTGTACGGCAATCGCCTGTTTTTTTCACGGTTTGGCTTTACCACTCTGCGCAGCCTGCTGGGGAAAACGGACTACGATCTGGCGCCGGCGGCGCTGGCGGAAAAATACTGCAGTGACGATCTGCAGGTACTCAATGGCAGCGTGGTAAATGACAGACTGGAATTGATTGTCGCGGAGGGGCAAGGCGGCGATTGGTTCCTGACATCCAAGTGGCCAATCTATGATTTAGAGGCCCGTGTTATCGGCAGTTTGGGTATCAGTCGCCATCTCAATAAATCGGAGGGAACGGCAATCCCATTTCGTGAATTGCGCGCGCCAATCGATTACATCCACCAGAACTTTGCCAGCAATATCTCTGTGCAATCGCTGGCGAATGCATGCAATATTTCAGTCAGCGCGCTGGAACGGCGCTTCAAAAAACACCTGAAGCAGACCCCACACCAGTACATCAGTGAAGTGCGTCTGGATAACGCGCGGCAGATGCTGAGAGAGAGCGACAAACCGGTAGGTACCATCGCGCTGGAGACCGGCTTTGCCGACCACAGTCACTTCACCCGCACGTTCACGCGAAAATTTGGTATCGCGCCGAGTAAAGAGCGGCGCGATAGAGGTGGCACTCAGCCGGCGTAGCTGTGCTCAAACGCATCGACAAAATCCTGCAGGCGATCCAGGGGTAAGTCGTTGATACCCGCCGCCCCTGCGCGACCCCCACCGGTGGGGAATTGCATGCACAGTTCCGCTGCGCCCTGTTTGTTTTCCATAGGCGCTCTCACGCTAACCAGATAATTACCCTTGGCATTGAGCGTCAGGACAGCGTGTGCCCGCGCCGGATTATTGGTCGCCAGATCGTTGCTGTAGACGCCACTCACGCGGCGTGCCCAGGCTTCGTCGGGTAGCAGGAAGACCGCCGTGCTCGGCTTGGCGTGCAGTGGCTGCAGTGCTTCTGCCATGGCCATATCTTCGCGGTAACCCGTGCTGAGTTTGTCAAAGTCAGGGGAATTGCGCACAAAATCCAGGGGGCCTTCTGCCGCGTAGAGACGCAGGTATAGCTCTTTCGGATCAAAGTGTAAGTCTGCAATGGCCGGACCGTAACCATTGTAATTGATATAGGTGCCGAGGTTTTCCAATGCAGTCAGGTCCTGCGGTGTGATATTCAGACCTTTCGCCAGGGTCCGTGCGGTATCGTGGAGGTTGTCTCCAAAAGCGCCTGTGACCGCCCAGTCCAGGTGAGCCCCGTTGAGATGTCCGTTGACCAACGCTGCGGTGCAGACGTCTGCCGACTCATTGATAATCGCAGTCAGCTTGGCGTGCTCGGGAATGTCACCGGGGAAGTGGTGATCCACGTATAACACAGAGGCGCCCTGCTCCAGGACTTTATCCAGTGCAGTGCGGTTCTTGTCCATCGATACGTCGAGGACAGTAATCTGGTCACCCGCCGCCGCGTCCACTTTTCCCAGCAGATTGATGTCCCGTTTCACGCCGGTGATCAGCGCTGCTTCACGCGGCTCGGCTTTGCGTAATTGGAGCAGAGCGCAGATGCCATCCGCATCTCCGTTAAAGAGGTCGTAATTCATAGTGTCACCAAAAGGATGGGCGCCAGGCAGGTTGTCCGCCCGGCGCCGGGTTGGATTTAGTTGTCCAGCGTCTGGTAGTAGTCCGACAGGATCTTCGCGACTTCCGGACGTGAAAACTCCGGCGGTGGCGCGATGCCCTTGCCCAGCATTTCACGTACTTTGGTACCCGACAGCAACACGAAATCCTCGGGGGTGTGATCCGGCACATCGCGCATCATTACCACTTTGTTCAGTTTCTTACTGTACGCGGTATGATCGGCCTTGAAGACCTGCAGCTCCAGTGAACCCTCAGGTACCTCCTCGTCGAAGATGGTCTGGGCGTCGAAACCACCGTAGTAGTCACCCACGCCGGCGTGATCGCGGCCGACGATCAGGTGTGTACAGCCACAGTTCTGACGGAATAGTGCGTGCAACACGGCTTCGCGCGGTCCGGCGTACAGCATATCAAAGCCGTATCCGGTCACCATGACGGTATTCGCCGGGAAGTAGAGCTCGACCATTTTTCGAATGGAGGCATCGCGTACTTCGGCGGGGATATCACCGGGCTTCAGCTTGCCAAGCAGCATGTGAATCAGCACGCCGTCTGCGTCCAACTGATCCATGGCCATGCGACACAGCTCTTCGTGGGCGCGGTGCATAGGGTTACGCGTCTGGAAGGCAACGACTTTTTCCCAACCGTGTTCGGCAATTTCATTGCGAATTTCAACCGCTGTGCGGAAGGTGTCGGGGAAATCAGTTTGGAAGTAGGAAAAACTCAGTACCTGTATGGGGCCAGATACCATCGTACGCCCAAGGCTGCCGAAGGTCGCAACGCCCGGGTGTTTCGGATCTGTGGTGCGGAAGATTTTCTCCGACATGAAGGCAATCTGCTCGTCACTCACGTCCTCTACCGCGTCCACAGTCATCACCGCCAGTACCGGATGACCCTTTACATTGGGGTCGCGCAGAGCGATGCGGCTACCGGCCTTCACGCCAGTTTCTGTCGTCATATTGACAATGGGGACGGGGAAAAACAGGCCGTCTACCGTGTGCAGCTTGTCGGCGACACTGAGTGAGTCCGCCAGATTCATGTAGCCGGTCAACGGGTTGAAGTATCCACCGCCGAGCATGACGGCATTAGCCGCCGCTGCCGAATTCAGCAGCAGTGAGGGCAGTGTTTCCGCCTCCGCCAGCAGTGCTTCGCGCGCGGCGCTGTCGTAGACATAAAGCGGGTTGAGCTCGTCTGAGCCATGTGGCTTGATCATCGTGTTCTCCTGTCTATTTACTGATGATGCCGCGCTCACGCAGCGTCTCGATAATGATTTGAACTTCTTCCTGCAAACTTTGCTTGTCGGAGTGCAGGTGGATCTCTGGCTTGAAGGGTGCCTCGTACGGGTCGTCAATTCCGGTAAAGTTCTTGATCTCGCCGGCGCGTGCTTTTTTATACAAACCCTTGGGATCGCGCTCCTCCGCGGCCGCCAGTGAACAATCCACAAATACTTCGATGAATGCCATGCCGGCCTCTTCGTGCAGGGCGCGCACCTGGTCCCGATCGGCTTTATATGGGCTGATGAAACTGCTCAGTGCGACCACACCGCTGTCAACAAACAGCTTGGCCACCTCGCCGATGCGGCGAATATTCTCGGTACGATCCTCAGCTGAGAACCCCAAATTCTTGTTGATACCCATACGCACATTGTCGCCGTCGAGGCGGTAGGACAATACGCCCATTTCGTTGAGTGTACCTTCGAGCTCCACCGCGACGGTGCTCTTGCCGCTGCCGGACAAACCGGTGAACCAAAGTGTCGCGCCCTTGTGGCCCAGCAATTTACCACGGTGTTCGCGGGTGATATCGCCTTCATGCCAATGTACGTTTGTCGCTTTTTGTTCCGCCATGCTTGAATTCTCCGTCAGTGTGTTGGTGCTATTGGCTCCGCTCCAGGCGGGCCTATTTCTTCGGCGCGTAAGAGTAATGCCATATGATCCCCATGTAAAACAGGATATTATGGATAGATCTACCGGTTTTACCGATACCATGCTCGCACGCCAATCGGGCGATCAGGAAGGCGATGAAATTTACTATCAGACAGTTGCAGATATTCCTTGCCGTGGCAAAGCACCAGAATATATCCAAAGCGGCACAGAGCCTGCATATGTCCCAGTCCGCCGCTAGCGAAGCCCTGCTAAACCTTGAGCACACTTACGACGTCCGGTTATTTGATCGGGTGAGCAATAAGTTGGCGCTGAACGCTATTGGACATACCTTGCGCAAGGAAGCGGAAAACCTGCTCGCCCATTGTGAAAGCTTTGAACAGACCCTCACGGACCATACCGAAGTGGGCCATATCAAGGTGGGCGCAAGCTTTACGATAGGCAACCATCTGGCTACTCGCTATCTGGCGGGGTATCTGGCGAATTATCCCGAGGCGGATGTCCAACTGGATATTGCCAATACGCCGGATGTCGTGGCGCGTGTTCTCAATTTTGACGTTGATATCGGCATGGTTGAGGGCGAGGTACACCACCGGGAACTGGAACTGATTCCCTGGCGTGAGGATGAACTGATCGTCTTCTGCGCTGCAGATCACCCCCTGGCGGGAAAGAAGTCACTGACCAATAAAGATATCAAGGAGGCGCTGTGGATCCTGCGGGAACCTGATTCAGGCGCGCGTCAAACCTTTGACCGGGCCCTTGCCGGACTGCTGCCCGATATCAATGTGTATCTCGAGTTCAAACACAATGAGGCGATAAAGAATGCCGTCGAGTCGGGTCTGGGCATTGGCTGTCTGTCACAGATCGTACTGCAGAAGAATTTCGCCAACGGCGACCTCGTGCCGCTTACCCTGCCGCGCCGCAATATGCGGCGCACCTTCTACTTCGCCCTGCCCAGAAACCGGTTTCGACTGGAGTCCGTCGAATTCTGGATGCGTACCTGTCGTGAAATGGACGGCTGAGTCAGTCCCGACTCAGTAGTTCTTGCCACCCTGAGCGCGCTGCCATATCTTCAGAAAACTTCGCTCCAGCGCGCCCTCGGCGGCCATCCCCAGTTTTTCCTGCCAGTTCTTTTTATGCGCAAAGCGCACGTCAAAGACATCCCAGTCTGCCAGTCTGGCCTGAATGAAACCGTCACTGGTCTGCAGCTCATCGACCAGCCCCTCCTCTAAGGCTTGCTGGCCATACCAGACTTCACCAGTGGCAACTTTAGCGACATCCAGGGTCGGACGATTGGCGCTGACAAAGCTCTTGAACAGATCGTGCGTTTCCTCCAGTTCTTCAACGAATTTCTCCCGGCCCTTGTCGGTGTTTTCGCCAAACATGGTGAGTGTTCGTTTGTATTGCCCGGCAGTGAGCAGTTCAAAGTCTATGTCATTTTTTTGTAGCAAGCGGTGAAAATTGGGCAGTTGGGCAATCACACCAATTGAACCCAATACCGCGAAGGGAGCGGCAACGATACGGTCCGCGACGCAGGCCATCATATAGCCGCCGCTGGCAGCAACTTTGTCCACCGCGACAATCAGGGGAACACCGGCACTCTTTATTCGCTGCAGCTGACTGGAAGCCAATCCGTAACTGTGAACCAGTCCGCCGGGGCTCTCCAGATTCACCAGCACTTCATCGCCGGCCTGAATCTGTGGCAGGATTGCAGAAATTTCCTCGCGCAGGTTTTCAGTGGCGCTGGCCCGCATATCGCCATCGAAATTCATGACATACAGGCGTTTTCGACGATCTTTGGTGGCGGTACTTTCGCCTTTCTTGAGTTTTTTCTTGGCGACTTTGGCCTGGGCCTTCTCCTCTTTTTTAGTAGCTTTTCTTTCCAGCTTCAGCACTTCCGGCTCATCGACGACGTCGCGGATAGCCTCACTGATATGCCGATATTTCTCATTGAGGTCGCGAATTTCGATGTGTCCCTCGTGTTGATCAGCGCGCTGCCTGTGCCCGATTGATAGCAGGCCCGTGACCAGAATCAGAACAGCGGCAACCAGCGTAATGGCCTGGGCCAGGAACAGCCCGTATTCATAGATAAATTCCAAAGGTTTACTCCAGGGTGTCTATTGTAAAGTTTCGATGTAGTGTTGAATCAGTTGTCCGGAAATCGAAGATGCGGGAGGAATCATCGGCAGTTCGCTGTAGTGGAACCACCCGGCGTCGGCAATTTCAGCCGGCTCACAGACAATCTCTCCGCCAGCATAGTCGGCAAAAAATCCCAGCATAAGCTGGTTTGGAAAAGGCCATGATTGTGACTGGAAATAGCGCAGATTAGTCACTTCGACCCCGACCTCCTCCCGCACCTCACGCTGCAACGTCTCCTCGGCCGTCTCCCCCGCTTCGATGAATCCCGCTAGCGTGCTGTACATTGGCTGGGGGAAATTGACATTGCGCGCCAGCAACAACTCTTCACCCCGGGTAACCAGAACGATAACGCACGGGGCGATGCGCGGATAGTTGATAGACCTGCAGGGGTCACAGCGCATCGCTCTCTCCTGCGTATCCACGCGCATCTGATTGCCGCAGTGACCGCAATACTGGTGATCCCGCTCCCAGTCCAGCAACTGGGATGCCCTTCCCGCCAGCGCAAACAACTGCTCATCGACGCGCCCCAGAATTTGATAAAGACTACCCTTCTGGTACTGCAATGGATCAGGCTGGTCTACCGAATCAATTTCCAGAACATAACAGGGTTGATCGCCCCAGTAGCCCAGAAACTGGCGCCTGATTTCAGTCCAGCCGCTATGTTGTAGTTGCTCACGGGCAATCAGACACCCGGTGCGCGAGCGCATATCACTGAGCAGTTGGCCGCCCTGAAACACGATGTGCAGCTCGAAGTCGCTGGACTCGGGTGGCGTGTTGCCGTGTCTAAACATCGGGTCTCCAAAGGCATGTCACAAATGACCGGCTATAGTATGACTGCGCAGGCACGGGGGCAAGGTCGGAGCGCAGCTGCGCGACAGCGATCACGCTGGACAAAGCCGGTATTGTGGCCAAAATTCAGGCATGTTTTTGCAGAATACCGTAGAATGCGCGCCAGAAACCAGGGATAGCCTCCATGACAGAAAGCCTGCCTAACGCCGTGTGGAAGAATTTCCTCGGCCCCTCACCCGACTGGTACAAGCGAACAATTCTTGCGTTTTTGCTGCTCAACCCCCTGTTTTTGCTGACGCTCGGCAGTTTTGTAACCGGTTGGGTATTGATTGCGGAGTTCATCTTTACTCTGGCACTCGCGCTGCGCTGCTATCCGTTGCAGCCCGGAGGGTTACTCGCGATTGAGGCAGTACTGTTGGGCCTGACCTCGCCGGACATGGTCTATCACGAGACGGTGGCAAATTTCGAAGTCATTCTGCTGTTGATGTTCATGGTGGCAGGCATCTACTTTATGAAAGAGTTGTTGCTATTCGTATTCACCCGAATCCTGCTGAATGTGCGCTCCAAGGTGTATCTGTCTCTGTTATTCTCACTGGTTGCCGCATTCCTGTCGGCCTTTCTGGACGCGCTGACGGTAACCGCCGTATTAATCAGTGTTGGCGTGGGCTTTTTCGCGGTTTATCACAAGGTGGCTTCCGGTCAGAAACTCAATGAGGACACGCACGACCACTCTGTAGATGATGGCGTGGGCGAATTGCATCGCGAGGATCTGGAACAGTTTCGGGCTTTTTTACGCAGTTTGCTGATGCACGGCGCGGTGGGCACGGCTTTGGGTGGTGTTTGTACCATGGTGGGTGAACCCCAAAACCTGCTGATCGCCACGGTGGCAGAATGGGATTTTATTGAATTTGCCACCATCATGGCGCCCGTCAGCGTGCCCGTCCTGATCGCCGGTTTGTTGACCTGTGCCCTGTTGGAAATAACGGGCGTATTTGGCTATGGGACAAAATTATCTGACAACGTGCGCCTCGTCCTGATGGAATATCAGGAAAAGGAAGAGAGTAAGCGCAGTACCCGCAGCAATGCGCGTCTGTTAGTGCAGGGGCTGGTGGCGGTGATTCTGATTCTGGGGCTGGCCATGCACTGGGCGGCGGTCGGCTTGATCGGTCTGATGGTTATTGTATTGTTGACCGCGTTCAATGGTGTCACAGAAGAGCACCAACTGGGCAAGGCGTTCGAGGAAGCACTGCCATTTACTGCCTTATTGGTGGTGTTCTTCGCTATCGTCGCCGTCATTCATGACCAGCATTTGTTTACGCCTATTATCGACACTGTGCTGCACATGGATTCTGACGTGCGACCGTCAATGTTTTTCCTGGCAAACGGCGTTTTATCCATGATCAGCGACAATGTGTTTGTCGCGACGGTCTATATCAATGAGGTGAAGGCCGCCCTGGATTCTGGCGCTATCACTCGCCAGGAATTTGAGCACCTGGCGGTGGCTATCAATACGGGTACCAATCTCCCCAGCGTTGCCACACCCAACGGGCAGGCGGCATTCCTGTTTCTGCTCACCTCGGCGCTGGCGCCGCTGATCCGCTTGTCCTACGGTCGCATGGTGATCATGGCACTGCCCTATACCGTGGTGATGGGTGGTGTTGGCCTGGCGTGCGTGGCGTTGTTTTTCTAGCGGAGCAAACGTCTGACTGGCAATCCGGTCACTCTCGGGGCATTGCGCTGGCATTATCCCGCCATATCACTTTGCCGCCGCTGGCTGCAGCGATGGCCTCTAGTTGCGCCTCGTGTGCGGCAATCTCTTCGCTTGACGCTTTAATTATCGGTAACGGTGCGCGCTCGGAGACCAGTCGCACAATCTGTTCGGAGAGGGTTTGGCCGTCGTTATCGGTGCCCGAATCGGACAACTGCAACGCTGTCTGGCCGCCGGTCATGGCCAGATAAACATCTGCCAGAATCTCGGCATCCAGCAGAGCACCGTGCAGGTCGCGCTGTGAATTGTCGACAGTATATCGCTGGCAGAGCGCGTCCAGGCTATTGCGCTGCCCCGGATGTTTGGAGCGCGCCATCACCAGCGTATCAGTGACCGAACACAGATCGTCCAGACGGGTATCGGCGCCGGACAAACGCTGCAACTCGCCGTTCAAAAAACCGATATCGAAAGGCGCGTTGTGTATCACCAACTCGGCGCCCTTCACGAACTCGATGAATGCCTCTGCAATGTCCTCGAACGACGGTTTATCGGCGAGGAAATCAGTGGTAATCCCGTGCACCTCTATCGCTCCCTGATCGATTTCCCGGTGTGGATTAATGTATTGGTGATAGTGATTGCCAGTGAGCTTGCGGTTTACCAGCTCCACGCATCCAATTTCAATAATGCGGTGACCCTGGGAGACTTCCAGCCCAGTCGTTTCGGTGTCGAGTACGATTAGTCTCACGTCAGTTTTATCCCCGCAAGCGCGCAGTGCTGTCTATTTTTGTAGTGCATCGATGCCTCTGTTGGCTAACTGGTCCGCCCGTTCATTCTCGATGTGTCCACTGTGGCCCTTCACCCAGTGCCACCTCACCTCGTGACGCTGATTCTCTTCATCGAGCGCCTGCCACAGGTCCACATTCTTGACGGGTTTACGCGCGGCGGTTTTCCACCCTTTTCGCTTCCAGCCGTCAAGCCAGGTGGTGATGCCGTTCTTGACGTACACCGAATCGGTGGTGAGATCGACGCTGCAGGGAACAGAGAGCGCTTTAAGGGCCTCAATCGCTGCCAGCAGTTCCATCCGATTGTTGGTGGTGTGCTGCTCACCGCCGAATAATTCACGCTCGACGACGCCGTGTCGCAACAGCGCGCCCCAACCGCCTGGCCCGGGATTTCCCCGGCAGGCACCATCGGTAAAAATTTCTACTTGTTTCAAGCGGCCAGATTTCCTTTGTCTTGAGATCGTTTCAATTTGGTAAGAGCAGACCGGGGCGACGGCGTCGGTATCGGCGCGGGTTTCGGCACCAGCCCAATCAGACTCTTGCTGCGTGCCAGTAAGGGTTGCCGCGGACGATTCATCCCGGCGACCTGTTTAGTCGCGTGCAGGACATAGACACCGCCAAGCGGCAGATTGTGTTGCGCTGCCCAGTGGTCGCAACGCCCGACGATCTCCCGCAGACGTCCACGCCCCGCGGGTGGTATCGTACAAAGCCAGCGCGTCTCCAGTACTTCAAAACCGAGTAAATGCAGCCAATCGGTCAGGCGATGTTCGCTAACCGGCCGATGTTTGGCCCACAGCGGGTCTCCCATCATGCCGCGCAAGCGATTACTGCACCCCAGGAGGCTGAAGGGATTGAATCCCACCACCAGTAATTGTCCCTGCGGTGTTAATACGCGCTGAATTTCACGTAGTACCTGGTGTGGATTGGCAGCAAACTCCAGGCCGTGATGAGCAATGATGGCATCCACGCTGTCACTTTCGAGTGGCAATTCCTCGGGATCTGCAACCATTCCGACGCCGTCTCCGGGCCGCTCGGCGCAGAACAGCCGATGATTGATGGGGCTGCCCAGACAGAGGGCGCGACCGCCGCTGACACCCAATTGTAGAATATGGTAGCCAAATGCGGTGTCGAGGAAATCCTGCACAGTGGCGCGTGTCGCTTCCAGCAGGTACTGGCCTTTGTCAAGCGCGTACCAGCATTCCAGTTCGGTCAAAATATCTATACAATCACGCCGCATTACAATGTAGTTTCCCCGCGCGAGATGCCGTGGGTTGCTCCGCTTTATAGCCAGTTAACGAAGGTGCTCATACTACTGTATTTTCACCTGATTGGAATGCTAACTCATGCTGAACATGCTGGCCATTTCCGTCACAACAGGCAATTTTGCCATACAACACTGTGCCGGCGAGTGCGGAATTATTGGCGGAACTACAGTCAAAAGTGAGGGTCTATTAAGGCCTCAAACGCTGGGCAGATGCTAGTCACTCATCTTACCGGTTGCAGTATCGTTGTGATCCAGTGCCCCTAAACCTCTGCCACAGCGACCGATAAAGGACGTTAAACATATTATATTTCAATAAGATAACGCGACTATTGATAGTCATTTCTAGTTTGGCGCTGATGGTTGCCTGCGAGACACCCTCGCCGCAGCCTTCTGCCTCGGAATCTGCTGCCACTTTGCCGTCAGAACCTGATCTGGAATCGCAGTCAGAGCTTGAATCGCAGTCAGAGCTGGAATCACAGTCAGAGCTGGAACCGCAGCTAGCGCCCGAAGTACAGCCAGAGCCAGTCGCGAAAGTACCGGGTGTTCAGGCGGTAGTGCTCCAGGACAAAGCCCAAGCGCCAACAGCTGCCATACCGTTATCAGAGACAAACAAACCGCCACACGACGAACAGCCAGATGATGTGTGGGAACGCATTCGTCAGGACTTGCGCTGGCAGGAAACCGACAGCATCCGAATCGATAAGGCCCGCGAGGGCTACCTGCGTCACTCCAGTCACGTGCCGGTCGTAGCCGGTAGAGCCGATTACTACCTCTACTATATTGTGGAGGAGGTGCAGAAGCGCAATATGCCGGTGGAGATTGCCCTCATACCCATGCTAGAGAGTGACTGGGACCCGTTTGCCTCATCCTCTTCCGGCGCTGCTGGACTGTGGCAGATAATGCCGGCGACCGGCGTCCATCTCGGGCTTGAGCAGGATTCGTGGTACGACGGTCGCCAGGCCCTGCGGGATTCCACCACAGTCGCACTGGATTATCTGGAGACATTGTACGAGGAGTTTGACGAGGACTGGTTCCTCGCACTCGCCGCGTACAACGCCGGGGCAGGCAATATTGCGCGCGCCCGCAAGGCCAATGCTGCGAAGGGCCTCGGCACGGATTACTGGTCGCTGAAACTGCCGCGACAAGCCACGAATTATGTCCCGAAGCTGATTGCCCTCTCACAAATTGTCGCTGAGCCTGAACGATTCGACGTTGAGATCCCCGCTGTAGAGAACTCACCATCGTTTGAGGTGGTTGACACCGGGGGGCTGCTGCAAATGTCGCAGGCAGCCAAACTGGCTGGCGTTGACCTGGATACACTGCGCGCCCTCAACCCTGGCCAGTTGCGCGAGACAATCTCACCGGGCAGGCCGTTCGAAATGCTGGTGCCGGTCGGCAGTGCAAATCGCTTCGAGGCCAATATCGCCAAACTCAGCCCAGAGCAACTCGTGCAGTGGCAGTCCTATAGAATAAAACCGGGAGACAGTCTTGACCTGATTGCACGGAAGTTCGATATCGAGGTGGAAATGCTACAGGATATCAACAGTATTCAGGGCAGCAAAATCCGCGCGGGGGAAATTCTGAAAATTCCGGACAGCAACCATGCCACGCTCGACGAGGCTTTGGTGTCAGCGGACGACCATCCACCACAGGGGTACATGGTCCGCGCGGGCGATTCGCTCTCCCGCATCGCTGGCAAGTTCAAGGTGTCTGTTGATGACATCATCGTCTGGAATGCACTGGACCCTGGCGCTTACCTTAAACCGGGACAAGAGTTAAAGCTCTACGTTAAAGGGGGGTAGTACGCCGGTGCTATCCAACTATTGATGGCCGCAACACCAGACAAACCGCGTTTTGAGTCATCATTCGGCGTCTTTGACCTGACCCGCTATTCTTCCAGAGCTGATGAAGACTTACTCGCGTGGTGCGCCGCCGATTCGCTTGCGCTCGAAGAGGTGAGCCGTCGTGAGATACCCGGTTCAGAAATTGTCGTCGTCAATGATTCGCATGGCGCCCTTTGTGTCGCGCTACAACCACAGGCCCTATGGACCGATTCTGCGCTGGCAGTTCTCGCGCTGCGGCACAATGAGCGCGCCAACTCCCGCATCGAAACACCGGTGTTCTGGAGCACTGAAATACCCGTATCGACGCCCACTTTGGTGGTGCTTCGCATTCCCAAGCAACGGGCATTTTTCGAGTATCAATTATCCCAACTCGCCTCCTGGCTGCCAGCGGGCGCAACCGTGTTGGCCGGCGGCATGGACAAGCACCTGTCTGCGCATACTGCGCAAATTCTGGAGCGCTACATCGGGCCCACACAGCGGCATCCCGGACGGCGCAAGGCGCGCTTGTTCAGTGCCGTCAGGGACGACAGGCCCGCGACAGACTGCAAGAATGTAAACGCAACGTATTATTGCGCGCCGCTGGATGCAGAACTACAGGGCTTGCCCAATGTGTTCAGCCGCGACAAGCTGGATATAGGCTCTCGCTTCCTGCTTGAGCATTTACACCTTGTCGCATCGGCAGAAACCGTCGTGGACCTGGCGTGCGGCAATGGTGTCCTGGGCCTTGTCGCAATAAAACAGGGACTCGCACAGCAACTAATTTTTTGCGATGAATCGGCCATGGCCGTTGCCTCGGCTCGAGCCAATGCCACCCGAATATTTCCACAGGGGAGCCACAGCTTGGAGTTCCACCATGGCGATGGACTGACGCGCTATGGTGGTAAAGCAGCCCAGCTGATCTTATGCAATCCGCCTTTTCATCAGGAGCATACGGTGAATGAATTTGCCGCTCACAGTCTCCTCAATCAATGCAGTCGTCATCTTTCTGGCGGCGGCCGCCTGCTCCTGGTTGCGAACAGGCACCTCGACTACCAGTCGCTACTGCGGCAGACGTTTGCGAAGGTAGAAAAGTGCGCGAGCAATGCGAAATTCAACATCTTGCTGGCACATATGGGCTGATCCTGGGCACATTGCTTTGTGAGCCTCCTTGGTAGTATGTTATTGCAACTGTTCGAATCTGAGCAGTCTTCAGAGATGAAAAGGAGCCTGACCATGAATGCCAATATGAACAAACTCTTAAATACTATTAGTGTAGCCCTGATTACTTTACTGGCATCAGTTCTGCCAGTGAGCGCACAGGACGCTGTGGGGGAGACAGACGCGCTGAGCCGTACCGTAGGGCTGGAAACCGCAGCCGTGATTGTAGCCATAGACCAGCAGACTCGCGAAATCACACTCAATTCAGGCATGTTTCAGTTCATGGTGTACGCGCCGGAGCGCGTTATCAACCTGGCGGATATCAATGTCGGCGACAGCATAGTCGGCACCTATTCCGCCTCGGTAGAGGTAGAACTGCGGGCACCCACTGAAGCGGAGCTGGCAGAACCCTGGAAAGTGCTGGAAGAAGGTGCGCTCACCGGCGAAGGTGATGACCTGAGTGTAGAAAAAGCACGTCTGGTGCGCGCTGTCGTCACCGTTGCAGCGGTAGACACAGCAAAGCGCATCGTCGTTGTCACGGATTCTCGGGGCGCGACGCATTTCATCTCGGACGTAGAACCTGAAAAGCTGACTGATTTGGCAGTTGCGCAGCAAATCGTGGTGGTATTCACCGAATCAATGGCGGTAACGCTAGAGAAAAAGTCCTGATAGCTTGCTGTAGCTAAACTGCTGGCTGACAGCGCAGCGCTCAATCAGCCAGTAGTTCCTCCACCAATGCTGCGACCTCCTCCGTCGCTGCTCCTCTGCGTTGCTGGTGAAAAAACCCCGTCACTTCGCTTAATTCCCTGTTAATTTCTACTGTCTGCGCTCCGCCTGCCAGCGCCTCCT
The DNA here is from genome assembly GCA_037969215.1 of Halioglobus sp. Taxonomy (GTDB): domain Bacteria; phylum Pseudomonadota; class Gammaproteobacteria; order Pseudomonadales; family Halieaceae; genus Marimicrobium. Next base: position 22,292 of record JBBKWY010000033.1, read on the forward strand.
GTACAAACCCGGCCGCCGGGTAGACGACACCTGAGGTGCCCACTGCAATAAACAGGTCGCAGGACCGCAGCATCACTCCAATGGTTTCCATGTGGTAGGGGATTTCTCCAAACCAGACTATGTCTGGCCTCAACTTGCCCCGCACGCCACACTGCGGACAGCGGCTGCCGCCGTCGTAGTCTGCAGTAACCGCTAGCGTCGCGGTGCAGGTCTGACACAACATGCGATTCAACTGGCCATGCATATGGCATACCTGCTCGCTGCCACCTCGCTCATGCAAATCATCCACGTTTTGGGTCACCAGGAAGACGTCACCAGGGAACTCTGTTTGTAAGCGGGCAAGTGCTCTGTGGGCGTCATTGGGAAAAACATCCTGGAGTTGGTTTCTGCGTGCATTGTAAAAGCGATAGACCAGTGCCGGGTCCCGCGCGAAAGCCTCCGGCGTGGCGATCTGCATGGGATCATGCTTTTCCCAGAGGCCATCCGAATCCCGGAATGTTGCCAGCCCCGACTCTGCGGACACGCCCGCGCCAGTCAGAATGACGATGCGATTAACAGGGTGTCTATTCAGCTGTTTCATAGTGTGGCTCCGGCGCCCTGGCTTGGTAAGTCCAGCTCAGTGACAATATGTAACTGCCCGAGAGCTGTAAAAAACAGGGCACAGCGTATCGGTTCCCTGCCGAAAAATCGCACTGCGTCCCGGTAACCCCGCAATTGTTCTAAGTAAGTGGCGCTTTCGCGCGCAGCAAAAGTGTCAAATGACTCGGCGGGCGCAGGGCGACTATTTTTATAGTCGACGATCCAACGCACACCGGTTGTTGTATCGATGAAGCAGCGGTCGATAATAATATCCCGTATTTGACCCTGCCTGTCGACGGTGGTCAGAGGCCACTCACTGTGCGCCTGTGTATGTTCCGGAGCCAGCACCCATCGCCCTGCACTGCCCGCTTGCAATGATTTGATGAGAGCACCCAGGACTGCCTGTAGTGCAGCCTCGAGCGGTTCCCCTCGCAACCCTTCACGTTGCAGCGCCATGCGCCAGCGTTGGCAATCCCTATCGCTGACAGATACTGGCAGTGCAGAGTTACGTGACAACTCCTCCAGGGCCTGGTGTACGACAGTGCCTATGCTGCGCTCCCTGGCATTCGTGGAGGGAGTGACAGGCCGATTGGCTCCTTCGGGCAAAGGCCCAACTGTAGTGCTGGCTATAGGAGGGGTTACTCGCAGCATTCGCAGCAGCGGGCGCTGCGTGCGTTCAACAACTGCGGTCGGTTTTTGCCCATTCTCTGGAGAGGCCACAATCATCTGTTCACTGAAGGTGGTCCATACCGGCCGCAACAGACTGTGTGCGGATGGAGCACGGGGCAGCCCCGTCTTCTCGTCCCATTTTACCGTGGCGGTGAGCAGTAGATGACGAATTGCTCGCGTGGCACCGACGTAGAGGAGCCGCGTGGCCTCCAGCAGTAATTTCTGGCGCCGCTGTAACTGCAGATAATTGTAGAGGGTTGGGCTATCTGCGGCGCTGTGATCGTCGGCGGCCAACAGGAAAGAGCGCTCCCCATCGGCGTTGCTATGCTCATCCCAAAGCAAAATTTCACGGCCATCACTGCGGGGCAATCGATCCAATTGCGGGATGATGACTCTGTCAAATTCCAGTCCCTTGGCTTTGTGTAACGTTAGCAGGTGTACATTACTGTCCGCGTTGCCCCCATTCATAAAGCGTTTCTGTAAGCGCAGGGTCAGCCAGTCCAGGTCAAGCCCCAGGCCTTCCGCTTCCGCTAACTCAAGCAATTGGAAAAAGCTCTCGACGTCCAGCAAACTGTCGATGTCGGGCGCGCATTGAGGGCCGCCCAGTTCGATCCAGGCCTGCTCCACCCAAACCCGCAAGTTGAGACGGTCGCGTTTTTCACGAGCCTGACGCAGCGCCGGCAAAACATGCAGCAATCGAGCCCTCCCCTCTGCACTGAGCGTATTCGGAAAATCCGGTTGCTCAATGATGCTCCACACGGGCGTGTAAGGGGTCGCATCGCCGCCGCACGCGACCGACAATAAATCATCCAGTTGCAGGCCGCACCAGGGCGCCCGCAAGAGCGCCATCCAGGCGAGGCGATCAGCATCGCTGCCTAAAGCTCTGCACAAAGTCAGTAGATCGGCGACCACCGGCGATTGGGCGAGACTGTCCAGATCCGGCGCATTATAGGGGATGCCCGCCAGCTTCAAGTGCTTGATAACAGCTTGTAGATGACTGCGACTCCGCCCGAGAATGGCAATGCTCTCATCGCCACTCGCAATACAGTCGGCAACCTGTTGGCCAATGAATATCACCTCCTGCGCGCGTGCATTGTCCCCCTGAAACGCCCGCATCTCGACGGCCGGTTCACTACCCGCAGGCCTTACTGCGGTCGCCGGGCTGTAGCGTACCTGCGAACGGTACACGTCATTCGATTTGGGAAAGGCCAGTGTGAAGGTATCATTGACCCAATCCACGATGCCTTTCTCCGAGCGGAAGTTGCAGCGCAACTTCAGGTATTGCAACAATACCCCGTTGAAGCCCTCGCGCCGCGCCTTGAGAAACAGTCCGACATTGGCCCCGCGAAAACTGTAGATGGACTGCATGCCGTCACCGACAATCATCAGTGTGCGCGGTGCTAGCGGGTTCTGTTCGTTGTACTCACCCCAGCCGCGAGTCAATTTATGCAAGAGTTCGTATTGGGTTATCGCCGTATCCTGGAACTCGTCTACCAGGATGTGCTCGATTTGGTAATCCAGTCGCAAAGCCAGCTCTGTCGGTGCGTCGTCATCACCCAGCGCGAGCAGCGCGGATTGCGCAACCTGGCTGTGATCAACCACACCGTGCTGTTGGAAAACCAGCAGTAATTGGGCCGCCAGCGTGGGCAGCAATCGTGACAGATGCAACACCAGTTGCCATGACACACTATCGGGCTCAATGAACGGCAGCGACTGAATAGCCGCCAATCTGGCATGCAATCCGTCAATTTCTTGCAGCTGTAAAAGCAGCCCCTGCCACTGCGCCTTACGGTGTTTCAGTGCGCCACTGCCAGTGGGAAAACCCTCTCCCTTGGTGATCTTCTTGCGCCAGTCACCCTTCCTGGTAAGCAATATATTGCGAAGGTCGCTCCAGGCGTACAGCGCATTTGATGCTGTTCCAGGAAATTGCTCTAAAGCGGGTTCACCAAGATTTTCGGCGGCAAACTGCAGCAGTTCCAGCAACTCCACTTTATGCGGTGCGAGTAATTGTGACACTTCATTGAGTTCACTGCTTATCATGGCATCGACTGTCGCGACCAGGTAGGCCTCGGCCTGCTGTGGGGCGTGGTGCACTCCCACGTAGTCGCGCCATTGTTCTCTGCGGGCCAACATCGACACGAGCAGTGCCTGCAAGCCCTCCCAGTTATTGTCAAAGTGCAGCAACAATGCCGCCAGATCTGCGGCGATCGGGTGATCCCCCTCCAGCAGTTTGTACAACTCCTGCACGGCCTCCGCGTACAGCGGAGTCACATCGTCCCTGACATTGACCTGACCGCCAAACTGGCTCAATACGGGCATCTGGCGCGTCAATCCGGCACAGAAACTGTCTATCGTCTTGATATTGAAGCGGGAAATATTCCCCAGCAACTGCCACTCCCCGCGCTGGTCGGCCGCTAACGCCTGATCTGCCAATGCGCGGGTAACCCGCTGATGTGGGCTGTCACAAGGGGTGCCTGCCAGGGCGTCCCGCAAGGCTTGCATGACTCGCTCGCGCATCTCGGCGGCCGCCTTGCGGGTGAAAGTGATCGCCAGTACCTGCTCGGGACGCTGTACGCGGGATAGCAAACACAGGTAACGCTGAATCAACAACTCTGTTTTGCCGGAACCAGCCGGCGCACTGACACACACGCTGGTGACAGGGTCGATAGCGGCAACGCGTGCGGGGGTGTCTACCACGTCACTCACTCTGGCACTTCCTGTGTGAGCTCGGCGTTTTCATCAATCCAGTGGTCGACACGACACAGCGGTTGCAGTCCACACCAGGTGCAACTTGCGGGTGTCAGTGGGTCGACTTGGGCATCGCCCGCCACAAACTCATGCGCCAGACGTTCAAGGATCTTGCGCCAGGATTCATTCAGTTCAGCCCAGTTATTCGCGCCTGTCGCTGGGTCTACAACGCGCGCCAGATCAGTGGTAATTCCGGGAGCTGCGGCAACGCGGCCCAGACCGGTATACCGACATTCGCGCGGGCGTACTGTGGCAAACGCCAGGCCTGCAACCGACTCCGGCTCGGCAATGCTGTACAGCAGAAGTTGCGGCCGGACCGGCCTTTCACCCAACCAGTCCTGCACGCTGCTTCTGCCCGATTTGTAATCGATTATGACGCGCGACCCATCGGGCAACTGGTCGACACGATCGACACGCAACCGGATCTGTAGTTGCGCCAGTTCCAGCGTCATGTCCAGTTCCCGTTCCGCGACGGTGAACGCACTGCGCTGACGTTCAACACTCAGCCACTCATGCAGCAGTGAGATTATTCGCTGCTCTTCCAGTCGCCAGTAGCCAGCGCCGAGTTTACGCTGTTGATGCCTGGGCACTTTCGCTATCGCGGCCTGGGCAGCCCTTTTAACGAGTTGTTTTTCCCCCGCGTCGTCCAGAGCGTGTAACGTCGCGGCGTCGCCCAGTTCTCCCCAGAGGCTGTTCAGTGCTTCGTGCAACAGGGAGCCGCGTTCTCCGGCAGACAACGCCACATTAAAAGTCGCCAGTGGCTCAACCTGCAATCGGTGGTGGGCGAGCGCTCGAAACGGACATTGCGATTGATCCTCCAGCAAGCCACTGCCACCTTTGATTGCCAGTTGCTGCGCCGGATCGAGGGGCATCGCACGGTGATCCGCCACCGTCTCCATGCTCCTGTGAGAATGACTCTGCAGCCACTGTGGCGGGATCAGCGAGCGTTCGGGCATCAACTCAAGCGTAAATCCCTGTAGCAGAGCGCTTGGCGGCTCCGGGACGCCCTCCACCTGCCGACAATAGCTGGCGTGCACGATCTGGCTGGTCCGAACGTATTGCTGCATCAGCGCTTCGGCGAACGCCCATTCTCGTTCGGGGTTGGCATGCGGCATATGCAATCGGTTTTGTAGCACGAGCGGAATAAACGGGCTCGGTCGCGGTGAGGCCGGCCAGCTTGTGCCCTGCATCCCGCACAGCCACAGGTGCTTGAATGATAGGCCGGCAGCCTCCAGCGGGCCCAGCACTTGTATCGGGCTGTCAGCGGTCTGCGGCTGGGATAACTGGCGGCGGCAACAGTCGCGCAACAGCGCCAGCGCTTCACCAAAATGCATAGGACCACAGACACTATCGAAGGCCCCGAATTCTTCGAGGGTGCGCTGCCACAGCATCAACTGCTGGTATTCCAGGGTATCAAGCGTCTGGTTACCGGGCCAACCCCAGATGTTCAGGACCTCGCTGAAGTGTTCCAGCCACACAGAGGGCTGCGCCCTGCGACGCAAGCTTCGCATTCCGAGCACTGTCTCCAGGTATTGCCCAAGTCGCAGTCCCCTCTCGCCGTCCAGGTGAACCGCATTGGCATCGTTACGTAAATCTGTAATCGACACCACTGCCCTGCCCTGTCCATAAAGTTGGCGGACAAAGCGCTGCGCGAGCGCGCTCTGCGCATCAGGCAGGTCGACAAACCGCGAGCGCATCAACCCCTCGACGGCAGAGATCGTAGACTGTTGTAAACCCATGGCCAGCACTGCCAGGGCATCGCGTATCACCGGTGCCTGATCGAGCGTAATGCCCGTGGAGAAGTTGACCGGCAGACTGGCGTAGTTGTGCCCCAGACAATCAAACTCCCGCCGCAACAGATATTCCAGAGGCACTCTGTCTGCTGTCATATCGCTCAGTACGATACCAATGGTTGTCTCCGGACTGGCGCGGTGTAAGTCGGCAGCCCAGCTAGCCACCGCCTGAAGTTCTGCCCGCTTGTCGTTGAAGGGATGCATCAGGCGACCCTCGCTCCTGATCGCCGGGCTAACATCCTTCACCTCGACACAGAGTGCTTCCAACGCGGCGCGCAGCAGCGGTGCCAGCAGATCAAACTCCACCAATGCTACCCGGGCTGCCGGCAGGCGTCCGCTGAGGTCAGGCAGTTGTGCCAGGCAATCGACCAGTGTGCATTGACCGTCTTTTTTCAGCCGTGCTTCAAACCGGTCCAACCATTCCAAAAATGTGCTGCAGTCCCTGTCCAGCTCAAATAACGGCCTGATATCACGGGCGCCTATATCAACCTGCCAGCGCAATATTGTGTCGCGAGCCTGAGCGGCGAGGTCGGCTGCCGCTGAGGGGCGCAGCAGGTGAAAATCGGCGGATTGGCTCTGTTGCTGATTGATAACCTGCCGCCAGAGTTCAAGCGTCTGGGCGGTGGTAAGCGGTGAAATGGGTGCCACAAGGTTATTGCTAACCGCCAACTCCCACCGCTCCAACAGCCAGATCTCCAGGGGTTTGACTGACAGGGGCTCCCACACCCGCTCTCCCGCGGCTATGCGCTGGGCATCCCATTCGGCTTTTATACGCCGAGCCAAGCGAAAATTGGGCGTGAGTAGTGTATATCCCTGCCCGATAAGCGCTTCAAGCGGGGCGATGTCGTAAAGGCTGAGGGCCACTCTATTCTCCTGCGTTAATGACGATGACCCCTGAGACCTACACAATGGGCGGCGACTACTATAGACTCCTGCGCGCCGTTTCGGTCTGGATGGACTGACAATTCGTTGCCGAACTTACGGCAATGAACGGAAAATACTTTATCAGGTAGCGAAGATGAGCAACACCAAAGTACACAATGTGAATGTCGCCTCTCAGGACATATTGATAACACCTGACCAGCTGAAGTCTGCTCTGCCTATGTCTGAGTCAGTGCAGGACACGCTCGCGGGTACTCGCCAAGCCATTGAAAATATTCTGGATCGGCGCGATTCTCGCATCTTTGTCGTGGTCGGTCCCTGCTCCATACACGATCCGGGTGCCGCGATCGAATACGCCCTGCGCCTGAAAGCATTGGCGGATGAACTCGACGATACGCTGTACATCGTCATGCGCGTGTACTTTGAAAAACCTCGCACTACCGTGGGCTGGAAGGGGCTGGTCAACGATCCCTATCTGGACGACTCCTTCAATATCGAGGATGGGCTACATATTGCCCGTAAGTTGCTGTTGGATATTCTCGATGTGGGGCTGCCCACGTCGACTGAAGCATTAGACCCTATTTCCCCACAGTATTTGCAGGATCTGGTGAGTTGGACGGCAATTGGTGCCCGCACGACGGAGTCACAGACGCACCGCGAGATGGCCAGTGGCCTGTCCAGTGCCGTGGGATTCAAAAACGGCACCGACGGCGGTTTGACGGTGGCGACCAATGCGCTCAATTCCGTGGCAAATCCGCACCGATTTCTGGGTATCAATGGGCGGGGCCAGGTATCGGTGTTTACCACCCGTGGGAACCGCTACGGACATATTGTGCTGCGCGGCGGCTCGACAGGTCCGAACTACGACTCTGTGCATATTAAATTGTGTGAAGACGCGCTGGAAAAGGCCGGCGTCTCCCGCAATATCATGGTCGACTGCAGTCACGCCAATTCCAGCAAGCAACCGGAACTACAGCCGCTGGTGGTAGAAAATGTGGCGAACCAGATATTAGAGGGCAACACATCCATTGTCGGCCTGATGATAGAAAGCAATCTGAAGGCGGGAAATCAGTCCATACCCGCCAACCTGGACGAGTTGGAATACGGGGTGTCGGTGACTGACGGTTGTATTGACTGGGAGACGACCGAGCGCTGCCTGCGCAGCCTGCGTGAGCGTATAAAAGACACCCTGGGCAGTCGCGGCAGCTAACGCCGGCAACAGGCATTGCACGCTGTGGGTAGCAGCGTGCTGCAGTCGATTAGTAGTAGGCTTGCGAGGTATCGCTGTGGTCGGTTGTATCCCTGACACCGGTCAGCTGGGGAATTTGTTCCAGTAGCGTCTTTTCCACCCCGCCTTTAAGCGTCTGGTCGACCGCGCTGCAACCCTGACATCCGCCACCAAACTGCAGTATGGCCACGCTCTTGTCGGTTATTTCTACCAGGCTTACTTCCCCACCGTGAGAAGCCAGCGCGGGGTTTACTTCGTTGTGAAGCACATAGTTGACGCGGTCTTCCAGCGAGCTGTTGTCGTCGACTCTCGGCACTTTGGCGTTCGGGGCTTTGATTGTGAGTTGCCCCCCCATACGGTCCTTCGAGTAATCAACCAGTGCGTCTTCCAAAAATGGCACACTTTTCGCTTCATACCAGACCTGAAACCGGGCTAGTTCTTCCTGCTGATCGGCTTCTTCGATATCACCCTCACGACAGTAGGCGATACAGGTTTCAGCGCGCGGTGTTCCGGGCTGGTTGATAAATACCCTTACACCCAGCGCACCTTCCTGCTTGGATAACAGTTCTGCCAGGTAATCCTGGGCGGATTCAGTAATTGTGACCATTGGATGACCCATTCCGAGTAAATTACTCGGGTATTGTAACAAACTTGCCCAGCAAGTGTGAACGATACCGGGAACCTATCTTCAAAGAGCCTCACAATCTGTTAAGATTGGCGGCTATTTTGAAGCGTGGCGACTTTTCTCCACAACACACCCTAAGGCACTGCAATGGTAACGGTCAAAAAAAATCCTGGGCTTCTGGAGCAAGCCCTCGAAAAGCGTATTCTTATAATCGATGGTGCTATGGGCACTATGATTCAGGCGGAAAACCTCACCGAAGCAGATTTTCGCGGGGAGCGTTTTGCCGACCATGGCTCCGACCTCAAAGGCAATAATGAATTGCTCAGCCTCACACGGCCCGACCTTATTACCAAAATACACCGGGCCTTTCTCGAGGCCGGTGCGGACATCATAGAAACCAATACTTTTGGCAGTTCAGCGATCGCGCAATCGGACTACGACCTGAGCGAGCTCGCGGTAGAACAAAACCTGGCGGCGGCAAAAATTGCCCGCAAAGTGGCCGATGAGATCACCGCCAAAAACCCGGAAAAACCCCGCTTCGTTGCGGGCGTCCTCGGCCCCACACCCAAAACAGCCTCTATTTCACCCGACGTGAATGATCCCGGTGCCCGCAGCATCAGCTTTGATACGCTGCGTGAAGATTATGCCAAAGCGACTCATGCCCTGATCGCCGGTGGTGTTGATCTGATTATGATTGAGACCATCTTCGATACCCTGAACGCCAAAGCTGCGATCTTCGCTGTGAAACAGGTGTTTGAAGAACTCGGGCAGGAATTGCCTATTATGATTTCGGTCACCTTCCCTGACGTCAGTGGGCGAGTGTTGTCCGGACAAAACCCGGAAGCCTTCTGGAATGCTGTAGCCCATGCAAACCCGCTGATAGTCGGAAGCAATTGTGGTCGCCCCTACCGGGACATCCGCCCCTTTGTGGAGGAGCTGTCAAAAGCCAGTGATTGTTATTTCAGTGCCCACCTCAACGCCGGCTTGCCCAACGCATTTGGCGAATTTGATGAAACCCCGGAAATTATGGAGCAGGACTTCAGGGAGTTTGCTGGACGGGGCTTTCTCAATCTCGCCGGGGGCTGCTGCGGCACAACACCTGCTCACATACGGGCGATTGCACATGCGTGTGAAGGCCTGGCGCCCCGCCCACTTCCGACGCATGAGCCGGCGTGCCGCCTGAGCGGACTGGAAGCCTTCAATATCACCTCTGACAGTCTGTTTGTGAACGTCGGTGAGCGCTGTAATGTCACTGGCTCCGCCAAGTTCAAACGGCTGATTATGGACGACCGCTTTGATGAGGCACTGGTTGTGGCTCGCAATCAGGTGGAGGACGGCGCTCAGGTCATCGATATCAACATGGATGAGGGCATGCTGGACTCCGAAGCGGCCATGGTCACCTTCCTCAACCTGATAGCCTCCGAACCGGATATTTGCCGGGTTCCGATCATGGTGGACTCGTCGAAGTGGAATGTCATTGAAGCCGGCCTGAAATGTATACAGGGTAAGGCGATCGTAAACTCCATCAGCCTGAAGGCGGGAGAAGAGGAATTTCTCACTCAGGCCCGTCTGTGCCAGCGCTATGGTGCAGCGGTAGTCGTCATGGCTTTCGATGAGGAGGGTCAGGCGGACAATCTGCAGCGGCGCAAGGACATCTGCAAGCGCTGTTACGACCTGCTGGTAGGCGAACTGGATTTCAATCCAAACGACATCATTTTCGACCCCAATATCTTTGCCATCGCCACCGGGATAGATGAACACAACAACTATGCCGTCGAGTTCATAGAGGCAACACGCTACATCAAAGCCGAGCTTCCGGGCGCATTGGTGTCCGGCGGCGTGTCCAACGTATCATTTTCATTCCGCGGGAATGATGCTGTGCGCGAGGCCATTCACTCAGTGTTCCTGTATCACGCGATCCAGGCCGGCATGGATATGGGCATTGTCAACGCTGGACAATTGGCGGTTTATGACGAGTTGCCCAAGGATCTGCGAGAGGTTGTCGAAGACGTCATTCTCAACCGTACCGAAGATGGTTCCGAGCGCCTGTTGGAGTTGGCCGAACGCTACCGGGACACCGGCGGTGGTGAAGCCAGGGTAGAAGACCTCAGCTGGCGTGAACAGGATGTAGAAAAACGCCTCGCCCATGCGTTGGTAAAAGGCATCAACACCTGGATTGTGGAGGATGCCGAAGAAGCGAGACTGAAGTTTGATCGGCCTATTCAAGTCATTGAAGGGCCGCTCATGGATGGCATGAATGTCGTCGGTGACCTCTTCAGCACCGGTAAGATGTTTCTCCCGCAGGTGGTGAAAAGTGCCCGAGTGATGAAACAGGCCGTGGCGCATTTGCAGCCGTATATTGAGTTGGACAAGGTGGGCGGCAACTCCACCAACGGCAAAATCCTGATGGCGACGGTCAAGGGTGACGTCCATGATATCGGCAAAAATATCGTCGGAATTGTGCTGCAGTGTAATAACTTCGAGGTGATTGACCTCGGTGTGATGGTGCACTGTGAAAAAATTCTTCAAGCGGCGATCGACGAAAAGGTTGATGTTATTGGTCTCAGCGGACTGATCACACCCTCCCTTGATGAGATGGCGCATGTCGCGGCCGAAATGCAGCGCCTGAAGTTCGATGTACCGTTGATGATAGGCGGCGCGACCACCTCAAAAGCACACACCGCTGTGAAGATTGATCCCCAATACGATGGCGATGTCGTGGTGTATGTCCCCGATGCATCCCGCAGTGTTGCGGTCGTCACCCAACTGGTGGGTCAAGGCAAGGAAAAATTCGTTACCGACCTTCGCGCGGAGTACATCAAAGTGCGTGAACGAGTTGCCAACCGTAAACCACGCGAGAAGGAACTTAGCTACGCGCAGGCTGTTGCGAATGCATCCCAGATAGACTGGGACAGTTACCAGCCGCCTCGTCCCAGCTTTATTGGCACCCGTGTATTTGATGATTTCCCGCTGGCAGAACTGGTGGATACCATCGACTGGACACCCTTCTTCATTACCTGGGAACTCGCTGGGAAATATCCCAAAATACTGAAAGATGAGGTTGTAGGCCCCCAGGCCACCGAACTCTTCCGCGACGCGCAGGTGATGTTAAAACGCATTGTCGATGAAAAGCTGCTGACAGCGAAAGCCGTCATCGGGTTTTGGCCTGCTGCCAGAATCGGATCTGATGACATTGCTGTTTACGCTGATGAATCTCGCAGCGATGCCATCGCCACCCTGCATCATCTGCGTCAGCAGACAGAGAAACCGGATAGCAAGCCCAATGCCAGTCTGGCCGATTTTGTCTCGCCCGTTGATGCTGGCAACAAAGATTATATTGGCGGGTTTTGCGTTACCACCGGCCACGGAGTGGAAGAATTGGCCGCCAAGTTTATGGCGCAACATGACGACTACAATACCATCCTGTTGAAATCGCTGGCCGATCGTCTGGCAGAGTCTTTTGCCGAGTATCTCCACAGGATGGTTCGCACGGAATTATGGGGGTACGATGCCACCGAATCCTTGAGTACCGACGAACTGATTCGCGAGGGTTATCGCGGTATACGCCCTGCCCCCGGCTATCCGGCCTGCCCCGATCACACGGAAAAAGAGACCCTCTTCAAGCTTTTGGACGCCACCAATGCCTGTGACGTCGTCCTGTCAGAAAGCTTCGCAATGACGCCGCCATCTTCCGTTAGCGGGTTTTATTTCTCGCACCCAGAGTCACGATACTTTGCCGTGGGGAAAATAGGTCGCGACCAGATTGAAGACCTGGCAGCGCGCAAGGGCGAGTCTGTCGAGGAAATCGAACGCTGGCTAAGACCCAATTTGAGCTATTAAGCGAGGTATTCAAAATGAGTGACGCACAAAACAACGCCGCTGAAAATCAGGAGAAACCCCGAAAACTGAACCCGTTGCAAGTTATTGCAAGCGTGTTTGCAGCAGGCCTGGGGGTGCAGAGCAGCAAGAATCGGGAAAGGGATTTCAAACAGGGCCGTATAGGCGTGTTTATCGCTGCGGGTATTATATTTACCCTGTCTTTTATTGGCCTTGTGATGTTCGCCGTGCAGATGGTGATTAAAAGTGCGGGGGAATGACGCGACCCGCCAATCCCCCTTCAGGCCTTATGTGGGCATGCCTGACAGCCAGATATACATAGTGATTACGAAGATACTGATAATCGCAACGGTGGCAATGGCATCGGCAGCACCGTCAGCGGCGCGCTCCTTATTGACTTGACCGGACATTTTCTACTCCAGGTATGAGCGTGTGTGGGGCCGCATTATAGCAATATTTGCCGCAATCAAAAGCGCTAGACGCCCGCTGTGAAAAAATGCCGGAAAGTGGCTAAGTGAATCTAAGCTTATGAATATTATGACTATTTGTAAGTGCCAATTTTCTGGTATGGTAGCGCCCTTTTCTTACCTCAGCAGCCTTGGCTCAGCGCAAGAGCAGGATATGTGAATGTACGTTTACGACCAATATGACCAGAAAATCATCGATGAGCGAGTCGCCCAGTTCCGCGACCAGACGGCGCGCTTTCTCGCCGGTAAAATCTCTGACACTGAATTTCTACCGCTGCGATTGCAAAACGGCCTGTACCTGCAAAGACAGGCTCCGATGCTCCGTATTGCGGTGCCCTATGGCTTGATGAATAGTACCCAATTGCGTAAGTTAGCCGAAATTACCCGCGTCTACGACAAGGGTTACGCGCATATCAGTACGCGGCAGAATGTGCAGTTGAACTGGCCTGCACTGACCGAGGTGCCTGATATTCTGGCAGAGCTTGCGACTGTACAGATGCATGCAATTCAGACCAGTGGCAATTGCGTGCGCAATACCACCACGGATCAATTCGCAGGCGTGGCCCGTGACGAATTGGAAGACCCGAGGCCCTATTGCGAAATCATTCGGCAGTGGTCGACATTGCACCCCGAGTTTGCGTTCTTGCCGCGAAAATTCAAGATTGCGGTCTGCGGATCCACCGAAGACCGCGCGGCGATACACCACCACGATATCGGACTTGAGCTATTAGCAAATGAACAGGGTGAAATAGGCCTGAAAGTCCTGGTGGGCGGCGGCCTGGGTCGTACACCCGCCATCGGATCGGTCATCTGTGAATGGCTGGATAAAAAGCACATGCTGACCTACCTCGAAGCGGTCCTTCGGGTGTACAACAAGTACGGGCGGCGCGACAACAAATTCAAGGCCCGCATCAAAATTCTGGTCAAGGCTATGGGTGTTGACGCCTTTAGAGCGGCGGTGGAGCAGGAGTGGTTATCCGTCAAGGATGGCCCCACTACCCTGACAGACGAGGAGCTGATTCGCGCTCGCTCGTTTTTCGACGCACCCGATTACGAGGTCGTGGATGATGCAGAAGCGACATCCCGGCTGCAGGTAGAGTGCGACCGCGATGCCATTTTCGGAAACTGGGTCAAACGCAATACGCAGGCACACCGGGTTGCCGGCTATCGCATCGTTACACTATCACTGAAAGCCACTGGCTATGCGCCGGGCGATGTGACGGCGGAGCAACTCGAACTACTGGCCGAACTTTCCGACCTGTATTCGTTTGGCGAAGTTCGCAGCACCCATGAGCAAAACCTGGTGCTCGGGGATGTTCCGATGTCCCAGCTCTATGCATTGTGGCAGCGCTTGCAGGCTGCAGGTTTGGCGACACCCAATATTGGCTATCTCACCGATATCATCTGCTGCCCCGGCGGTGACTACTGCTCTCTGGCCAACGCAAAATCCCTGCCGGTAGCGGAGGCCATCCAGGTGCGGTTCGACAACCTGGATTACGTGTACGATCTCGGGCCACTGGAGCTCAATATAAGCGGCTGTATGAACGCCTGTGGTCATCACCATATAGGTCACATCGGTATTCTGGGCGTGGACAAGAAAGGCCAGGAGTACTATCAGGTCTGCCTGGGAGGCAGTCAGGCAAAAGATGCCTCAATTGGCAAAATCCTCGGGCCGTCGTTCAAGCAGGAAGACATGCCGGATGTCATCGACAATATCCTCTCAACCTACGTGACACTGCGCCATGAAGAGGAAAGTTTTCTGGATACCTATCGGCGTGTCGGTATCGACCCCTTCAAGGAGCGAGTGTATGCCCCGGCTCATTAAAGACAGCAAGGTTGTAGACGACACATGGTTGACGTTAGACCCCGATACCACAGCGCCAAAGGCTGGACAGATCTGCAGTCTGGAGCAGTGGCTGCAACTGGCGGACAAAAAAGGCAGCGCGGTACAACTGGAGCCGGCTCAGGAACCCGATATCCTCTTTGAACACCTGGAACAGATCCAGTTGATTGTGATCAACTTCCCGGTATTTACCGACGGTCGCGGATTTTCATATGCCAGACGTCTGCGTGAGCGCGGATATCTGGGCGAATTGCGCGCCGGTGGTCACTTTATCCGCGATCAACTCACCTACCTTCACCGCTGTGGATTTGACGCGTTTCAACTGGCCGATGAATCCGGGTTGGAAGCGGCTCTGGAAAGTCTCGACGATTTCACCGAGTTCTACCAGGCAGCTGACGATCAACCACTGCCGCTGTTTCGCCGACGCCCCCATTCCACTCCCTGAGTTCCTATCGGCGGGTGGTTTGTTACACTCTTAATCGGCGCGGTAGATAAGAGCAGCAAATGGACTTCGGCAGTATCACCTTTTCCTTTTTCCTGATTTTTAGCGGGGCGGCTGTGTTCGCCTCCATCGCCCTGTATACCCGCCAGCCCTTAATCATTGCCTACATAGCACTGGGTGCCTGCATCGGGCCATACGGCCTGTCCATGGTAAACGACCTCGCGCTGCTGTCAGACATTGGCCATGTTGGCATTATCTTTTTGTTGTTTTTACTCGGCCTGGATATGCAGCCCCGCGCGCTGTGGACGACGCTGCGCAAGTCAACCGTGGTCGCGATATTCAGTTCGGCTATTTTCCTGGCAATGGGAACTGCGGTTCCCTTACTGTTTGGCTACAGCATGCAGGATAGCCTTGTGGTAGGCGCGGCGATGATGTTTTCCTCCACCATCATCGGTATCAAGCTGCTCCCGACGACTGTTTTGCATCACCGCCACATCGGCGATCTTATGATCGGCTTGCTCCTGCTGCAAGACCTGCTGGCCATCATCGTTCTGATGGTACTGATCAGCGCTGCCTCCGGCAGTGACCATAGCATGGGCAGTGAACTTCTGGTGTCACTAGTCAGTCTGCCACTGCTGGCGGGTGCGGCCCTGCTTATCGTGCGCTATATCCTGCTGCCCTTGATTACCCGCTTCGATCGCTTCCATGAGTACATTTTTCTGCTGGCTATAGGCTGGTGCCTGGGCATGGCCGAGGCCGCGACCGCGTTGGGACTATCAGCTGAAATAGGCGCCTTTATCGCCGGCATTACGATCGCCACCAGCCCGATATCGCAGTACATCGCCGTGAATCTGAAACCCCTGCGCGACTTCTTTTTGATCCTGTTCTTTTTCTCGGTCGGCGCCCGGTTTGACCTGGCCGTTCTCCACCAGGTGCTCGCACCCACACTGCTTTTAGCGTTGCTCATTCTGGGCATCAAGCCGGTGGTCTATCGCTATCTGCTGAAAGGCGTTAGTGAGAAACGCAGCCTGGGATGGGATCTGGGGTTCCGCCTGGGTCAGGCCAGCGAGTTCTCGCTGCTAATTGCCTATGTTGCTGTCGGCGGCGCGCTTATTTCCGAGCAGGCGTCCCTGTTGATTCAGGCGACTACCATTCTCACGCTACTGATGTCTTCCTACATTGTCGTGCTCAACTACCCTACTCCTATCGCCATCTCAGATCGCTTGCGCCGGGACTAATTTAAAGCCAAAAAAAAACCGATCGCCAGGATCGGTTTTTCGGGTGCAGGTGTCAGTTTACAGTTGCGATTCGAGTTCGGGAAGCGCGACAAACAAATCTGCCACCAGACCGTAGTCAGCTACCTGAAAGATCGGAGCGTCTTCGTCCTTGTTGATTGCAACAATCACCTTGGAGTCCTTCATGCCAGCCAAATGCTGGATCGCACCGGATATACCAACCGCAATATACAGATCAGGTGCAACGATTTTACCGGTTTGGCCCACCTGCATATCATTGGGTACGAAGCCCGCATCAACTGCCGCACGGGATGCGCCAATTGCCGCCCCCAGTTTATCGGCAATACCGTCAAGCAGCTTGAAATTCTCGCCGTTTTGCATGCCTCGACCGCCGGAGATGACCACCGATGCAGCAGTCAATTCGGGTCGCTCGGATATCGCCACTTCTTCGCTCACAAATGAGGAAGTACCGGCGTCGTGAACAGCATCCAGGGCCTCAACTGTAGCGGAACCGCCTGTGGCGGGCGCTGGGTCATACGCTGTGGTACGCACGGTGATGACCTTCTTGGCATCGGAACTTTTCACGGTTGCGATAACGTTGCCAGCGTAGATCGGTCGCTGAAAGGTGTCCGCAGACTCAACCGCGGTCACGTCTGATATCTGAGCGACATCCAGTAGTGCCGCCACGCGAGGCAGAAAATTCTTACAGTTGGCTGTGGCCGGTGCAAGAATGTTGTCATAGTTCGCGGCCACTTCGGCAATCAACAGGCTGACGTTTTCAGCCAACTGGTGTGCATAGACGGCGTTGTCCGCTACCAAGACTTTACCGATGCCGGGAACAGCGGCTGCGGCTGTCGCGACAGCGCCACAATCAGCGCCGGCCACCAGTATGTCGATATCGCCGCCGATAGCCTGTGCTGCTGCTACCGTATTAAGCGTAGAGACCTTTAGGTTGCTGTTGTCGTGTTCTGCAATAACCAGAGTACTCATGAGATCACCTTTGCTTCATTCTTCAATTTATCCACCAGCTCCTGTACGTCCTTGACCTTGATGCCAGCTTGACGCGCAGCGGGAGGTTGAACTTTGACCTGTGTCAGGTGGGAAGTAATCGCAACACCGAGGTCTTCCGGCGTAAACACGTCCAGAGGCTTCTTTTTGGCTTTCATAATATTGGGAAGTGAGGCGTAGCGTGGCTCGTTAAGACGCAAATCTGTCGTGACGATCGCGGGCAATTTAAGGCTTACAGTTTGCATGCCGCCGTCAATCTCACGTGTAACGTTGACCTTATCCCCGTCCACAACTACTTCGGAGGCAAACGTGCCCTGCCCCATGTTAGCCAGCGCACCGAGCATCTGGCCCGTCTGGTTGTTATCGCCATCTATCGATTGCTTGCCCAGAATAACCAGTTGTGGTTGTTCTTTATCTACCACGGCCTTCAACAATTTGGCGACAACCAGCGGCTCTACACTTCCGGCTGTGTCTATATGGATGCCGCGGTCAGCGCCCAGCGCCAATGCGGTACGAATCTGCTCCTGGCAGCTCTTATCACCTACAGAAACAGCGATAACTTCGGTAGCTACGCCCGCTTCTTTAAGGCGCACGGCCTCTTCAACGGCAATTTCACAAAACGGGTTGATGGCCATTTTGACGTTATTCAGATCAACATCACTTCCATCGGCTTTGGCGCGCACCTTAACGTTGTAATCAACGACGCGCTTTACAGCAACAAGAACCTTCATGGATTCTCCATAGACATATCAGGTGGGTTTAAATTGGCCACAGCGAAAGAAAACGGCTGCCAGCCCATGAACTTGGCGGGGTATGTTGCCCACAAAAAGGCCCGGGGTCAAGGCCCTTGGGGCTGGTAAAAACTGTACACCGCGCGCATGGCAAGGTTTTTCTGTTTTCATCTTTATAGTTTTTAATCGTTAAAAATTATATACTTGTAACCCTTTCAGAGATCGGATCGACCGTCCGAACCAGTAACCAAAACCAGAGGAAAGCGCAGTGGAACGTGAATCTATGGAATTTGATGTTGTGATCGTTGGCGCCGGTCCTGCGGGATTATCGGCCGCGTGTCGCATCATGCAACTGGCCCAGGAAAAATCGCAGGAAATCACCGTCTGTGTGGTGGAAAAGGGTTCAGAGGTCGGAGCCCATATTTTGTCTGGCGCGGTGCTTGAGCCGCGAGCGCTCAACGAACTCTTTCCCAATTGGAAGGAACTGGGTGCCCCCGTCAAAACAGCCGTTAAAGGTGACAGGTTCTTCTTTTACCTGAGCCAGACCCGCGCTATCAAGCTGCCAAACTTCATGATTCCCAAGCCCACGCATAATGAAGGGAACTATATTGTCTCAATGGGGAATGTTTGCCGCTGGTTGGGCGAACAAGCGGAAGGTCTGGGCGTGGAGGTTTATCCGGGCTTCGCAGCGGCTGAAGTTCTGTATCACGAGGATGGGCGAGTCAAAGGTATTGCCACAGGTGATATGGGCGTCGGCGCCAATGGCGAACACAAAGCCAGTTATATGCCCGGCATGGAACTACACGCCAAGTACACATTATTTGCCGAGGGCTGCCGCGGCCATCTCGGCAAGCAATTGATGGAGAAATTTTCACTCGCTGAAGGCAAGGATCCCCAACACTACGGGCTCGGTATCAAGGAAATCTGGGAAATTCCCCCAGAAATGCACGAAGAAGGTATGGTAATACACGGTCTCGGCTGGCCTCTGAGCGAAACCAATACCGGTGGCGGCGCATTTATGTACCACGCTGAAAATAACCAGGTATACCTCGGGCTGATAGCGGATCTGAACTACAGCAACCCGCATGTGAGCCCCTATGAAGAGTTCCAGCGATGGAAACATCACACAGGGGTTGCCAAATACCTGGAAGGTGGAACCCGACTGGTATATGGCGCTCGGGCGCTTACCAAGGGCGGTTTGAACTCCCTTCCAAAAATGCATTTCCCCGGTGGTCTGCTGATCGGCTGTGACGCTGGCACGCTGAACAGCGTCAAGATCAAGGGCAATCACACCGCTATGAAAAGCGGCATGCTGGCGGCAGAGGCCGTGGTAGAGGCGCTTGCGCAGGGCGAAGCCGCCCCGGCCGATCTCGATAGCTATGCAAGCAAACTACAGTCCTCCTGGTTGCATGAAGAACTGTATAGCACCCGCAATTTCTCCGGCTTCATGCACAAGTTTGGTATTCTGATTGGTTCAGCAATGGTCTGGATTGATCAGAATATTTTCGGCGGCAAACTGCCTTTCACGCTGAACGACTCCAAGCCGGACTACGCGACACTGAAGCCGGCAGCGGAGTGCAAGAAACCGCATTATCCGAAGCCGGACAACACTATCAGTTTCGATCGCCTGTCTTCGGTATTTTTGTCCAACACCAATCACGAGGAAGACCAACCCTGCCATCTCACCCTCATCGACCCCAGTGTTCCGATGGAGAAGAATTTACCGATGTGGGATGAGCCGGCACAGCGCTACTGTCCCGCAGGTGTGTATGAGATTGTCGAGGATGCGGCTGGCCAGCGTTTCCAGATCAATGCCCAAAACTGTGTGCACTGCAAAACCTGCGATATAAAAGATCCCTCGCAGAATATAGTCTGGGTGACACCTGAAGGCTTTGGCGGACCAAACTACCCCAATATGTAGAGGCCTTGGCGACGCACGGTGGCTCAGCTATGCGGTTGGCAGCCTGAATTCATATTCACCTGATTTCAGCACGGCATAACCATCGTGAGCGTCGGCCAGTTCTACCAACCGGTACCAGGCAGCGCGCGTGCAAAGCGCTGTTAAGCCGTGGGGCAGCGTGAGACCAGCCACCTGCTCTACTGTATTATCGAGAAACAACGGCGTCTCTTCGCTTACCAGAATCCGCTTACCGGTATTGAGAGTCGCCTCCAGCATCTGCTGACCTTCGCTTTCCAGTACACTGATATCAGTGACAAGAAGTGCATGCCGCTCAACCTCTATGCGCCACTTTTCGGCCGGCGTCACCAGGTAGTACTCACCGTCCTCCTCCTTTCGCAGGATACTTGCGAACAGCCGGACCAGGGATTCTCGTTCGATCTTTCCTCCATCGTGATACCAGTCCCCCAGCGCATCGATAGTAATGGGTATATCCCCGGAGAGCTCGGGATGCCAAAGATGCAGCGGCGGTGAATCATAATTACGGGATTTGGGCAGTTTTTTTGCAAGGGATTCCAAGGAGTCTTCCATAAATGGTCATGCCTCAGTTGTAGTGTATGGTGGCGCAGAGTGTGACGTACTGTTTATTACGAGTCGCTTAAGAGTAAGTGAAGTCATCCAGTTAGTCACTCAAAGCAGTTGGGCACAAACAGCCCTCTATATTGGCCACCTGCACGACATCGAGGACCCACTGTTCAGTGGCAGATGCTAGCTATCCCGTGACTACTGTCAAACAGTGGATTATAGAGTGCGAAGCGGGCAAACCGACCAGCATGGACTCCCCTGGCAGGGATTGGCTGGATTGAAGCGTAGAAGAGATGAGAATGTGCAGAATTAGCGGGTGAGAACGACACCCGCTTTAGAACAATATCCAATTGTGCGCTTAACCTTTTAAATCAGGCACAGTCGCCGATCAAGCGCACATTGATCACACCTGCTATCGCGCGCATTCTATCCAGCACTTCTGACGTAGGTTGGTTGCCAATATCGATCAAATTATACGCAATAGTTTCGCGACTTCTGTTAATCATATCAACAACGTTAATGTTCTCGTCGGCCAAAACAGAGAGGACATTGCCCAGGATTTTGGGGACGTTATCATTTGTTACCGACAGCCGACAGCCGCTGACACGATCCAGCACCAGGGTTGGAAAATTGACTGAATTGCTGATATTGCCATTCTCAAGAAAATCCCGTAACTGGTCTGCAGCCATGATAGCGCAGTTATCCTCAGCTTCATCCGTACTTGCGCCAATGTGAGGCATCAAAATAACGTCGGCCCGGCCGATGAGTTCCGGGGTTGGGAAATCGGCAATATATTTGCGCAACTGGCCTCGCTCCAACGCCTGTAGCAGGGCTTGTTGGTCGATAATTTCCTGCCGCGCAAAATTGAGCAAACAGCTGTCCGGACGCATCGTTCCCAGCAATTCCTCATTGATCAATCCACGGGTTGAGTCCAGCACGGGCAGGTGCAAACTGATGTAATCACATTTGGCGAACAACGCGGACAGGGTATCTGCCTTGCGGACCTGACTTGATAAACGCCAGGCGGCGTCAACGGACAGCGCCGGGTCGAAGCCGATCACTTCCATACCCAGTGTTAGCGCCATTTCCGCGACGAGAGATCCAATCGCACCCAGCCCTACAACCCCCAAGGTTTTGCCTACTAACTCACTACCCTTGAACTGCTTCTTTTGCGCTTCAAGCGTTTTATTCAGTTCGCTACTATCCTTGATGCTGTGGAGGGTACGCACATAGTCAATGCCCTCAACAACACCACGAGAGCCCAGCAGCAAACCGGTAGCAACCAGTTCCTTCACCGCATTGGCATTCGCGCCGGGAGAGTTGAACACGGGTATACCGCGCGCTGTACAGCTTGCAACGGGGATATTGTTGACGCCGGCACCTGCGCGAGCAATAGCCAGCACAGACGGACGAATATCCTCTTCCTGTAATTTGTAACTGCGTAGCAGGATTGCATCCGGTTGCGAGAATTCACTCGCAATTTCGTAACAATCGCGCGGCAATCGTTCCAATCCCTTGAGTGAGATCTGGTTTAGCGTGAGTATGCGTTGGGCCATGTCTGCCTCAGTTAATCAATTTACAAAACCGTGATTTCTGCGCGTTCGCGCAAGCCACGCTGAAATTCGTTGTCGATCAAGCCACCGAACTCGCCACTCAGTGCTTGCTGTAGCTGTGCTTGCTCCGCGGCAGGAAGCGCCCCGTATTCTCCAGTATCCACCTGCAGCAGCTCGACCACGACCGCATCACCATTGGGGGCCATTACAAAGTCTGCGGACAGACTTTCAGCACTCGGTAGCGGTAGCTCAAAAACACGACGCAATACCTCGGGCGGAACGACGGTATTGCGTCGATTCACACCCAGTTCAACCTGCATTTGGTAACCTTGAGACTCGGTAAGTTGCGCCAGTGGGACACCGGCACGCAACTGCTTAAGTACCTGAGCCGCCTCTGCCACGACCGCAGCACGCGTGGTTTCCTCAACGACGGCGGCCAATACCTCAGCCCTGATAGCCGCCAGAGGTTTCACTTCCGGCTGATTGTGCCGACGTACACTTACAACAACAAATTTATTGCCCGGCAGTTCCATCACTTCACTGTTATTACCCGCCTCCAATACCTCTTCCGAAAAGGCGGCTTCCACCAATACCGAATTCGAAAATAAACCTTTATTCTGTGAGCGTGTGACCGCCTTTGCCTGCTTAACAGTGAGGCCCAGTTCTTTTGCAGGGTACCCGAGGTCCTCCGCGTTGAATGACAAGTCTTTGAGCGACTCGACAGTACGCAGCAAGACGATACGGGCTTCGTCTGCCTGGATAGTCTCGCGCAACTGCTTGCTCATCTCCTTCAAGCTGGCGACTTCGCCCGCTTTGCGTTCGGTAACCAGGATCAAATGGGTTCCCGCGTCGGTGGTAACCGGAGCAGAGACGACGCCAGGCTCTAACTGCGCGATGGCGGTCTCCATGGGCTCAGGGAATGTATCGCCACTGGTATAACCGAGGTCGCCGCCCTTGTCGGCGGAACCAATATCATCAGAAAATTCCTTCGCAACTTCAGCAAAAGCCACACCGCTGTCCAGTTCTGCCTGGGCCAGTGCAATTCGCTGTGTCAGGTCGTCCTGAGCACCTTCTTCAAACAGGATGTGTGACACCCGGTTTTGGGATTGAAATGACGCGTCTTGTTTGGCGAGTTCGTACGCCTCTCGAACGGCACTTTGCTCTACTGGCTGGCGGAATTGCTTGAGCGTAAGCTCGAGATAATCCAGATCGACTGACTCTGGCGTTCGAAAGGAATCCTGATTAGCGTTGTAGTATGCCTCGATCTGATCTTCAGTGATTTGCGAAACCGTAGAAAAGTTTTCGCGGGGAATACTGAAAAAACGCAAATCGCGTTGCTCTGATATGACTTGAGTGTTCGCTTCAAGTTCAGCCTGTGTGACAAACTCGCTACCGGCAATACCGCTACGCAACTGACCCAATAACATATCGTCGCTCAAGCTGACTTTAAAATAGCTGGGCGTATATCCCGCACTGGAAAGCACACTTCTGTACACCTCAGGCGAAAACACGCCATCAACCTGAAATTGTTCCATGCTTGCGACTACGGCGCCGATCTCAGGGTCGGAAATGACCAGCCCCATGTCACGCGCAGATTGCATGAGCAGTTCGCGGTTAATCAATGCTTCAAGTGCTTGTTGGCCCAACCGCTCATCATCCAGCATCGAAGGATCAAGATTATCTCCCATCATCGCAATGAGGCGTCTTTTTTGGGTGTCCAGCGCCTGCTGCAACTGCTGCGGATAGATTGGTTCACCGTTGACTTCAGCGATCTCGTTGCCTCCACCACCTACCAATATAGACTCGATCCCAAAGAATGAAAACGAGATAACAATCAACCCCACCACGATCTTTGCGGCGGTACCCTGCACATGTTTACGTATGTCTTGAAGCATGACTATTACTCACAAAAACTAAAAAAAAAGCGCACAAAAACGTGCGCCTTTTCAACTGAATTCACAAATGGCCCGTGAACTGGGCCAGATGGCTACGCAACCCGCTGGTTACGTCTGAATCCCGCTTGCTTCAGGAATTAACCGCGTCTTTCAACGCTTTGCCTGCCTTGAAGCCGGCAACCTTGGAAGCTTTGATTTCAATGGTAGCGCCAGTCTGCGGATTGCGACCACTGCGTGCATTGCGGTTCTTGACGGAGAAAGTGCCAAAACCTACCAAGGCAACTTGCTCACCCATTTTTAATTCATTGGTGATGCTTTCAAGTACAGCGTCCAATGCTCGGCCTGCAGATGCTTTTGGCAGATCTGCTGCTGTTGCAATCGCGTCAATCAGTTCAGTTTTGTTCACAATTATCCCCTCGGAAGTTATCGCTGCGGAAGTTATCGCTGCGGAAGTTGTATGTTACCGCTTAGTAGTACGGAGCGCGATTATTAATCTGGCCTTGGCTCCTGATCTCCAGTTATAGCCGCACGTGTTCTGGTGAAGTCGTCAGCTCGAAAACTTCACCATGCAGTTAGACGCACGACTGTATACTAGAGCAGGAATGTTGGTCAATATTCCAAGCGCCTGCTAGTGCGTATTTATACGATTTTTTTCGTCAATTGCTTTCTCGGCACTGGCAGATAAGGAGTCTGCGAGAAACTCTTCGTCACTCAGCGGCTTGGGCATCGATTCAAGCGCTAGCGCCAGGGCTTCATCAATCCATTTCACCGGACAGATGTTGAGATGCTCTTTTATATTATCGGGTATTTCTTTCAAGTCGCGTTCATTCTCTTTCGGAATGATTACTGTCTTGATCCCTCCGCGCCTTGCGGCTAAAAGTTTTTCCTTCAACCCACCGATGGGGAGCACTTCTCCACGGAGTGTAATTTCACCTGTCATAGCGACATCTGATCGTACCGGTATATTCGTCAGTACCGAGACAAGCGCTGTGCACATGGCCACACCGGCGCTTGGGCCATCTTTAGGCGTAGCGCCTTCGGGCACATGGATATGTACATCATGAGTCTCGTGGAAATTAGCGGGTATTCCCAGCACCTGTCCGCGACTGCGCACCACCGTAGTGGCGGCTTGAATCGATTCCTGCATGACATCACCGAGCGAACCTGTCTGCACATGACGCCCCTTACCCACGACTGCTACAGCTTCAATGGTCAATAATTCACCACCCACAGACGTCCAGGCCAAACCAGTGACCTGCCCTACTTTATTGGTTTCCTCCGCTATGCCGTAGTTGTGTTTCCTGACACCCAGTAAATCGGGAAGCATTTCAGGGCTAATCGTCGTACCGGTAGAAATCTCTCCCAGAGTGAGTGCTTTCACGATCTTGCGGCAGACCTTGGCGATCTCACGCTCCAATGAACGCACGCCTGCTTCTCGAGTGTAGTAGCGGATCACATCGGTCACTGTCTGTTGGGCGAACGACAATTCATCCTGTGCGAGGCCATTCAATTTGACCTGTTTTGGGATGAGATATCGCTCGGCAATATTAAGCTTCTCATCTTCTGTATAGCCGGGAATTCGAATGACTTCCATGCGGTCCAACAGGGGGCCGGGAATATTCATAGTATTTGACGTGCAGATGAACATGACATCCGATAAATCGTAGTCCACTTCAAGATAGTGATCGTTAAAGGCGTGGTTTTGCTCGGGGTCCAGCACTTCTAGCATGGCTGAGGCAGGATCGCCTCGATGGTCCATGCCCATCTTGTCAATTTCGTCGAGCAGGAATAACGGGTTTTTGACGCCCGCCTTAGCCATTTTTTGCAATAACTTACCCGGCATCGAACCGATATAGGTTCGACGGTGCCCGCGAATCTCGGCCTCATCTCGCACGCCACCAAGCGCCATACGCACAAATTTTCGATTGGTGGCGCGTGCCAGTGACTCACCGAGTGATGTCTTGCCAACGCCCGGAGGACCGACCAAACACAGTACGGGGCCTTTTACCTTACGCACTCGCTTTTGCACCGCGAGGTACTCGATAATACGGTCCTTCACTTCTTCAAGACCGTAGTGATCTTCATCCAATATCGCGGAAGCGCGTTTCAGATCGTGTTTTACCTTGCTGCGCTTTGACCAGGGGACACTCACCATCCAGTCAATGTAACTGCGCACCACTGAAGCCTCGGCAGACATCGGTGACATCATCTTCAGTTTGCCCAGTTCAGACTGTGCTTTGTCTTTTGCCTCTTGCGGCATTTTCGCTTTTTCAATACGGGACTGTAGCTCATCCAACTCATTGGG
Source organism: Halioglobus sp. (assembly GCA_037969215.1). Classification (GTDB taxonomy): domain Bacteria; phylum Pseudomonadota; class Gammaproteobacteria; order Pseudomonadales; family Halieaceae; genus Marimicrobium. Next base: position 48,614 of record JBBKWY010000033.1, read on the forward strand.
CGCTTCATCCATATCACCCAATTCGCGCTGAATAGCCTTCATCTGCTCATTGAGATAGTACTCGCGCTGACTCTTCTCCATCTGTTTCTTCACGCGGCCACGAATGCGTTTTTCAACCTGAAACAGATCGATCTCTGCGTCCATCAAGCCCATCAGATGTTCCAGCCTGGCGCGTATACCAGACATCTCCAGAATATGCTGCTTTTCCTCCAGAGAAACACTCATGTGAGCTGCTATGGTGTCGGCCAATCGCCCTGGCTCATCAATACCGGTCAGCGAGGTGAGGACTTCCGCGGGCACTTTTTTACTGAGGTTTACGTACTTTTCAAACTGGGTAATCGTAGTGCGAAGCAGCGGGTCAACATCGGATTCGGGGATATCCTCGCTGAGAATTTCACGCACTTCAGCTTTACTAAAAGGCCCCTCATCATCCACATTATCGACAACCGCCCGATAACTGCCCTCCACCAAAACCTTGATAGTGCCATCGGGAAGTTTTAGTAATTGCAAAATATTGGAGACAGTTCCAATCTGATAAATGCCCTCAGCGCTGGGATTGTCATCTGCCGCTGTACGCTGCGCCACTAACAATACCTGCTTGTCATTGGCCATGGCATCTTCCAGGGCTTCAATAGACCGCTCGCGCCCCACAAAAAGGGGTAGCACCATATGCGGATACACGACGACATCTCTTAATGGCAGGAGAGGTAATACGATTATAGAAGAGGAACCCATACGAATCTCCGGGTTTTATAGAATGAGAAACTGTAGAGCTTGTATTTGGGGGCGTTCTCCCGGAAAACAAGCTTACAGCCCCGAAATAGCCCTACTCTACCGAACGCCGTTGTGCACGGCGGGTTTACACTAATCGTCAGTAGAGGCTGCTCGGGCGGCCGGCTCGCTGCTCTGATAAACCAGCAGCGGCTCAGAGTCACCGCGGATTACCGATTCATCAATAACGACCTTGCTAACATTTTCCAGGGATGGAATGTTATACATAGAGTCCAGCAGTACTCCCTCCAGAATTGAGCGCAAACCCCGGGCTCCCGTTTTGCGCTCCATACCTTTCTCGGCGATGGCGCGCAGGCCGTCTTCGCGGAAGTCTACTTCAACTCCCTCCATCTCAAACAGCTTGCTGTACTGCTTGGTCAGGGAGTTCTTGGGTTCTGTCAATATTTGGACAAGGGCCTCTACGTCCAATTCTTCCAGCGTGGCGATGACGGGCAGACGACCGACAAACTCGGGTATCAGGCCGTAGTGCACAAGATCCTCCGGCTCCAACTGCGATAGCAGCTCACCGACATTGCGCTTTTCGTCCTTGCTTTTCACTTCCGCGCCAAAACCGATGCCGCCTTTTTCCGAGCGGTTTCGGATAACCTTCTCCAGCCCGGCGAAAGCTCCGCCGCAGATAAACAGAATATTGGAAGTATCGACCTGCAGGAATTCCTGTTGCGGGTGCTTACGTCCACCTTGCGGCGGCACTGAAGCAATAGTGCCCTCAATCAGCTTGAGCAACGCCTGCTGCACACCCTCCCCCGAAACATCACGGGTTATTGACGGGTTATCAGACTTGCGTGAAATCTTGTCGATTTCATCGATGTAGACAATACCCACCTGGGCCTTTTCGACATCGTAGTCACATTTCTGCAGCAGTTTTTGAATAATATTCTCGACATCTTCACCGACATATCCCGCCTCGGTGAGCGTCGTAGCATCAGCAATGGTGAAAGGTACATCAAGAAGGCGAGCCAGAGTTTCGGCCAGCAGCGTTTTGCCACTACCCGTTGGGCCCACCAGCAGAATGTTACTCTTGCCGAGTTCAACATCCTCGCGACTTTTGCTGTGACGCAGGCGCTTGTAATGGTTGTAGACGGCAACCGCCAACACCTTCTTCGCACGCTGCTGGCCGATAACATATTCGTCGAGGATGCCTTTGATTTCATGCGGCACAGGCAAATGATCCTGCTTGGCTCCGCCGCTGTTTTCCTGCACCTCTTCGCGGATAATATCGTTGCAAAGATCAACACATTCATCGCAAATAAAGACTGAAGGCCCGGCAATCAGTTTGCGGACCTCGTGTTGGCTCTTGCCACAGAAGGAGCAGTACAGCAGTTTGCTGCCATCGTCACCCATTTTAGTGGTTTTGTCGCTCATCCAGCTTTCCTACGCCATTAATGTGTGCCCGTTACGTCATCAGACAATTCCACGATGATGTTTTTTGGGGTTATTTGCAAGTCCCAAAAGGAACTAAATCACGTTATTTGGGTTTATTCTCGGGGGTTTTTGCAGCTTTTGCACGGCTGGCAACCACCTCGTCCACAAGCCCATATTCCTTACTTTGTTCCGCATTCATAAAGCGATCACGCTCTGTGTCGCGCTCAATCGTCTCGAGGGGCTGCCCCGTGTGTTCTGACATCAGCTGATTGAGCCGTTCACGAATGATAAGTATTTCCCTGGCCTGAATCTCGATATCAGTGGCCTGCCCCTGCGCGCCGCCGCTGGGCTGATGAATCATGGTGCGGGCATTGGGGAGACAGAAGCGCTTGCCCTTCGCTCCACCAGACAACAGGAAAGCGCCCATAGAGGCGGCCTGGCCTATGCACATTGTGCTGACGTCAGGCTTTATGAACTGCATGGTGTCATAGATTGATAGCCCGGCAGTGACTGAACCGCCTGGCGAATTGATGTATAAATGGATGTCTTTATCCGGATTTTCAGACTCCAGGAACAGCAATTGCGCAACGATAAGATTCGCCATGTGGTCTTCAACGGTACCCACAACGAAGATCACGCGCTCTTTCAATAGTCTGGAGTAAATATCGTAGGAGCGCTCACCGCGAGCTGTCTGCTCCACAACCATGGGAACCAGTCCCAGGCTGCTGACCCTGTGTCTATCTTGCCCGTCGAGTTGAATTGGCATGTGCACTATCCCCAGGTTGTTTTTTTGTTCCAGATCGCGACGCGGTAGCTACCGCGTCACAGCCAATGACCGTTTTCAGCGCGCTACTGGTTGATAGCTTCCTGATAGTCACATTCCTTCACTACTATATGGGCCTTGGCAAGCAGGTTTTCAACCACCTGGTCCTCTAAAACTTTCGATTCAACTGCAGCAAGCTGCTGCTGGTTGGAATAGTAATAATCGATCACTTCCTGAGGATCCTGATAGGTTGATGCCATCTCTTCAATAGCTTCACGCACTTTATCGCTATCAGCCTTCAATTCATTCTTTGCAATAAATTCAGCCAACACCAGACCCAGCTTAACCCTGCGCTCGGCATTTTCTGTGAACATACTATCCGGTAGCAAAGATTCCAGGTCCAGGTTTTGATTCTCCAGGCCGCCCATTCCACCATACTGCTGAAACATCTGGTTGCGCAGACCGCTAACTTCCTGATCAATCAGGGATTTGGGCACTTCCAGACCTTTGTGAGCCTCCAGGATCGCATCCATAACCTGCTGTTTGATCTTTGATTGCACAGCATTTTTAAGTTCTCTGGCCATATTGTCAGCAACTTCCTTACGAAACTGCTCTTCGCCGCCCTCTTCCACGCCATACTTGGCAAACAATTCGTCATCCAGTGCTGCCGGAGTCTGTTGCTGGACGGTATTCAAAGTCACTTTGAACTCTACCGCGGCACCCTTCAACTCCTCGTTGTGATATTCCTCAGGAAAGCTCAGTTGCAACGTACGCTCCTCACCCGAGGTCATACCGACGATGCCATCTTCGAATCCTGGTATCATACGGCCAGAGCCCAATTCCAGATCACTGCCCTGGGCACTTCCACCCTCAAACTCTTCACCGTCACGCGTACCCACGTAGTCGATATTAACCTTGTCAGCCAAAGCCGCCGCACGTTCAACCGTATCCCAGCTGCCCTGCTGCTTTCTAAACATGTCAATCATGGTGTCGACATCTTCGGCCTTAACCTCAGCCGCGACCTTTTCTACCTCGAAATCCTTCATATCCACCAATTCGACATCGGGGAAGACTTCAAAGGTAGCCACATACTGCAACTCTTTACCTTCTTCCAGATTCTTTGGCTCAATACTGGGCTGACCAGCAGGACGCAGTTTTTCCTGAATAACCGCTTCCCGGAACGACTGGTTTACCACCTCACCGACAACTTCCTGCCGAATGCCAGCACCATAGCGCTGGCGCATAACTTTCATAGGCACCTTGCCAGGACGAAATCCGGGGAGGCGGACATTTTGCATGGCTTTTTGCAGGCGGTTGGCAACTTCGATATCCACACGCTCAGCGGGCACACCCACGGTCAAGCGACGCTCCAGGCTCGACGTCGTTTCAATTGATACCCGCATAGTATTTCCTCATCATTCGATTGCTATCAGGCGCATTTGGCGCCCGCACATTGGGCAACATCACCACGCTAAAAACATGGTGATGACTACCCTCATAAGTATGGTGCGGAAGGAGAGACTCGAACTCTCACACCTTGCGGCACTGGAACCTAAATCCAGCGCGTATACCAATTTCGCCACTTCCGCGTAGAAAACATCCATTAACTAGATAGAAATAACCCTACAAGCTCTAGTTAACGTATTGATTGAAGCTGATTTTTCATTATCGGCAGCCAAAAATTTGTGGGCTGTCATAAGGGCGCTGATTCTGCCATAAAGGTTGCCTCGGTTCAACCGCCAGAAAGCTTGCTGAAGCGGCGACCAAAATGGCGGCAGCAAAATGGGGTCAAAGCGGGCCCCCGGAAATTGTGCGGGATGTTATGTGCCTTCACAGGGTTAAACAAGCCGGATCGAAGCTGTACTCTCCTCTCAACCATTGCGCCACTTCCTCAGCTGCGGGGCCAGCGAGTCCCTCGTACTCTGCTGCGAGTCGCTGGCAGCGCTGCGCGCCTAAGCCGGAGAGCCCGTCACACTGAAATACAGCGCGGTCTCGTGACACTTTCTCCCAGGTGGCCGGCCCCAATATCCGGGCCAGGGCAGCCTCATCGAGCCTCCCGGCACCATAAAGCTCGGCCAAACCACTCAGGGCAGGCAGGGACAAAAGCCCCTGGTTCATCGGATTGCACAAATGACCACTCAGAAATGGCCGCAGATCAGGCGACCTTGCTGCCAATTTACTGGTAAAAAGAAAGTTACTTCGCACAGCTCCATCATTGACGGGATAGTTATCCCACAAGATGACCGGACGGGCCAATTGCTGCACTATGGCTTCGATATCGCCGGTATCGATTGACTCTGAACACACCTTGTTTCCAGTCCAGAAGATCGACGCCTTTTGCGGCAACTCCCGCCCCAATTGCGGCCAGTAATCTGCGGGCATTGTCCCAAAGTACTGCTGCAATACAGGGTCAAACGAATAGTAGGTCGGACACACCAGCATACGCACGCCCGGCAGCCATTCACAGATATCTGCTACGATCTCGGCCTGGCGTGTCGCAAGCGCCGCCATATCCCCCGGCATATCATCGAACAGGATCGCCATAATCGGCGCATCTAACTCACCCAGTCGCGCGACCTTACGCCTAAGCGCTTCCCGCTCCGGCATACCGTAATTTCGGTAGAGTTCCACCGGGGAGAGTCCAACACCCCAGTTGATACCCCGCTGTTTATACGCGGCAGCCAGCTGACGAAGGTCTCGCCACTCGGTGTCTGGCCAGTCTTCTTGCCAACGGCTGCGCAGGTATAAATCACCCTTGGGGCAATACAGAAACGTATTCAACCCGGCTTCGGCCAGATAATCCGCATAGGCCAACCGGGTGTCAAAGGACCAGCTACGCCCATAAAAACCTTCAATAACGCCAGTGAGAAACTCGGTAGGATGTGTCATTTGATTGATTTCAAACTAAAAATGATTGTTTATATAGCCAAATATTTTAATAAATGAAGCAGTAAGGTGTGGAAAAGTACCGATTATAGACGATACTGAATAGGTGGCTGCCCATCCCCTAGCTCAAAAGGGTAGTCACAGGGAGCATTCCGATGCTCTTCTCAGGAAGCAATTCCTTTATGTTTCACTCCTAATGGTCTTGATGGGCTCCTCTCGGGGCCCATTTTTTTGTACTCTAATTCGTTATTTTTCAGATAGATAGCGCGACTTTTATAGAAATAACATGAATCGCTTGCACTACATCGTGTGCGTGGGACGATCCGAAGACAGCGAACCAGCCAGGTGGTTTTCGATTTTAGCGTTGGCGGCCGCGTCCTGATCACTGAACTGAACGCCAATACCAGCCGTGCGGTTCCCTTGGGCGCCACGAGGCGTCACCCAAACCACTTTGCCGGAGATCGGGATTTTTTCCGACTCATCCATCAACGTCAAAAGCATGAAGACTTCATCACCAATATCGTAGGTCTTGTTGGTGGGAACAAAGAGCCCGCCATTGTCCAGAAAGGGCATGTATGCTGAATACAACACGGCTTTGTCTTTTATGGTGAGCGACAATATCCCATTGCGGCTGTTTTGTTTTGTATCATTCATACGCCAGGATCTCCAGTTCGCGCTCGGATACTATCACCAAGAGGGTCGGCACCCAAACGTCTATGTACTTTTGACAACAACGCCTCCACCAATAGCTGCTTGCTGGGATTAGACCCGGCGCTCACCGCTCGCCGCAGTTGCGATATCTCATCCAGCAGGCTGAATAGCATATGAGCCTGTTTGGTGCGCAACTGTTCCAGCGGCAGTGATCCCAATAGTCTCTGTAGATCTGCTGTCAGTTGTTCAAGAATCACACTCGTCTCCAGCTCACCCCATAAGGCACAGGCCTGGTGTACAGTGATACGCCCCGTGATCAAGCCCTCTAACGCGAGGCGTCTTGCCGCAAGTTCCTCGGCGCCACCGCTGCGGTATAGCTCTCTTGCCAGTAGAGGAAGCCCATCGCTCAATGACAGCAGTTGCTCGCTTTGCTCGCGCTGCCCGGTGGTGCGCTCCAACCATCCCAATGAAGTTTCTGTATCGGGAGTCGACAGGTGCAGTATGTGACATCGGGAACGGATAGTCGCCGGAACGCCGTGCATATGATCACACACCAGGATTAAATGGGTATCGCTGGCCGGCTCCTCCAGCGATTTCAATAACGCGTTAAATGCGTTCACGTTCATGCTGTCTGCGGGTGCCAGCACGATAACTTTGCGCAGGCCGAACCCCGCGGTCTTATTGGTGAAGCGCACCACCTCACGCACTTGGTCAATTTTAATGACCCGACTTTTTTCGCCGGGCGTCACCCACAGGAAGTCACCGTGTCCACCGCTTGCACTCAGTTCACAGGCGTGACACTTGCCACAATTTAGCGAGTCTACCGGGTGCGCGCATAACAGCAGCCTTGACAGCGCCAAGGCCAGTTGTGATTTCCCTGTGTGCTGCCTACCGACGAGCAGCAACGCGTGAGGTAACTGTTCCTCGCCCAATTGCTGATTCAGTAAGGTCCACTCCTGCTCATGCCAGGGAAATGGTGCACTAATCGGCGGCAACTCGCTCAGTGCCATCACAATTCTTCTTTACTCAAGTTCCAACGTGACAGGAACTCACTGCTGAAATTCACCAACGATGTCTGCACCTCACCCAGAGGTTGGGCTGCATCGATAATTCGGTAGCGGTCGCTGTGCCTTTTCGCCTGCTGCAAATAGGCCTGCCGGACACGCTCAAAAAAAGCCATGGTCTCCTGTTCAATACGGTCCAATTCTCCGCGATCGCGTGCCCGGACCATTCCTACTTCAATAGGTGCATCGAGCAACACCGTGTAATCAGGGCGTAAATCACCCTGGACCAGTTGTTCCAATTGCTCTACTGCCTGTTGGTCAAGCCTCCTGCCCCCGCACTGATAAGCATAGGTCGCGTCGGTAAACCGATCGCTTAAGACCGTCTTCCCTGATGCAAGAGCAGGCTCTATCACTTCATAGATATGTTGCGCACGTGCCGCAAAAATGAGTAACAACTCTGCTTCCGCACTCACCGTTTCACTGCGAACCTGCAGCAGTAGCTCACGTATCTCTTCACCTAGCAGCGTGCCACCGGGCTCTCTCGTGACGACGACTTCCACACCTTGGTCAGTCAAAAGGCGTTCGAGGAACGCAAGGTTGGTGGATTTGCCGACTCCCTCCCCGCCCTCCATCGTAATAAAAAGACCTCTGGCATTCATACTAATGGGACGCCTCCGGTGTAGATCTGTAGTTTTTCTTGCGCTGCAGCTGATACTCGCGCACGGCTCGATTGTGTTCTTTCAAGGTGTTACTGAATACATGGCCGCCATCGCCTCTAGCGACGAAATACAGCGTACTACCGGAATCCGGATGCAGCGCAGCATGAATGGCAGCCCGCCCAGGCAGAGCAATCGGTGTGGGCGGCAACCCGGGGAGACGGTATGTATTATAGGGATTACTGTCTTGCGTGAGATGTCCACGTCGCAAATTGCCATCAAACGCATCTCCCAGACCGTAAATCACTGTCGGATCCGTTTGCAGTAGCATCCCTTTTTCCAGTCGACGCCTGAACACGCCCGAAATTTGTTCCCGCTCTTCGATCAGACCGGTTTCCCGTTCAATGATGGACGCCATAATCAATGCTTCATACGAACTATCATAAGGTACCGACATCTCACGTTGCTGCCACTCCTCCTCAAGCACGGTGAGCATAGCGGAATGCGCGCGCTGCAAAATACTTAAATCCGAGTCGCCACGTGCATAGCGATAAGTATCGGGAAAAAACAGCCCCTCTGGATGAGACGCCGGCTGAATCAGTTCGAGAATTTTTGTGTCGTCCGGCCCTGTCAGCAGGGGCTTGAGGTATTCTTGCTCCGCGAGTATGTCGAGTGCTGTCGCCAGCGTAATTCCCTCGGGCAGCGTAACTTGATATTGAACAACGTCGCCGCGATGCAGCATCATAAGCATGGATTCAGCGGTGGAGTTTTGTGGCAGGAGATATTCTCCCCGCTTGATCTGTTGATCCAGGCCCGTCCATCTGCCATAGAGAGCGACTAAGCGTGGGTAAGCCAGGACGCCCGCATTGTGTAATGTATCAACCGCTTTACGCAGCGAGTCCCCCGGCTCCAACACAAGCGTAAATCCTTGCTCTGATATTTGTAACGGTGCCGTCCAGCGCTGCCGCACCTCACCGACACACCAGGCGCCCAGTACCATCAGGGCTAGAAATAATACGACTAACTTTTGTCTCATGCCAAATCGTCCAGGTACTGTTGAAACAGCGCTTCACACACGCGGTAATCACTCCAGGTTTTAGTGCCTAGCCTGGAGATTGGTCTCACCACTTGTAGGCTATTGCTGTAGAAAACTTCCTCGGCGCTGTCCAAATCTGCCAGCGTCAATCGGGCCTCACGGACTTTAAGCCCTATAGCCGGAGCCCATCTTTCCATTATCAGTCGACGACGCGTGCCTGCAACACCACAATCGGCCAGCACGGGAGTCAATAGTTCCCCCTCACAAATGAGGAAAACATTGCCGGCAATAACAGAAACAAGGTGTCCGGTCTGATCCAGTACAAAACACTCATCGACATTCTCGGCCTGAGCTTGCGCAGCAGCCAAAACCTGTTCCAGTCGATTGAGGTGCTTGATGCGTGCTAACGCAGGCTGTATGGACAGGCGTATGTCTGCCACGCCCATCCTAGCAGCGCGGGACAAATTTGTGCAATCACGGTCGATGCGCGTCACCGTAATAAGGATACGCGGCTCGAGGTTTTCGGCCGGCGCATAGCCGCGTTCCCCGGGAGCTCTAAGCACACTCAAACGCAGTGCTGCCCAGAGCCACTCGCTGTCGAGAGCGCGGGTCGCGTTTTGGATTTGTTGTTGAGCCGCTGCTCGACAATCTGGAAAAGAAAGCGTCTTTAGCCCTTGCTCCAGGCGATCCAGGTGCAAGCTTAAAAAGAGAGGATCACCACTGCGCACCAACAGGGTTTCGAACAAGCCATCGCCAAAGTCGAGGCCGCGATCCGGTAGTGGCAACACTGTGGCAGGTGTGCCATCAAGCCAGGACGCGGATTGCCGGGACACGGAAGCTATAGTCAGTCAGCTTTGCTGAACAGTAATGAACCGTTGGTTCCGCCAAAACCGAAAGAGTTGGATAGGACGCTATGGATAGCGCGTTCCTGCGCAGTGTTAGGAACGTAGTTCAGGTTGCACCCTTCGTCGGGGTTGTCCAGGTTTATTGTCGGCGGAGCAATCTGGTCGCGCAGGGCCAGGATAGAAAATATAGCCTCTACTGCACCGGCAGCGCCCAATAAATGCCCAATCATGGATTTGGTAGAGCTCACAGCTACCTGCGCAGACAGATTACCGAGCACCGACTCAATAGCACGGCTCTCAGCGAGGTCACCCGCCAGGGTCGAGGTGCCGTGTGCATTAATATAATTAATTTTATCGAGGTCGACGCCGGCATCCCTGATAGCGTTACGCATGGAAGTCGCTGCACCGCGACCGTCTTCGGGGGGAAGTGTCATGTGATATGCATCGCCGCTCATGCCAAACCCGCGAAGCTCCGCGTATATTGTGGCGCCGCGCGCTTTTGCAGACTCGTACTCCTCAAGCATGATGACCCCGGCGCCATCTCCCAATACAAAACCGTCACGATCCCTGTCCCAGGGCCGCGATGCTTTTGTCGGATCATCATTGCGGGTGGACAGTGCGCGAGCGGCAGCGAAGCCACCCAGACCAACCGGAGTAGTTGCCATTTCCGCCCCACCTACCAACATCGCGTCGGCATCGCCCAGCGCTATCAACCTGGCGCCCAGACCAATGTTGTGTGTGCCGGTAGTACAGGCTGTTACCACTGCAAGGTTTGGCCCCTGCAAATTATATTTTACCGAGAGATTGCCCGATATCATATTGATGATAGAGCCGGGCACGAAAAACGGCGAAACTTTTCGGGGGCCAGATTCCCTTATGATCTCAGTATTTTTCTCAATCTGGCCGATACCGCCAATACCCGAACCGATAGAACAGCCGATGCGCGGTGCGTTTTCCTCTGTTACTACCAGCCCGCTGTCTTCCATGGCCTGTATGCCCGCAACCATACCGTACTGCACGAAGACATCTTGCTTGCGCGAGTCTTTGGCTGGCATGTATTGGGAAGCATCAAAACCTTTCACACTGGCGCTGAACTGTGTGGAATAGGCTGAAACGTCGAAACTTTCAATCAGGGCAGCACCGCTTTTTCCTGCCAGGATATTGTCCCAAGTCTCATTCACGGTGAGCCCCACAGGAGTCACCATGCCCAGGCCCGTTACGACAACTCTTCTGCCAATCAAAAAGCTAACCCCTCTAGAGCATGAATTCTATTACGATGTAAAAAAGAAAAGCCGCTCTATTGAGATAGAAACGGCTCCTCGAGATAAAAGTATTGATCAGCCAAGATTGCTATTGATGTAAGCGATCGCCAGGGCCACAGTCGTAATTTTCTCTGCTTCTTCGTCGGGAATTTCAGTTTCAAACTCCTCTTCGAGCGCCATTACCAGTTCGACCGTATCGAGAGAGTCCGCACCCAGATCTTCCACGAAGGACGCCTCTGTTTGCACTTCTTCTTCTTTGACGCCAAGTTGTTCAGCTACGATCTTCTTAACGCGTTCTTCGATGCTACTCATTTTATCTGTTACTCCTGAGGTTTTTTTACTGCTGTTTTGTACCCGATTAAACGGCCTGAGCGCGCAGTTTACTCTGTTTTTCAAGAGAGTAATAAATTTTTTTTGGCGCGCTTTAAAATCCGCAAGTTAATCCATAGTTATCAATTAATTAGGCCATATACATGCCGCCATTAATGTGCACTGTTTCACCCGTGATGTAAGCTGCAATATCGCTACACAAAAAACTCACCAGAGCGGCAATTTCTGCGGGCGCACCGAGTCTGCCAAGAGGGATTTGGCGCATGAGCAAATCACGCTGCTCTTCAGGCAACGTGCGCGTCATATCGGTATCGATGAATCCTGGAGCAACACAATTAACGGTAATGGATCGAGAACCCAGTTCTCGTGCCAAAGCGCGCGAGAACCCCTCAGCGCCGGCCTTGGTTGCCGCATAGTTGCTCTGGCCTATATTTCCCATGGAACCGACAACAGAAGTGATGTTGATAATTCGGCCCCAGCGCGCTTTTGTCATGCCACGCACGCACGCCTTGCTGACTCGATAAAGCGAAGTGAGGTTGGTATCGATAACATCCTGCCACTCATCCTCTTTCATACGCATCAGAATATTGTCTTTGGTGATTCCTGCATTGTTGACCAACACCAGGGGCGCGCCATACTGCTGGGTAATCTCTTTTATCACTGCGGCAACACTGTCCTGATTGGCCACATTCAATACCATGCCCTGTCCAGCGTAATTCTCCTGCGCGAGGTAGGCAGAAATTGCGTCAGCGCCATCGCTGCTGGTCGCTGTCCCTATCACGACAAAACCATCGGCGCCCAGTGCTTCAGCAATCGCTTTTCCGATGCCCCGGCTTGCCCCCGTAACGACAGCCACTTTTAGTTCTTCTGACATTTGGTATCCTCCTGCGCGTTATTTCAATTGCTCTGCGGTAGCTATCAGGTCGTCTGGCGCTTCCAGTGAATAACTCTGCAGTGATTTATCGATACGTCGATTAAGCCCACCAAGCACCTTGCCCGGACCACACTCAACAATGTGGCGAGCGCCAGATTCAACGATGGCCTGAATGCAACCGGTCCATCGTACAGGACTATAAATTTGTTCGATCAGCAGTTGACGTATTTTTTCCGGGTCGGCCTCGGTTGCCGCATGAACATTGTGCACCACGGGTATCTGCGGTGACGAAAGGGTGATTGAGGCGAGCACTTCTGCCAATTGCTCGCCTGCCGGCTTCATCAATGCGGTATGGAAAGGCGCGCTGACTGGCAACGGTAATGCCCGCTTTGCGCCCGCAGCTTTCAGCGCAACTATCGCTGCATCTACCGCAGCGGTGTGGCCGGCAATAACAACCTGCCCAGGCGAATTAAAGTTGACGGCAGAAACGACAGCGTCAGCACCTTGCGTGACCTGTGCGCAGATTTCATTAATGGCACTATCTTCCAGACCAATTATTGCGGCCATGGAGCCCTGGCCGACAGGCACCGCAGCTTGCATAAATTCACCGCGTTTGCGCACCAGTTTCACCGCGTCGGCAAACGTCAGTGCGCGGGCACACACCAGCGCAGAAAATTCCCCCAGGCTGTGCCCGGCCAGAATACCGGGTTGAATATCGGTTTCTGACTGCCAGGCTCGCCAGAGCGCAACACTGGACGTCAAAAGTACCGGCTGAGTAGTTGCCGTAAGGTTCAGCGTCTCCTGCGGACCATTTTGTATCAGGGCCCACATATCGTATCCAAGTACCTCGGAGGCTTCGGCGAATGTATTCCGCACTTCCTCGAACCGCTCATGAGCAGCGGCCAGCATTCCCACCTGTTGTGAACCCTGCCCTGGAAAAACAAATGCAATCGAATTGTCTGACATGTTTAAACTCGCCCGTCTTTATAGTGCACAGAAACGCGTCACCAACCTTGCAGCGGCTAGCCATTGTAGTACCGCCAGCCGCGCGTGGCGCAGGCAGGTGAACTGGAGCAGCAAAAAGGGGTAACTTGAGAGGGTGGTATTTGACGTGTGGTCAGCGCTCACATTGAGGATTGTGGTAGCGCGTGCGGAGACAAAGTCTCCGCGAATTGCCTGAACTGTCTGAACCGTCGGGTTCAATGCCGGTAGACTTTCGTCCAAAGCACTGGGTTCAGTCGTCGTTGCCGGTATCGATGACTTTTTTGCCGCGATAGAAACCGTCTGCTGTCACGTGGTGCCGGAGGTGGGTCTCACCTGAGGTCTGATCAACAGACAACGTGGATCCGCGCAGCGCATCGTGTGAACGACGCATGCCTCGCCGAGAGCGGGTTTTCTTACTTTTCTGAACAGCCATGGCTAAAACTCCTAGTGCTTATTGCCGGGCTTCAATTGCGCCAGCACGTTGAACGGGTTGGGCTTTTTCTCACCTTCATCCTCAGCTGGGATGGGGTCAGAATAGGCCGCCGTTTTCAATTTACATTCATCTGTTTCATGGTAACTGAATGGCGGCAAAGCCAGTATCAGTTCCTCTTCAACTACGTCCCACAGATTGCTGGGAGAATCCATCACAACCAATGGATCCAGGTGCTTGGGTACGTGAGCCGCCTCTTCATCTGTCCACACTATTGCTAGCGTGCTTTCGCTGGACAGGTGCTCTGGCATGGCCTCTAGGCACCGCTGGCACGTAACCATTACATCTGCCGCAATCTCCACATGCATCACGTATCGTCGTTCCTCGTCGCGCGAGAAGACCATTTCAGCTGAAATAGTGCCTTCATCTCCCGCTAACAGAGGCCGAAAACGCTTTAAATCACGTGGTTTCAGTACTCCGCTGACAGTGACGCCACGCACCACTGCCTGGCGTAGATCCAGTATGCTCGGTAGAGTCTCAGTCAACATAGGCGCGCATCATAGGTGTGAGTTGCTTCTTTGTCAAAAATATCTTTAGAATACAAACAGTTCAAGCCACAACCCATTATTTTGGCCCGTTCATGGACATTATTCTAGCATCGACCTCCCCCTATCGCAGAGCTCTGCTTGAGCGCCTGCAATTCGATTTCCGGTGCATCGCACCCGATGTGAACGAGGAACCCGTACCCGGGGAGTCACCCTGCGGCCTGGCCCAACGACTGTCTCGCGCTAAAGCCCACGCGGTTGCCGAGCTCCATCCCGATGCGCTGGTTATCGGTAGCGATCAGGTCGCCTCTATCGATGACCGCAAGATTGGCAAACCGGGCAGCTTCGAAGCCGCCAAAGCGCAATTGCAACTCAGCTCAGGAAAGGACGTGCACTTTTATACCGGGGTCGCGCTGGTCTGCAGGGCGCGAGGTCTGGAGCGGTTCCACGTGGAACCGTTCAACGTACGATTTCGAATCCTCTCTGAGGCCCAGATCACACAGTACCTGCAACGGGAGCAGCCCTATGACTGTGCCGGAAGCTTCAAGGTTGAAGGCCTGGGCATCGCTCTATTTGAGCAACTGGCAGGGAATGACCCCACCAGCCTGGAGGGCCTGCCCCTCATCAAGCTAACCGAGCTGCTAGCGGCGGCTGGTGTGGATATTTTGGGGGGTTAGTTCGGGCCGCCCCGCTCGTCTCCTACCCGCTATCTGCGGTGAAATTCAGGTTGTAAAAAATATCATATTTCTATATATATTAATTATTTACGAAGACTATTTAATATTGATTCCAAGGTATCATCCAGAGGCGCGTGGAGCGCAAACTCACCACTATCCGGCAGCGAAAACTGTAGCGATGCCGCGTGCAGGAATAGTCGCTTCAGACCTATTTGGCGGGCAAACTCTTCCGTTCGGTCATTGCTATACTTGGCATCGCCCAACAATGGAAAACCAGCATGTTGGGCATGTACACGTATTTGATGCGTGCGCCCCGTAATAGGCCTGGCCTCAATCAGCGTGGCGCCCTTTAGGCGCTCCACCACACTAAACTCCGTAATCGACCGCTTCCCCTCACGGCTTACACGCACCATCCTCTCTCCCGATTGCAGTACATTCTTTTCCAGCGGCGCATCCACAACCCGGACTGTTTTGGGCCACTTGCCGACCACCAGAGCGAGGTAACGCTTCTCAATGTGCTTTTCACGCAGCTGGCGATGCAATTCCCGCAGTATGGGTGCGCGCTTTGCGATCAGGATTAACCCGGAGGTATCACGATCCAGGCGATGCACCAATTCAAGATAACGCGCTTCCGGGCGAATTTGGCGCAGGCACTCTATCAGCCCAAAGCTCAGGCCACTGCCGCCATGCACAGCCAGACCGGACGGTTTATCAATGACCAGCAAGTTATCGTCCTCGTGTACAATTTGCCGTGTAATCTGCTCAATCTGTTGCCGTGAGATGCTCGCGGGTGCGGAGGGTTCCGGTTGGTGAAGCGGAGGGAGTCGAACCATATCCCCCAGCGCCAGCCGATAATCCGCGCGCACCCTACCCTTGTTTACCCGCACCTCGCCTTTTCGCAGCGCGCGGTAGAGACGGGCACGAGGCACACCCTTCATCTCCCGTATCAGGTAGTTATCCAGGCGCTGACCCGCGGTATTGTCATCGATGGTCAGATAGCGCGCTTGCCTCCCGGGGCGGGCGTCAGGGCTAGTGGGCACAGGCTGTACGAATCATGTCAATTATTTCCATATACTGTTATAGTCGGCGGTGTGGTTGCATCCGCCCGAGCTTTGAAGCCGGGTTTGGTGATGAATAAGACTCTGGCGATCGTTTGGGCCTGCACGCGAGATGCACGGTACCGCCAGTTCAACCACACAAACTTAATGGATGTCGGTGTTGTAGCAACGTGCACGCGAATAAAACGCACACTTGATTGTTTAACCGACAATGAAATGAACCGAGCAGCAAGCACTGCCGGGACACAGAATCATTTATAAAGAACTATCAGCGTCGTCGCAGGCCTCAGGTGCTGCGACACTAGCAAAAAGGCAGGTTCAGTACCACACCATTTACTGCCTGACGTTGTGATAATCACGCTCTAGATCGTGGTTAACGTTAACAAGATACCTGGGTGCCACCTTCAGAAACATTGTCGGAAACGCCCTGTAAGCGGCTGAAATCTAAAAGATTTCAGGCTGACTACTTACTGTTAACCGGCCCCGTGCCGGCTTTATATTTGATCCCCTGCCCCGCCAGGCCTGCAGTCACAAGGCAATGGCACTATGAAAAAAATGTTAATCAATGCAACTCAACCCGAAGAGTTGCGCGTAGCAATGGTCGATGGGCAACGCCTGTACGACCTCGATATCGAAAACAGAACCCGTGTGCAGAAAAAGGCCAGCATCTTCAAGGGTAAAATCACCCGAGTAGAGCCCAGCCTGGAAGCTGCGTTTGTCGATTTTGGCGCTGACCGCCATGGCTTTTTGCCCCTCAAGGAGATCGCGCGGGAATACTTCTACCGGAAACCGGGTGGCGATGGTCGCCTGAAAATTAAGGAGATCGTTAAAGAGGGAACGGAAGTCATCGTTCAGGTTGATAAGGAAGAGCGCGGCAATAAAGGCGCTGCGCTGACGACATTTGTCAGCCTGGCAGGCCGCTATATGGTCCTTATGCCCAACAACCCACGTGCTGGCGGTATCTCTCGCCGCATCGAAGGTGATGACCGCTCGCAGCTGAAAGAGGCGCTGAGTGCTCTGGAAATTCCGGAGGGCATGGGTGTCATTATCCGTACCGCCGGCGTGGGTCGCGCAGTTGAAGAACTCCAGTGGGACCTGAACTACCTCCTGCAGCTGTGGGATTCGATCTCCACGGCCGCCGAAAAAGCCAAACCCAAGGATCTCCTGTTCCGCGAAAGCAACGTCATCATCCGCGCCGTGCGCGACTACCTGCGCGATGATATCGGTCAGGTCTTGATTGATGGGGAGGATGCGTACAAGCAAGCCTGCGATTTTGTAGCGCAGGTTATGCCCAAATATTCGGCTCGTATCCAGCGTTACGAGGACAATATCCCCCTGTTTAACCGCTTCCAGATTGAGAGCCAGATTGAAACCGCTTTTCAGCGTGAAGTGCGGCTGCCCTCGGGTGGCTCCATCGTCATCGATCCAACAGAGGCACTGATATCTATCGACATCAACTCCGCGCGCGCAACGCGTGGCAGTGATATTGAGGAAACGGCGCTGAATACCAACCTTGAAGCCGCGGACGAGGTTGCCAGACAACTGCGCCTGCGTGACATGGGTGGCCTGGTCGTTATCGATTTTATCGATATGCTCGCCCCCAAGAATCAGCGCGCTGTAGAAACCCGTATGCGCGAGGCGCTCGAGATTGACCGGGCACGCGTTCAGGTCGGCCGAATCTCGCGTTTTGGCCTATTGGAAATGTCCCGCCAGCGGCTGCGCCCCTCACTGGGTGAGACCAGTAATATCGTCTGCCCACGCTGCACTGGCCAGGGCAGTATTCGCGATACCAAGTCCCTGGCGCTCTCCATCCTCCGTCTGCTTGAAGAAGAGGCGATAAAGGACCGCAGTGCCGAAGTACGGGCTATCGTTCCAGTGGACGTCGCTGCGTACTTGCTGAACGAAAAGCGGGCAGCACTGACTGAGATCGAGTTGGACACCAAAGCACGGATACTCGTGGTACCGAACCCGAATCTTGAGACGCCGCATTTTGAAGTGCAGCGTCTGCGCACCGACGAAGTGGATGGCGAGCACGAGGTTAGCTACGCCGTGGATATTACCGTACCCGATGCAGAAGCTATCAGCGATGTGCACACCCCTGCAGTGCCAGCGCAACAGGCCGCCGTTGAGGGCATACCACAGCGACAAGCACCCGTGGTAAGCAGCGAGGCCAAAGCTCCCGCACCAGCCACAGCAAAACCGGCACAACAGCCGTCGCGTGCCACACCAGCGCAAGCAGCGGCACCCGGCCTTTTGTCCCGTCTTACCTCCGCCCTGTTCGGCACCAAAACGGTCGAGCAGCCCGAAGCGCGCAAGCCTGTTCCAGCAGAGGCCCCTGCAGAGCAGAAGCAACGCACCGCAGCGCCTGGCGGACAGCCGGCTTCAGGTAACCGAAATCGCAACAGACGCCGAGGCGCACAGGGACGGCAACAAAACCGCCCAAGGGACGATGCAGCGGCTGCCGATGGTGAAAAAAGCGCTGACAATCAGGACAATCGAGGACAGCAGCGTCGCGAGCGCTCCAATGAGTCGACCAATGATCGCAACGAGGGTAACAACCGTCGCCCTAACCGCGACAACCAGCGTCGCCCACAGGACGAAAGTCTGGCGGCCGGTGCGGAAAATGCCGAGTCACAAGGACAGGATGCCAGCGGCGATCAGGACAAGCCACGCAAGCGTCCCAGTGATATGAAACGCTCGGAGCCGCAGCGTCGTCGACGCAACCGTGGCCGCAAGCCACAAACGGAAACGGAAACCACTGCGAATAGTGACAACACACCAGCCCAGGAGCAGGCGCAGCCCGTCTCAGCGGACGTTGCTCCGGCGCCAAAGACTGCTGTGCCTGAAGAACCAAATGGCAATGTGGCGCTGGTGGAAGCAACGCCAACAGAGCAGGCTGGCGCGCCTCACAGTGAGGCGCTGGATGCCGGTACTCTTGGCGACGGATGGGAGGAAGTCCCCGGAGAAAACGACGAGCAGGAGATTCCTGTTGCGGCAGTCGTGGCTCCTGAGCCTATTGCTAAGCCCATTGCTGAATCTACGCCTGAGCCTGCACCTGAACCCACACCGGCCCCCGCGCCTGCGCCCGCAGCACCTGCTGCGGTTACGCCAGCTGCAGAACCGGTAAAGGCTATTGCAGAACCAGAAGAAATTTCCTCTACAGAGGGTATTACGGCGAATGGCAGAGCATGCAACGACCCGAGAGTCGAAGCGCGCCCGGTGGGAGTTGTGGAGTGCAGTACGTCTCACAAAGCATTGTTCAGTGAAACTGTGCAACCACCCGCCCCGACCAGTAATCGTACTGTCTCGCGCGCCAGCAATGATCCGCGCGGCCCTGGGCCAGAAGCAACTACTGCGCAAGCGGCTGGCTAGTTACCAGGAAAATGCCTCCTCAAGGACACAAGAGAGCGACCACCTCTTGTGTCCTGTTTTCATCACTGTATAATCTCGCTCGCTTCGCTCCTCACAGGTAGCGTAGAGCAACAAGTTTCCGGTGGGCTGGCTGAGTGGTCGAAAGCGGCGGTCTTGAAAACCGTTGAGGGTTTATCCCCTCCTAAGGTTCAAATCCTTAGCCCACCGCCATTATCAAAAAAAGGGCCTCGTACGAGGCCCTATTTTATTGTTTGAATTTCAACCGCTGCCGCACTCCCCCAATGCCTTGCTGTAACATGCCGCTTGCTCTAACGCCATGTCTGCAAGGAGGGATCTGGACTAGGAATCTCCCGATACCGGATCAGGAATAAATAAATGACTGTAGTCGTCTGCTAATTTTCGTGCGAGATCAATGGATCCGCTGAATGAAAGATGGCCATAGTCGATAAAAGCTACCTCTCCATCTTCTGTGAAGATCTTACATAAATCCGGACACTGGTACTTTTGATAGTCGATAAAAGGTGCGAGGGGCTTTACGGTATTTTTGAGTAAGGTATTTCCTTTCCTCTCCGAGCTGAGGATATGGGTATTGGCATAGGTTTCGATGCCACTTACTGATGATGCGCCGGATTCTACGATCAAATTCGGAACACTCTCCATAAAGCGGATTCCCGAGCCAACAACGATTACCTTTTCCGTTTTTGAGTAAAGGAACTCTATCGTATTTTCCAATTTGTGTAGTGCACCAGAGTCCCACGATGAGGACAATATGACACCATCGATCCGCTCATCGGGTAAAAAATTAGAGAATACAAAATCTAACAGGCGCTGGCATGCCTCGTATTGACTGGTGCTCAAAAACGGGCTGCAAGCCTCTGCCGTGGCCTGTAGAAAATTCACATCCGGGTAAGCCGCTGATAGCACACTGTAGGAGTCGGCGGCAAAGCTATCACCCAAAATCAGGTAGTTTCGTGCATTCGGCTTTACGTTTAGACAGGTCGACTGATTAAATTCAGAGAAGGATTGAGTCTTCATGAGAAAACACTCTCCAACTCGAGTTACAGCGTTTCGCTCCTGCCACATCTCATCCGCGCTGGGAATACTGCTTATCAGGTCTGGCAAACGAAAACGCCATCCTTTTGTGTAAATTGCTTGCCCCGAAACAAAAAATATTACCAGTGCTATAACAATAATGTACGCAAAACCATTTTTGGGTTTGGTAATACCAGGCTTAAAATTTATTCGAAATGGCGTTTCAACATACCTGTACATAAGTGATGCGAGAATGAAAAACGAAAGTAGTAGACTGCCCTTTTCCAGAAGACCGAATTCTGACCCGAACTGATATTTGTAAAAAACGATGATGGGCCAATGAACGAGATACAGGGAGTAGGAAATGGCTCCGGTATACGTCATGACTCTATTGTTTAGCATCTTGCCAAGATAGTGTTGATTTGCGGCGTAGATAATCAGAGCGGTGCCGATACAGGGTACTAAAGAATAGATTCCCGGCATGGGTGTTTGGTCGTTAAAACAGAGAAAGGAGTACAGTAGAGCGCTTACGCCCAGCGCGAAAAGCAGGTCAGAGTAGATGTTGTGCTGCGTGAGCGCGCGGGGTAATTTGACCACTAATGCCCCAATACAAAACTCAAATATTCGAAATGGAGTGAGGAAGAAAGCCGCGCCTTGATTGACACCTTGTGTGTGCTGCGCCAGCAGCAAAGATGCGATGGCCGTGATGATAATAATGGGCCACAATACTGAATGTTTTCTAATGCTGTAGAACAGGACCAGAAAGCTGGGCCACACGATATAAAATTGCTCTTCAACGGATAGAGACCACGTATGCAATAAAGGTTTTAGGTCGGCGGCTGAATCGAAATAACCCAATTCGGTCCAGAAAAAGAAATTTGATAGAGAAAAAACTGAATAGAACGCCACTTTTGCCAATCTGAGTGAATAGTCTGGCGAAAAGACCAAAAAACTGAGAAACAGTGTGAACAGCAATGTGGTGAATAAAGCGGGGAGTAACCGTCTGGCTCTCCTGACATAGAATTCTTTAAAGGCAAATTGCCCTCTACCCAGGTCTGACAGGATGTTTTTGGAAATCAGGTAACCGGAGATAACAAAAAAAACATCAACCCCAAGAAATCCCCCCGGTATAAATGCAAAATCCAGATGGAATAAAATTACAGATAAAACAGCTAGAGCACGTAAACCTTCTATGTCTTTTCTTTTTGATGTCTGTTGCACTACGGTGTTCCCTACAAAAATCAGACACTCGCATCAGGCGGTCTTAGCTGCCAATTCCTCGAACTCAACAGGATTCTTGTTCGCGGACGCTGAATGCCTTCTCTGAATCGCCCCGGGCTTGTCAGAGGCCGTTTTATGGGAGTCAAGCGACCTTACTTGACTCAGTTTGTTGATTAAATATTATTTCAAATTCAGCCAGAGGGGCATAGCCTTGCGCTCCATAGTTGCGATGGCCCTCTCACCACGGTGAGATCTCCGGAGGACGATTCACTTGATATGCTGGGATATGCCGGGGCTGATTGGCACAGATATGTGCATAAATATTCATATTTGCCAATATTGGGGAATACAGGTAGAAACAGGGGTATAAAAGTCCCGAAAGCGTGCAATCAGGTTTCGCGTGTTGTCCCACCGCCATTCAGGCCAGTGATCCCGGTTCACACCCAAAAGCACAATAAGCAACTCAGCGTAATTATTGACCTCTTTGACTTGGATTATGAACCTTTCGGCCTTATTATCTGTCATAAGACCTACCGCACAAGCCGTGCGCAACATTACGGAGTAAGACATGCAAGACAAAGGTGTGTACAGCGTAGGCTCGATAGGCATCGAGTCCGCC
>JBBKWY010000034.1:0-27969 GCA_037969215.1 Halioglobus sp.
GAACGCCTGTCATCTGCGTTCTTCAGAAGCGCGGTGTTAATGCTATCCAACAGCGCCTGTTCCCGGTATGGCTTCTGGATGAAATCCAGAGCGCCGTTGCGCATTGCCTCCACCGCCATTGGCACATCGCCGTGGCCAGTGAGCACGATGACGGGGAGGCTTGCCCCCATCTCGTTGAGACGTTGCTGTAGTAATAGTCCGCTCATTTCAGCCATCCGTACGTCGAGCACCAGGCATCCCGGGCGAGCCGGATCAAAGGACTCAAGAAACGGTAGTGCGGAAGGATAGCTTTCGCTCTGTAGCCCGACCGATTCAGCCAGTTCCGTGATCGAATCGCGCACTGCGTCATCATCATCGACAATAAAAACTGTTGGCTGCTGTTCGTCATTCATCACTTGTCCACCCTGAGCGTAAAGCGAATGATGGCACCCCCGCGTGGATTCGGCTCATACCAGATACGCCCGCCATGCAAATCTATAATTTCCCGGCAGATTGCCAGTCCCACCCCCATGCCCGCTCTTTTGTCTGAATACAGAGGCTCGAAAATGTACTGAATCCGATCCGGTGCAATACCGATACCCTCGTCCGCCACGCTGACCTGAACCAGATCGCTGTTCAATATTTCCACATCGATGGCAATCACGCCAGCAGCCGTGCCGCACGCGGTGATACTGTGCAGGGCATTACTCAGTAAATTAACCAGCACCAACTGAATTTGCAGGACGTCGGCCAATACGGGTACAAGGTCGCTTGCGGGGTGGTATTCAATACGGCACCCCAGGGCGTCACACTCCGACTGAACCATGGGCATGACGTCCTCAATCAGCGTGGAAATTGAGGTCGGTGACATCCGCGTCTCGCGGTGACTCACCAGCGAACGAACCCGCTGAGTGATCGTGCCGGCCCGCTCCGCCTGTCCCTCAATCTTACCGAGCAACTCGATGACCTTGGGCCTGTCGTCGATATCACCCCGCAAGCGACGCGAAGCCGCCTGCACGTAATTCTGGATCGCAATCAGCGGTTGACTGATCTCGTGAGCCAGGGTCGTGGCCATAGCACCCAGGCTGCGCTCCCTGCTGAAACGTGTCAGTCGCCATTGCAATTGCGCCGCATTTTTCTCAATCTCCGTACGCAGGGCGTGTTCGGACTGTAGCGCCGTTTGTGCGCGCGACAGCCTGCGGCGGTTGAGTACGAGCAAAATAATCAGGACGGACTGGGTCAGAATTACTGCCAGTGAGGCAAGTATTTGCCAGCGATATTGATCCCATACCGATTCTTCCCTGAACCGCACTTCGCAGCCTTGCGGCAAAAGCTTGGCATTGATCCCCCAACGGGACAACTGTCGCCAGTCGGCCATGCAAGTGGGTGCAATTTGAACGTCAGTGCCTATAGCAGAGGGATCTTCACCGGCCAGAATGCGGTTGACGATCTCACCTGCGCGGCGCCCTTGCGCGCCATACCCGGAGATTGCCCCGGCGGTGATACCGCTGTCGAGATACGTCTCGAATGCCCCGAACACAGGAACTGGCGACACGGCAGCGATCTGCCTCAGAACCTCAAGCGGGATACGGGGCTCGCCAGAACCGTCGCGAAAAACGGTGACATACAGAACGATCGCGTCCGGCGACAACGCTTGCACGCCAGCGACAGTGTCTTCGAGGGTGAGTCCAACAAGGTACTGGACATCAAGCGTGTTCAAGTAGGGCTGCAGGGCAGCTTGCGCTTCCGATAACACCCTGCGGTCCACTTCAGCCGACCCGGCTACCACCGCAATCCGCTTTGTTTTGGGCCGGAGTTGCAGCGCGAGATCGATCGTTTCCCCAAACGCTTGGTCAACCAGGACCCCCGCCGTTCTGTGACCGACCTCCATATCGACCAGGCTTTCTTTCGATACGCTGAGAAAAACGATGGCCGCGCCCGGCCAGATATCCCGACGGTACCGCTGCGCGAACGCCAATCCCGCCGTACCGTAGGCAACTACCACGTCCACCCGAAGATCCTCGTACTTTGCCTTTAGCAGCGCGCTCAACCGATCTTCCAGCTGACTGGCCTCAAAGCGGTAAATATCGAGTGTCTCATCAAAAAAGCGGACCGGTTCACCACTGCCCTCGCGGACCGTCGTCTGTAGCGCCTTATCAAGCGCCAAAAAAGCGGGCAGGTGCGCGTCACTCCCATTCAGAATGACGACCCGTCGCACCCCGCTTTGAGTATCAGCCGCAAGGGTGACGGTCGTCGAGAACAGACCCAGCAGGGCCACCGCAACGGCGCGAACAATGATGCCATTCGCCCAGCCTTTGGTCTGCTTGTCGAAAATATTCTTGCCCACTATCGCGACCTGCATGATGCCGTCTGCGTTATATGCAAACTGTGTGGTGGTCTATTTTTGCATCCGATAATGGCACATATCGCAGGTCTTGGGGCAAGCCCGGGAGGGTGTGACGGTGGATTTAGGAACCTTCTGGTCATCCTGGAGTAGATCACCAAGGCGTTGCTCTGTTCAGGCATGACGTACCAGCACCCCCGTAACCGGAGGAGTGGTAGGACCAGGCGGATTCGAACCGCCGACCTCTACCATGTCAAGGTAGCGCTCTAACCAACTGAGCTATGGTCCTGTCGAGGGGGCGCATTATATGCGGCCTCGCACATTTGCTCAACCATCCTGTTGCGCTTATACCGATGATCGTTTTTGCCACTCCCATCGGCACGCTGGGACACTTGATCCGTTTGGCAGGTCGCGTACAGTGCTGTACCACCCTTTTTAGCCGCCTGGATACCTTTTAACCTATGTGGCGGCACTCACTTGCCAAGGGACAGGGGCAGAATAAACAGCACAATATAAGGAGTACAGCCTTTGAGAGTCAGCGGAATGCTGAGTGCCGATCTGGACATGGCGCCACTGGCTATTGCCGAGCTGGAGCAGCGCGGCTATGACGCCGCATTTTCCGCTGAGATCAACAACGATCCCTTTTTCCCACTGGTGCTGGCAGCTGAGCACAGTGAGAAGATCGCACTGACCACTTCCATCAGTGTGGCGTTCGCGCGCAACCCAATGACCATGGCCAATCTGGCCTGGGACCTGAATCACTACGCCAAAGGGCGCTTTACCCTGGGCATTGGCTCGCAGATCAAACCTCATATCACGCGGCGCTTTTCCATGCCGTGGTCACAACCAGCGGCGCGTATGCGTGAGTTCATCCAGGCCATGCAAGCCATCTGGACTTGCTGGGAAACGGGCGGGAAGCTGGAGTTCAACGGTGAGTTCTACCAGCACAATCTGATGACTCCGATGTTTACGCCCACCAACACCCAGTACGCCAGACCGGGGGTAAACCTCGCGGCCGTTGGCCCGCTGATGACAGAAGTCGCTGGAGAAGTGGCCGATGGGATGATTGCTCATACCTTCACCACTGAAAAATACCTGCGACAAGTTACACTACCGGCAGTGCAGCGCGGATTGGCCAAAGCCGGACGCGCCCGGGAGACGTTTGATATCAGTATTCCCGTCATGGTGGTGACGGGGGCCAGTGAAGAGGCGTTCGAGCAGTCGCGGCTGAGGGTGCAGAACCAACTGGCCTTCTATGCCTCTACCCCGGCCTACCGCCCGGTACTTGAAATGCACGGCTGGGGCGAGCTGCAAACCGAAGCCCACCAGTTGACGCGGGAGGGACGCTGGCCGGACATGGCCAAGCTCATTACAGATGAAATACTGCACACTTTTGCGATAGTCAGCGAGAGCATTGAACAGGTACCGGCACTGCTCACACAGCGCTACGGTAGCCTGGCCGACACCTGGATGTGCACCGTGGAAACCGGGGATAAAGAGTTACAGAGGCAATTGGTCGCCGCCATCCAACAAGCCTGAGCATTGCCGGCGGCAAAGCCTTACAGCGAATAGCGCAACAGCGACCTTTCAGAACAACTGGCAGAGGACCAGAGACATGAACATAGAGTTAACTACACAGCAAAAGGCTCTCCAGATGGAGGTCCGCGAGTACATGAAGACGGTTATGACGCCAGAACTGCTGGAGGAGATGAAAATTTCCGAGTTCAAAGAGGGAGGCGGCCCCGAATTTCGCAAGCAATACGCCCGCATGGGCGCGGATGGCTGGATCGGTCTGAGCTGGTCGAAGGAGTTGGGCGGCAAAGAACTGTCGCACGTCGAGCAGTATATTTTTACTGACGAGGTAGTGCGCTCCGGTTTTGCCTATCCCTTCCTCACCACCGAGGCAGTGACGCCGGTAATTGCCGCCAACGCCAATGCCGAGGTGCGTGAAGAGGTCGTCGGCGGGGTCAAGCAGGGCAAGGTGACCATCGCAATCGGCTACTCTGAACCCAATGCTGGCACCGATTTAGCAAGCCTCACCACACGCGCAGAACGCGACGGTGACGACTGGATCATCAATGGCCAGAAGATGTGGACCAGCCTCGGCAATTTCGCCGATTACGTCTGGTTGGCGGCGCGCACTGACCCGGATGTCAGTAAAAAGCATAAGGGACTCACGATGTTCCTGGTGCCCACTGACATTGAGGGCTTTTCGCTCACGCCGGTACACACACTGGGCGTGCGCACCAACGCCACTTACTACAGCGATATCCGCCTGCCGGATAAATACCGTGTGGGCGAGGTGAACGGTGGCTGGAAGCTGATCACCGGCCAGCTCAATATCGAAAGGCTGTCGCTGTTTACCCACGGTCAAGTGCAATCGCTCTATGAAGGCGTCTGCGAGTGGGCGGCCGAAACAGATGCACCCTCTGGCGGCAAGCTTATCGAGCAACCCTGGATTCAGCACAATCTGGCCAAGGTTAAAACTGGCCTGGAAGTGGTCAAGCTGATTTGCTGGAAGCAGGTGTGGGCGATGGATCAGGGGCCACTCAACATGGCCGACGCCTCCGTGGCAAAAGTCTACAGCAGCGAGTTTTTTGTCGAGCTGTACCGCATGCTACTGGAGGTCATGGGGCAGGCAGGCACGATTGCCACGCACTCCCCTGGCGCCGTACTCAAGGGGAAACTTGAATTTCGCTGGCGGGTGGGCGCAGTGCTCACCTTCGGCGGCGGCACCAACGAAGTACAACGCGACATTATCGCCATGGCGGGGCTGTGGATGCCCCGCACACGCTAGGAGAATCAGGCCGTGGATTTCAAAATTTCTGAAGAAGTAAACAGTGCGCAACAACTGGCCCAGCAAATTCTGGGTGACTTTACCGAGGTCGACAAACTCAAGGTCATTGAGCAGCAGGAAGAACGTGTGGATACCGCACTGTGGCAGGCACTGGCCGAGGCCGGACTGCTCGGGCTGGACATCTCCGAAGACAACGGCGGCACCGGCCTGGGCTTTTACAGCCTGTCCACCCTGTGCGAGGAAGTGGGTCGCACGGTGGCACCGGTTCCGGTGATTCCGGTACTGGTGTCTGCCGCTGGCACCCTGCGGCGCTTCGGCACCGATGCCCAGAAAGAGCAGTGGCTGGGCGGTATCGCCAGTGGCGCGACGCTGGTCACGGCGGCACTGGAAGAATACAACAACGACGATCCCGCAACCCCGGCCTGTACTGCGCAAAAAATGGACGGCGGCTACTCGATCAGCGGCACCAAAATCTGTGTGAGCCTGGCGCACTCCGCTGCCCGCATCCTGGTGTCGGCCCGCGCGGGCGATAAACTGGTCGTGGCACTGGTGGATCCGCGCGCCGCCGGCGTCACTCTCAATGCCCAGATTGTCAGCACCGGCGAAACTCGCCACGAGCTGGTCATGAACAAAGTACAAGTGCCGACTGCGGATATTGTCGTCACCGGTCGCGAGGCCACAGCAGCAATGGAGTGGGCGCTGCAAGCCACCCGCACCGCACTGGCGGCTATGGCCGTGGGCGTCTGCGACAAAATGATGCGCATCACCGGCAGTTACACCTCCGAGCGCGAGCAGTTTGGCCGGGCGATTGCCACCTTTCAGGCGGTGAGCCACCGGGTCGCGGATTGCTATATCGACGTCGAGTGCCTGCGCCTGGCGACGCAACAGGCGGCCTCACTGATAGACCAGGGGCGCCCTGCAGCTGAGGCTGTGATGATGGCAAAAATCTGGTGCGGCGATGTAACGCACCGGGTCAGCCAGGCCTCGCAGCACTGCCACGGCGGCACCGGCGTGGATCGCGATTACCCGCTGTATCGCTACTGCGAACTGGCGCGGCAGATAGAACTGACCGCCGGCAGCAGTGCGCGACTGATGGGAGAATTGGGGCAGGATATCTGCGCTGAGTATCTGGCGAAAGCCGGATAGCAACGACAAAAAGGCCCGGTGCAAACCGGGCCTGGCGTATCGCCGCTAGCGTTTAAACGTAGCCGTTCTCGCGAAACCATTTGATGGAATCTGCCACAGCCGTTTCAATCGGTGTCTGTGGCAGGCCCAGTTCCTCTATCGCCTTGGCCGGATCGATATAACCGTGTTGTTGCACGTACATCGTATTCTTATAAGTGGTTATTGGCGCCTTGCCGCTCACCTTTGACCACATCTCCGCCAGTTTCGCTACCCGTAACATCACACTGCCGGCGACCTCATTCTTCGCGACATCGGGAACCCCGGCTATTCTACCGATCATGCTGAGAAGTTCCTTATTCGGCATATTCCCCGCTTTATTACCCAGGATATACGACTCGCCAATCCGTCCCTTCTCCATCGCCAGCACGTGTCCGGCGGCCACATCGCGCACATCCACGGCGCACACGCCGCCATCCCAGTAGTTTTTCATTTTCCCTTGCAGAGTGCGCAGGATCATGGTGCCAGTGGGTGTAGGCATGCGATCACCGGGACCAAACGGCATCCCCGGCATCACCATGGTTGCTGGCAGCCCCTCACTGACCATGCCTTTTACCATCTGGTGACTGATAAATTTGGAGAGGATGTACTCACTGCCCCAGGTCCAGCCATTGAAAGCCGTTTTCTCCGTCGCGTAACCGCCATTTGGCTCAATACCGATGGCGGCGACACTGCTGGTGAAGACGATTTTCTGGACACCTGCCGCCTTGGCGGCTTCCAGCATGGAGCGCGCACCATCCACATTGATTTTAAAATGCAGGTCGGGATCTTTGGTCCAGACCGCAAACAGAGCCGCCAGGTGATAGAGCTGTTCAACACCCTGCACTGCCCTGACCAACGATGCGGGATCGAGCAGATTGCCCTCCACAAACTCTACATCCATACCGTTCAATGGCGAGCGGTCCTCTCCGGGCATTACCATCACACGCACGTCGTCGCCTTTTTCCAGACACAGGCGAGTTACGTGGTTTCCGATGAAGCCGGTAGCTCCGGTGATCAACACTTTGGGCATTATATTCACTCCAGATGATAGATTTATTTTGCGGTATCTTAGCAGCGATTGCGCGACCGAGCATTGCGGAATCGGTCATTCTCCATAATCGCTGGACACCCTAAAGGCCATAAAGCCCTTTACAAATGTCGAGGTGCGCGGGACAGTTGCGCACAACAATGAAACATTACACCCCCTATGGAGGACATCCTGATGTCAATAATACGACCCTGCCTGCTGGCAACGAGCCTGGTACTCGCGAGCTTCATCCAGCCAGCTTATGCCGCTACCGATGAGGAGGCTGCGACACTGGCCGCAGTAGTTGCCGCTCGCAGTGACGAAGAGAAAGCGCGCGATAGCGCCCGTCATCCGGTGGAGACCCTGGAGTTCTTCCAGGTGGAGCCTGGCATGACGGTGGTGGAAGGCCTGCCTGGGGGCGGCTGGTATACCCGCATACTGGCGAACTACCTGGGCGCGGATGGCACGCTGTACGGCGTGAACTACGCGGACCGAATGTGGCCTATGATTCGCCCGGCTAACCCGGAGTGGACCGCAGAGCGAATCGCCGCAACCACCAATTTTCCCACAGAGGTCGCAACCTATACCGACAATGGCATCACCGCGCAGGGCTTCACCTTCGAGTCGATTCCTCCCGAAGTGGCGGGCACAGTTGATCGGGTGCTGCTAATTCGCGCGCTGCACAATCTCAATCGATTTGAGCAGCCTGCGCACACGCGTTCTAAGGCGCTGGCGGGCGTCCACATGATGCTCAAAGACGATGGTCTGGTGGGCGTCGTCCAGCATCGGGCACCTGACACGGCCAACAGCAGTGGGACTGACGGAAGCCGCGGCTATTTGGATGAAGCCGCGGTGATCTTGATGTTTGAAGAGGCAGGGTTCGAGCTGGTAGCAGACAGTGAGATCAATGCCAACCCTCTGGATCAGCCCGCCGACGACGATACCGTGTGGCGTTTGTCGCCATCACTGCGGAGCGGCGAAGACGATCCCAAAAAGCAGGCTGAATTGCAGGCAATCGGAGAGTCGGACCGTATGACGCTACTGTTTCGTAAAGCGCAGTAACACGCGCATCGGCCAGCGCCTGCCGCAGGCCGGTTGCGAACGCGCCGACGATCATCCATCTGGATAAACTGTAGAGGGAGGCAACCCATGCCACGCTTGAGAACTCCGGGTGTTTACATCAAGGAAATCTCGGCCTTGCCGCCTGCAGTGGCCGAGGTGGAGACCGCGATTCCCGCGTTCATCGGCTATACCGCCGTCGCTACACAGGCCTCCGGCGGCGACCTGATCAACGCGCCGACGCGTATCAAGTCGCTGCTCGAATTCGAGACCCTGTACGGCACGGGGCCGAGCTATACCGTAGCCAGTGCGAACATTGATGCGCAGGGCAATTTTATTTCAGCCGACATCAGCAGTCCTTATCATATGTTCGACGCGCTGCGGCTGTTCTACGACAACGGCGGTGGCGACTGCTACATCGTCTGCGTCGGCACCTACAAAACGACCGCCTCGCCGGTGGATCGCGATGAGATCAGGGCAGGCGTACAGGCCGTGGCCAAGGTCGACGAGCCGACCATCCTGCTTTTTCCCGACGCCGCTACCCTGGATGCCAATTCCCTCGCCGCCGTACAACAGACAGCGCTGCAGCAGTGCGGCAAACTCCGGGACCGCTTCGCGGTGCTCGATCTGCGCCACAGCGACCCCCACGGCACCGACTTTCGCGCCCGCATCGGCAGCCACAATCTCCAGTACGGCGCCGCTTATACACCGTGGCTGAAAATCAACTACAACCAGACGGTGGGCTATGCGCAGGTGCGTGATCGCGTGTTCAGAAACGGTATTCAGCAGCCGCTGCAAGCGCTTGCTTCTGCTCCGGGCATTCTCGCTACGCTAGACACTCTGGATGAACTGACAGCGGGCAGCAGTGCCTACACCGAAGCCAGCGAAACCTTGTACAACAACTTCCCGATCTACCGCAATGTGATCGATGGCATCCGCTCGACGCCCACCCTGTGCCCGCCCAGCGGGGCCATCGCCGGCATCTACGCGCGGGTCGACAACCAGCGCGGCGTCTGGAAGGCCCCCGCGAACGTCAGCCTGAACGGCGTCATTGCCCCGGCCGAATCATTCACCAACCAGGAAAACGAAGCGCTAAACATCGATCGCGTATCGGGCAAGTCGATCAATGCAATTCGCGCCTTCGCCGGTAAAGGCACTCTGGTCTGGGGCGCCCGCACACTGGCGGGTAACGACAACGAATGGCGTTACGTTCCGGTCCGCCGCTTCTTTAATACGGTCGAGGAATCGATCAGGAAGTCGACCTACTGGACAGTCTTCGAGACTAACGATGCCAATACCTGGGTCAAGGTACGCGCCATGATCGAGAACTACCTGACGCAAAAGTGGCGCGATGGGGCGCTGTCCGGCGCGACACCCAAGGACGCCTTCTTCGTTCGCTGCGGGCTGGGTGAGACGATGAGTGCTACCGACATCCAGCAGGGCCGGATACATATTGAGATCGGTATGGCGGTCGTGCGGCCTGCCGAATTCATCATTCTGCGGCTATCCCACAAGCTGCAAGCCCGTTGATTCGCGAACCTGTGAAGCGCAGCAAGCATTGCAGCAGGAAATGGTCGTCACCTCCAGATATAACCATCAGTTATTTTAAGACATAAAAACATATCATATAGCTATTTCTTGCGTATGAAACCATGCTCCCTATACTGCAATGGTGGCTGTTAATTGGATGACTACCAATTGAGGGCAACCGCCACAATTAAGGGAAAGCGGGTAAACGTTTGTCAGAGGCGTTTGTCGCCAGAGAACACTATCCGATTTTTGCGGGTCGGATGAACACAACTCAGGCTTGCAACAATATAGGGCTTTACCCATCCAGCGCCGTCGCCATCTTTTTTGCGACGGCGCTTTTTTTTGCCTGCCGATTCCCACAGACACCCTACCCCCAACGTCCCGTCAATCTTTTGTCCGGTAGACGGCCAGAATACGCTATGCTTCCGCGAAAGAGTAAGGAAGCATCATGACCTCATTACAACACCTGTTAAGCGACATTGAAGAGTCACCTGAAGGCCCGCACATTGTCGCCATCTTCGATTTCGATGGCACCATCATCGCCGGCTACTCCGCCACGGCCTTTATCCGCGAACAACTTAGACGCGGTGACCTGGCGCCGCGACAGTTTGTCGAGCTGATGCGGGCCATGACCAATTTCGGCATGGGTAATATGGGCTTCTCGGGCATGATGGCCATCAACGCACAGTTTATGCGCGGCACCGAGGAAGAGACCTATAACGAGGTTGGCAAGGAACTCTACGCCCGGCAAATCGCGCGTCTGGTTTACCCGGAGTCCCGCGCACTGGTGGAAGCGCATCAGGCCAAAGGGCATACGGTGGCGATTATTTCATCTGCCACACCCTATCAGGTGGAGCCCGCTGCGACAGACCTGGGGATTGAGCATGTACTGTGTACGCAACTGGAAGTAGAGGGCGGAAAATTCACCGGTGGCGTGATCAGCCCCACCTGTTTCGGGCAGGGTAAAGTGGATGCGGCCGAAAAGCTGGCACGCCAATACCATGCCGATCTGGACAAGAGCTTCTTCTACTCTGACAGTCAGGATGATCTGTTGTTATTGGAGCGGGTAGGCCACCCAAAGGTGCTCAACCCCAGCGCCAAACTGGATCGCATCGCCCGCGCACGGCAGTGGCCCATTGTGAAGTTCGGCAGCCGTGGACGACCCACCCTCACCCAGTTTGTGCGCTCGGTGGCGGCCACCAGTTCTCTGGTGACCTCGTTTATGGCAGGCTTGCCGGTATACGCACTGACCGGCTCGCGACGCGAATCGCAGAACTTTTCATTCTCGCTGTTCGCCGATACGGCTACTGCGCTCATCGGCATGGATATCAAGGTGAAGGGCGAGGAGAACCTGTGGTCGCACCGACCAGCAGTGTTTGTGTTCAATCACCAGAGTAAAGCCGATGTAGTAATCGCCGCCAAGTTACTGCGCCGCGACATCGCCGGTGTGGGTAAACAGGAGATCAAGAAAGAGTCGCCCATTATCGGCATGGTCATGGAATTGGGCGGCGTGGTATTCATTGATCGCGCCGACGGCAAGAGTGCAATCAACGCCATGAAGCCGCTGGTGGATGCGATGCGCAAGGACGGCAAGTCCGTGGTGATCGCGCCGGAGGGCACACGTACCGTGTCACCGAAACTGGCGCCGTTCAAAAAAGGCGCATTCCATCTGGCCATACAGGCCGGCGTACCCATCGTACCGATCGTGATCCACAATGCGGGCGATGTCGCACCCAAGGGCGACTTCGTATTCCGCCCCGCGACAGTTCAGGTAGACGTGCTACCGCCAGTCGATACCAGCAGCTGGCGCGCTGAAACCATCGAGGAACATGTGCGGGAGGTGCGCAATATGTTCGCCAGCGCGCTGGGCCAACCAGAAGAGCGATCACAGCCAGCGAAACGCAAGGCCGCAAGTAAAGTGGTGAAGAAAAAGACCCCCGCCAAAAAACCAGCTGCAAAGCGCAACGCCGCGGTAAAACCAGTCAAGCCCAAACCAAAGGCGAAATCCTCCGGTAAATCTGCCGCCAGGAAAAACCCCAAATGACAGCGGGGCCGACAGGCATGTATCTGAAAACTAAATACGAGGCGCAAAACCCCTGGCCGAGCGGTGAGCAACAGCAGGTGCTGTTTATACTCGATACCCGCAACAGCTTTGAACAGGAGCTTTTGCGCGACTGGATTCGCCATCACAGCGAGGCGACAACTACCGGGATACCGAAGGTCAGCCTTGACCTGCGCGACGAGCAGCGCGGTATAGACAGTACACCACTGGTCACCGCGCTGGATCTGCCTGAGGGGACTCTCGTTACGCCACTGCGGGTAACCTGGCTGCCCTCGGAGGAAGCGATCAACTCAGGGCCACGGTTACGCGATCTGGTGTTCGGTGATCCCCGCCATCCCAGCGCGGGGCGCGCACGTAAAATACTCAGAGAAGCGCCCGAGAGGATGCAACTGCTGCACGGGAAGCCGGACACGATCGCCAATCTGCATGCGCGTTTTGAACACGTACATAAAACGGAAGGCAGCGATGAGAAACGCGCATTCGCCGACTTCGTTGCGCGCCAGGCCGTGGTAGTACTGGACCTCGCCGAACGCCAGCTACAGGGCGGGCGCTATAAGGTGCCGCGGCAGGTGGCAGCCAGCCTCATGGCCAGTCGTGGGTACAATGAAGCGCTAGACAATCTCGCCGCGCAAAGCGGGACGCCAAAGGCTGAACTGGTGAAAGAAGCCAGCGAATACATGGACGAAATGATATCGCGCCCGCGGACTTTCTGGCTGGACTTCTATGCCAAATTCAACAAGTTTTGCCTGGGTCTGGGCTATGAGGAGCAGATGGTTTACGACCAGGCTGACGTCGAAAAACTGCGTCAGCTGGTACGAGAACATCCCTCTATGCTGCTGTGGACACACAAGACCTACCTCGACGGGATGGTAGTGCCCAAGCTGCTGTACGACAACGATTTCCCCATGCCGCATATGTTCGGCGGCGCCAATATGAATTTTCCAGGACTCGGTTTTCTGCTACACCGGGCGGGCGCCATTTTTATTCGGCGCAGCTTCCAGGACAACGAGTTGTACAAAACCACCCTGCGCCATTACATCGGCTACCTCATGGAAAAACGCTTCCCCATGAACTGGGCATTTGAGGGCACTCGCTCGCGCCTGGGCAAGCTGATGCCACCGCGCTACGGGCTGTTGAAATACACGCTGGAGGCCTGCCACGCCACTGACGCGCGCAATATCCACATCATTCCTATCTCTATCAGCTACGATTTGATCCGCGATGTAGAGGAGTATGCCACCGAGCAGACCAGCCAGGGGAAAGGCGCCGAGTCGTTGCGCTGGTTAATTGGCTATATTCGCAGCCTCGCCAGGCCCATGGGTAAAATCTACGTAGATATCGGCAAGCCCGTGGTGCTGGAGCGAGCGCCAGACCCCGACGATAAACTCGCGCTGTCCAAGATCGCGTTTGAAGTGGCCGTGGAAGCGAATCACGTGACCGCCATTACCTTCCCCTCGCTGGTCACCATGAGTCTGCTGGGCGCGGCACCCAAAGCGCTCACCCAGAGCGAGGTGCTCGCCGACCTGCGCGCACTGCTGCGCTGGGCGCAGGACAGAAACCTGCATATCTCCAAGGATTTCGACCCAGCGTACGCCGACCAGTTGCCCAGTCTGATCGGCATCATGCTCGACGACGGCATCGTCACCCGCTACGACGAAGGTCCGGAGGTCGTGTACGGCATTGGCCTGAATCAGCAGGCGGTGGCGAGCTATTACCGCAATACGGTCATTCATTTTTTCGTCAACAAGGCCATCATTGAATTGGCGTTGCTGAAGGCCAGCGAAAATGCGGGACCCGACGCACTGGCGGTGTTCTGGGGCGAAGTGGACCAGCTGCGCGACCTGTTCAAGTTCGAGTTTTTCTACGCCCCTACCGAAGAGTTCCACCGGCAGATACGCGAGGAGCTGAATCGCTACGACAAGGACTGGAAGACGCTGTTGAGCCAGGGCACCATTGGCTTCACTCAATTGCTGAACAGCATGACACCCCTGGTAGCCCATGTGGCGCTGCTGATATACGCTGAAGCTTACTCCGTCGTCGCCGCGATGGCCGCGCGCATGGAGCATACAGAAACCCTGGAGCAGGACGTCTGCGTCAGCGATGCCCTCAAGTTTGGTCGCCAGGCCTACTTGCAGCGCCGCATCAGCAGCGAGGCGTCCATTGGTAAATTGCTGTTCAAGAACGGCTTCAAAATGTTACAAAGCCGACGCCTGACTGACGCTCGCGAACCCGATCTCGCCGCGCGGCGGCTGGAGCAATCGCGTCAGATACGCGATCTGTTGCGCCGACTGGATCTTATCCGCGCCATTGGTTCAGCCAGTCGCGGCAGTTAGGATGCATCCTTCGATTCAAGTTTACCGGCGCGGCAACTGACGCCGCCGGTTACAGGAGTAAGCACAAATGACAGAACTGAATGTAGCCGTCCTCGGCGGCGGTTCCTGGGGCACAACGGTGGCGTCGCTGGTCAGCCGCAACGCACCCGTTACCCTGTGGGCGAGAAATCCCGAGACAGTGGCAGAGATCAATACTCATCACACTAATAGTGTCTATCTGCCCGACGCCGCCCTGCCGGAGAAACTGGTCGCCACCAGCGATATCGGCGCGGCCGTGCATGGCGCCGATGTGATAGTGATGGGTATACCCTCGCACAATTTTCGCGCTGTATTGCATGAGATAAAGAAACACATACGCGCCTGGGTGCCGGTCATCAGCCTGACCAAGGGACTGGAGCTGGACACGCGTATGCGCATGACACAAATTATCAATGAGGTGCTGCCGGGTCATCCGGTCGGCGTACTCACCGGGCCGAATCTGGCGCGGGAAATTATGGCGGGACAGGCCGCAGCCAGCGTGATCGCGATGGAAGATGCGATCATCGTGCAGGAGCTGCAAACGGTCTTCAAGAGCGGCCTGTTCCGCATCTACACCAACACCGACATCATCGGCTGTGAGCTCGGCGGCGTGCTGAAAAATATCATCGCCATCGCCGTCGGCATGGGCGATGGCCAGGGTGCGGGAGACAATACCCGCGCTGGACTGATCACCCGCGGTCTGGCGGAAGTGACGCGGCTTGGCGTGGCCATGGGAGGGTGCGCCGAGACTTTCTCCGGGCTCGCCGGCATGGGCGATATGATTGCCACCTGCACCAGCCCGCAGAGCCGCAATCGCCACGTCGGCATTCAATTGGGCAAGGGTCGAAATATGCCGGAAATAATCAGCGAAATGGTGATGGTGGCCGAGGGCGTCAAGAGTGCGCCGGCAGTGATGGCGCTGGCCGAGCAGTACGGCGTGGAAATGCCCATCGCCCGTGACGTTTATCGTGTGCTGTCCGGCGACGCCTCGGCCAGCCGCGCATTTCGCGGCCTGCTCCGAGTGGAAGCAGGCGCCGAATCGGAGCCAGGCTAGTATGAATGTAGTCAGAATAATTGGGCTTGTAGCCCTGCTCTTCAGCGCCGGGACGACACTGGCGGGTGACGGCAGGTTCACCGCGCTCGCGGGTAACCCCGGTCTGCATTCAGCCTCAGCCATCGTGCTTGATTCAGCGGGCAATCTTATTTACGGCAAGGATGTCGACACGGTTCGACCCATCGCCTCAATCACCAAGCTAATGACCGCGATGGTCGTGCTGGACGCCGGACTGGATCTCGACGAGCAAATCACGATTGCTGAGGAGGATAAAGACCGCCTCCGCATGACGGGGTCGCGGCTGCGCGTTGGCGCGACGTTAACACGCCATGACTTGCTGCTGCTGGCCCTGATGTCATCGGAAAATCGCGCCGCTGCCGCGCTGGGCAGAAGCTACCCTGGCGGCACAGAGCGCTTTGTCGCACAGATGAACACCAAAGCCGCCAGTCTCGGCATGGCCAGCAGTCGTTTTGCTGACCCCGCCGGTCTCAACGCGGCCAATGTCTCCACCGCCAGTGACCTCGCCAAAATGCTGGGTGCAGCCCACGAGTACCCGCTGATAACCGAGTCCACCACAACCACCGAGCAGGCCGTGCGCCCCTTCTCGCGCAGCGGTTCACTCACCTTCATCAACACCAACCGCCTGCTGAAAAACGAGGCCTGGGACATCGAAATCAGTAAAACCGGGTACATCAATGAAGCGGGACGCTGTCTGGTGATGCAGGCGAATATCGACGGCGAGGAAGTCTCCATCGTGCTGCTCAATTCTTTCGGCAAACTGACCCCCTTTGGCGACTCCAACCGCTTGCGCAAGTGGATACTGGCCAACAGTTGATCCGGATGTTCACCACCGCCACAAGCACCTTGACCCACCGTCATCGTACTGAAACACTGGACCCACTTCGATGTGAGAGGACGCAAGCATGATCAATCGCCGCCAGGTTTTACAGATGAGTGCCGGCCTGCTGGCGTCTTCGGCGCTGCCGCTCAGGGCCTCAACAGCGATAACTGACGCCGTCGATCTGCCGCTGATACAACGCGCTGTTCCCAGTTCAGGTGAGCTGTTGCCAGTGATGGGTATGGGTACCTCTCGCACGTTTGATACAGCCGGGGATGCAGAATCACTGGCGACACTCACCGAGGTGATGCAACTGTTTTTTGCAGGCTCTGGCAAAGTGATCGACTCCTCCCCGATGTATGGCAACGCAGAAACCCGGGTTGGTGACGTGTTGCGCGCGATGAAAGAAATGCCACCGCTATTTGCCGCGACCAAAGTCTGGACCTCCGGCAAAGAGCGCGGTATTGCGCAGATGGAAGAATCTGCCAAACGCATGCATGTAAAGTCGTTTGACCTGATCGCAGTGCACAACCTGAAGGACTGGAAGACGCAGTTGGCCACGCTCAAACAGTGGAAAGACGATGGCAGGGTGCGTTACATCGGCGTCACCACCTCACACGGCCGCGATCATGCAGCACTGATGGAGATCATGCGCAGTGAGCCGCTGGATTTTGTGCAGTTCAGCTACAACATCGAAGACCGCGAGGCCGAGCAGGCGCTGCTGCCACTGGCACAGGATCGCGGCATCGCCACCATGATCAATCGCCCCTATCAGCGCGGCTCCCTGTTCGGGAAATCCCATGATCACCCCTTACCAGCACTGGCCGGTGAGCTGGATTGCAGTAGTTGGGCCCAGTTCTTCCTGAAATATATCCTCGGGCATCCGGCGGTGACCTGCATCATTCCCGCGACCGCTGTGCCCTCGCACATGGCCGACAATATGCGCGCCAATTTCGGCCGGGTTCCGGACCCGACGCAGCGCGCAGAGATGCTGCGGATATTCGAGGCCCTCTAGAATGAATAGCAACTCGAGTTCAGGCGGATGGCTGCAACGCCTGCTGGCGCGAGCCTGCGAAATCGAAGCCAGGGAAACACGCGCCACTCTGGTTTCGTTCCTGTTGGTATTTTTGCTGATGGGCTCCTACTACATCCTGCGCCCGGTACGCGACGCACTGGCCAGCAACTGGACCGATGCGGAAGTGAGCTGGCTGTGGACTATTACATTTTTTATCAGCACCATCGCGGTGTCCCTGTACGGTGCGGCGATTTCCCGCATTCGCTTCCAGCGCCTGGTGCCCTCGGTGTATGGCCTGTTCGCCGTCAGTTTTGTCCTGTTTTACATCGGCGCACAAATACTGACAGAACACACACTGCTGGATAAGGCGTTCTATCTCTGGGTCAGCCTTTTTAGTTTGTTTCATATCTCCGTGTTCTGGAGCTTTATGGCCGACACCTTCTCCAAACAGCAGGCCACCCGGCTGTTCGCCTTCATCGGCGCCGGGGCCAGCGTTGGCGGCATAGTCGGACCGGCCACCGCGTCGCTGCTGGTGGGCGATTTCGGCACCGATGTACTGCTGTTGATTGCCAGTGCCATGGTGGCGCTGACATTGCCGCTGGTGCACTGGTTGCAGCGTCTGAAAGCGACCGATCTCCACAATGAGGCCGTCGCACTGGATACCTCCAATCTCGCCATCGGCGGCAATCCCCTGGCAGGCTTTGCGGAGTTCGCGCGCAGTCGCTATCTGCTCGGTATCGGACTGTTCCTCTTTCTCTACACCGCTATTTCTGCATTCGTCTATTTCGAATTGAAGAACCTGCTCGATGTGTACGATGAACAGGCCCGCACACAGATCTGGGCCAATATGGATTTGGCCGTCAACAGTCTGACCATCCTTGTCGCACTCTTTGCCACCGGGCGCATGGCCAAACACCTGGGCATTTCTTTTACGTTGGCGTCGGTGCCTGTACTCATTGGGGCCGGGCTGCTGTTTTTGGCGGCCGCGCCAATGGTGAGTGTGGTAGTGGGCCTGCAAATCATCCGACGGGCGGGTAACTACGCAGTATCGCGACCCGCTCGGGAAA
This sequence comes from Halioglobus sp., assembly GCA_037969215.1. Taxonomy (GTDB): domain Bacteria; phylum Pseudomonadota; class Gammaproteobacteria; order Pseudomonadales; family Halieaceae; genus Marimicrobium. The sequence goes on from JBBKWY010000034.1 coordinate 18,288, forward strand.
TGCTATTCACCGCGGTGGACCGAGAAACCCGCTTCAAGGCCAAACCGGTGATCGACATCGTGATCTATCGTGGTGGCGACATGCTCAGCGCCTGGGCCTTTACCGGCCTCACACAGGTGCTGGGACTGGGGCTGGCAGCAGTAGCTCTGGTAGGCGCAGTCGTTGCGGCGCTATGGGCTGTCATCGGCATCTACCTGGGGAGGCAGTTCAATGCGATGAATCCCCCAGACGCACCGCCTGAGGTAGCTCCCGCAGTTGAATAGTTGAGCCGCCGGACAATCCTTTCCACTCAAACTTGCACAGGCGATACCCACGACACCAGTACGGTTTATACTCAGGTAACGGTTTCATTCAACAAGGTGACGTCATGGCAACAGCGGCTGAGTACAATTTGGGCCCCAATATCTTTCCCCGGGGCTGGTTCATTGTGGCGGAGAGTTCGGAACTGGATAAGGGCCCGATGGCAGTGCGCTATTTCGGTCAGGATCTCGCGCTGTACCGCGGCGAAAGCGGCAAACCGGTAATGCTTGACGCCTACTGCGCACACATGGGCACCCACCTGACCGCCAGTACCAGCGCCATGATCGTCAAAAATGGTGAGCAGATAGAAGGCGATTCTATACGCTGCCCCTACCACGGCTGGCGTTATAACTCCGCTGGTGATGTGGACGACATTCCCTACCACGATGGCCCCTGCCCCAAATCCGCCTCTATCCGTTCGTACCCCGTGGTGGACAATATGGGCTGTGTAATGGTCTGGTATGATCCGGACGGTCGCGAGCCCGACTACGATGCGCCCTCCCTGCCAGAGTGGGATGACCCGCAGTGGGTGCGCTGGGAACTCGATCACCTTGGCGAACTACCCGTACACTCACAGGAAATTCTCGACAACATGGCCGACGTGCGCCACCTCGGTCCGACTCACGGCGCGCCCAGTGAGTACTTTGAGAATGAATTTATCGACCACATCATAGTGCAGCGCCAGGGCGGCCCGATGCAGCTATACAACACCTACCTGTACACCACCACCTGGTATACCGGCCCTGGCATATTGCTATCCAAGCAGGTCTTCGCGGGCAATACCATTTTTGAGCTGATCGCCAATACACCGGTGGATGATGGCGTCACCAAATGCTTCCACGGCTGCCTGTTCAAGGGCAGTGAAGCTACCGCGACCGATGCAGACCGCACAGCGGCGAAACAGGCACAAGCGGGTGCACTGGAGGCTTTTGGAGCGGACTTCAACATTTGGGGCAACAAGCGCCCTGCGCTGAAGATTATGCAGTTGAAGACCGACGGGCCATTCCGCACCGGGCGCAAGTGGTACTCGCAGTTTTTCGCCGTACCGGACGATGTAGCGGGGATTCAAGCTGAGCTCAACGGTATATTGCATACTGAGGGGATGCCTACGCCAGCGGATGCGAATCACAATATTGATGAGGGATTGCCGTTTTAGCGCAGGATATTCCGTCGGCCCGGCCGATGACTTCAGGAACTAAATGCTCAGGGGTGATGCTGGAGCGGGGCCGATCGAATTATAGGCCCCGCTCCAGCATCGCCCTGCTACCCGCTGCGTTTTAACGTCGCTATCCTTTTGCATTTCCTCTTCTTCTGCAAATCTGCAGGATCTTCAGTAAGATACGCGGTCTATAATAGCGATCCCTACTTTGAACCCTGAGCGAACAGCAGCATGAAACGAATACTGTTACTTGTCCTTGCATGCAGCCTGATGCCGGCTTGCGCTACCAGCCCTACCGGTCGCTCGCAGCTAATGCTGATTTCACCGGAGTCGGCCATTGTTGAGTCGAAGAAGGCTTACCTCAGCACTGTGGGGGAGTTGGACAAAAACCATAAGCTGCTGAATGATCCGGCGCTTTCCAAGCGGGTAGCAACCATTACGGGGCGGCTGGTGACGGTAGCGATCGAGAAGTTTCCCCACACCGCGAAATGGGAGTGGAGTGTTGCGATTGTGGACGAGCCGGATGTCGTCAATGCCTGGTGTATGGCGGGGGGTCGTATGGCTGTGTATACGGGACTGTTCGACAAGTTACACCTGACCGATTCTGAGTTCGCCCAAATTATGGGCCATGAAATATCCCATGCGCTGGCGAATCACACAGCAGAGAAAATGTCGGGCGCTATGGCCACTACACTGGGTGTAGTCGCCGTTGGCGCCATGTCGGACAGACCGGCGATTGCAATGGGTGGCGCAGCGATGGCAGCAAAAGTTGCACTCAGCTTGCCCAATAGCCGAACGGCCGAAAAGGAGGCTGATTCTATTGGGATGGAGCTTGCAGTGCTGGCCGGTTACGACCCTGATGCGGCGGTGTCACTGTGGGAGAAAATGGCGGCACAGGGCGGCGCAAGCCCACCGGAATTTTTAAGCACCCACCCCGCACCGGGCAATCGCGAGGCGGCGCTGGCCGCAATGATTCCAGCGATGCGCCAGCTAAACCCGACCGGAAAACTCGCCGCAGTGCATAAAGTCGAGATTGTGCGTTAGCCACATTGAAGAATCTGCCGGGGATTGTCTATGCGCGCAATATTGAGTGTCACGATCGCCCTTATCGCGATTTTTCTCGCAAGCTGTGGGAACAATAAACCTCCGGCCAGATTGGCGTTTGAGGATAAGTCGTCACTCATCCCTTCCCCGGAGGTTTATGGGGATCATGGCGCGCTGTGGGGTGACTTCAACAACGATGCACTCGTTGACCTGATTTACATGGGACACGGTGGCGGTCCCTTCATGTTGTCTCAAACGGCGGATCACGCGTTTGATGATGTGACTGCAACATCGGGTATCCGAAGCGCCAACTGGGAATATTCCAAACAACGCGATCGCCACGGCGCCAGTTGCGGCGATTTTGACAACGACGGCAACCTTGATTTGTTCATATCCCACGGCGCCAAACGGGGGGAAACGCTGGGCATAAAGCATGATGATTTACTGCGAGGCAATGGCGATTTTACGTTTTCCGAAGTCACTCGCACCGCAGGTACGCTGAACCAATTTGGCCGCAGTAGATCAAGCCTCTGGTTCGACTACAACAAAGATGGCTGGATCGATCTCTATGTGCTGAATCTCGAGACAGAAAATGTCATGTATAAGAACAATGGCGATGGCACTTTCACCGATGTGACCGCAACAACAGGTCTGGGATTGAAAGCACACCGCGCAGCACCAGCAGATTTTGATCAGGACGGGAACATCGACTTACTGCTCGCCTGGCCACTAAGGCTCTACAAAAATGATGGCGCGGGACACTTCGTCGAGATAAGGACCCCAAATTCTGCACTCAAGGGAGTCCTCGGCTTTGACATGAGCTGGGGTGATGCCGATAACGATGGTGATCTCGACATCTTCGTCAGCCGTGCGCAACATGGAAACATGCTACTCCTGATCAATGAGGACGGGCATTTTCGGAATCTGGATTTGACCGCCTGGACACTGGATGATGACGATATCTCAACCGGTGTGTCGTGGGCTGATATGGACAACGATGGTTTATTGGACATCGTGAATGTGCGCTCGGATGGGTATTTCGTCTATCTCAATGACGGCAAACTTTCATTCTCTGTGGTAAAACTGGATGCGCCTGTACCATCCATACGGCACTCGAGAAATGGTGATGCCGCGCTGGCTGATTTCAACAACGACGGCCTGTTGGACATCGCCACCGACGATCCACAACAGTATATGTTGTTGCAGAACACCAGCAATCCCACAAACAATTGGCTGAAACTGCAATTTCACGGGATAGACAATAACCGTCTGGGCATTGGCAATAAAGTGTGGATTTCATCGAAGGGAAAACTCATCGCGTATCGTGAATACACGGGAACGACCGGACACATGAGATCGACAAGCTGCGACTCTTTACACTTGGGGCTCGGCCAGAATGCAGCGGTTGATATTCGTGTGCAGTGGCTGAATGGCGACGAGTCAGTACTTGAGAATGTAACCGTCAATCAATCGCTGACAATATCGGACGCCGACGCTAACGCCCATTCTAAATCGGCGCAGCGACCGATACACGCAGCGGCAAAAGACGGCGCCCTGGACTAATTGTTCACGCTAGTTCCGATGAGCGAGAGCACCAACATCAGGCGACAGATCGATTTCATCACAGGGTGACGCCTAAAAAGCAGGTATATCCGTTTGCGAGCGCCCGAGTATCAACGCGTGCACATCGTGCGTGCCTTCGTAGGTATTTACGACTTCCAGGTTCACCATATGGCGCATCACGGGGTACTCGTCCGATATGCCATTGCCGCCCAACATATCTCTGGCCTGCCGCGCAATCGCAAGTGACTTGCCGCAGGAATTGCGTTTAATCAACGAGATAAGTTCCGGTGCGATGCCCACGGTGTCCAGCAACTGGCCCGCGCGGTAACAGCCCTGCAGGCCCAGGCTGATTTCGGTCTGCATATCCGCCAGTTTTAATTGCACCAGTTGATTGGCCGCCAGCGGGCGACCGAACTGGGTGCGCTCCATCGTGTAATTCCGCGCTGCGTGCCAGCACGCTTCAGCGGCACCCAGTGAGCCCCAGGCGATGCCATAGCGGGCATTGTTGAGGCAGCCAAAAGGACCTTTAAGACCGTGGACGTTAGGCAACAATTGCCCCTCCGGCACAAACACACTGTCCATGACGATCTCGCCAGTGACCGAGGTGCGCAGCGCCAGCTTACCCTCTATTCTTGGCGTGCTTAGGCCGGCCATGCCTCTTTCCAGGATAAAGCCGCGAATTTTGTCGTCATCCGTTTTTGCCCACACCACAAAGACATCCGCTATGGGACTGTTGGTAATCCACATTTTCGCGCCGTTGAGCTGGTAACCGCCCTCAACGCGCTTTGCCCTGGTCACCATGCTGCCCGGATCGGAACCGTGGTCTGGCTCGGTCAAGCCGAAGCAGCCGATCCATTCACCGCTGGCGAGTTTGGGCAGGTAGTGTTCGCGCTGCGCCTCAGTGCCGTAGGCATAGATGGGGTACATCACCAGCGACGACTGCACGCTCATCATTGAACGGTATCCGGAATCGACCTGCTCCACTTCGCGCGCGATGAGGCCGTAGGAAATATAATCCACACCGGGGCAGCCATAACCCTCGATTGTCGAACCCAACAGACCCAGCGCACCCATCTCGCGAAAAATATTCACATCGGTCTGCTCGCTGCGGAATGCATCGCGAACCCGGGGCTGGAGTTTAGCCTGTGCGTACTGCCGCGCGCTGTCGCGCACCATACGCTGCTCCTCGGTCAGCTGCTGCTCCAGGCCAAACGGGTCCTGCCAATTCAGTTTCTGCCAATTGCTGCTTTTTGCCATGGGTAGTTATCCTGGTGTGGCCGCCCCTCTGATTCAGGTACGGCTCGCTCGCATGTAAAGAAATTCCAGCGCCAGTGAGGCGCCGGCCAACGCGGTGAGCTGCGACTGATCGTAGGCGGGCGACACTTCCACCACATCGAAACCGACAATATTCAGGTCAGCCAGGCCGCGCAGAATACGCAGCGCTCTGGACGTGCTCACACCGCCCACCACCGGGGTGCCGGTGCCGGGCGCAAAGGCCGGATCCAGAGCGTCGATATCGAAGGTCAAATACGCGGGAGAATCCCCCACGCGCGCGCGAATGGCAGCGACAGTTTCGTCTACAAGCTGCTCATTGACCTGGTCGGCATTAATCACCTGAAACTCATGTTCTTGCCAATCATAATCAGTGCGAATACCGATCTGGATGGAGCGCTCGGTATCAATCAGGCCCTCCCGCGGCGCGCGGTAAAACATGCTGCCGTGATCGTACTTCTCGTGCTGGGCATAGGTGTCGGTATGCGCGTCAAAGTGGATCAGCGCCAACTTGCCATGCGCGGCGACATGGCCACGCAATAGCGGCAGCGTCACAAAGTGATCCCCCCCCAGACTGATCAGGGTTTTGCCCGCCGCGGTGATGCGCGCGGCGTGGGCCTCAACCTGCGCCAGCATGTCATCGCTGTCGCCGGAGGCAAATTGTACATCGCCGTAGTCGATAGCCTGCAGTCGCTCGTTCAGGCTAAAGCTCCAGGGCCAGCGCTGTTCTTCCCAGCGCAGGTTGGCGCTGGCCTGACGAATGCCATTGGGCCCACTACGCGCACCGGCGCGACCACTGGTACCCAGATCGTAGGGGATACCCATCACCACCGCATCCAGGCCTGCCCTTTCCAGGTCGCGGCTAAGCGGCAAGCCCATATAGCTGAAAATATTGGCGTAGGTCGAGTCATCTGCCAATTTCACGGTCTTGTCTATCTCATCGTTCACCCGTCCCTCCTGGTTTCTCAAAAAAGTACATGCAATATGAGAGTGGCACTTTAGGCGTAATCTCATCACAGCGCTAATATGCCACAATATCGAATAGCCCAGCGCAGATAAACACATCGTCGTCTAACATCAACAATGGTTCTATTGCTAAAACCCCGCGGATTGATCGGGGCAAGTGACTGGAGCCCCAATGCCGCCCGGCATTGTCGTCACGGAGAAACATTGCATGGCTACAAAGCTAACTACCGAGCAGTTACGCCAATTGGACAAGGCGCATTATCTGCACCCTTTCACCAATCTGGGCAAACACAGTCGCGACGGGGGACGTATCATATCCCAAGCGGAACATGTCTATATTTACGACAGTGACGGCAACAAGATGCTCGATGGCATGTCGGGGTTGTGGTGCTGCAATCTGGGCTACAGCCAGACCAGTATCAAAGAGGCGATTTACGCCCAGCTGCAGCAGTTGCCGTACTACAATAATTTTTTTCAATGTGCCAACGAGCCCGCCGTGGAACTGGCGCGCGCACTGGTAGAAGTAACGCCCGCCCAGTTTAACCACGTGTTTTTCACCAACTCCGGCTCCGAGGCCAACGATACCAATCTGCGTTTGGTACAGCGCTACTACGACCTACTGGGCCAGCCCGAAAAAAACCTTATTATCAGTCGCAAAAATGCCTACCACGGCTCGACGATTGCAGCGGCATCACTGGGCGGAATGAGCACTATGCACCAGCAGAATCGAGGCCTGGACTATATCCACCACATCAACCAACCACACTGGTTTGAGGAGGGCGCCGATGAAGACCCACAGGACTACGGCATTCGGATAGCCCGTGAACTGGAGCAGAAAATTGAGGCGTTGGGTGAAGCGCGGGTGGCGGCGTTTATCGCCGAACCGGTGCAGGGCGCCGGTGGCGTAATCATTCCGCCCGCTTCCTACTGGCCCGAGATCAAGCGCATCTGCCAGGAGCGCGATATTCTGCTGATCATGGACGAAGTCATCTGCGGCTTCGGACGCACCGGCAATTGGTTCGGTTGCCAGACGTATGACCTGGAACCGGACCTGATGACCTTTGCCAAGGCAGTGACCAATGGCTATCTGCCACTGGGCGGCGTAATGGTCGGCGACAAAGTGGCCGATGTTCTGCTCAGCCACGACGGCGAGTTCGCCCATGGGCTGACCTACTCGGGCCACCCGGCGGCCTGCGCTGCGGGTATCGCCACGCTGAATGTATTGCGCAAAAAGAAGGTCGTTGAGGCAACTGCCAGTCATCTCGCGCCGTATTTTCAGGCGCGTTTGCAGACGCTGAGCGACCATCCCATCGTGGGTGAAGTGCGCGGGCTGGGCATGCTAGGCGCTGTTGAACTGGTACGCGACAAGCATTCACGGGCGCGGCTGGCGCCGCATGCTGAAGCGGCAGTGTACTGCCGAAACCAGGCCAATGCGGCAGGCTTGATGGTGCGCCAGACCGGAGATGCGATGATCACAGCGCCGCCGCTGATCTGTAATCGCAGTGAGATCGACAACCTGGTGGCAATGCTGGGAACAGCGCTGGATCAAACAGCCCAGCACTACGGGGTTCATTGAAACTCGCCGCGCCACACAAGGTGTTAACGACCCGTGCAAGCTGTCACTGAGCAAACCGATGTCGCGTGGCATTGGCAAACGCCACCAGCGAGAGCATGACAGGAACCTCAACCAATACACCTACCACGGTGGCCAGTGCGGCTCCGGAGTTCAAACCAAACAGACTGATCGCAACAGCCACCGCCAGCTCGAAAAAATTAGAGGTACCGATCAGCGCAGCAGGGGCAGCGATCGTAAACGGCACCCGCCAGAAATAGGCCCACGTATAGGCGATAAAGAAAATACCGTAATTCTGGATGAGCAGTGGAATAGCGATCAACACAATCACCAGCGGCTTATCAATAATGGTCTGCGCCTGAAACCCAAACAGCAACACCACTGTGGCCAGAAGCCCCATCACGGAGATCGGCTTTATTTTTGCGGTAAAACTGGCGATGCCTTCATGAGTGCCAGAACTGTCCAGAATTTTTCGGGTGACATACCCGGCTGCGAGCGGAATCACCACATACAACACAACAGACAGCAGCAGCGTTTCCCAGGGGACAACGATATTGGTAACCCCCAACAGGAACGCTGCGATAGGTGCAAAAGCAACCACCATAATGAGATCGTTGATGGAAACCTGCACCAGCGTGTAATTCGCATCACCGCGCACCAGCTGGCTCCACACAAAGACCATTGCGGTACAGGGTGCAACGCCCAGTAGTATCATGCCGGCGATGTATTCTTTTGCCGTCTGCGGATCAACCCATCCGGCGAACACATGCTCGAAAAAGAGGATACCGAGCGCAGCCATGGTAAAGGGCTTGATAAACCAGTTAACCACTAAGGTAATGCAAAGGCCTTTGGGCTTCTTGCCAACGTCCTTCAGCGAGGCAAAATCCACGTTCACCATCATCGGGTAGATCATCACCCATATGAAGACGGCAACGACAAGATTGACGCTGGCATACTCAATGCCGGCAATAACGATGAAAAAATCGGGCAGGACCACGCCCAGGCCGACACCCGCGGCAATGCATAACGCCACCCAGAGCGACAGGTAGCGTTCAAATAATCCCATGGGCGAGGTACTTTCAGACGTCATAACAGTTCTGTTTCAATTCGATCCCGCAGCATTTGAAAAGCCTCATCAAATGCCGCATCGATCGCGACCTCACCTCCTTGCGCTTTGGCGGGATCAGGCGTGCTCCAATGCAGCTTCTGGTACTGTCCCAAAAAAACCGGACATGCTTCGTTAGCAGCCTGGTCGCAGACAGTAATGACCAGATCGAAGGATTGATCGGAAAATTCATCCCAGGATTTACTGCGCGCCTCAGGCAGTGGCACGCCATGTCGGGCCAGAGTTTCCAGCGATTTGGTGTGCACAAAACCCGCGGGCTGACTGCCGGCGCTCACGGCCTTGAACTGCCCCGCACCCAGGTGATTGATAAGCGCTTCTGCCATCACGGAACGGCAGGAATTGCCCGTACACAGGACGAGCACCGATTTCATCAGCAGCAACCCCCGACTGACTGGCTCTTTTCGGGCGCGCAAGACGCACCTTCACTGGCCGCTTCCTCAGCGCCAAAAAACTTTGCCTCCTCCATAGTCTTATAGGCTTCCCAGGCGATGCCTGCGGGATCCTCTACCCAGGACTTGTCAGATTTTGCGTAACAACACACTGTCTCGCCCTCATCAAAGACGGATAGATCGGCAGCCTGAAGACGCTCTCGCAGTTCAACCAGCTCCCGATCCTCATCGACCTGTATACCCAGGTGATTCACACCCAGTTTGTCTGCCCGCGTGGAGATCGCAAAGTT
>JBBKWY010000035.1:0-8602 GCA_037969215.1 Halioglobus sp.
GCAGGCTCCATGGTAAAAATGGATGACCCCGAGAACGGTGTGCCTTACTGGGCAGTCGTAAAACGTGACGCGCTGGATTATGTCTCCCAGAACCCGCAATTATTCTCGTCTAACGAGCAGGGGCCATTTCCCACCGAAGTGCCTCCAGGCCAGGAAGAAATCAACCAGATTATGCTCGACAACTTCATTATTGCGATGGATCCACCCAAGCACATGAAGTATCGCAAGGTCGTGCGCGACGCGTTTACACCCAAAGCGGTGGGAGAGATGGAGCCGTGGTTGCGCCAACAAGCTAAAGCTATTGTTGAGCGTGTTGCTGCACGTGGTGAATGTGAGTTTGTCGAGGAAGTGGCCGCAGAGTTGCCGTTGATGGCCATACTGGAAATTCTTGGCGTACCACAGCGAGACCGCAAGCAATTTTTTAACTGGACCAACATCATGGCTTTTGCGGACGATCCCGATGTCGCCACATCGCTGGAAGAGGCCCAGGCAGTCAGTTTCGAAGTTATTGCCTACGCCATGGCGCTGGCGGCTGAGCAGCGTACCAATCCGACCAGCACAGTTGTACAAGCGCTGCTCAATGGTGAAGTGGAAGGCGAAAAGATGAGTGAGGAGCTGTTCGCCTGGATGTTTATCCTGATTATGGTCGGCGGCAACGAAAGCACGCGTACGGCAACGGCCCACGGTATGCGCCTGCTGATAGAGCACCCCGATCAGTTGCAGCACCTGGTTGAAAACCCGGAGGACATCTCGCACGCGGTAGAGGAAATGCTGCGCTACAACACGGCGTTTATTGCGATGCGGCGCACCGCCACGCAGGACATAGAGTGGAACGGCCACGCTATCAAAAAAGGTGACAAGGTAATTCTGCACTATCACGCGGTCAATCACGACGAGGATGTCTTCGGCGACGATGCGATGGTGTTCGATATTCACCGTCACAAGCGTATTGCGAATTTACGTGGCGAAATACGCTCTTTTGGTGTCGGTGAACACTTCTGCCTCGGTATGAACCTGGCGCGGTTGGAGATGAATATTATGTTCGAGGAAATCATTCCGCGGCTTCGCCATCCCCGGTTTTCTGGCGATACCACCTATATGCGTTCTTTCTTTATCAACACTATCAAGGCGATGCCTATCACATTTGATCCGCAGTGAAGCACCCGTCGGCGGGTGCTGTTCACGTGGCCGTGCGGCCAGCGCCTCAAAAGAAGTTATAGCGCAGCTCTAGCCCATACATGCGTGGAGGTGCGGTGGTTACCATAAAGTTACCCGTAGAATCACCAACGGCTGCTGCGCCCATGTAGTAAAGTTCATCGGTGATATTGGTGCCATAGACGGCGGCTTCATAATGCCCGTTGGCACTGATCCATCCAATCCGGGCATTAATCAGCCCGTAGCTATCAAACGTCGACTGGTCCTCGTGTTGGCCGGCACCGGCATCCAGTCCCATAAAAATGTCATCGGTATAACTGTAATCGAGACGCGGTGTGAAAGCGCCGTACTCGGTCTCGAAGGTGTATTGCACTGCCAGGGAATACGTCTGCTTGGGTACTTCTGCAAAGGGTTCGTTGGAGCGGTCCGAAACGGGCAGGGGCTGCTGGGTGAGCAGCGAAATGGTATTGAGCTGGCTCTCCTCGAACTTCAGATACTGGTAGTCATTGTAACTGCCGGTGGCTATCAACAGCAGGTTGGGGATAGGCGACCACATCCACTCCAGCTCCATACCGTCAATACGGGTTTTGGATGCGTTGCGCAGCACCACGCGGGGCGTGCCGCCGCTATCGAGGACGACTTGCCGCAGTTGCATGTCGTCAAAATTGGTGCGGAATATTGCCCCGTTCAGGCGCATGGAGTCATCCAGCAGGTTAATTTTGAAGCCCACTTCGAAGTTTTCCACTTTCTCCGGTTCAACTGTCGCCTGGCCATCGACGCCGATGGGCTCGAAGGTGCCGGATTTGAAGCCGCCGGCATAAGTGAAGTAGACCATCGCGTTATCAACAAAGCTGCTATCTACCCAGTCGTCGTCAAAGTGGTAGGCGATGCTGGCCATGGGCGTTACCTCATCCCAGGTCTCGCTGGCGTCATTCTGGATATCGGGTTTGATCATTTCCGCGGGAATCAGCTGATAGATGGGCTGGCCGTCCGCATCATGCGGAAATTGGGCATTTATGGTGGTGAAGATATCCTGGGCAAAAATCACATCGGGATCGACCAACAGGATTAGCGGAGTGTCCGGAATCATCAGACTTGTGTTGATTCCAGGTACGCCCGCCAGACTTGCCAGTGCGGTGGTTTTGAACGCCTCCTGGTCCAGCAGGTTCAATTTGACATTGGATTCCCGCTTTTCACTGGTCCAGCGCACGCCCGCGGTGAATTCCAGATTGTCGGTCACATCATAGCTGCCCTGAAAAAATGCGGCATAGGTGGTATTGGTCAGTTCGTAGGTGCCCTGTTCTGCGGTGGGGTCGTTGACAATCAATACGTTGGTCCCGGGCACCGGCGAGCCAGGCTGCGTCGCGGGAATGAAGTCGCCTGTTGACCAGCCAGAGGAGGTGTCGGTGCCGTCGTCGATTTTTTCCTCCATCGCAAACAGCCCAAAGGTGTATTCCAACTTGTCGTTGAAGGCCACCCCGTTCAGCTGAAATTCCTGTGACCAGTGCTCGCGCTTGCTGGGGCTGCCATCCTTGCGATAGCGCGCGGAGATGGGCAGGTGGGTTGCATCATTATCCGGATTGCCGGCATTGCCGAATTTTTTCTGGTCGCTGTAGCCGGTAATACTTTTCAGGGAGAGGTCTTCGTGGATATCCCAGTACACCGTAAGGCCCAAAATAGTGTTGTCGAGATTAAACGCGATGGGGATATCGGAGGTAACCTTGTAATCTTTGGTCAGTGCTTCGGACTGATCACAGGCGTCCTGATAGGTCTGTGACTGCGCGACGAAACCCGGTCGTACCGGGGTGGTGTTGTCATTGAAGCCGTCCACCGGTGTGGTGTCGCCCGGTAAAATTCGGTTGCCAAACAGCGAATCCTGATCGTTGTAACTGCTGCCGTGCATGAAGCGGCAGTTGGTGGACGCCTGTTTCTCGCGCACCCGGCCGTAGTAGCCCATAAAATCTGCCGTCACATCATCGGAGGCGTTCCAGCGTAGTTGCAGCGCTCCAGCATTGCGATCTTCCGAGGCAGTGTCCTGGCCGGTGGTGATGTTGTGCTGGTAACCATCGCGGTTGACCGAGCTGAAGGTGACTTTCGACAACAACGTGTCGCCGATCAGCGGTACATTGGCGCTGGCTTTGAAATCGGCGCGGTTATAGTTGCCGAGGCGGGTATCGACAAACCCGGACAATTCGTCCTCTGGGCCATTGGTCGTCACCAGTATCGCGCCGGCCGTGGTGTTCTTGCCGAACAGCGTCCCCTGTGGGCCGCGTAGCACCTGCACGCTCTGCACATCCATCAGGTCCATCAATTGACCGTCTTTGCGGGGAATATACAGACCGTCGATGTACACACCCACCGGGGAGTCCAGCCGCGCCCCGTCATCGCGCTGACCGATTCCTCGAATCCATATCTGGGCACTGCTGGATTGATCGATTTGTACGCCCGGAGTCTGGTAACCCAGATCCTTGAGGTTCGTAATACCGGCGTCGCGCAGCTGGTCACCGGTGTAAGCGGACACCGATATAGGGACGTCCTGGATGTCCTCCGCGCGTTTGCGCGCGGTGACAATAACTTCTTCCAGTACGCCGTCCTTGGCAAAGGACGGCGCGGGGAGAATGGCGCCGGAAAGAATTATCGAAGCAATGGCGGATCCTGCTGCCCATTGATACGAACCCGTCTTGCTGAAAATATTTTGCGCCATAAAAGTCACCACAGAAAATTATTATTGAGAATATGTGTTATCTGTTTGTGCTGGACATAATATAGCAGCGATAGTGTGGAAATATCTACCAGGTATTTGCAAGAGAAGGACTGGCAACATCCTGATCGATACCGCACAGGGCAAGTCAGTCTGGCTCCTCATTCCTGTCAGGCAGAGATCGACACCATCGCGCCTTATCTGCGGGCGTTGGCGCAGGTCCTGAAGGTTACACCGGGGCCGATGATTTCCAAAAAGTTATACGGTGCGCAGTTTCAGGACTTCGGCAGTCTCGGCGCGAACCCGTGCAGACAGCACGGCGTCTGTTTTGAGATCGTGACCGTAGGAGGGGATCATCTCTTTCAGCTTGGGCTCCCAATGGCCGACGAGCTGTTCATGAAAACAGTTCTCGAGCATGTGGACCATGATACAGACTGCGGTTGAGGCGCCCGGCGAAGCGCCCAACAGCGCGACAATCGAAGAGTCGGCGGAGTGCACGATCTCGGTACCAAACTCGAGTTTTCCAAAGCGCGCCTTATCCTTTTTAATGATTTGCACACGCTGGCCCGCCACCGATAATTCCCAGTCCTTCACGTCCAGTTCGGGATAGAACTCACGCAGTGCCTGGAAGCGGTGGGAAGAACTCTGAAACACTTGTCCGACCAGGTATTCCTCCAGCGGAAAATTGTCACGCGCGACTGCCAGTAGCGGCAGGAGATTGTCCGGTCGCACTGACTTTGGCAAATCAAAGAGTGAGCCCTGTTTGAGGAATCGGGTGGTGAATCCGGCATAGGGCCCAAATAACAGCCAGCGTTTACCATCGATAATACGGGTATCGAGGTGGGGTACCGACATCGGGGGAGACCCGGTGGCCGCCATGCCGTAGACCTTTGCGTTGTGGCGCTCGGCGACCGCCGGGTCACCACAGCGCAGCCACATGCCGCTCACCGGAAATCCGGCATAACCTCTGGCCTCGGGAATGCCGGATTTTTGCAGCAGTGAGAGCGCCGCCCCGCCCGCTCCGAGGAACACATACTTGGCGTTTACGGTGCGCCGTGCGCCGGTTGATTCGTCCTTGATGTCAAGCCGCCAGCCCCCATCGGGCCTGCGCTGCAGGCCGACCACATTCTGGGAAAAGCGAATGGCAAAATCATTCTGCTGCTTGAGATAGGCTAGCAGGTTGGACGTGAGCGCGCCGTAGTTGACGTCAGCACCTGTCACCATGCGGGTTGCCGCGACCGGCTGCCCGGGATCGCGCCCCGCCATGATCAGTGGTGCCCACTCGGCGATTCGGGCGTGATCCTCGGAGTATTCCATGCCGTGATAACAGTGATGGCTGCTCATTACCGCGTGCCGCTTGCGCAGAAATTCCTGTCGTTCGGCACCGATCACGAAGCTCATATGCGGCACCGGGTGGATGAATTCCTCGGGCGAGGTAATCGCGCCCTTCTTCACCAGGTACGACCAGAACTGCCGGGACATATCGAACTCTACGTTAACTTCCAGCGCTCTGGCGATATCGATACTGCCATCGGCGCCCATCGGCGTGTAGTTTAACTCGCAGTTGGCCGCGTGGCCTGTGCCCGCATTGTTCCATGCGCCGGAACTCTCCTGGGCTTCCCCGGGCAATCGTTCGAGGATTTCGAGCTTCAGGTGGGGCTGCAATTCCTTCAGGAATACACCGAGGGTGGAGCTCATGATGCCAGCACCTACCAGCGCGACATCGACTTCTTCCTCAGTACGGATGTTGTTCAAAGACCTCTCCTTCTGCTATGCCGCTACAGCGCTTTAAACGGTACGGGCGCGTCCGGTGCCAACACAATATACACGCGCCGCCAGGGCTGCTCGTCGACGAGCTTCCAGGAATGACCGCCGCCAGCGGTGTCCTCGGCCAGAAGAATATCGCCAGGCGCCAACTGAAAATGCTGGCCAGCGCGCGTCTCGAAATCCAGCGTTCCGCTAAGCGTAACTACCAATTGCCGAACCGGGGCCGTGTGCCATGCCAGCGTGCCGCCCGACGCGGTTTCCTGGAAGGAGGCGCTGGTAACTAACAATTTGTCGGTGAGAAGGTCACCGTGGGTGCCGGGATTGAGGTCGATCAACCCCTCTTCGAAATGAGAATTTTGATCGTCCCCTGTCCATATTCGTACACACCTGATCATTGCGTTGTCCTTACTGTCTGAATTCTTTCATTGGCGTGTCCGCTGTGTGGCGCAGTTATTTTGAGGTCGTCAGGTGGCAGGTCACGGGGTTATAGGCGCGAAATCAACGATGCCCAGAGTCGCCGCATTCACAATATTTTGGCAAGCGCTGTCAGCATTCATCGCTTTTGATAACAGCTGCTCACGCTTAAGGCTATGCTGAGGAATGCGTTCTGCGTTTCAGAATTCTGATATCTGTGATATTGCCCATAAGGGGCCTTCCATGGAAATGACCGACGGTCTGGACCCCTTTTGTGGTGATCTGGATTTGTCCTCCCTCACAATGAGGTCTTGGCCGGAGCTTTGATAAACCTCCATCCAAAAACGTTGTGGAACGAATGTCTCCGCAAACCCCCACTGTATATAGACCTGTTGCTGCTGAAAGCCGCCAGAGTCTGGGATTTCATTGAGATCGCTGTGATAGGTGAGGTCGGAACATGAGCCCGTGTAGGCCGGCTGATCCATCTGCGGAGCCCTCGAATCCTGCTGAATAATTCGCGCAAACTTCCGGTGAGTTTTTGGTTGTATCGCTTTTCCGTCTTTATTATGACGGTTGTCCCATGTCACGTTACACACAACAAGATAGATTCCAGACGTTATCGTGGAATCAAACGTTATAATTTCGCCGGCCTCGTCGAGTACTGCAGTTGACGTATTCAGCTCCAGAGGATCCCAGCGTAATGTTGTCCACTGGTCGCTGGGGATTACTTGCACAGCAGTGCTTCTGGCCAGGATGTAGGGCGCTACCTGTGCCCGCGCCGCGGAAGCTGAGCCAGACATTAAAGCCGCGCCACCCGTTAGAATGCCGCCTCCCAGTAGAAAATTACGTTTGTCTGTATCCATAGTAAAATAGCCTGCGTCTAGGTAGCGAATGGCAGTGGCAATGGAGGATTTTCAATAAAATCCTCACGCCTGGCTTTGAAAAAATTTGTGGCGATTTTTTATAAGTTCAAAACTCTGAAATTTTCGCGAGCATCCAGGAGGGCGCCTGCCATGCGACCATTTTTGATCTGGTTTCGGTCTGAGGGCCGGCTCCCCCGTCAAATCTGCAGACAATGTCCTGCCCTGAGTTCTGGTAAACCTCTACATAAAAACGCTGCGATGGAGAGTCAGATCCAAAACCTGTTTGCACATACACTTGCTGTTGCTGATATCCGTTAGAACCATCAGCCAGGAAATCCTGATCACCCAGCAAAGCCAGGTCCGAATGGTAGGTTAGATCCGTTGATCCCATGGCGTGTGCAGGTTGATCAATTTGCGGCTTGCCCACATCCTGCATCACGATACGCGCCAGTTTTCGATGTGTTGGAGGGGTTATTGGCTTCTCCTTGATGTCGAGTGCGTTGTCCCAGGCAATGTTACACACGATGGCCCACATACCGGAATCGGCAGGGCTATTAAAGACCAGCGCTTCCTGAGCATCATCAATAATCGCGTTCGTTGTATTGAGCGGAAAGAAATCCCATTTGAGGATTACCCACTCATCACTGGGAATAACCTGGTCAAACTTCGTCAATGCCCATATGTAGTCAGGCTTAAGGGCTGCGCTGGCCGTATTCGGCATCAACGCTGCACCCCCCAACAATAAACCACCGCTAGCCAGTAGATGTCGTTTGCTTGTATCCATGCGAAGAAGTTCCCTCTAGTGCATTTTGCGTTCTCTGGCATCGAAAATAACCAGAACGGTATTGGGGCATCGTTTAACTGTCTGTCCCTCTTATTATCATGCGTCTTGGGTTCATAGACTAAACGCAACACGTCGCCCCAAAAACCTACAGGCTGCGATACTTATAGCCTATCAGTTCCCGACAGAAGTGAGCAACCATTAACGCCTGCGATAGTCGCGGTCGATTGGCCAATAAGCGTCACATCACTGAACGATTAGTGAAATGTATCGCGCGGTGAGGTAGTGGATTTGCCGCTGAGATTATAGCCGTCCAGACTTTCATACTCTTGCGCAGCATTGCGAGCTACTGCGTTGTTTTTATTAATGCGGCAGCATAGCATGACAATCGCTCGGGCAAATGTCAGTGTAATCGGACAGTCGTAACTTCACCAGAGAACCCACTATGAAAATAGACGCTTCAATGCTAGTTAGTAATCCCATGGATGCGATAGAGACGGGACGTGACTTGGAAGCTGCCGGATTCGACGGGATCTATACTTTTGAGGGGCCGCACGATCCTTTTTTGCCTCTTGCCATGGCGGCGCAGGGCACTGAACGCGCTGAGTTGATTACCGCTATCGCGGTGGCCTTCTCGCGCAATCCCATGACGCTGGCCAATCTGGGCTACGATATGCAACTGCTCAGCGGTGGCCGTTTTATCCTCGGCCTGGGTACGCAAATTCGGCCGCATATCGAGAAGCGCTTCAGCATGATCTGGTCGAAACCGGCCTCGCGTATGCGTGAAATGGTGCAGGCCATTCGCGCTATCTGGGATTGCTGGGAAGGCAATAGCAAGCTCGATTTTCGCGGTGAGTTCTATACTCACACCATCATGAACCAGAATTTCAATCCCGGCCCGCACCCCTGCGGTCTGCCCAA
>JBBKWY010000036.1:0-274173 GCA_037969215.1 Halioglobus sp.
TGGTCAGGGTGGGGAGGGTATGAAAACACCAACCTAGGCTTTGATCAGGGGCGATATCGAGGGAGTCGCCACTTTTGACAAGGTTGGTGTGGTCTGCCTAAATGATCATTATGGTGCTATTACGACCGCCGCCATCGCTCGAAGTGCAAAACTAAAGAAAGCACATATTATCTAAGGGGATTCAATGGTTACCATAAGAAAAGCATGCCTCATTGCAATTGCCGCAGTGCTGTTAAGCTCGTGCGCGAATTACTTTGGTGGAGATGGGCGTAGAGGAGTTTCTAGCAGCCTCGTAGATTACCTGTATCCAGATGGCCAGGTCCCGCCAAACCATGAGGAAACCACGCCGCTTCTCAATCTTCCCCTCACTGTAGGTTTGGCATTTGTTCCGGCACAACAAGGCACAGCTTTTATGCTTCCTGAGGCAAAAAAGACGCAACTTCTGGAGGAGGTAAAGCAGAAATTCGTCGGCCTGGATTACGTGAAAGAAATAGTGATTGTTCCAGAAACCTACATGCGCTCTTCGAAGGGATTTGAGGGTGTGGGCCAGATAGCGCGCTTGTATGGCCTGGATATTGTCGCGCTGGTGTCCTACGACCAGGTTACTGTTACCTCAGAAACAAAAAGCTCGGTATTGTACTGGACCATTGTTGGGGCCTATTTCATAAAGGGTAATCAGAATCAGGCTACTACCTTTGTTGATACTGCAGTATTCGATGTCAATTCCAGAAAAATGCTCTTCCGCGCTCCGGGGGTGAGTGATACACAACAGTCGTCTACATTGGTGGAAGTCAACCAGGCTAGTCGAGCGGCGAGAGAGAAAGGGTTCGAATTGGCCATGCAAGACATGTCGAATAATTTGGCAGCAGAGCTGGATCTGTTTAAGGAAAAAATCAAGCAAGACAAGAGCGTTCACATTGCACACAGACAGGGATATGGCGGTGGCGGTGGCATGCAATGGCCTGTTCTGCTGCTCATAATCGGATTTGCGATCCTTCGTGCTGTGAGAAGGTAACGGCATTGTGGAGGCAGTAAGGCGCAAGTTTTTGGGCGCTGCCGTGTTCGTACTTGGTGTGTCGGCACTCCAGGGTTTTTCAGGAGCATTGGAGTTTGATCGGCAGCAGATATTGTCTGGAGAAATCTGGCGACTCTGGACCGCCCATCTAGTGCACACGAATGTGCTTCATATGTTGCTCAATATCGCGGCTGCTCTGGTTATCTACTTTGGATTTTTTGCGAAGATAAAACTGGGCGAGCTTTTAGCGTGTGGATTTCTATTTTCGATTCTAATCAGTCTGGCGCTATTGGCTATCCTCCCCGGTCTCGATTGGTATAACGGCTTGTCAGGATTGCTACATGCATTGGTTGCCTATTTTTCAATACGCCTGGCGATGGGCGAAGCCAGAGTGTATTGGTTAGTTCTGGGCGCTGTATGGCTAAAGGTACTATCCGAAGCGATAGGTGCAAACCTGGGCTACACAAATCTTCTTGGCGATATGAATGTTATAACCGATGCTCACCTGATAGGAGTTTTCATCGGTACAGTCATGGGCCTCATCGGCGTGGCGTATCGCCACCGGCGATATCCAGCACGGTGTTGTTCTTGCGCACGCCACTCAACGCAATGGTGAAGCGCTTCCAGATGCAGTGTATGCCGCCTGACATCAGATCGTTCATGTGTCTGCGCCCGGATACTTGAACGTGGCAGTTGCCCCCCGACATTATTGTCGAGATTTTCAATAGAATGTACGCTTAGCGTTTTAGCTGACCGAGATGTCTGAATAATATGGATTT
This sequence comes from Halioglobus sp., assembly GCA_037969215.1. Taxonomy (GTDB): domain Bacteria; phylum Pseudomonadota; class Gammaproteobacteria; order Pseudomonadales; family Halieaceae; genus Marimicrobium. The sequence goes on from JBBKWY010000036.1 coordinate 1,795, forward strand.
TGAAGAATATGCTTGGCTTACAAGCTCGGTATTTGCCGTTTCAATGTTCATTTCACTCGCAGAGATGTTCTATCTGACGGTGGCGACCAAAAATGAATCGTTTTGGCACGCATACGCACAGCCACTAAAAAATGCGCTCGTGGTCGGCGTGGTGCAAACATTCCTCCCGATTATTACCACGCTGGCCTTTGCGGTGCTGGGCAGTAAACTCGCTCCGATGTCGCTGGGCACGAGTTGGTATGTATGGCCGATAGGTTTGTTGATCTTCGAGTTTTGGTACTGGCTCCAGCATTTCCTGGGACACAAAGTCCGCTTGTTGTGGTGCATTCACTCCCCTCATCACGCCCCGGATACACTCACATCTCTCATCGGTTTGGGGCGTCATATACTGGAGTTGCCCTATTTGGGCTTTTTCCTGGGTTTCATGCCAGCACTCATGGGCGTGCCGGTGGAGGTTGTTTTTGTTTTGACTCTCATCGACGGCTTCTGGGGGAAGTTCCTGCACATCAGCCCAAAACTGGTGCCGGGGAAATACGGGCCACTGGAATACTTTTTGCAGACGCCCACTTATCACCGTGGTCACCATGCCAAGAACCTCCTGTATATGGACACCAACTACACCTCCCTGACATTGTTTTGGGATTGGCTGCTCGGTTCATTGCAACCGCTGCGCGATTCTGAGCGTGTGGAGTACGGTATAACCCGCAAGGTGAATCCCGAGAGTTGGCGCGATGTGCAGATCGGAGAAACAACAGCACTCTGGGCAGACTTCAAACAAGCGCCCGGGATAAAGAACAAGCTGTGCTATTTATTCATGCCCCCCGGTTGGTCACACACGGGCGACCACAAGACAGTGGCCGCGCAGCGCAAGCGCTATGCTGTAGACGGCGAACTCGCGCTTGGATAACCCCATGGACAACGAGCCGCAATACAATGCCGCGCAGGCCTACACAGGCAATCCAGCGCTTAGAATCATAGTCGCTGTCGTTTTCCTGTGTGGTGGCCTGGCGTTTATCGGTTCCAGCCTCGTGCCGCCTGTCTATTCGGTTGCCACGGAGGAAATTCTGCCCGCAAACGTTGAGGCCAGTTGGGCGGCGCTGACCGATTTCGCCGCATACCCCCAGTGGAACTCGTATGCCCCCCGTATTGTGGGCGACTTCAGTGTTGGTGAAGAAATTACTTTGACGCTGGTGACTGGCAACCCGCCAGCGCCCAGAGAATCGCACGCCGTGCTGACAGATATCACGCCACTGGAGCAGTTTGCCTGGGAGGGCGGGTTTCCAATCCCGGGTATAGCGCACACTCGTCATGTGTTTGCACTGGAGAGGGTCGACGACAACCATACAAGGCTCAGGCACTTCGAAGAATTTCGCGGGCTGGCGGTCGCACTGGATTCTTCCGGCAGGGCTCAGGAAACGCATAGCAATACACAGGCTTTTTCGCGCATGAATAAAGCGTTAAGCCAGCGACTGGCGACAACATACCAGGCAGAGCAACCGCAGTTACCATAGCTTGCAACGCGATTCAGAATCTGCGCAAAAACGGGATGCTGAATAATCTCCAGCAGAACAGGCTTGTCGCGAAAACGTTAAAGGCGTAATTTCAACTGCGGCACATTCCGTGCTCACCCGTTAATAAACTGGATATCCTTCATGAAAAAAACACTTCCCATTATTGCCATGGCTGCACTGCTGCCCCTGACCTCGCTGTCTTTCGCTCAGGACATGGGCAAACTGATGGACTCCGTGGACAAAGGTAAGGCATCCCAAGCCGTTGATACCGCGAAAATCACAGAGGCGGTGAGTGCCAATGGCGTCGATGTGAAGAAAGCCGCTGCCGCGGTGGATACCGACAAAGCGTTAGACTCTGTCGATATGGAAAAGGCCAAAGCAGCCCTGATGCCGAAATAGAGTGTCGGTGGGGCGTGTGCCCCATCTGATTTTCCCGCTATAAGCCCAGTTTTACGACCTGCACATCGGGGTCGCGATTGGCGCCTGCCTTGTCGAGGCGCGTGAGGTATTCCTGCCACCGGACTTCTTCGCTCTGGCAGAGCTCATACAGATAGCGCCATGAGTACAAACCGGTATCGTGGCCGTCGTCAAACACCAGTTGGAGTGCGTAGTTGCCAACCGGCTTGATGGCGGTGATAGCGACGTTCATCTTCCCCGTTTGCAGGACTTCCTGCCCCGGCCCGTGGCCGAGCACTTCAGCCGAGGGCGAGTAAACGCGCAGGTATTCACAGCTCAGAGAGTAGTGCGTACCGTCCGCATACGTTAGCTCCAGCACCCGGGAGCGGGTGTGTAATTGAATGCCAGTGGGCTTGGGTGCCGTGGCTGTCACAGGATGAAGCGGGACAGATCGTCGTCCGCGCTGAGTTCCTGCAATTGCTTGTCGACGAAATCGGCGTCCACTAACAGCGCAGCGTCATGCAGGCCAGCGTCAGATGCGCCGAAGGATGTCTCTTCCAGCAGACGTTCCATCACTGTGTGCAGCCGTCGGGCGCCGATATTTTCAGTGCGTTCGTTCACCTGCCACGCGGTCTCGGCAATGCGCCGCAATCCGTCTTTGCTGAACGTCAGGTCCACGCCTTCGGTCGCCAACAATGCCTGATACTGCTCGGTCAGGGAGGCGCTGGGTTCGGTCAGGATACGTTCAAAATCATCAGGCGACAGTGCCGACAGCTCCACACGAATGGGCAGGCGCCCCTGCAGTTCGGGTATCAGATCCGAGGGCCTGGCCAGATGGAAAGCACCGGAGGCGATAAACAGTATGTGATCGGTTTTAATCATGCCGTGCTTGGTGCTGACGGTAGACCCTTCGATCAGCGGCAGCAGGTCGCGCTGTACGCCCTCGCGGGATATATCAGCTCCAGCACCCTCGGCGCGCTTGGCAACCTTGTCCAGCTCATCGATAAACACAATGCCATTTTGTTCCGCTTCCGCAACCGCCTTTTGTTTGAGCTCGTCCTCGTTGACCATTTTGGCGGCTTCTTCATCGCACAGAGCTTCAAACGCTGCTCTGACCGGCATCTTTCGCGTTTTGCTCTGCTGGCGCGACATATTGGAGAACATGCTCTGCAATTGGCTGGTCATTTCTTCCATGCCGGGCGGTGCCATGATTTCCATGCCGGGCATCGCGGCGCTCACCTCGACTTCGATCTCCTTGGCGTCGAGTTCACCTTCCCGCAGTTTTTTACGCAACAGCTGCCTTGTACTGGAGGCGGATTTATCGGTGTCTGTGTCGCGGGCCGGGGGTAGCAGAATATCCAGAATTCGCTCCTCAGCGGCTTCCTCTGCGCGGAAACGCACGCGCGTCATTTCCTGTTCCCGGTACATTTTGATAGCGACATCGACGAGGTCGCGGATGATCGATTCAACATCGCGGCCGACGTAGCCCACTTCAGTAAACTTGGTCGCTTCTACCTTGACGAAGGGGGCGTTGGCCAGTTTGGCCAGGCGCCGCGCGATCTCCGTTTTACCGACGCCGGTCGGCCCGATCATCAGAATATTCTTGGGCGTAATTTCGGCACGCAGTTCCTCTGGCAACTGCATGCGTCGCCATCGATTGCGCAGCGCGATGGCAACGGCGCGTTTGGCGGCATCCTGGCCTATGATGAATTTGTCCAGCTCGTGGACGATCTCTCTGGGGGTCATATTGGACATGCAGGGGCCTAAAAATCCAGTTGTTCGATGGTGCGGTTATGGTTGGTGTAGATACAGATGTCGGCGGCGATGCCCAAACCTTTTTCTACGATGTCACGCGCTCCCAGCTCTGTGTTTTCGAGCAGGGCGCGAGCGGCTGATTGGGCAAAGGGGCCGCCGGAACCAATCGCTATCAGGTTGTCTTCCGGCTCGATCACATCGCCGTTGCCGGTGATGATGAGCGAGGTCTCTTTGTCGGCTACGGCCAGCAGGGCCTCGAGACGTCGCAGGGAGCGTTCTGTACGCCATGCTTTTGCTAGCTCCACGGCGGCGCGCACCAGATGGCCCTGATGTTTTTCAAGTTGCGCTTCAAACAGTTCGAACAGTGTGAATGCATCGGCGGTGCCGCCGGCGAAACCGGCTATCACCTTGTCTCTGTGCAGGCGTCGTACTTTGCGGGCGTTGCCTTTCATAACGGTGTTACCCATGGAGACCTGGCCGTCACCTCCGATTACCACGCTGTTGCCACGGCGCACGGAAAGTATGGTCGTACCTCGGAACTGTTCCACTTGTTGTCTCCTGTGGGGCGATGTTATTGGTTAGCGAAGGGCTTTTAGATTCTGAAGACCCGACTGGCAGATATGGGGGAGTCTGCAGAGAATTCAAGACCCTGCGCCGAAATCATGTCCCGCCGCGCTTCAGTAATACAGAGTCTATATTCTGATTGGCCAGCAGTCCGCGGGCCCTGCTGACAGCCTCGTGGGACTCGAACGGCCCCAGAGATACCCGGAACCAGCGACCGCTGTCGACGTGGCTCTCCTCGATTTTTGGCTCCAGCCCGAGCAGTAGCAATTCAGCGCGACGCCGCTCTGCGTCTTCTCGCTGGCGGAACGAACCCGCCTGCAGAAAATACGGCTCTGCTGCGACCGCCGCGGTGGGCGGTTTGCTGACATCGGCCGCGGGTTCAACTGTTTCGACTTCACCCTCCCCTTCGACCTCCATGGTTTGCTCGGGCAGCAGCGTGTAAAAGTCAAAGCGTGGTTTTGGCGTTTCCGGTTCCACCTCCTGCTGCGGTGTGCCTGCGACCTCCTGCCCTGGCTCGACTGGCTTGGGGAGAGTGCCCAGATATACCATGAAGCTCAGGAATATGCCGGTTATCACGCCTGTCATGTACAGGCGAAAGCCCTTGCTGCGAGGCTGGGGTTCACCCGTGTGTCGCTGTGCTTGCGCCTTTCGGGGTGAAGGCTTTTTCCTGGTGGGGGCCGGTCTGCGTTTGGCATAATCCTGAGCCACGGGTTACATCTCCTCCGGGGCGGTGACGCCCAATAAGTCCAGACCATTGTGAATAACCTGACGCACAGCCTGGCTGAGGGCGATCCGCGCATCGCGCACGGCCACCTCCTCCACCAACATTTTGTGCGCGTTGTACCAGGTATGAAAGCCGCCCGCCAACTCTCGCAGATAGGTGGCGACGGTGTGGGGTTCGCTGTTCAGGGCGGCGTTTGCAACAATTTCCGGATACCGGTCAAGTTGCCGGAGCAGGCTTTTCTCATGCTCCTCCTGAAGCTGGCCCAGATGTTGCAGTGCACTCTCTGCCTGCCACTCCCAGCCGTGCTGCGCGAGCTTGCGCATCACGCTGCAGCTGCGTGCATGCGCGTACTGAATGTAATACACGGGATTGTCGTTGCTCTGCGACAGTGCCAGGTCGATATCAAACGTGAGCTGCGAGTTGGTGGCGCGGGCGACCAGGAAAAAGCGGGTCGCATCTCGCCCGACTTCATCAATCAGGTCGCGCAGGGTGAGGTAGCTGCCCGCGCGCTTGGACAGTTTTACTTCTTCGCCCTCGCGCATTACTGTCACCATCTGGTGCAGCACATAATCTGGCCAGTCCTGGGGAATGTCCTGCTGCAGTGCCTGCAGGCCCGCGCGCACGCGGGTGACGGTGCTGTGGTGATCGGCGCCCTGTTCGTTGATCACACGCACAAACCCACGCTGCCACTTGTTGAGGTGGTAGGCCACATCCGGTACGAAGTAGGTGTAACCGCCTTCACGCTTGCGCATTACGCGATCTTTGTCATCGCCGTAGTCGGTAGTGCGCAGCCACAGCGCATCATCCTTTTCATAGCAGTGGCCGGTTTCAATAAGTCGTGCCACCGTGCGCTCTACGGCGCCTTCTTCGTATAGCGAGGATTCGAGAAAATACACATCGAAGTGCACGGCGAAGGCTTTCAGATCCAGATCCTGCTCGCGGCGCAGGTAGGCGACGGCAAACTGGCGAATGTCTCCGAGGTCATCGGCATCGCCGGAGCCGGTGACATGGCGGTCCTCGGCGTCTACCGTATCACCCCGCAAATAGGCTTGCGCCAGCTCCGCGATGTATTCACCCCGGTAGCCATCCTGCGGCCATGCCGCATCCTCTGGCGTTAAATCCTTGCAGCGGGCCTGCACCGACAGTGCCAGGTTATCAATTTGCGCGCCGGCATCATTGTAATAAAACTCGCTGGCGACGTTCCAGCCGGTGGCCGCCAGCAGACGACAGAGGCTGTCGCCCACGGCGGCTCCCCTGCCGTGGCCCACATGCAGCGGCCCGGTGGGATTGGCGGAGACAAACTCGACCTGCACTTTGCGCCCGGCGCCGGTGTCACTGGTGCCGAAAGCGGCTCCCTGTTCGAAAATTTTGCGGATCACTGCCTGATTACTGTCGTCAGACAGGAAGAAATTGATAAACCCCGGACCGGCAATCTCAGTGCGCGTTACCAGCGGGTTCTGCGGCAGGGCCGTGCAGATCAGTTCGGCGAGGTCGCGCGGCTTGCGCTTTGCGATCTTGGCCAATGCGAGCGCGATATTGCACGCCAGGTCGCCGTGACTCTTGTCGCGGGTGTGATCGATCTGGACTTGCGGCCGGGTATCGGCGGGCAGTACACCCTGGGCAATGAGAGAATCCAGCGCCTGCTGTATCAGTAGTGTGAGTTGTTGCTTCATGTTTTCGAGGTGTACCTGGGCAGCTTCAATGGGTTACTGGATTAACTGGCGCGCGATAGCGGGCGGGCGTGCCACCGAACGGGTCCGGTCGCGCATATTACCATCATTAGGGCGAGATATGACCAGTTTGGACACGGTTAGAAAACGTCCTGCGGATCAATATCGATGGACCAGCTCAGTCCCTGTCGCGTCGACAGTGTTTCTGCATTCGCCACCAGAATGCTGGCCGCCCTCTGCGCCGAACTGCGATCGGGCGCAGTCAACAGCAGTTGACAGCGGTACTTGCCAGCGCGACGTTGCATGGGTGAAGGCAACGGCCCGATTAGCCGGGCACCGCTGGGGAGGTGCGGTGTACAGCGTTCGCGGAGGGTTTGCAGGAATTGCTCGCCGTACTCCGGGTTCGGGCAGTCTGTTCGCATCAACACCAGTTGCCCGGCGGGCGGCAGACCGCTTTCCTGTCGCTGCTTGAGCAGGCCTCGCGCTTGCTCGGCATAGCTGGTGCCCAGCATGGCGAGCAGAGCCGGATGATCGGGATAATGTGTTTGCAGTAACACGCTGCCGACAAGCTCCGCTCGACCGGCGCGCCCTGCCACCTGGGTCAGAAGCTGTGCCATGCGTTCCTCGCCGCGAAAATCGGCGCTGAACAGCAGCGCATCGGCGTCGATGACTGCAACCAGGCTGACAGCAGGAAAATGGTGGCCCTTGGTGAGCATCTGGGTGCCGAGCAAAATGCAGGCTTCACCCTTGTTAATTTCGTCTGCCAGTGCCTGCATGGCACCTTTACTCTGCATGGAATCACTGTCCACACGATGGATAGGCCACTGTTTAAAACGCGCCTGCAGGAAATCTTCGGTTTGCTCGGTGCCTAATCCCGAGGCCATTAGTCGCTCGCTGTGGCACTGCGGACATTGTCGGTGCAATGCGCTGGTGGCGCCGCAGTGATGGCAGCGCAGACGCCGACGGCGACGGTGGACGGTTAGCCTCGCGTCGCAGGCGCGACATTCTGCGATCCAGCCGCAATCGTGACACTGTAACGTGGGGGCATAGCCCCGACGGTTGAGAAATAGCAGTACCTGTTGTCCCAGCCGTAACCTCTCCTCCATGTCCGCTATAAGGGGGTCGGACAGGCCCGCCTGCAATGTCTGCTTACGGACATCCAGTGCGCGGATGGTAGGCATCCCGCCGCTGCTGGCGCGGCGGGTGAGTTGGTGGTGCTGATAGCGGCCGGCGTCTACGTTTTGAATACTCTCAAGTGAGGGTGTGGCGCTGCCCAGCAGGATCGGACAACCGTGTATATGAGCCCGCTTCACCGCGACATCGCGGGCCGAATAGCGAAAACCATCCTGCTGTTTATAGGAGCCATCGTGTTCTTCATCCACGATAAGCAGACCCGGTTTAGCGAGGGGCGTGAAAATCGCTGAGCGGGTGCCAATAACTATCTGTGCCGCGCCGCTGCGAGCTGCTTCCCAGGCAAGGTAGCGCTGGGCATCGGTCAGCCCGGAGTGCAAAACAGCAATATTTGCCACAAAGCGCTGTTGGAAGCGAGCCAGTGTCTGGGGCGTAAGCCCGATCTCTGGCACCAACACCAGTGCCTGTCGGCCTCGCTGCAGGCAATCGGCGATCAATTGCAGGTAGATTTCGGTTTTGCCACTGCCGGTAACGCCCTCCAGCAGATGGCAGCTGAAACCCTCTCCCGCAGCCAGCAGACCTTGCATTGCGGTCGCTTGTTCGTCATTGAGTGTGAGACCGGGCCTGCTGCTCGCCGATTGTGAGTGCTCACTTATCACGCAGGCCTCAACCAGCTGCTTGTCCTGCAGGTTGCGCATTACGCTAGCGCTGATACCGCTACTTTTTAACTCGGCGCTGGCGACGCGGGCGTGTTGTTGGAGCAGACCGATCGCCTGTGCCTGACGCGGGGATCGCGGCAGCGCTTCCTCGGGCAGGCCCTTGCCGCGGGTAGTGAGTTGCCAGCCTGGCGTGCCGGTTGGTTGCTGCGGCTTGCCCTCTCGAAGACGTTTGGGGAATAGCGTGCTGTACACATCGCCCACCGGGTGATGGTAGTAGCTCGCGGCCCAATCGCACAGCTGCAGTAACTGTGGATCCACCAGTGACATGTTGTCCAGAAGCTCAAGCGCTGGTTTCAGTGAACTACTTGGAACTGCGCTCTCGGCGCAGACTTTCAGCAAATAACCGGTTACCTCGCGGCGGCCAAAAGGCACGCGCAAGCGCACGCCCGGTTGCAGGCTGTCAACGTCAGCCTTGCTCATGCCCGCGGGGGGAAGATAGTCAAACTGGCGGCGCAAGGGTGATGGGATGGCCAGACGAAGTACGGACATTACGCCCCTTAGTTGTGCTCGCGTCATACGCGAAATGGGTTGAAAGTCGGCATTGTAGCAAAAGCCTGCGTGCTATTGCTTATCCGTCATTGTCTGGTAAGATGCCCGCCTATTTTTTGAGCGGCCCATTCCCGTGGTGGCTCAAAATATCCAGTGAGGTGCGGTGCCTGACAGTGATCAGGTGGCGGCACTAATGACCAGGAGTACTATGTAATGCGAGCAGATATACACCCCAAATACGAAGCTGTAACTGCCACCTGCAGTTGTGGTAACAGCATACAGACGCGTTCAACACGGTGTGAAGATTTTCACGTCGATGTGTGTTCACAGTGTCACCCGTTTTATACCGGCAAACAGAAGACTGTAGACACCGGTGGCCGCGTAGATCGCTTTAACAAGCGTTTCGGTGGTCGCGGCACCAAGCGTTAGAGATGGTTTGTCGCAGTCAGCTGCGATACCTGTAAAGCGCCTTTGCCCCAGCGGGCGGGCGCATTTTTGTTCTCTTTGACCTTTTCCACAAGTGCGCTCCTGAATTGACCCAGCTCAATTTCTGCAGAAATTCCGGTGAGCACAGGTATTAGCCTTATGCCCAGTGACCTGAAACGAGATGCCCTCGCCTATCACGCCGAACCCGTGCCCGGAAAAATCAGCATCGAGCTGTCCAAGCCGGCAGAGACTCTGCGCGATCTTGCCCTTGCCTATAGTCCCGGCGTTGCCGAACCCTGCCGCGAAATAGCCAGCGACCCATCCAACGCCTACCTCTATACCGGTAAAGGCAATCTGGTTGCCGTCATTAGCAACGGCACTGCTGTGCTGGGGCTGGGCAATCTTGGAAGTTTGGCGAGCAAGCCAGTGATGGAGGGAAAAGCTCTGCTTTTCAAGCGCTTCGCGGGCATCAATGCCGTCGATATTGAAGTGGATTCAGAAGATCCACAGGAAATTATTGCCACTGTGGCACGCATTGCTGGAACCTTTGGTGGCATTAACCTGGAAGACATCAGGGCGCCGGAGTGTTTTGAGATAGAGGCAGCTCTGATAGAGCAATGTGATATTCCCGTATTCCACGATGATCAGCATGGGACCGCTATTGTTACTGCCGCAGGATTGATCAACGCCCTCGAAATTCAAGGCAAGAACCTTGAAACTGCCGTGATCACCTGCCTGGGTGCCGGTTCGGCTGCGATCGCGTGCATGCGCTTGCTGGTGAGCATGGGCGCCCGGCGCGAGAATATTTTTATGTTGGACCGACGCGGTGTCATTTACGAGGGCCGCGAAGGGATAAATACCTACAAACAGGAATTTGCCAACCACACCGATAAACGCACTCTGACTGACGCTACTGCCGGTGCGGACGTGTTCATTGGTCTGTCTGGCGCGAATCTATTGACCGCGGATATGCTGCTGTCAATGGCGCCTCGGCCTGTAGTGTTCGCCTGCTCCAATCCCGATCCAGAGATACAGCCGGAACTGGCGTTGGCCACCCGAGACGATCTGATTATTGCCACTGGCCGGTCGGACTATCCGAATCAGGTTAACAATGTGTTGGGCTTTCCCTTCATCTTCCGTGGCGCCCTGGATGTCCGCGCGTCCCATATTAATGAAGAAATGAAAGTGGCTGCAGTGCTGGCCCTGAGCGCGCTGGCGCGCGAGCCGGTGCCGGCAGAGGTGCTGGCCGCTTATGGGCGGGAGACTCTGGCGTTCGGGCCGGAGTATATTCTGCCCAATCCTCTGGATGCCAGATTGCTGGGGCGCATTGCCCCTGCGGTTGCCAGAGCCGCTGTCGACAGCGGCGTCTCCCGGATCCCGTATCCTGCAAACTACCTGGAAACAACCTAGAAGATATCGTTCATCTCGTCGTAGAGGTTGCTATCGCTCTTATTGCGATCGGCCTCGCGTCCGCTGTGCTGCGGCGCAGTCTCCCGCTTGAAATACTCGAATATTGCGTTGCTCTGCCCTGCACTCGCCGGCTGGCCGGTTTGCGGATCAATTTTGACCGTGACAATGCCTGCTGGAACCGGGCGTTCCTGTTCCGGGCTGTCCTTCAGCGCCTCACGCATGTAAGCGATCCAGATAGGTAGAGCGGCGGTGCCGCCAAACTCCCTGCGGCCAAGTGGTGTGTAATCGTCAAAGCCGACCCAGGCTGTGGTGACTATGTCTCTGTTGTAACCGGAAAACCAGACGTCCCTCGGACCGTTAGTGGTACCGGTCTTGCCTCCTATATCGCTGCGCTCAAGCACCAGCGCGCGCCGCCCTGTGCCCTTGGTAATAACGTCCTTCAGGATGCTGTCGATGATGAAATTCACCCGTGCGTCCATGACGCGTGGCGCCGGTGGCAGGTCTACGACTACCTCGGTGTCCGCCGCCAGGATCTCTTCCATGCTCATTTCCTCGTCCTGCTGTTCCTGCGGTGCGACCGGTAGCGCATCACAGTCACGGCACACCGTTGGCGGCCTGGCGTCGAACACGGTGCCGCCATCGAGGTCCTCGACGCGTTGCACCAGATACGGTTCCACAAGGTAGCCGCCATTGGCCAGCACGGCGTAACCCTTGGCCAATTGTAGCGGCGTAATGTTTTGCGTGCCCAGCGCCAATGACAGCTCGGGAACATACGCGGAGGTATCAAAACCCAGCTGTGTTGCGTATCTGATCAGCCTTTTTACGCCCAGCCTTTGCAGCAGGCGGATGGAGACCAGGTTGCGGGATTTTGTGAGCGCCCAACGCAAACGGGTGGGGCCGTAAAACTTGCCCTCGTCGTTTTCCGGTCGCCACAGATCGTCCTGGGAGTTGCCTTCCAGCACGATGGGCGCGTCATTGATGATGGTTGCTGCAGTGAACCCCGCTTCCAGCGCGGCACTGTAGAGAAAGGGTTTAAAGTTGGAGCCTGGCTGGCGCTCCGCCTGAGTCGCGCGATTGAATTTGCTCTGCTCGAACCCCAGGCCGCCGACAATACTGACGATAGCGCCGTTATCCGGGTTCAGGGATACCAGTGCCCCCTGCACCGCTGGCAGCTGCGCCAACTGCCAGGCGCCCTCTTCATCCTGAGTCACCCTGATCATATCGCCCACCGCCAGAACCTTGGCGACGGGCTGCTGCGATGCGCCGGTCGAATTCTCGGACAGGTAGGGCCGGGCCTGACGAATGCCATTTTCCCAGGGCAAATCGGGCGTACTGGTATCCGCCAGCAACAGGGTTGCCTTGTCGTCGGCCACCGAGGTCACTATGGCGGGTAGGAGATTGCCAATGGTAGGCGCATCTCTAAGGGCTTTTCGCCAGGAGGCAATGGTGTCCTCATTGGAACCGGTGGGCGGCAGATGTCGCTCGGGGCCTCGATAGCCATGCCGTTTGTCGTATGCCACCAGCCCTTCTACAACTGATTCCGTGGCAATGCGCTGCAAGTCACTGCTGATAGTGGTGAACACGTGGTAGCCATTGGTATACGCTTCCAGGCCGTAGCGCTCAACCATCTCCTGACGCGCCATTTCGGCGGCGTAGTGGGCGGCGAAGCCCAGTTGTGCGCCATACAAACGGGCGCCGTCAGCTTCAGCCAGCGCGCTCAGGTACGCTTCTTCGTCGATATAACCCAATGAATACATACGACCCAGGATCCAGTCTCGTCGCGCTCTGCCGGCGTCCGGTCCACTGACCGGATTGATACGGGAGGGTGCTTTGGGAACGCCTGCCAGCATGGCGTGTTGGGCCAGGCTCAGTTCGCTGATGGTTTTGCCGTAGTAGACCTGAGAGGCGGCCTCGAAACCGTATGCCCGGTGTCCAAGGAAGATACGGTTAAAATACAGCTCGAAGATCTCCTGCTTGCTCAGGTTGCGTTCGATTTCGATGGCCAGCAGTATCTCGTTGAATTTGCGCATGAACGTGCGGTCGAGACTGAGGAAGTAGTTGCGCGCCACCTGCATCGTGAGCGTACTGCCCCCGGAGCCTTTTTCACCGGTGAGTACCAGCTCGGACATGGCTCGCATGAGCCCCATGACATCTATGCCGCGATGGACGAAATAATTGTCGTCCTCCGCCGCCAACAGCGCCTTGATGAACTGTTCGGGAATGGCGTCAAAGGGCAGCGGACTGCGTTTCTGCTCGCCAAACTGACCGATGAGTTCGCCGTCGCGAGTGTACACCAGCATCGGTGTCTGCAACTTGACGTCGCGCAAGGTCTCTACGTCTGGCAGGTTAGGGCTGAGGTATAGGTAGACGCCGGCGAGTAGCCAAAGCGCACCGAGAAGTCCGAATATGGACATTCGTAAAACAAAACGTAGGAAGCTCATTTATCCCTTTTAAAAACAGTTGCTTAGTTAGGTCGACAACGGCGGTTATCGTGGTTGATTGGTAATTATAAGCTTTTTTTGTGTTTTGATATATTTTGGGCTGTGGTATATCTACCATTAATGTATCGTTGCATAAAAACATCCTAAGTTAGTGATACTGATAGGGAAATAAGTTGCTCGGACTATTTGGAAAACGAAAAGCGACGCAGGTTCTGGGGCTGGATATAAGTTCAACGACGGTAAAATTACTGGAATTGAGCTTTACAGGCGGCCGTTACCGCGTTGAAAGCTATGCGGTCAGTTCGCTGCCGCAGGATGCGGTTATCGAGAAAAGCGTCAACGACGTGGAAGGGGTTTCCAATGCCATCCGCACCGTGGTCGCGCAGTCTCGAACCAAGCTCAAAAACGTCGCCGCGGCGGTCGCCGGTTCGTCGGTCATTACCAAGTTGATCGACATGCCCCAGGGCCTCAGTGAGGACGACATGGAGATTCAGCTAACCCTGGAGGCGGATCAGTATATCCCCTATCCGCTGGAGGAGGTAGCGATCGACTTTGAGGTTCAGGGGCCCGCTCCGGATCGCGATAATCAGGTGGAAGTACTGCTGGCAGCGTGTCGTCGGGAGACGATTGAATCCCGGGTTGAGGCGATAGAGGGCTCGGACCTGACGCCGAAGATCATGGATGTAGAGGCCTACGCGATGGAGAGAGCCTTCTCGCTAGTGCGCAATCAGTTGGACCTCGACGAGGACAGCACGGTGGCTATCGTTGATATCGGTGCAACCATGACAACCCTCAGCGTACTCAACGACGGCCAGACCATCTACACCCGCGAGCAATTGTTCGGCGGCAAGCAGCTGACCGACGAGATTATGCGCCGTTATGGCTTGCCTCTGGAAGAGGCTGGCCTCGCCAAGAAACAGGGCGGACTGCCAGACGATTATGAGCCCGAGGTGCTGGAGCCATTCAAGGAAGCCGTTGTGCAGCAGGTGGCGCGCTCCCTGCAGTTCTTTTTTTCCTCCAGCCAGTACAACGATGTCGATCACATCATCCTGGCCGGGGGCGTATCCTCGATGGAGGGTCTGGAAGAGTTGGTGCGCGAGAAGTTGGGTACACCGACTTCAGTGGCAAACCCCTTTGCACAGATGTCCATAGCATCCGGCGTGAATGCGGTGGCCCTTGGCAGTGATGCACCGGCGATGATGATCGCGTGTGGTCTGGCCCTGCGGAGTTTTGACTGATGGCACAGATCAACCTACTACCGTGGCGAGAGGAGCGTCGTCAGGAGCTTAAGAAGGAGTTCCTGACTACCGTCGCTCTGGTATTGGCGCTGGCTGCAGGCCTGGTGTTGCTGGCGGACCGGGTCGTCAACAACCAGATTGACAACCAGGTCGCGCGCAATCAGTACCTCACCGAAAATATCAAGGAACTCGACAAACAGGTTGCTGAAATTCGCGATCTGCAAAAGCGCCGCAACCAACTGTTGGATCGGATGCGTGTTATTCAAGAGTTACAGGGCAACCGACCAATTATTGTGCGGGTGCTGGATCAGCTGGTTCGGACCGTGCCCGACGGGGTGTTTTACTCGAAGCTTACTACCAAGGGTAAAAAGATCAGTATTAGTGGCATCGCTGAATCAAACAATCGCGTATCGAGTTTGATGCGGCGTTTGGAAGCATCGGCTTGGCTCGCGAATCCGACGCTGGACAAAGTGCATGAAGCTCGTGAGTTTGGCGAGCAGGCCAATAGATTCGAATTGAGCGTTACCGTGCAGGCTCCGGCCATTGAAGACGAGTCGGGAGAAGGATGACCAATGGCATTTGAAGATATCATGCGCCAATTGCGCGAATTCGATGTAAACGATCTGGATTTCGATAACGTCGGCTCGTGGCCTATTGCTGTCAAGAGTCTGGTTTGGGCGGTGCTGGTGATTGCAGTTTTGATCGTTGGTTACTACTACCATATCGAGGATCTGCAATTAGAATTGGCAAATGCCGAGGCGCAAGAGGTAAAACTAAAAAAAGATTTTGAGGCCAAGGCGTTTCAGGCGGCGAATCTGGAGGCATATCGCCAGCAGATGATAGAAATGGAGGAGTCATTTGGTGCGCTCGTCAGCCAGCTGCCAAGCGATACTGAAGTGCCCGGCTTGCTGGAAGACATTACCAATAAAGGACTGCTAAACGGTCTCGATATCGCCAGTATTGATTTGCAGAAGGAGACCGCCAAGGAGTTCTATGTCGAGCTGCCAATTGCGATCAATGCCTCGGGCTCCTATCACGATCTGGGTGCTTTTATCAGCGGGATGGCTGGTCTGCCCCGAATTGTTACGCTACACGATTTCCAGATCACCACGGACAAAAAGAACGCAAACAAACTTGATATGAAAATCATTGCCAAGACATATCGATACAAGGACGGGGATACCTAGCGATGAGACTCTCGCCACCTACCCTGTTATTGTTGTGTTTAGCGGGAGTTGTTCTCGCCGGCTGTTCCGGGAGCAATCTTTCCGATCTGGACGATTATATGGCGGAAAAGCGCACCCGCCCGGGCGGCATTATTGCCCCGATACCCACATTCAAGGCGTATGAGGCGTTTGCCTACAGCGCTACCACTTTGCGTAGCCCGTTTGATAGGCCCATCGAAGTTCGGGAAATTTCTCAGCTGCAAGCAATCGCAGCCATCAAACCGGATGACAACCGCGCCAAGGAGTTCCTGGAGCAGTACACCTTCGACTCCCTGCTTATGGTTGGCACTTTGGAGCGTGACGACACCCATTGGACATTGATAAAAGATCCGGACGGTGGTGTGCACAGGGTCAAAACGGGGAATTTTCTGGGTCGTCACCACGGTAAAATCGTGGATATGTCCGATACCTATCTTTCGGTAGTAGAAATAGTGAGCGACGGGACATCCGACGGTTGGGTCGAACGGCCGCGCACAATCAAATTAAGCGGTTTATAAGCCGAGGTCATGGCACAAAGCCGTGGCGAATAAAAAACAAAATGTGGGGAAAAGGCCGTGGGGAATGGTAAAGAGAGCTTGGGAATGAGGTTGCGTAACGCGGTCGTTATGCTGGCGATGAGCTTTGTAACCGGCGCGGCGCTGGGCGCTCCAGCAGTTCAGGATATCGAATTCAGCTCCAGGCCCGGGAGTAAGTTTGAAGTGCGGGTGGAGTTCAACGAGCCACCACCGGATTTCAAAACCTACGCCATCGAAAAACCTGCCCGTATTGCCGTCGACTTTCCAGGGACGACCAGTGCGCTTGAGCAAAAGCGCTATTCGCTACCCTACGGCAACGCCACCAAGGCCGTGGTACTGGAGTCGGGCGATCGCACACGGTTGGTCGTCGAACTGATTAAGTTGGTGCCCTACGAAACACGCGTGGAAGGTAACAACCTGTTCCTGTTGGTTGGCCAGGAGGGGAATGACTACGTCAAGCAGGGTGCTGAACCGCTGCAAGTGCAGACTACCGTGGCCGAAGTAACCGATGTGGCCTCGGAGATCACCGATCTTCAGTTCCAGCGTACGGGCGCTGGCGAAGGTAAATTGACGCTGCATCTTACTGACCCTTCCGTGGATGTGAATGTCTTTAGTGAAGGTGGCGACGTGAAAGTGGAGTTTATTGATACCACTGTGTCAGACCGCCTGATGCGTCGCTACGATGTGACTGACTTTGCCACGCCAGTGAACAGTGTGGCCGTGAATACGACTGAGCGCGGTGCGGTTCTGCAGTTAAAAACGACAGGCGATTTTGATTACCTCGCCTACCAGACAGATAACGAATACGTCATCAGCGTTAAGCCGCTCACCGCGAAAGAAGTGGAGCGCCGTAAAAACGAATTTAGCTATGTGGGTGACAGGATATCGCTGAACTTCCAGGATATCGAAGTGCGTGCGGTACTGCAGCTCATCGCTGATTTCACCGAGTTGAATCTGGTGGCGAGCGATACGGTGTCAGGGCGTATTACCCTGCGCCTGCAGAATGTGCCCTGGGATCAGGCGCTGGAACTGGTGTTGAAAACCAAGGGCCTGGACAAGCGCCAGATTGGCAATGTCTTGATGGTTGCGCCAGCGGCGGAAATCGCCGAGCGTGAACGCCAACAAATTGAGGCCAACAAGCAAATTGCGGAACTGGCGCCTCTGGTGTCGGAGTTTGTCCGCATCCGCTACGCTAATGCCGAAGATGTTGTGGGGCTGTTCCAGGCGGGCTCCGAGGATGGGGGCAGCTTGACGTCTCCCAGAGGCTCGGTGGTTGTTGACGCCCGCACCAATTCGCTGATTATTACAGATACCGCGACCAAACTGGCTGAAATCCGCGATCTTCTCGAGCTGGTTGATATTCCGGTACGCCAGGTGATGATTGAAGCGCGCATTGTAATCGCGCAATCAGACGCGGCGAAAAACCTCGGTATTGAATGGGGTGGCGCGTATGTGAACAAAGGCAACGATCTTGTCACCGTGTCGGGCGATACAGCTAACGTGGTGGATATCAACGAATCCGTAATCAACGGCAACACGCCGACCGTCAGTTACCCCGGCGCGCTGCTGGTTGATCTGGGCGTCGCGTCCAACAGTGGCTTTGCGATCGGCTTTGCCAGCGGTGATCTGTTTCTCTCCGCTGAGCTATCGGCGCTGGAATCTGAAGGTGAAGGTGAGGTGGTATCGCAGCCGAAGGTCATAACGGGCGACAAACAGGAGGCGTCTATCAAGTCCGGTACGGAGATTCCCTACCAGCAATCCTCCGCCAGTGGCGAAACGACGGTGGCGTTCAAGGACGCGGTGTTAGCGCTATTTGTGACACCTAACATCACGCCTGATGACCGCATCATGCTGGATCTCAAGGTCAATCAGGATTCAGTCGGTGAGTTGGTCCCGAGCGGGAGTGGTGGTTTTATTCCCTCGATTGATACCACGCAGCTTGAGACTCAGGTGCTGGTGGGCAATGGCGAAACCGTTGTCCTGGGCGGCGTGTTCAAAACCGAGGATATCCAGTCGGTGAACAAGGTGCCGTTCTTCGGTGATATCCCGTATGTCGGGGCCTTTTTCAGGAGCGAGTCGAACACCCACAAGAAGACCGAGACCCTGATCTTTATTACACCGCGCATCCTAGCTGATCAGCTCCTTGATTAGCGCAAAGTAGAGTTAGCATGGCAGCCTTGCATCGAGTGTTTCTGGTCGGCCCCATGGGGGCCGGCAAGACAACCATTGGAAAATACCTCGCCCAGCACCTGAAGCTGCGTTTCGCGGATACCGATACGGAGATTGAGGTGCGAACGGGCGCTGATATCCCGTGGATTTTTGACGTCGAAGGCGAGGAGGGTTTCCGCGATCGTGAACAGCTTGTCGTCGCGGAGATGACGGAGTGGGACGATGTGGTGCTGGCGACCGGTGGTGGTGTTGTGTTGCGCCCTGAAAATCGCAGTGCGCTGGCCGGGCGGGGTTTTGTTGTCTATCTTTACGCGACAGTAGAAGAGCAGGTGCGACGCACCCGCCGCGACCGCCGCAGACCGCTGTTACAAAAAGGCGACCCGGAGAAAATACTGCGTGCCCTGATGGTGGAGCGCGATCCGCTCTACCGGGAGATCGCGGATCATATCATCGAGACGGACGCCTGCAGCCCGCGCATGGTAGCGCAGCGTCTGGTAGAGGAACTTACCGCCCTGTAAGGCTGTGGTAAAGACAGTGCCTCCCTCGAAGCGTTAGAATAGCCCCCTCAAAAACAGTCCGAGGAAATTCTGTGTCTCTGTTAATGCATACCCTGCACGTGGAATTGGGTGAGCGCACATATCCCGTTTATATCGGTCGTGATCTGCTGGCCGACAGCAACCTGCTGGCACAGCATATTGCCGGATCCCAAGTGGTTCTTGTCAGTAATGAAGTGGTAGCGCCGCTTTATGTAGAACGGGTCAGAGCTGCATTGGGCGCACGCCAGTTGATTACAGAAATCGTGCTGCCCGATGGTGAGCAATTCAAATCTCTGGATACTCTCGCTGTCATTTTTGATCGCGTGATGGCGGATAATCACAGCCGCAACACTACATTTGTCGCCGTTGGTGGTGGGGTGGTAGGTGATATCACCGGGTTTGCAGCGGCGTGCTATCAACGCGGCGTCAATTTTATTCAGGTGCCTACGACACTGCTGGCGCAGGTGGATTCTTCAGTGGGCGGTAAAACTGCTGTTAACCATCCGCAGGGCAAGAACATGATAGGCGCCTTCTACCAGCCGCAGGCAGTCCTTATCGATATCAATACCCTGCAAACCCTGCCGGATCGCGAGTTCAGCGCAGGTCTTGCGGAAGTCGTGAAGTACGGGCTCATCAGTGATGAGCCGTTCTACCGCTGGCTGCAGGAGCACATGCCGCGTTTGCTGGCCCGCGAGGAGGCCGCACTGGCCGAGGCCATTGAGCGCAGTTGTGCCACCAAGGCGCAGATCGTTTCTGCGGATGAGCGCGAGGGGGGTATCCGCGCCATCCTGAATCTGGGCCACACCTTTGGCCACGCCATTGAAACAGGCCAGGGCTACGGGCAGTGGTTGCACGGTGAGGCCGTGGCCACAGGCATGTTGTTGGCACTTGAGCTGTCGGCTCGCCGCGGCTGGGTGGCGCTCTCGGAAGTGGATGACTTCCGTACACTGTTACTCGGGATGCATCTGCCCGTCTGCCAGCCCAAGGACATGGATGCCGAAACCTTTCTCAAGCTGATGGCGCATGACAAGAAGGTTATTGACGGAAAACTGCGCCTGATTCTGCTCAGGGACATTGGTTCGGCCTGTATTGTCGATGATGTGACTGAGTCAGAATTACGTGACCTTCTGGATAGCACTCACTAGCGCGGGATAGTTTCCCGATACTCTTAGCCCAAAATCTCCCGCCGCTGGTGTATGCTTGCCCGTCTTTATTTTCTGAAGCTCCGGATTCTGCCAATGACCGAACTGAAAAATGACCGTTTCCTACGCGCACTCTTGCGTCAGCCCGTTGATCGCACTCCTGTCTGGATGATGCGCCAGGCCGGCCGCTACCTGCCGGAATACCGTGCTACCCGTGAGCAGGCGGGCTCATTCCTGGATTTGTGCAAGAACGCGGAGTTGGCCTGCGAGGTGACGATGCAACCGCTGCGACGTTATCCTATGGATGCGGCCATTCTGTTTTCCGACATTCTGACGGTGCCCGATGCACTGGGTCTCGGCTTGTATTTTGAAGAGGGTGAAGGCCCGCGTTTTCGCAAAACCGTGCGCAGTGAGGCGGATCTTGCGGGCTTGAATACCATCAAGGCCGATGATGATCTGGCCTATGTAATGCGGGCTGTCAGCACCATCCGCAGCGAGCTGAATGGGGCTGTTCCCCTGATCGGATTCTCCGGCAGTCCCTGGACACTGGCGACCTATATGGTGGAGGGCGGTTCCTCGAAGGATTTTGCCCACATCAAGACCATGGCCTATGACAAGCCGACGTTGATGCACGACGTGTTGACGCTACTGGCCGATGCTGTGGCGGATTACCTCACTGCCCAGGTGCACGCCGGCGCCCAGGCCCTGCAAATTTTTGATACCTGGGGCGGTAGCCTCAGTGCGGCTGGCTACCAGGAGTTTTCGCTGAAGTACATACAGCGGGTCATTGCCCGCCTGCCCCGTGAAGCCGACGGACGACAGGTGCCGGTGATTGTCTTTACCAAAGGTGGTGGTCAGTGGCTGGATAGCATCGCTGACTGCGGGGCACAGGCTGTGGGACTTGACTGGACGACGGATATCACACGTGCGCGCGCGCAGGTTGGCGATCGCGTAGCTCTGCAGGGTAATATGGATCCGAGCATGTTGTTCGCGTCTCCGCAGCGTATACGCAGTGAAGTCGACACGATACTAGCGGGCTACGGGCACGGCACTGGCCATATCTTCAACCTGGGGCACGGTATCACGCCGGGCGTGAACCCGGATCGTGTGACGGCCTTCGTGGACGCGGTGCAGGAGTTGTCGCCCCAGTACCACACAGCGGACTGAGGCGAAGACGCCTGATAGCAGCGTACCTGCTAGGAGGTTCCCTTCTCTTTTGCGGTCTCTTCGTCGCAGCAAAAATGGTGGTCCATTTCCAGTGCGGGTTGATCCGATGAGGGGTGTCCGACAATTTTAGCCGGCACTCCGGCTACAGTGGTGTGCGGGGGAACCGATTCCAGCACCACGCTTCCGGCGCCGACTTTGGCGCCTTCACCGACGCAGATATTGCCCAGAATCTTGGCCCCCGCGCTGATCAGTACACCGTCGCCAATTTTGGGGTGTCGGTCGCCCTCAATCTTGCCGGTCCCTCCCAGTGTGACCGATTGCAAGATCGACACATTGTTCCCCACCACCGCCGTTTCCCCGATCACCAGGCCGGTGGCATGATCCAGCATGATGCCCTGGCCGAGTCGGGCCGCCGGGTGAATATCGACGCAGAACTCTGTAGACATGCGATTCTGGAAAAAAAGTGCGAGCGGCTCTCGCCCGTTGGTCCATAGCCAGTGGGCCACGCGGTAGGTTTGCAACGCGTGGAAGCCCTTGAAATAAAGAAAGGGAATGTACAGTTCGTTGCAGGCAGAGTCCCTGTCTTCAACCGCCTGGAGATCTGCGCGTACAGCATCGCGAATCGTGGGGGCACAGGTAAATGCGTCCAGAATGACTTCTCGTAGCAGTAACGAGGACGCCGTAGGGCTGTCCAATTGGCTGGCCAGGTGAAAGCTAAGGGCCATCTCCAGCTCTGCGTGATTCAGGATAGTGGCGTGCAGGAAGCTGGCCAGTATTGGTTCCTCGCTGGCATGCTGGGCGGCTTCCCGGCGAATCCTCTCCCACATGGGATCGGTTGTAATCGACGACATAAGTGTATCTCCCATTCAGGCGAGCACTGTAGCGCACTGGGCTTTTCCCGTCACGGGATGATCTGTGTTGTGTAGCACCACAGCTCGTGGCCACTTTGGCGGTATTTTTGTTCAAACAGGCTCAGGTCCGGATCGCTCGAGCCCCGCTTTGCCACTGACCCACGATGTCCCGTCAGGTGCATCGCGACCCCGAACTCCTCGACATAGAGTTGCCAGTTGGAGCGCAGTTCCAGCGCACCGCCGATCTGTAATAACAGTGGAAAACTGGCATGTCCATGGACGCGGCGTTGCAGGTGACGCGCTTTGGGCCAGGGGTTGGGGTAGAGAATATAGTGGAAATCCGCCCGCAGGCCATCCCGCACCAGCAGCTGCCAGATGTCTTCGCAGTCGGCGCGCAGCAGCAGGTAGTTGTCGCTGCCCGGATAGGGATGTTTTGCCAGGCGCTGGGCGGACTTGTCGATGCCTACGATCAAGTGCCCGGGGTGTCGCTCCGCTAGCGCGGCGGTACTGTGCCCCGTGCCGCAGAACGAGTCCAGCACCAGCGGTCGCGGTTGCGCGCGCAGCTGTGCCCGCAGCGATTCGTACGCTGTGAGACTATGGGCGGCGACCTCCGCGCGATGCTCTGTGCGCAAGTGGCGTTGAACAATCGCTGCCAATTTTGGGTGCAATTGTTGCTGGTTGCTGGTGACAGGGGAAGAATTGGCGTGCAAAGGGCGTAAATACCTCTGAATATTGCATGAAAAGGACAGCGGATTTGATGTTAGTCATTGCCGCTGCGATCATAGCGCCCGATTATAGGCATATCCACCGGGATAAAAGGTTTCCTATGCGCGATGACTTGCGGCCGTACTGGTTAAAAAAGTTCTATTTGAAGTTCAGGTACTGGTATGCGGAATATTTTCTGCGGCCCGAGTGCGCCTCTCTCGGCCCCTATCACACCATTATGAAGCCCTGGTATGTGAGCCTTTCGGGCAGCAATATCCATATCGGCCGGAGTTTTACCGCGATCGGTGAACCCGGCAATCGGGTTGAGGTGGGCGTCTGGGGGCGCGGTGTTGGCCAGGGCCGCGTGGTCATCGGCGATTGTTGCCTGATGAGTCCGGGCTCGAGAATCAGTGCCAGCGATGAAATTATTCTAGGGGACGGCGTGATGCTGGCCAATGGCGCCTATGTTACCGACTCCGACTGGCACACCATTTACGATCGGATGTCGCGCAAGGAAACCCCGACCCCGGTACACATTGGCACCAACGTCTGGTTGGGGGACCACTCTACCGTGCTCAAAGGCGTAACCATAGGCGAGAACAGCGTAGTGGCAGCGCGGGCGGTGGTTACCAAGGACGTACCCGCCAATGTTGTGGTGGCGGGGAACCCGGCGAAGGTGGTGAAGCAGTTGGATCCGGAGCGCGAGTTTAAAACCCGCATGGAGTATTACTCCGATCCCGCGGGCCTCGACCGGTTTTTTGACGCAGTGGATCGGGATGTGCTGGCAGGTAATTCGTTTTGGCGATGGCTTTGGTCGGTGATCTATCCCGGTTCAAGGTTGAGCTAACCCCACCTAAAGCAGGTGAAGCGGCTCTTCCTGCAGCGCAGACATCTGCTCGCGCAACTCCAGTATATGATCCGCCCAATACCGCTCTGTATTGAACCAGGTGAAGCTGCGCGGAAATGCCGGGTCTTCCCAGCGCTTCGCCAGCCATGCTGCATACTGGATCAGTCGCATCGTGCGCAGTGATTCGATCCAGCGAATCTGGCGCGGATCGAAATCACAGAACTCCGAGTAGCCCTCCACCAGTTCCGACAGCTGCAACTGTCGGTCGTGACGCTCGCCGTTGAGAAACATCCACAAATCCTGTATCGCCGGTGCCGTCACGCAGTCATCAAAATCCACAAAATGTGCCGTCTCATCTCGCCACAGAATATTGCCCACGTGGCAGTCGCCGTGAATACGAATCTGATCCTCGGGTTTAACTTCGCTGTAGACCGATTTTACGATCTCCTCGAGATCGGCCGTCAGCGACTCGTATGCCGGTATCAGTGCTTTGGGAATAAACCCGTCCAGCAGCAGTTCGCGACTCTCCGTCAGCATGCGCTGTACGGTGATCGATTGCCGCACCTCGAACTTGCCAGCTCGTCCCACTCCGTGAATGCGCCCGAGGGTCCTGCCCAGTACCAACAGGTTGTCGAGATTGTCCAGCTCCGGCGGATAGCCGCCGCGGCGTTTGAACAGCGCAAACTGGAAGCCCTCGTAGGTGTGTAAGGTCTGGCCCTGTTCGTTGACCATCGGGGCAACCACAGAAATTTCGGCGTCTTGCAATTCGAGACTGAAGCGATGTTCCTCCTGAATCTGTTCTTCAGTCCAGCGATCCGGCCGATAGAATTTCGCGATCAGCGGTGTGCCATCCTCGATGCCCACCTGGTACACCCGGTTTT
This sequence comes from Halioglobus sp., assembly GCA_037969215.1. Classification (GTDB taxonomy): domain Bacteria; phylum Pseudomonadota; class Gammaproteobacteria; order Pseudomonadales; family Halieaceae; genus Marimicrobium. The sequence goes on from JBBKWY010000036.1 coordinate 26,308, forward strand.
CGTAGCTATTCAGCGCGAGCAATCGAGCGTCACTGCGATACCCCACGGCTTCCACGGCATCGATGATCAAATCGGGGTTGAGCCGGTCGTACGGGTGTGTGCTCATGTCTGGTCCGTTGCCTCCATTAATAGTGCGGCGCTTTTGATCTGCGCATAGATTGGATCACCAACTTGCAGCTTGAGTTCCACTGCGGACTTGCGCGTGATGCGCGCCAGCAGGAATTGTGAGCCCAGTGACAGGCGCAGTAGCAATCGCGCGCTGTCCGTATTCTCGATCTCACTGAGGGTGACCGGTAGTATATTTAAAATGCTGCTGTGTTGCGGGCGCTGCCGGCAGACGCTGACGTCACGCGCGGGGATGCGGATACGGCGCAGTTGGCCGGGTGCATGGGGCAGATGATTCACGAACAGAGCGTGGCCGTCTACCGCCAGCTCAGTGAGGCCGAAGGCGGCATCATGCTGCGTAACGCTCGCGGATAGAATAGCCGCCGCCTGCTCCTCGTGTGACAGTCGCGTATCGAGCCGGCTGCACAATTCCAGTAACGACCCCTGTTCCGCCATGCGACCCCGATCCAGCAGCAGCAGGTGATCTGCCAGCTGGCTCACTTCTTCAATATCGTGACTGACATATAGCATCGGCAGTTGCAGTTCGTCAGAGAGACGCTGCAGGCAGCGCAGACACTGTTGGCGGGCAGCGTGATCCAGGTTGGCCAGTGGCTCATCCAGCAGGAGTAATTTTGGCGAGGATAACAGTGCGCGCCCGATCGCCACGCGTTGTTTTTGGCCGGCGGATAGCGTGTCGGTGGCATGTGATAACAGCTCGCCCAGTTCCAGCCATGTGACGACCTGATCGAGGCTAATACTGTCGGTCCGAACGCGCCGCGCCAGCGCATAGTTCAAGTTTTGCCGCACATTGAGATGAGGAAACAGGCGGGCGTCCTGAAAGACATAACCGATGTGCCGTTTCCAGGCGGGTACAGTGATTCCGGGGCCCTGCCAGGTCTCGCCATCCAGACGTATCACGCTATCGGCACACGGTTCGCGCAGCCCCGCGATGCAGTCCAGCAGTGTGCTTTTGCCACTGCCGCTGGGGCCGTAAACAGCGGTGATGCCGCTGGCGGGGAGCGTGCAATCGAGCTGCAGTTCGAAGCCGCTTTGGCCCTGACACGTGAGTTTCAGGCTGAGACCGCTCACGTACGCATCCGCCATCCGCCCTGCCTGTCGCTGCGGTAGAGCAGAAACAGCAGGACGAAGGAAAAGACCATCAAGCCGCCTGCGAGACGGTGGGCCTCGCCAAACTGCAGCGACTCCACCGAGTCGTAAAGGGCGATGGACAAAACCTGAGTTTCACCGGGGATATTGCCGCCTATCATCAGCACCACGCCAAACTCACCCACTGTATGGGCGAAGCCGAGACTGGCGGCGGTGATAAAACTGCGCCGTGTCAGCGGCAGTACCACAGAGCGGAACTGGTCCAGTGGCGTTGCGCCCAGTGTCGCTGCCGCCTGTAACAGGCCCTGCGGAATGCGCTGGAACGCAGATTGTAGCGGCTGCACGACAAACGGCAGTGAATAGACCACGGAGCCAATAACCAGCGCACTGAAACTGAAGGCCAACTGCGAGCCAGTGAGCTGCTGCCAGAAACGGCCTACCGCAGTGTCCGGAGTGAACAGTAATAGCAGGTAAAAACCCAGTACTGTCGGCGGTAAAATCAGCGGCATCGCCACAATGGCTTCCAGCGTAGCGGCCACGTTACCGCGATGGCGCGACAGCCACCAGGCCAGCGGCGTGCCCAGGATCAGCAGCAGGACAGTGGTGATCGAGGCCAGTGCAATGGTGAGGTATATCGCTTCCAGTACAGCATTGTTCAAGGGCAAGGTTCGTAGCCGGCGTCTGTGATCAGGCTGCGCACGGTATCACTTCTCAGCCACTGCAGGTACTCATCAACGGCGGCGGTGTGCTTGAGCACCACGGCGTATTGCACCACGGGTTGGTACCACTCCAGCGGGATTTCTGTTGCATTGGCCGGACGCTGTGCACGCGGTAGAAGCGCCATGTCCACGGCGCCGCTCTGCCAGAACTGGAGGGCCTGGGTGACGCTATTGCCCTTTACCAGCTTGCGATCCTGGCCGGCGCTGAATTCCGGTCTCGCCAGCACTTCCATGGCGGCGCGGCCGTACGGCGCAGTCGCGGGGTTGGCAATCGCCAGGCTCAGGTCCGGTTTCGCCAATGCCGACAGCCCTCCTTCGGCTCCGGCCAGCACCAGGCTGCCGCGGGCGTAGCAGAACGCATCGGTGCTCGGCAAGGCCTTCGCTGATACCACTTTTTGCGGGGTCGCCTCGTCTGCGGCGAAAAACATATCGTACTGCGCGCCGTGCAGTATCTGGGTGGCCAGTGCGCCGGTGGAGGCGGCACTGAACGTCACAAATATTCCTGTATTGTCGAGGAAGGGCTCGGTGATTTTTTCAAGAGTGGGTTTGAAGTTTGCGGCCACAGCGATACTGATCGATCCGTCCGCCCACAGTGGGTTGGCCGCCAGCATGAACAGTAGTATGAAAGTGCGCATAGAAATATCCTTACAAAGTTCTCGTTAAATGCCCGGGGCGGGCGTCCGGGCAAGGCACCACACCTCAATGTACGCAGCACCTGCCGCAGACAGCGCACTGGCCACAGCAGTCGCCGTTGCCCCCGTAGTCAGTACATCATCGACGATGGCGATACGCAGGTTGTCACAGGGTTTCTGCACTGTAAAGGCGCCCTTGAGATTGCTGGCACGCCGTCGGGCACTCATCCCCGACTGGGCCGCAGTGGATCGCTGACGGCGTATCAAGCGGTGCGCTATTTCGCATGATTGCAGTTCTGGGCAAGTTGCGTGCAGTTGCCGGGACAGTAGTTCAGATTGATTGAAGCCGCGCTGCCAGTGCCTGCGCCAGTGCAGGGGCACGGGGACGATGACATCTATGGCTGTATCGAGCGCCGCATGTTGTCGCCACAGTGAGGTGAGCAGGCGCGTCATATGCTGTTCGCGGTGATACTTCCAGCGGTGAATCAGGTGTGCGAAATACTCGTCGTACAGCCATGGAGCAATGACGCGGTCAAAGGCGGGAGGGGCCCGCAGGCAATTGCCACACAGCAGGCCGTTGGCCGTGTCGGTGATGGGCGCCAAGGGGATCGCGCAACGTACACAGCAGCTGTGGTTGAGGGGCATTTCGCGCTCACAGGCGAGGCATAGAGGGACCTCCCGTTGGCTGCGCAACCCACAGAGGGCACAGTGATGGGGGAACAGCCCGTCGAGCAGGCGCCTGCCAATGTTGTTAACCATGGGTGGGTTGCCGGGTTGACAGCGTAAGTGCCGTCGGTATCATACATGTCTCTATCACAACGCTTTAATCCTCGGGTCTGATATGCATTCATCCGTCGCAGCAACCACTTCCACGACGACCACGTCGCCCGCCACCGCCGCAGCCAGCGAGATTCGTCACGACTGGTCCAGGCGGGAGGTGGAGGCGCTCCTGGCGCAGCCCTTTAACGATCTGCTGTTTCAGGCCCAGACAGTGCATCGCCAGTATTTTGACCCAAACCAGGTTCAGGTCAGCACACTGCTTTCCATCAAAACCGGCGCCTGTCCCGAGGACTGTGCCTACTGCCCGCAGAGCACCCGGTATGACACGGGTCTCGAGGCCGAAGCGTTGATGGAAGTTGAGCAAGTGCTGGAACAGGCGCGGGCGGCAGTGGCATCGGGTGCCACGCGTTTTTGTATGGGTGCCGCCTGGCGCTCGCCCAAGCAACGCGATATGCCGCAGGTGGTTGCGATGGTTAAAGGCGTGCGCGCGCTGGGGCTTGAGAGCTGTATGACGCTGGGTATGCTGACCCGCAATCAGGCGCAGGAATTGTCGGAGGCCGGTCTGGATTACTACAATCACAACCTGGACACCTCGCCTGAATTTTACGGCGATGTTATTACGACCCGCACTTATCAGGACAGGCTGGAAACTCTGGACCATGTGCGCGGTGCCGGTATGAAAGTATGCAGCGGCGGCATCGTGGGCATGGGTGAAAAACAAACGGATCGTGCCGGCCTGCTGCAACAGTTGGCCAATCTCCCACAGCACCCTGAGAGTGTGCCGATCAATATGTTGGTGCGGGTCCAGGGTACGCCGCTGGCAGAAGAGGCAGATCTCGACCCGTTCGAATTTATACGCACCATCGCGGCAGCGCGGATTATGATGCCTGCGTCTCACGTGCGCCTGTCTGCCGGCCGCGAAGAAATGAATGAACAGATGCATGCGCTGGCGTATTTGGCCGGTGCCAACTCTATTTTCTACGGGGAAAAGTTGCTCACGACACCGAACCCGCAGGCCAATTCTGATATGGCGCTGTTCGCCCGTCTGGGCATTGAGCCAGAACGACGCCACGTTGAAAAAGCACCGGAAACGCCCAGCCCGCATTTTTATGATGCTGCCGCCGCCAGCTAGGCCGTTGTTATGGCAGGCTTTCCCGAGCGCTTGGGCGCGGCATTGGAGCAGCGTCGCCGGGATGGACTGTATCGCCATCGTCTGACGCTCGACTCTGCTCAAGGGCCGGTGGTTCGCATCGGCCAGCGCGAATACCTGAATTTCTGCAGTAATGACTATCTCGGTCTTGCCGCGCATCCCCGCGTTATTGAGCGATTTCGCCAGGCCGCCGCGCAATACGGTGTCGGCAGCGGTGCCTCTCATCTTGTCTGCGGTCACAGTGCGCCGCACCACGCATTGGAAGAGGCGCTGGCCGAGTTCACGGGCAGGCCGCGCGCGCTTTTATTTTCCAGTGGATATATGGCCAATACCGGCATCCTCAGCAGTTTGCTGCAACGCGGCGACTACGTGTTCGAGGATCGACTCAATCACGCCTCGCTGTTGGATGGCGGGCTGCACAGCGGCGCCCGTTTCCAGCGCTTCCCCCACAACGATATGGATGCGCTGCAGGCTAAACTGGCATCCGCCGACGGCCCGCGGCTGGTGGTCGTAGACGGCGTCTTCAGCATGGATGGCGATACTGCGCCATTGGCTGAGCTCGCAGACCTGTGCCGTGCGCAGGACGCCTGGTTGATGGTGGATGATGCCCACGGCTTTGGTGTGCTCGGCGCACGGGGTGTGGGTAGCACAGAGGCTGCGGGGCTGGCTCCGGACGCGGTCCCCGTGCTGATGGCTACACTGGGAAAGGCGTTGGGGACGGCGGGTGCGTTTGTCGCCGGCAGCGAACTGCTGATCGAGGGGCTGATCCAACAATCGCGCAACTACATTTATACCACTGCCTTGCCGCCAGCGGTGGCAGCGGCAAGCCTTGAGGCGCTGTCGCTGGTAACCGAGGAAGCCTGGCGACGAGAGTATCTGGCGGGCCTTATCCAACGGTTTCGCCGTGGCGCTGAGCAACTCAGTCTGCCACTGATGCCCTCCGCTAGTGCCATCCAGCCACTGCTGGTGGGCACTGCAGAGCGAGCGGTAGCGCTGAGTGAAAGCCTGCGGGAGAGCGGCTTTTTGATTGGCGCAATCCGTCCGCCCACCGTGCCGGTAGGTACCTCCCGCCTGCGCATCACCCTGAGTGCAGCGCACAGCGAAACGCAGGTGGATCAGCTGTTGCAGCAGTTGGCTGGTTGCTGGGCGGAGGGCTGAGTGACGCTGCAATACGAATACTTGCCTGCAACCGGGGCGCCCCGGCAGGAGATGGTGTTATTGCACGGCTGGGGCTGCAACCGGGAAGTGTGGCGACCGCTGTTAGTATTGCTGCGGCCGTGGGCCAATATCACCCTGTTGGACATTCCCGGAGTTGCACCGGGGCACAGCTCGGGCGCAGTGCCCGACCTGCCTGAATTACTCGCCGGTATTCTGGACTGCTGCCCCCGCGAGGCGGTGTATGTGGGGTGGTCGCTGGGTGGGCTGCTCGCTACCGCGCTCGCCGACCGCCACGCTGAGCGGGTGTCGGCAGTGGTCACGCTCTGCAGTAATCCCTCGTTTGTTGCGAAAGATGACTGGCCGGGTATGGAAGCGGAGGCATTTTGCGCGTTTTCCGCCGAGGTGGAGAGTCAACCGGTCACTGCGCTCAAGCGCTTCGATACACTGCAGGTTACTGGCTCTCGACACCCACGGCGGCTGTTGCGTCAATTGCAGTCCCTGCGACGACGTCCCGCCTCCGGCGAGCTGCTGGCCGGACTGGGCTGGTTGGCGGGGCTCGATATGCGCGTGCCTTTGTCGGCACTGAAGCAGCCGCAACTGCATCTGCTGGCGGCTGAGGATGCGCTGGTTCCTGCCGGTGTCAGTCGCGCTATTGAGGCTCGCATGGCCGGTAACCCGTCCGCCGAGGTGAAGGTCCTGCCGTGCGTCTCTCATCTTGCGCCGCTGGAAAACCCAACGGCGCTGGCAGAAGAAATTCGACTATTTCTCGACGCGGCGGGCACCTTGTTCGAGCTTCCAGATGCAGCGCCGGAATTGGAAAAAAGGGCGGTTGCCGCCTCCTTCAGTCGCGCGGCCACGGGCTACGACTCTGTAGCACGACTACAGCGCAGCGTAGGTGAGCATTTACTTACGCATTTGGACCAATGGCCGCATGAGCCGGAGAACATACTCGATCTTGGCTGCGGCACGGGCTACTTTACCCCGCTGCTGAAAGCGCGTTATCCGCGCGCCGGGTACGTGGGGCTGGATATTGCCTCCGGTATGGTGGACTACGCCCGCAGCCGCTGTCCGGGTGAGTGTGAGTGGCTGGTGGCCGATGCGGAGTCCCTGCCACTGGCCAGTGAATCGATTGATCTGGTATTCAGCAGCCTGGTGGTGCAGTGGTGTGCTCGTCCCGAACACCTCTTGGCGGAACTGGCGCGAGTGCTGCGTCCGGGAGGTTTGTGTGTATTCACTTCGCTGGGACCCGCTACTCTGCATGAGCTGCGCTCCGCATGGGCCGCTGTGGACGCGCACCAGCACGTGAATACCTTTTTGCCGACCGCCACTCTGCACGCGGCTATGACGCGTATTCCCGGCGCAGAACTGACGTTGCAGGAGCGGGCGTATTGCATGGAGTACACGCGTGTGCGGGATTTGCTGGACGAGCTAAAAACACTGGGCGCACACAATATGAATCGCAGCAGGCCGGCAGGCCTCACCAGTCGCCGTGCGCTACAAGGCATGTTGCAAGCGTATGAGACGAGGCGTTCACAAGGGGTGCTTCCCGCGACCTATGATGTCATTTTCGGAGTAATGAAAAAGCTATGAGCAAGACCTGGTTTGTGGCCGGTACCGACACCGGCGTCGGTAAGACAGCGGTTAGTTGTGGCCTTCTGGCAGCAGCTGCCCAGTCCGGATTGCGCACGGCGGCGGTCAAACCCGTAGCGGCGGGCTGTGATGAAAACGGCCAGAATGAAGACGCTCTATCCCTGCAGGCGGCCATGACCGAGACGCTCGACTACAGTCAGGTAAATCCGGTGGCGCTTAATGCGGCAGTTGCACCGCACATCGCGGCCGGGCTGGAGGGTAAACGTATGCAGGCCAAACGCCTCGCGGGCCTGTGTCGCGGTGTGATGCTCGGGGGCGCAGATTTTGTACTGATCGAGGGCGCGGGCGGGTGGCGCGTGCCCATCAACGCCCGCGAGACCCTGGCAGATCTGGCGATGGAGTTGCAGGTCGGAGTGATCCTGGTGGTGGGTATGCGCCTGGGTTGCATCAACCACGCGCTTCTTACCGCCGAGGCCATTCGACGCGATGGCCTGCAGCTCGCAGCCTGGGTAGCAAACCAGCCTGGCCCGCGCATGGAATACCACCAGGAGAACCTCGACACTCTGCGGCAACTGCTGCCGGCGCCCTTGTTGGGGGATATTCCCTTTCTCCCCAAGTGGCAGGCCCGGGACCTGGTTGGGCATCTGGATATTGGTCTTCTCGCGCAATAAGACGTAAAAAATGCTAACTACCGCTGGTGTTATAACCAGAAACTGGTCCAGGCAGCTTCAGGGTGCGTAAAAAGGTATTTGACATTCAGGCGAAATACCGGACAATGTGATCGCTGAACACATGGCTTGGGCCGACAACACCTGTCGGTCTCTCTTCAGGCCGCAACTATCCAGACGCGTCTATCTACACAGAATTATCCAGAGGATTTGACCATGCCAGACTACAAAGCGCCGGTGCGCGATATTCAATTTGTTATCAACGAAGTGCTGGAATCCGAGAAGCTGTACCAGACCCTCCCCGGATTTGAAGAAGCGACAGAAGATCTCATGAACGCCATCATCGAGGAAGGCGCGCGTTTTTCAGAGAATGTGATTTCACCCCTGAACCGCAGTGGCGACGAAGAAGGCTGCCATTGGAGTGAAGAGGGTGTGAAAACGCCTGCAGGTTTTAAGGAAGCTTACCAGCAGTACGTGGACAACGGCTGGCCTGCGCTCAGCGCACAGGCAGAATACGGCGGTCAGGGCATGCCCAGTATGCTCGGCATCATCATGAACGAATTGGCGGGATCGGCTAACTGGTCGTGGGTGATGTATCCCGGTCTCAGCCTCGGCGCGGTTAACACCGTTGAAGCGCACGGCGACGAAGAGCAGAAACAGAAATACCTCACCAAACTGATTTCCGGAGAGTGGACCGGCACTATGTGTCTCACTGAGTCTCAGTGTGGTTCCGACCTCGGTTTGTTGCGCACCAAGGCTGAGCCCCAGGCAGATGGGTCATACGCTATTACCGGCACCAAGATTTTCATCAGTGCCGGTGAGCACGACATGACAGATAACATTGTGCACATTGTGCTCGCGCGCCTGCCGGATGCGCCTGAAGGTACCAAGGGCATTTCGCTGTTTATCGTGCCCAAATTCAATGTGAATGACGATGGAGCTGTTGGCGAGCGTAACGCGGTGCACTGTGCCTCTATCGAAGAAAAGATGGGGATACACGGCAACGCAACCTGCGTGCTCAACTTCGATGGCGCCAGGGGTTTCCTTATCGGGGAGCCCAATCGCGGCCTGAATGCCATGTTCACGTTTATGAATACCGCCCGTATAGGTACCGCGACACAGGGATTGGCGCACGCCGAATTATCGTTTCAGGGCGCGCTTGCCTATGCCAAAGATCGTCTGGCGATGCGTTCGCTGACAGGCCCGAAAAATCCTGATGGGCCGGCCGATCCCATCATCGTACACCCGGACGTTCGCCGCATGCTGTTGACGCAGAAGGCGTTCGCCGAGGGTAGCCGAGCGTTCCTGTACTACCTCGCTCAGCAGGGCGATATTGTTGCCAATGGCACCGAAGAACAAGCCAAAGCCGCGGATGACTTGATGGGCTTGCTGACCCCTATCGGTAAAGCATTTGTGACGGAAGTCGGTTTTGAGGCGGCCAACCTGGGGGTGCAGGTCTACGGTGGGCACGGCTTCATTCGCGAGTGGGGTATGGAGCAAATCGTACGCGACGCAAGAATTGCGATGCTTTATGAAGGCACTACCGGCATTCAGGCACTCGATCTGGTCGGTCGCAAAGTGCTTGGCAGCGGCGGAAAATTGTTGCTCGGCTTCACTTCCGTGATTGACGCATTCTGCGAGGCCAATAGCGGCGCGGAGTACGAGGAATTCATCAAGCCGCTGCAGGCACGCAGCAAGGAGTGGCTCGATATGTCCATGAAGCTGGGCGAGGCGGCGATGGAAAATCCCGACAACGCCGGTGCCGGTGCAGTCGATTACCTGATGTACAGCGGATATGTCACGCTGGCTTACTTCTGGGCGAGAATGGCCGTATTGGCGCAGCAAAAGATCGCGGCTGGTGATGGCGATGTGTCATTTTATGAGGCAAAAGTTATGACAGCGCGTTTCTATTTTGACCGCCTGTTGCCGCGTACCGAGTCGCTGAAAACCACAACGCTGGCCGGTGCAGACAGCCTTATGGCAATGCCCGAGGCGCTGTTCCAGCTGTAGGCGAATTGCAGGTATCCCGGTAAGTTACTCCTGATGGGGTGACTTTCGGGCGTCTTCAGGGGAGAATGGCAGCTGCCGTTCTCCCTTTTTTATTTCTTATTATGCAGTAGAAGATATGACCGAAGAGCAACCTGACAAGTCGGATCGAAGCTACAGCAATCGCCTCTATCCCGAGGATCAACAAAAGGTCGATGACTTTGTGAGCCGTGGTATCAACTCGGTGAAGCGCAAGCCCTTTCGACCAATGCGACTGTTGATTCTGCTGATAGTTGTGGTGGCCACACTCCAGATTTTGAGCCAGCTTCTGGTACGAGGGGCCGGGATCCACTAGTCCCGGCGGGCATTGGTTCCACGGTGCTCATTTGCTATAGTGAGCGCGCTTCAGATATCGGTGTGTGGCGCAGCCTGGTAGCGCACTTCGTTCGGGACGAAGGGGTCGGAGGTTCGAATCCTCTCACACCGACCAATAAAATCAGTAACTTACCTCAGTCCAACCCTTTCCATCCAATAACGAAACCAGTAGGTTTCGAGCTTTCATGCGTTTCGCACTGTCAATGTTGGTCAATAATTAACCAGCTATGACGATTGGAAACCCCGGGCTGACCGGGGTTCGTATGACGAGAGGGAGATCAGTTCGCCGAACCTACCTGCATCTCTGGTGACTGATTGCGCAGCACTTGAGCCAGCGCCATGTCCATTTGCAGCATGTGTTCTTTCAGCGCGGCGATTTCTGCCTTTTGTTCTTTCACCACCGTCGTCAATACCGCCACAATGTCCATCGGCGACAGCGACTTGTGGTCACTCGTCGCCACTAGCTCAGGAACGTCTTCTGCTATAAACCCCACATACTCCTCATCACGCGAGTTCTTGTATACGTAGCGCACCGGTGAAAGCCCTTCCAGTGCCGCATTCGCATCCTCAGTGCTGAGTATTTCGATATCGTCCTTCAGTTCTCGCGAGGAGGCGTTCGTCCAGACGCCGCCCTTGGTGAGGTGCGCGCCGTTCCATACCGCAATGGTGTCGCCGTCAGCTATCGATTTGGTACCTATACCCAACTTGTTGGCGCTGGGCTCCCAGTTGAACTGACCGTACAACAGCGGGGTCTGCTGATTGTTGGTGATGTACAGCGTGTTGCTGCCGGTTTCAAAATACCCCGCGTTCCATCCGAGGAAGACATTGCCGCTGCCGGTTCTGTTGCTGAAGCCCGCCGTGTTACCGATGGCCATATTGTTCGAACCACTGGTGGTGTTGTAGAGCGAGGCAAAACCCTGGGCGGAATTGCCGTTACCAATGGTCATGGAATACAAGGATTTACCGCCCACGCCGTTGTTCCATTTGCCTTGGATGTTGCTATACATCGAGGTTGACCCGATCGCCGTGTTGAGTTTTCCGGTGGTATTCAAAAAGAGCGACAAACCACCACTGGCCGTGTTGCCGTCGCCGGTGGTGTTGGAATAGAGCGAAGAAGTGCCACTGGCTGTATTTCCCACGCCAGTGGTGTTTTCCCTGAGTGATTCTGTGCCGCTGGCGGTGTTGTCGTAGCCGGAGGTATTGAAAGCGAGCGAATTTATGCCAATGGCCGTATTGTTTACTCCGGAGGTATTGGAATAGAGCGATGAAGCGCCAACGGCTGTGTTAGCTGCACCGGTGGTATTCGTCTGGAGAGAAAATGTGCCTAGGGCCGTGTTGCTATAACCGGTGGTATTGAAGTAGAGCGACTGAGCTCCACTCGCGGTGTTGCCACTACCGCTGTTGTTGGAATAGAGCGACTCTAGTCCAAAAGCTGAGTTGTAGTCGCCAGTGGTCACGCTCGAGAGTGCGGACGCTCCATAGCTGGTATTGCCGGGTTGAGCCAGCACTGGTGAAGAACACAGCAGGGAAGCACTTGCCAGAGCGAGATATACGACAGCTGTTCCATTTTTTATTATCATAATAATTCCTTTTGATTACAGTCCATTAGTGGGTGTTGCAGCATAAATATTTCTTTTCTACAGCGCTGTTCTCTCTGTATAGGATATGACTTGCATTAAGTATGCCAGTCTCAAGAGGAAGTTTCATGCACGTTAGTCAGGATACAGGGAGGACAGAATCACTGGAGTCAGCTCAACTGACGGTCTAGTGGATCAGACAGAAGTGGCGGCACACCGACCTTCGAACCCTCCCCCGCAATCTCCCTCACCAGCTTGGGCACCATGTAGCCTGGTAGTCGGTCAGTCAGTTCCGCCAACAGTTTTTGTGCCCGCTGTTCAGACACATCAAAATGTGCCGCGCCCTGAACCTTGTCCAGCAAATGCAAGTAGTAAGGCAGCGTGCCCGTGGCGAACAAGCGCTGGCACAGATCCAGTTGTGCCTCAAGACTGTCGTTGATATCGGCCAGTAGCACGGACTGGTTTAACAGTGTGATGTCCCGGTGCCGCATCGCTGTCAGGGCCGTCGCGACAGCGGCGTCGATTTCGTTGGCGTGGTTACAGTGAATCACCATGATGGTTTGCAGGTCGGTGTGTGTGATGGCGTCCAGTAGCGTGTCCGTGACCCGCTCTGGAATCACCACGGGCAGACGACTGTGAATGCGCAGGCGGCGCACGTGCGGGATTGCGGCAATCTGCGCCACCAACTGCTGCAGCTGTTCATCGGTGGCTACCAAGGGGTCGCCGCCGCTCAAAATAACTTCTTCGATGCTGTCATCGGCACTGATGATCTGCATGGCTTCGCGCCATTCCTGACGACTGTTCTGGTTCTCGCTGTAGGGAAAGTGGCGCCGGAAACAGTACCGACAATTCACCGCGCAACCGCCACTGACAATCAGTAAAACGCGGCCATGATATTTGTGAATGATGCCGCGATGTGGAATCGTCGCGCCGCTCTCACCCACCGGGTCGCGGATGTAGCCCGGGATATCGAGCATTTCCCGCGGGCTGGACAGCACCTGCAGCAGCAATGGGTCGCGCGGGTCACCGCAGCGCATTCTCTGTACAAAGCTGCGGGGTACCTTGAGAGCGAAGTCCTCACAGGCGCCGTTTGCGAGCCCCACCTGGTCCAGACTCAGGTTCAGCACGCGCAGTAACTCATCGCGTGAGGTAATGACATTGCGCAGTTGGTGCTGCCAATCGTTTGCGGGGGATGGAACTTGGGTTGTTAATGGCACAGAGGGCCTCAGGTAGCGCGTACTTGGCGGCGGTTATTGTAGCAACGAATGGATGGGCCGTCTGATCCATCGGGGGCGTTCGGTAAAGGAGCGGGTCCAAAGCGCTTGAACCACGCTTTGTTCTGCTGCGATACTCCGCACGGAGTTCGGCGCCGGCACCGTCATCGGGCGGCGTCTCTGTTAATATCGACCACCAATCTGGCTGACACAGTCCTGAGGAAAAAAATGTTCACTACAGATGAGTTGTGCAGCCTGCGCTGGGATCCTGTCAGCGGCAAGGTTGAGATCATTGATCAGACGCTATTGCCCCACACACTGCAGTGGTGCCAGCTGGAGTCGCTGGATGCGTTCTGTCATGCCATCTGCACCATGCAGGTACGCGGTGCACCGCTGATCGGGATTACCGCAGCGTTTGGGTTGGCGCATGCCCTGTCGGAGGATGCATCCGATGAAAATCTCGCGCGCGCTGGCGCAACGCTGCTGGCGACGCGTCCCACCGCGGTGAATTTGCGCTGGGCACTGGACGAGATCAGCCACGCTGTTCGCGAACTGGAGCCATCGGAGCGGCCGCTAGCAGCACTGGACAAGGCGCGCGCCTTGCGCGAAGAGGATATCGCGAACTGCGAGCGGATTGGCGACAATGGATTGCAGCTGCTGCGCGCCCTGCACGTGGGCGACTGTCTCAATATCATGACCCACTGCAACGCTGGTTGGCTCGCTACCGTCCAATGGGGCACGGCGCTGGCGCCAATCTATAAGGCGCACAGCAGTGGCATTCCGGTCCATGTCTGGGTATCCGAGACACGGCCGCGCAATCAGGGCACGAATCTCACCGCCTGGGAGTTACAGCGCGCGGGTGTTCCGTGCACCATTGTTGCGGATAACAGTTGCGGTCAGTTGATGCGCCAGGGTCGGGTGGATTGTGTGATTGTTGGCAGCGATCGCACCGCAGCCAATGGCGATGTGTGCAATAAAGTAGGTACTTATCTCAAAGCCCTGGCCGCGCATGCCAACGATGTCCCGTTTTATGTCGCGCTGCCAGAATCAACTATTGACTGGGCATGCCCCGGCGGCGACCAGATCCCCATTGAGGAGCGGGATGAGGCGGAGCTGCTGAGTATCGCGGGGTTGGATGCCGCGGGTGAACTGCGCGCAGTGACTCTGGCAGGGGCAAATAGTCGCGCCCTGAATCAGGCCTTCGACGTGACGCCTGCGGAGCTGGTCAGGAAGCTGATTACCGAGCACGGAAATTTCGAGGCCAGTGAGAAAGGTTTACAGCACCTGCGGTCAGGGAAGACAAGTGCTTGAGGATGTCAGGGCGAGTGGGACCTGCGTCCCACGGTTGATTCAGTTGTAATCCAGATGTAAATCGTAGTCGCCCAGCTCATCGCGCAAACGCTTCTCTTCCAGACGCTGCTCGGCCAGGCGGCGCTTTTCCACCAGACGCTGCTTTTCCGAAGACAGCGGTGAAAAATCCTGAAGCATCTCGTCAGAAATGTCCCCCAGCCCCGGTTCGAAGAAATCATCCAACTGCTCAGGCGTCGAAGATTCCTGATTACGTTCTCCCATAAATCACCTCCCGATGATCCAAAACAGACAACTTTTGCGGCACAGTATTTTCACTGGTCGCTGAGGGCGAGTTAAGCAAAAATACGCGGGTGGAACAACGAAATACTTTTGTCAGTTTTGCGCATATTTTATAGGGAAAAAGACCGGCGCCCCGCTGCCTTCCGTGGCGCTCCCTGTGCACCGAGCTACATCCTTGTAGAGTCCGTCCCTGGATTGGCACAAGCGCTGCGGGCCGCCGGAATACTAGTAGAGCAAGTTCGGTGCCAACCAGGCACGCTACCCGGCGCGTGGTTGTGGCAGTGCACAGCAGAGAGGGCGACATGTCCGGCACCGTCCACGATTGTTCGCGGTCGCCAGGACGTGTAGCAGATAACCACGCAGAGTACGCGCTTGCCTACAGGGACTTGCGAGGCCGCAGGGTGCTGGTTAGAGTGGCGCATTGTTTATCCCTGACCGTATCTATTCGAGGAGAGATTATGGCTTTGTTGCACACGCCGCTGGATGCCCTACACAGAGAACTGGGAGCCAAGATGGTCCCTTTTGCCGGCTACGATATGCCGGTGCAGTACGCTGCGGGCATCATTAAAGAGCATTTGCATACACGGCAGGCAGCCGGGTTGTTCGATGTCTCGCACATGGGGCAAGTGCTGGTGCAGGGTGCGGGGAGCGCGGCGATGCTTGAGTCACTGGTGCCGGTGGATGTGGCAGCACTCGCCATCAACCAACAGACTTACGCCTTGTTCACCACAGACAGTGGTGGTGTGCTGGACGACCTGATTATTACCCGCTGGAGCGAGGATCAGTTTTTTCTGGTGGTGAATGCCGGTTGTAAAACTGAGGATATCGCACATCTACGGGCGCATCTGTCGGGTCAGACGCTGACCGTGCTGGAGGATCACGCGCTGCTGGCGTTACAGGGGCCGGCAGCGCGCGATGTGATGCGCACGCTGTGTCCGGAAGCCGCGCAACTCACCTTTATGCACGGCTGTGCGGCGCTTATCGATGGGGTGGAGGCGTACATTACCTGTTCAGGCTACACCGGCGAGGACGGTTTTGAGATCTCCGTGCCCGCTGCGGCGGCCCAGAGCATTGCGCGCCGACTACTGGCGGTAGAATCCGTGCAGGCGATTGGGTTGGGCGCGCGCGATTCCCTGCGGCTTGAGGCCGGCTTGTGCCTGTACGGGCATGAATTGAGTACAGACATTGATCCCGTGCAGGCCGGGCTGCTGTGGTCTATCAGCAAGTCACGCCGGGAGGATGGAGCCCGCGCGGGTGGATTCCCGGGTGAGAAAGTGATCTTTGCGCGCATCGCGGACAAGCCGGCACTGTGTCGTGTCGGCCTCACCGTGGATGGCAAGCGACCAGTGCGCGACGGTCAGGTCGTCATGGATGAAACGGGTCGGGAGGTGGGAAAGGTATGCTCTGCCTGTTACGGCGCCAGTGTCGGTGGCCCTATCGCGATGGCCTATATCGAGCGCGCGCTGGGGGCGGCGGGCACGAAACTGCTGGTCGCGGTGCGGGATAAACAGGTGCCGGTGACAGTGACCACTATGCCCTTTACTCCTCGGCGCTACTTCCGGGGTTGAGGCGTGTCGCCAGCGCGGGTTTGAACAGACCACGCAGGCGATGCAGCCATTGGGACAGTTGTGCTCGCCAGCGAGCCAGTGGCAGCCGGGGTAAAACGCGTCTGGCCAGCAACACCGTGGCTACCAGCAGGCCGATACCGACAGCCAGTAGTAACCATTGGCGCGTGCTGATGGCAAAGGGGCTGCTCGGGACTTGCTGGTCGGAGACTGTGCCAGCGACATCGATGCGCGTTTCTGGCAGGGACAAGCGCTTCAGTTCACCGCTTTGCGTATTCCACCAGAAATAATCCTGTGTGGGCAGCAGGTAGCTCCCCGGCTGCTCGATCACGTAGCTGATGCGAATACTGCGACTGGCAAGGTGCTGTCCGCGGTTGTTGCTGTTCTCCAGTGTCGGGGGTGACGGATACGCGGCGAGGCCAGGCTGATTCGCGGTGTCGTAGCCCGGCAGCATCATGGCCAACACGTCCGATGCCTCGAACGTGACCTCCTGTTCGAACGCGTCTCCTACCGTCAGGCTATCAAGCGCGCGGTTAAAGCTCTGGCTTACGCGAAACTCCGGCGCTGCCACCCACTGTTGCACCTCTGCCAGGCGCGCTGGAATCGCCACACTGAACTGCTGGGGTGGGCTGTGCAACTCACCCTTCACGTTGCCCTCTTCTCCCGCGTTTACCTGTATCTGAAGCGGCACTGGGCCGATGGTGAATTCACCGGCCCGTTGGGGAAAGACATCCAGGGTCCAGCGCTGTATCACCCAGCTCTGGCCGTTGCGGTTCTCGCTGGCATTGCTGGCGAACTGCTCTGTTTGCAATATGATCAGGCCCGGCACTTCAGGAATCCCGATACGGGTGCCGCCGGTAAACCAGGTGTCGGTGGCGATCTCCAGTGTCAGCTTGACGCGCTGCCCCGGCACGATACCCGTGGTCGGTGTTATTTCGCTGTCGATATGCAGGTGTCCGGACGCCTGCAACGCCTCCAGTGAGGTGGCAAAAGTGGCTGTGCTAAACGCTGTAGTCAGCGCTAACACGCAAGCCGGCAGCCAAAATCGGGCGAGCTTCACTGGGCACCCTGCGGTTGAGGTTCTGTCTCTTTACCTTGCAGCTGCATGGCGAACTTGATGGCCAAAAAGTTGGACGGATCCTGTTGTACGCCGCGCAGCCACATCTCGCTGGTGGCGGGATCCTGTAAAATCTGCTCGGCTGTCAGCTGTTTGATCTGTGCCTCCTGCCAGACGATTTCTTCCGCGCCCTGGGCGGCAATGGCGTCGTCACTGCCCATCTCCTTCTCCTCAGAGCCGACACCGGCCTCTTCTTGCTGGCTCTCACTGAGACGGTTGATTTCGTCGATCAGCGCCTGCACTTGCGTGCGATTTGCGACAGCGCCGGGATACTGCGGCTGGCGCGCCAGCAGGCGATCGTAGCGATTGACCGCGCGCACATAATCCCGCGCCTGAGCGCGGGCGTTGGCCTCGTTGAACAGTGCGTCATCACTGTCGCGGCGGGAAAAATACTCCGCCGCCAGCATGAACTCCTCGCCGAAGTAGTAGGCCATACCTTTCCACATCGGGTCTGTGAATCGAGCGGCGGCCTCGGGGTAGCGCCCCAGTTGCATCAACAGGCGCCCCTGTTGATCGCCGCTCAGCCACCAGTCCGCAAACCAGTGACTGGCGCTGCCGGCCACGGCATTTTCCGGGACTTCGCTCTGTGCTACCGCCGGCAAAGGCGCGGAGCTCAGTATCACCGGCAGCAATAAACAGGCCCAGGTCAGGGTCCAGCCTTTGCGGAACCACATCAGGAACAGGATCATCGCCGGGAAAACCAGCGGGTAGCCGCTGTCGAGCCACGGCAGCGCGCTGTCCTCGATCACCACGTAGTGGCTGTCTACGCGGCGATTGATTTGGCGGACATCGGCGTCGTCTACGGTCAGCGACACATAGTTTCCGTTCACTGCGGCAGCCAGTGCTTCCAGTGATTGTCGTTCCAGTGGTGCGCTTCCCGGGGCTTCGGTTTCACTGCCTATGCCCTCCACCACCAGTTGATGCGGACGACTCGCAAAAAATCGCTCAAACGCCTGCTCGCTGTCTGCCCCCAGGCCATCGGTGAACATCACCACGGTGGCGGGGGCCTGGGTCTCACGCAGTATTTCGTCTACCAGCGGCAGACAGTACTCGGGAAACTTGCCGGAGCGCGGCATGACGGCGGGTGTGATCGCGGCAAGATACTGGTTGAGGATCTCCTGGTCAGCGGTGAGTGACAATACGGTGTGGGCCGTACCAGAATACGCCACTAATGCTGTCTGCTTGTCCGGTCGCAGCGTCAGCAGGTCGGAAATTTTTTGCTTGGCACGCTGCAGGCGGTTGGGCTGCACATCGGTTTGCTGCATGGAACTGGAGGCATCCAGCAAGATAATGAGGGCCGCCTCGTCCTGATTTAGCGGCGAGGGCTGCTGGCGCCAACTGGGTCCCATCAGTACCAGCAGCGCCAGCAGCATGAACACCATCGAGAAGTTGCGCGGGTTGAGCCAGCGTGTATCGAAACGCTGTAGACGCAGGTGTTGCAGCAGGTGCGGCGCGATGATGCCGCCGAACATATCCCTGTCGGCGCGCTGCCGATTCTGTACCAACACCATCGCCAGCCACGGTATCACCAGCAGGCCCCACTCGGGGCGCAGGAAGTGAAAGTACTGTAGCGCGCTGAGGTCAGGTAGCATCACGGGTACCTGTTCTGTGCAGGGCGCGCCACGTGCGCCAGGTTCCGAAACTGTGGTACAGCGTGTACAGCACCAGCGCGATGGCAATGGGCAGCCAGTGCAGACTTTGCCGCGGTCGAAAGCTGATGCTCTCGTAGATTTCGGGCTCCAGTGTGGCAATGGCCTGGTAGGCGCGCCGCAGTTCCGTCTGGTCCAGCGCCTGGAAAGACTGACCCCCGGTCACTTCAGAGACGCGGTTGATGGTGTCCAGATCCAGCGCCTCCTCGCCGGCCGAGGCGGGATCGCCGATGGCAATGGTATAGATACGAATGCCGTAGGTTTTGGCCACCTTGGCGGCATCGATCGGGGGTACGGTGCTGCCGGTGTCATTGCCATCGGTCAACATGATCAGCACGCGGTTGTCTGAGTCGCTCTCCTTGAACAGTTTTATCGCCAGCCCAATCGCATCGCCAAACACGGTACTCTGCCCCGCCATGCCGATCTCGGTTTCCGTGAGTAGTTGCTCCCAGACGATATGGTCATCGGTGAACGGTGTTTGCAGATAGGCGGCGCTGCCAAATACGATGAGACCGAGACGATCGGAGGCACGTTGGTCCGCCAGTTCCGCCAGTACCTGTTTTACGGCTTGCAGTCGATCCAGCGTCGCGCCGTCCGGCAGGACGAAATCACGTGTCTCCATGGAGCCGGATAAATCCACCGCGATCATCAGGTCGCGACCGGATTTTTGTTGTTCGATCGGCGCGCCAATCCATTCAGGTTTGGCCGCAGCCAGTACCAGACAAAGCCACATAAAGCCGACCAGCACCCGCTGGACACGGTCGCGCCGCAGAATCATCGCACCGCTGCCGGGGCGCAGTTCACTCAATTCTACGAGTTTATCGAAGAACGGTACCCTGACTGAATCGCGACTTTCCCGGTAAGCGGGAAGCAGCCACATGATCAGGGGCAGCGCCAGCAGGACTAACGCCCAGGGGTGGGCCAGCTCATACATGTGTTGGGGTCTCGTGTTGTTGGACCCAGTTCAGGCAGGCGGCAAATAAAGCCTGTCGCGTCGCGTCGGCCACAGTGGCGTTTTCGTAGACTCCCCGCGCCAGCAAATTGCCCTGGTCTGGCGAGAACGGCGGCGACACGCAGTGTCGATTAAGAAAGTCGACCCACTCTTTCCCCGATAGCCGTGCCACCTGCTCGCGAGAGAACGCGGCTAGCGCAGTGAGTTTCAGGAGTCTGTTGAGCTCGATCAGCCAGCTGTCCTGTGGCCCGGCCTGCGCAAGCTGCTGCAGTCTCACCGTCGCCTCTCGCCGATAGCGGTTGCGATACCAGTGCCGCAGTCTCTGCCAACTGTAGTACGCCAGCCCAGCCAGCAGTAGGACCCCCAGCCACGCCCACCCGGCTGTTTGTGGCAGCCAGCTGATGTCCTCGGGTGACACCACCTCCACAAAGTCGCGCAGCGCGTAATTGCCAAAGATATCCGGCAGCGGCGGCGCACTCACACGAATACCCTCTGACCGCCCAGTTTTTCGCGCAGCTGATCCGCCACCGGGTTTACCGTATCGATGGGTATCACCGGGATATCGTGACGTCTGAGTTCGCCCTGTACGTGCGCGACAGAGCTTTCGAAACTGGCCTCGAACTTCTCCCCCAGCCCCTGTTGCTCGGGGTTTATCTCCAGCTGGTATTTGCCGTCGCTCACGACCAGTTTGTCGGCCATGGAGATGTCGCGCTCCAGGGGGTCGTAGATCAGCGAACAGACGATATCGTTGTGCCGACTGATGCGGCGAATGCTCCTCAGGGTCGCGTCGTTCCAGCCATAGAAATCCGATATCAGCACCACCAGGTAATCGTGGCCGATACTGCGCTCCAACATCACCAGGGCCTCTCCCAATGCATCGGGATTGCTGCCGTGATCAGCCGTGACTGATAGCTCATTGTTCATCGCAGTCAGATCGCCCAGCCAGCCCATCACCCGGCGTTCGTTGCGTGTGGGTCGTGTCTCCAGCGTTTTGTGATCGTTAAACAGGATGGCGCCGATGCGATCACCAACAGAGAGTACTCGCCAGGCGGTGATGGCCGCGACCTCGGCCGCCACCACGGATTTCATCTTGTGTTGACTGCCGAAAAACATGGGCAGGCGCTGGTCGACCAGCACGATCACGGGGCGGTCACGTTCCTCCGTATAAATCCGCACATGCGGTTTACCCGTGCGATTGGTGACGCGCCAGTCCATATTGCGGATATCATCGCCGGGCCGATAATGGCGCAACTCATCGAAATCCAGGCCGCGACCGCGCAGGCGTGAACGTTTGCGCCCGCTGAGCAGTGAGCGCACCGGTTGTCTGGGCAGATAGTTGAATCCGCGTGCAGTGAAACGCAAGCGCACCAGCGCGTGCAGATTGGTGTAGACGTTTTCGTCAGTAGGTGCGCGCACGATCGCTCAGCCGACCGCGACCTGCCGGATAATCTCATCGATGATGTCGTCCGGCGAGATGTGATCGGCCAGTGCATCGTACGTCATGATCAGGCGGTGGCGCATGATGGAGTGTAGGACCGAGCGCACATCGTCCGGGTCGACGTAATTTCTGTCATCCAACCAGGCGCTCGCACGACACGCGCGATGCAGTGAAATACTGGCGCGGGGACTGGAACCCGTGTCGATCCAGCGCGCCAGTTTGTCACCGAATTTGGCCGGCAGCCGCGTGGCCATAACCAGATCGACAATATATTGCTCGACCGCTGCGGACACTTCCATTTTCTGGATCATGTCGCGGGCGGCGAAGATATGCGATTGCGGAATTTTCTGCAGAGTTGAGGTGGGCTGTGCCTCTTCCGCCTGCAGCATGCGAATGATCGCCAATTCCGCCTCTGCCTGCGGGTAGTCCACTGATATCTTCATCAGGAAACGATCCATCTGCGCTTCCGGAAGGGGATACGTACCCTCCTGTTCAATGGGGTTCTGTGTTGCCAATACCATGAACAACGGTGGCAGCGCATAGGTTTTTCCGGCGACGGTAATCTGGCGCTCTTCCATCGCTTCCAGCAGGGCCGATTGCACTTTGGCGGGCGCGCGGTTGATCTCATCTGCCAGCACTAACTCATTGAAGATAGGGCCCGGCTGGAACTGCAGTTCGGATTTGCCGTGATTGTCCTGATAGATTTCATTTCCCGTCACGTCCGAGGGCAGTAGATCCGGTGTGAACTGTATGCGCCCCAGTCCGGCTTGCAGTACCTGGGACAAGGTTTTGATGGAACGTGTTTTCGCGGTGCCCGGCAGGCCCTCCAATAGCACATTGCCGTTACACAGCAAGGCAAGTGTCAGCGTGCGCACGACCTCGTCCTGTCCTATGACTGATTGCGCCATCTGGTGCATCATGGAGTGGACGGCCTTGAGATGTTCGCTGGGCACTATTTTTCTCCTGCTGGGACTCGCTCACACGGATACCCGGGTGGACTGATTGGGATTTTAGTATAGCGGCATCGGACGAATGTTGTTAAGCAGCCCAGGCGCGCTCAGCGCGAAAACGCTGTGACAGATAGTCCATTTGGTCGCTCAGGATTCGATCCTTGGCGAGGAAGTGCCACTCCCAGCAGTTGGGCTTGAAGGGGACGGCCAGCAGCGGCATATGCGCCTCTTCGGGCGTGCGGTTATCCTTCTCCCAGTTACAGCGCTTACAGGCAGCTACTACATTTTCCCAGCGGTCTGTGCCGCCCCGTGAGGTGGGGAGCACGTGATCGCGGGTTAGATCGGCACGCGCAAGCTGCCGCCCGCAATATTGGCAACTATGATCGTCTCGACGGAATAAAGTGCGATTGCACAGCGGGGGGATGAAGCTCTGGATGATTCTGCCCTGGATGGCGACGATGGGTTGCAGGTCTATACGTGAACGCGAGCCACTGAGGCGTTGAATGCCCCCGAAAATGGGTGGCAGGGTTTTTCCGATGCCATAGACGACATCCCCCTTGGCATAAGCTGTCACTGCTTCGTGCAGCGTAATCCAGCCACGAGGTTGACCAGCCATGTCCAATCGCAGGATAGTTTGCATCGTCTCCCACTCACAATTCTGGACTAAAGCTACTGCAAAATGGTGGCAACTTCAATCGTGACAGACACACAGGCAGAAAGTTAGATTCGGTACTCCAGTTCAAATTCCTTGTCCGGAAGAGGCTTGTCGAACACGGAACCCTGAAGAATATCGCAGTGCAATTGTGTCAGGCGGTCAGCAATCGCGATTGATTTCACGCCTTCGGCAACCGCTTTCAGTGAAAGACTATGTGCCAGACCGATGATTGTCTTTACGATAGCATCGTCCTGACTTGATACCAGTATGCGTTCGACAAAGCGCTGGTCGATCTTCAACTCATCAACAGCCAGGTCGCGCAGGAATGCCAGCGACGAAACGCCGGCACCGAATTTATCAATAGCAATTGTCACGCCGATACTGTGCAATCCAGCAAGTTGGTCGAGCATCAGTGCCTGATGCTCGACCGTGATGCTTTCAGTCACTTCCAGATGAAGGCGCGACGGCTTGACATCGAACAAGATCAACGCCGCTTTCACCTCCGAGAAAAGGTCGTCATCCAGAAGAAGCGCGGGGCAGATGTTGACTGCGATGGACAGCTGTTCCGGCCATTGCGCCAAGCGACTGACCGCCGATCGTATGGCCCACCATGTGAGCGGCTTGATGATTTCGTGCTGTTCGGCCACATCGATAAACTGGTCCGGGGAGATTATCCCTCGCTCACTGTGGTGCCAGTGGACAAGGGCTTCAGCGCCAATCAGAGTGTGCGAGCCCGCGTCGACCTTCGGTTGGTAAAACAGCTGGAAATTATCCTGCTGCAACGCTGTGTGCATATGCGCAATTAGCTCGCTTTCGTCTGGTAGCGGCGTGGCGTTCTGTGAGGAGAATACCTGGAACAGATGGTCGGATTGCTTGGCTTGATCCAGAGCGATACCGGCTTGTTGCATGGCCAGCGCCAGGTCCGAATTCCGGTCGTTGAATTCGGTGAAGCCCGCCGTCACTGTCAAGGGCAGTGCTTGCCCAAGATGATAGTGCGGTTCTTTGAAAACACTGTCGAGTTGTGCAACCGCTATTTCCAGTTCGTCCGCACTATCAATGTCCCGGAGTATGACGCAGGCGCGATTATCGTTGAGAAAGCTCCATTGGCCGCTGGTTTTTACCCAGCCATTCAAACGATGTCCAAACGCATCGTGCAAGATTCGATTGGTGGTTTTATTGTCAATGTCACCCGCGCCGATATTTGTCAGCTCCACCAGACCGAGAATACTGTGGCTGGTGGCGGGCATCAGATGAAAAACTCTTCGCTGCTGATACCGTAAGTGCCGGGCTGCAGTTCCCGGGCAATCCAGCGCTCGCCCTCTGCGGCGATAAACTGGTCGGTCAGGTCCACCAATTTTGGTGTCGTCCGGCGTGCTTTCGCGCCATTGAGTACGATCACCAGCTCTGGCTTGAGTCGACGCGTGAGGTTCTGTGAGACGACGATTGCCACTTCACCCGTATTCAGTTCAACCATGGAACCCGTAGGAAACAGGCCGATGGCTTGTACGAACTGTTCTACCAAGGCTTCCTGGAAGCGGTGACCGCTGCAGTCCAGCAATTCCAGGGTAGCTTCATGTGAGGTTCTCGCTTTCGCATACGGGCGCGGGGTGATCATAGCGTCGTAGGTATCCACCAGCCCGGCGATGCGTGCGAGTAGCGGTATGGATGCGCCTTCGGTGCCGCGCGGATAACCCGACCCGTCCAGTCGTTCGTGGTGATTCTCGATAATCTCGATTATTTCTTTGTCTATAACGTCAGTTTTAGACACCAGACTCGCACTCATTGTTGGGTGAGCCCTGATGATTCGTCGCTGGGGATCTGTGAGGTTCTCTGCTTGATCGAGCAATTCAGACGGGAGTTGCGTCATGCCGACATCGCACAGTGCACAGGCGACAGCGAGTTTTTCCAATTCAATTCGGTCCAGTCCAATTTGCCGCCCCACTATGGCAGCCCAAACGGCCATCGATACGCCATGATGCTGGCGGTATTCGCCGCCGTCTTTCAGTCGCAGCAGCGCGGCCACGGCCTCCTGGTTGCGGAAGACGCCATCTATCAGCGGATTGAGAGCGGTTTGCACGGCGCTGATATCAGCAGGGGAGCCGCTGCGCAACGCGTGGAAAACCGTGTCGAGAGTCTCCGCGGCTTTTCTAAAGGAAACTTTGGTGCGTTTGAACTCCGCTTTGAGCGCCAGTCGCATCACCGGTTTCGCTTCATTTGCCGCAACGGCAAGCGTTAACGGTTGCCGGGCTCCGGTATATTCCGCATCGACATACACATGCTCGACGTAATTGGAAACATACTGGATTTCCTCAGCGTCTCGCACCACAAAACCTTGTAGCGCAAATGGTGTTTCCAACCACGGCCTGTCGAGCTCGGCAATGAACATGCCGGGTTCCAGTCTCGTAGTGGGGAGTTTGACCAAACGCACGATATACCTCTCTAGTCTGTTCCTGCACTGGCAGACTAGTAAGGATGCTGCTGGGTGTCGATTCTAGAATTTGAGAAAGGAGAACTGGGTCACCTACAGAGTGGCGTTGTGTGACCCCGGTCCTGATATCCTTTCAAAGTGAGCGGATAAGAGCGCTCTTAGCAGAACGTTGAGCTGAGCTAGCAGCTGGGATTTGTTGCTTCGGCCAGATTGCACACCCCTTTGTCTTCTTCCGCCAGGGTGATCTCATATTTTTGCGTAATCGGAAGCGGAATCACCAGCCCGTTGTACTCGACGGCGTCGTCGGCCGCGGTATTGCAGGCGAAGGCGATGGTGTAACTGCCCGCTGGAATATAGCCAAAGGAGTACTCCCAGTTATCCGTAAACGAGCTTTGCGCCATCGACGCCACCGCAAACGGTGCAATGGCATTTGCCGGCGCGGTTGTAGTGCTCTGGCTGGTGAATACGTCGGCCAGATTCTCGGCCAGCAACCCGGTGCCTTTGTAGAGGTAGACTCTGTTGCCCTTGGTTGGCGTAGTTTTTTCGTTACAGGGTGAGACGGTGTCGAACAGGGTGCTGTCTACGGTGCCAGACAATCTGGCGGCGGTCAGATTATCCTCCATACGCACACCGTTGGTTGTCAGCAAATACGTGTCTTTCACAGCTTGATACTGCAGCGCCTGCGCCAGACCGAATTCCATGGTAAAGGTCTGCTCGCCAGAGGCGAGCTGCATGCCTGGCAGCCCCTGGACGCCGCTGCCAACCTCGATTGCCTTGAGCTTATCGTCGGCCGCCAGCTGAACATAGGAGTGTTCAATGCCACCGGTGATGATGGTGATGGACACTTCATTATAGAACCCAGGCACTAGCTCAAGCCCGGTAATTACCTTCAGTTGGTTGGTGCCCTGGTATTTCAGAAGATCGATTTTGAAGGTGTCTTCGTCGACCAGGTCCAGTCCTGGAATGGTAAAGGTATCGACAACAACAGCGTCCACACCGCTGCGCTTGAAGGTAATGCTGCCTACCTCAATGACGACCTGCTTCAAATCCTCAGGGAGGGAGTCTGAAAGCCCCAGAGTGAGCAGTGTCGGCTTGTTGCCATCGTCATCATCGTTATTGCAGTCAAAACCACAGCTGCAGCCTCCCAGCGGTAGCAGTAATGCCAGCGGCAGCAGGCAGGACAACAATATTTTCAGTGGAGATTTCATGGGCGACGATGACCTGGTAGTTAAATAGGTGAACAGTGTTCAGGCAGTGGCCGCCATTATGGGCGAAACCTGTTGCAAGTTGTAGGTCTGTCAGGGATTAGTGCGCTGTCCGCTCATGGTAAGCCTCGGCAAAGGCAATGCTGTCGGCGTTGTCAATCAGGGTGCCATTGTCCAGCTCGGTGGTTCGCGCGCTGATTTCCAGCATGGCACCGCCCAGCTCATTCGCGGAAATGACTAACGACCCGGGGCGTAGCAAGGCTTCGAGAATATAATGCATGGCGTTGGCCTGTTCGCTGCTCGGCCGCACGAACGCGGAGCGATAACCAAAGGTACGCAGATCGCTACCGTTGGCTAACGCTGCGACCTCGATTTCCGCGCGACCCTTCTCTCTGGCCCAGTGTTGCTCACCATTGGCATCGGTGCCCATGCCCGTGACAGAGTGGAATGACATCGGGCCTTCGGTGCGGGCAGCAAGCCATGCCTTGATAAAAGCGACGGGAAAATCCACGTGTATCCAGGTGTAGGTCGCATCATCCATCCCCACCGAAGTGGCTCCAAGGCCCCACATTACGGTATTGACCTGACTCAGCTCGGCCGCGAGGTCGGAATAGTCAGTAAAATCCTCGTGGAGTAGCATCTCCACTTTTCCCGATGCCACGCCAGCGTCAATGCGTGGCGAGCTGCGCCGTGTAACCACGTAAACCTTCTCTACGTCGGGATCCTCCACCGCCGCCTTGAGCAAACCGTCCCCCACCGAGCCGGTCGCGCCGAAGACCATCACCACCTTGTTGGCGTCCGCCTGCACTTGAGGGTTTGCGGCGGGCGTTATGCGCCCCAGAGTGAGAGCGCCCCAGATATCGAAAGCCACTACCACCAGTAGAAGCCCGGCAACAAGGAAGCAAACAATTTTGGTGATCGCATTCATGGTATGAATCCCGTTTGGAGTGAATGAACGTCTGCTATATAGGGCTGCATATCATGTAGTGTTGGATATAGCCCTCTGGGTCATTCAGGGAATCTACCGACCAGCCGGTTTCCTGCATCAGCCGCAACGCATTACTTCTGGCGTAGATAGCCCATTTAAGAGGTTGGGACTTATCGTAGTCGAGAAAGTCCAGTTCACCGTTCTCATTCACGGCTTCGAGTTTTTCACGGAACGCCGCCTGGAACTTACTGCTGTGCTGGGGATTGGCACCCCACGCTCTTGTCACGCCGTCAATAAATGACAAACCGCCCTTTGTGGTTTCATTCAGGAACAAGCTGAATATGATTTTCCCGCCGGGCTTTATGTATCGTCTGAGCATCTGCAGCATGGCCACGTAGTCATGCGGCGCCAGATGAGTAAATACAGAAAACAGGCAAATAATATCAAAACTGGCTTCCTCCACCGGCAGGTGTGAGTCGGCGCTCAGTGGTTCGCCCTCCGGGTTGTACATTTCGTTGTGGGAGTTTGATACATGAAACGTGAAGCGCGGGTCAGTGACGGATTTCTGCAGGAAATCAATTAATTTGGGCGCCACATCGATGCCGACATAGCGGCCGATGGGCAGTTTATCATCCAGTATCGCCTGCACCAGTTTACTGCCGCAGCCGATATCCAATACGCTGGAGTTCCCCAGGTCAGGCAGGTTTAACCGGCGACACATAAGTTGGATTAACTGCGCGCCGGATTCTACAGACTCCGCCTCTTTTCCCGCTTTACCCCCACGACGAAATTCCCGTGGCACTTTGAATGCTAAATCAGACATATACTCTCCCTGTTAGTGCGCTATTTGACAGCAGTTTAACCCTGCAAGTCTGCCTGTCACCGTGACAGATCGGGCGCAGCACGCCCGGCAATCAGCGGTAAGTCCAGATAGGTTTTAATTCCCGGTGCGGCGCGACACACGTAAGGAATGGCGCTGATACAATGATTGGCGGTGGCGACTATACCGGGATTGCGAATCAGGCCAGCGGCGATGGACTCGGGGTGCCAGCCGTGAAACGTGACCTGGGAGGATGGGTCGCCGCACACTTCCACCTCAAAGCGCTCGCCCTGTGGCCCGAAGTCCCAGGCCGGCTCCAGATTTTCCTCGCCCATAAACCAGTTAACCCGCACGGTGATAACCGGAATGCCACGCACCGTGTGCTGCCAGGTGAAACGCTGTGCCGCAACGAGGCCGGGGGCGATAACCCCGATCGGCGAGTCGATAGGCGCGGTGGCGACAGCCACTTCGTGCTTGGCTATGACCTTGGCATCCACGTCGAAACCCAATTCTGCAGCGACCATTTCCATCGATTGCTGGAACCCCTGGCCGAGAAAGTGAACCATTGGGCTGGCCGCCGCTGCTTCCGGCGTTTTGCCAAACAGCATGATATCGCTGATGACAGCGGGGGCGCCATAGGTGCGAATGTCCGAGAATTCCTCCGCGCGCACATGGGTTATCGCGCTGGACAGGGCGGAAATCATCAGCGGGAAACGCTCGGTAATGCCGCCGGGGTGAATGCCGGAGCCGTGCAAGGTGCTGTGGCCGGTCTGGCAGGCCTGTTCCAACTCCGAGACATCTCGCTTACCGGGATAAAACCAGTTGAGGGGTGTTACGACGTTTTTGCCCGAGGCGAGTAGACGAGCGACGATGCCAGCGTCTGCCATGATGGGACTGTACATGACGCAGTCGGCGTCCATATCGACCAGGGCATCGATATTGCAGGTAGCGCTGATGCCCAGTGGTGCCATACCGCAGAGATCACCGACATCCCGGCCGTCCTTCTCTTGCGAGTGAACCCAGCACCCGACCAGTTCCAGTTCCGGGTGTGCCACAATGCCCTCGATCGCAGCTCGTCCCACGCCGCCGGTCGCCCACTGTATGACGCGTATTGTCATGATCTCTACTTCCCCTGGTTGGCAAAAGCATCAGGCAGCGAACGCCATGCGAGCGGCAGATCAGTCGACCAGTTCGGTTTGCGCGGCGGCATATTAAACCCCGGTGGCGGCTGCCAGGCCATTGCTTTCATGGTCTCGCCGATGAAAGTCATGTTCAGGTAGTCGTGGCTGTAGCAGAACAGGCCGTCGCCAGCGTAATAAAGAATGGAGATGCCCGGCACGAGCCACTGGCCGCCGTCGGGTTTGTCGCCCAGCACCTGGTCCCAGTGACTGACCAGCCGATGTCCATCTACCATGGTCCAGCGCTCCGGTGTTGACCAGCCGTGACCCGTCAACCCGGCCATGGAATCCTGAAAAAACTGGCGGATATTTTCCCGGCCCTCCTGGCGTCCCCAGGCGGGATCTATATAGACGGCGTCTTCAGTGAAAAAATCCGCCATCACATCCCAGCCGCACTCGCCTGTATCTACCTTGTCACGTGTCGCCACAAACCGGTGGTAGGTGTCCTGCGCCTCTTGTTCTATCTGGGATTTTGATTTCATGCCAGCTCCTTATTTTCATTTCTCTGCAACATAGTTTATGTGGCGGACATTGTCGATGCTGCGGCGCATCAGATGCACCGTGTGGTTCAAAATACCTGGATGTTCCCGGCACTTGCGCTGCCCGGTCAGGCGCGCGTAGAGTAATCCCCATCGGGACACTACGAGCAACGCGAGCGCAAACCTTATGATAGATCTGCATTACTGGCCCACCCCCAATGGCAAGAAGCTCACAATCCAGCTGGAAGAGTGTGGTATTGATTACACGGTGATTCGCTGTGAGATAGGTCGAGGCGCACAGTTTGAGGATGATTTTTTACAGATCAGCCCGAACAATCGCATGCCCGCCATTGTCGATCACGATCCCGGGCATGGCGACAAACCGCTGTCAGTCTTCGAGTCGGGGGCGTGCATGATGTACCTTGCAGAGAAGACGGGGCAGTTTGGTGGCAGCGGTCAGCGAGAGAAGTGGGAAGTCTATCAATGGGTGATGTGGCAGATGGCCAACCAGGGCCCGAAGATCGGGGAGCGCGGGCATTTTGCGCGTCTCAAGGACAGTCAGGGGGATCAGTCTTACGCGTTGCGCCGATTTGATGACGAGGTGCACCGGTTGTACGGCGTGATGAACAATCGGCTCTACGACCGTCGCTATATGGCGGGTGACAACTACACGATTGCCGACATGGCGTGCTATCCCTGGAGTGTCGGGTGGGAGGCACAGGGGATAGACATCAATGAGTTCAAATACGTTAAACGCTGGCTGAATACGCTGAGTGAGCGCCCGGCACTACAGCGCGGTATGGCGGTGGGGAGCGAGCTGTCCCAGGATTATTCCACACTGTCTAAAAAAGAGGCCAGTGATATTGTCTCTTTGCTGTACAACCAGCGTGCGCGACCGGCACCTGAGCACGGCGGTCTGCTGGAGTAATCGAGCCGGTCTAACACCCGAGGCGCGCTAGCTTTAGAACGGCACCTAATCCTGCTGTTGCGGGCCTGATTTCTGAGCCCGGATGAGGTCGATACCCCCCCTTGGCTGTACAAAGAGGCCCTCTGCGCTGGCTGTCATAACACCCTCAGCGTACATTTCACCTCGCATGATGGTTTTGCGACGTTCCACCTTTACCAGTTTCGCCTCCAGCTTCAACTCCGTGTTGAGCGGCGTACGTTGATGGTAATTGATATGCAGGTAGCCGGTCATGCCGGGCTGGCCACCGAGTACCTGCGCCATGCCCAGGAACTGATCGAAAATGGCCGCGACATAGCCACCGTGCACGCTGCCAGGCGGCCCCTCGTAGGCCCAGCCACACTGGCAGGTGCCAAACGCGAGGTCCCCGTCGATCCAGTCGTTGATCGGCGGTGCAAGCGGATTACTCCACCCCGCCAACGGATTGAGTTCATGACTGATCTGGGCAAAGTTCCCGTGCTCGCCGCTGGCTGCCCAGTTAAACCGGCCGTAGATGCGCGGCGAGCCACGAAATTCCTCGGCAGTGACTTCAAGCTGCTCGGCGATGGCGTGCATTGTGTCGATGCTGGGCGAGCTGGTTACCAGCGCCTCGGTCAATTGCTTGATGGCGTTAGCCACGCGACGCTTGGCCACCCATTCATCATTAAAGGCGGGCGTGATTTCTTCGGTGGCAAAGGGATTGATGTCGTCGTGCATGTAGCACCTGAATAGTTGGAGGGCGAAAGCCGGATTCCAGTGTAACGTAAAACCCGAGCGCAGTTGCCGGTATGCAGCTGCCGGTTCAGTCGATATGCCGCAACAGGAATGACGTCAGGTCTTCGCCGGAGGGGTCGGTGAGAGCATATGCCGGCTCCTCAATATAGGCTACGTTCTCCAGGCCGACCTCATCCGCACGCTGTTTTACAGCAAGCGCGTGCAGACCATGGTGCAAAAACAGGTTCAGCAGATCGTCAAATCCGGTTTCAAAGTTTTGCACGTAAATGGGCGCATCCCCAGAGTCCATCAATCCCAACATATCAACATTGGCGCGATAGGCCACGTTCTCAGGCGTGTTGATAGCGTCCAGATTGTCGACGCCGAGGAAGGTGAGCAAGTAGTTGGTGGCGCCGACGGCCTTGGCTACTGTGGGAATATCCGTGCCACCCAGCACTCCCTTAAGGCCTTCCGTAATCGGCAGCAGCACGGTCTCCCAGCGGAGCAGGTCATAGGTGGACTGGGTGGCGAGTGCGCCCACGGCTTTGAGTCGTGTGGACTCGCGCAGTATGGGGTCTTCGTTGTCAGGGTCGGCTAAATCATCGTGGGTGCCCAGCCAGAGACTGGCACCGGCACCGGCGGATACGCCAAACGCAGCGACATTTTCAGGGTCGAGGTTGAGACTGGCGAAGTGGTAGCGCATAAATTGCAGGGCGCGTGCGGTGTCCTGCAGAGAGGGCAGCACGCCGCCCTGTGCCGCGATAGACGAGGTGCCCTCCGCTGCTGATGGAACCTTCAGCAGGGTATAGTTGATGGTGGCGAAGGCGACGCAGCTCTGCAAAAGCGTCCTGATCTGCGCTTCATTCGAATGGCCTGAACTTTTGTTACCGCCGGTAAAGCCGCCGCCGTGGATATAGAGGACCAGAGGCGTGGGTGCATCACAATCGGGCAGGTAAATGTCGAACAGGTTGCGCTCGCCCTCGCCGTAACTTACGTTTTCGGCATAATCTGCGGCAATGCCAGACAAATCGATGGGCGCTTCTGACAGACTCAATTCGAGAGCAGGCCTGGTTTCTATCAGGATTAAATCGCTGTTGTTGTCGTTGCCATTGCTGCAGGCAGCCAGAACGCAGAGTGAGAACGATATGCCGAGTGTTTGAATGAATTTCATGGCGAGGGTCTGCTGTTTGAGGACAGGAGCACCAAATATAAAGAAATTCTACCCGGGTAGCGACTTTCGCGGCCCTGGTTTACAGTATTCGGGTTACAAAAATGGTCTCAAGTCTAGAAAGTTAGAACCTGACAATTATTGAAGAGGGGGGTGTATGAAATTTACCGGTGGGTGTTACTGCAAAAAAATACGTTACGAAGTAGATGGTGAGCCGTTGATGAAGGGACTTTGTCACTGCCGAGAGTGCCAGTATATCTCGGGCGGCGGTGCCAATGTTGCGATGGCGTTACCTTCCAGTGCCTTTCGCTACACCGCAGGCGAGCCCAAATCCTTTTCGCGCGCCGATCTGGATTCCCCGGTCAAACGGGAGTTCTGTGCTGACTGCGGAACATCGTTGACCAGCCAGCCTCCAAGCATGCCCGATATGGTCATTCTCAAGGTGGGCACCATGGATGATCCGACTCTGTACGGTAAGCCAGACATGGCGTTTTATTGCGTTGAAAAGCAGGAATATCACTACCTGCCGGATGATATGCCGACGTTTGATCGTTTTCCCGGGTAAACGCAGAGCCTTTCCTTGTCTAGCGTCTAGCCAAGGAAAGGCTCCCTTTTTGACAATTTAGTGATTGAATAACTCGGGATGATCATTCGAAAATCGCGTCATAAATGTCCTGGCACCCTTCAGCGTCCAGTGGCTGTTGTCCCAGATCGCGAGCGTGCCGTCGTTATCAAAAAAGTTACAACTTGTTTCGCTGCACTGATAGCGGCGTTTGGAAACAACCAGTACGTCTTCAAGCGTCGGGTCCGCAGCGAAAGCGGTCGTGATAGCATCCATTAGTGGTAGATCCTTATCGACCGTCGCTGCATCGGCATTGATCTCCTGAGGCAAAACACCGTCCGCATAGCTTTTGATTGCCTTATTATGGAGCGTTCCAAAGTTTACTGCGCGGTCCATGACTACGACTTTCATAGCTTTGTTTTGTGACGTATTTCGGGCCAGTTTGACAAACTTATCTAGTGAAAGAGCGGTCTCTGGCGACAGCATTGCTGAGTATATAATGATGTCGGCGAGTCTGGACTTGATCGATTTCTGGTAAGCGTCGATTTGTTTAGAGCATTCATGAGTCTGCTCCGAACGGGATTTACCTGTCGCCTTGTCATCTACATGTATTTCTTGCAAGCAAATGTCATCCAACGCCAGCATGCGTACTTCATAGCCGCGCTCGAACAACGCCATGTGAAGGCCGTTGCTGACATCCCGCGCATGGCTGTCGCCAACGACCAGAACACGTTTCTTGGAACTCTTAAAGGCCGCGCCATTTACGAACTCGTGTTGGTAGTCAATGGTTTCCGCGCGCAACCTGTCGAGATTGAACAGTTCCTCCACATCTGCCCCGCCTCCAAAGCGCCAATACCAACCGCCATTTGCCCATGAATTGGCAGACCCGTACGCCAACACGAGGCATAGCAAGGCGCTGGTCAGCGCGAAGCGAGTGGAAGAAAGGGTCGCGTCAGGCCCGGGTTTGGCAAAACGGAATGGTCGCTCAATGAAGCGATACATGAGGGTCGCGACGATAAACGCTAATACTGTGAGGCCGCTGATTTCAATCGGTGATAGATCTACTGAATCAAAGGTATAGGTGTAAAAGACGAAGATCGGCCAGTGACATAAATACAGGGAATAACTGATAAGCCCGATGAATACCATGGGACGACTGCGTAGAATCGAACCCAGTATACGAGAGGAGCCGCCGAACAATGCCAGACTCGTGCCCACACAGGGCACTAATGCATATGTGCCGGGAAATGGGGTGTCTTTAGTGAACCCCAGGATCGCATAGCCGATAAGAGTCAAGCCAATCAATAAAGCGACTTCTCGCAGCCAGCGATCCATCCAGGCAGGCAGTTGCCATCCCACCACCCAGACCATAATCGCTCCCAGGCAGAACTCCACAATGCGGGATGGCAACAGAAAAAAGGCGGCGGAAGGGTCGACATCCAGGCACCACTCGGTAAAAGCCCAGCTTGCCACGCCCAGCAAGACGAAGACCACCGGCATTACAATCCGGCTAAATGGAATCTTAAGCAGTAATACCACCGATAGTGGCCAGATAAAGTAAAACTGCTCCTCGACGCTTAGTGACCACAGGTGCAATAGCGGTTTGACAGCAGAATCCGCGTCGAAATAGCCGCTTTCATTCCAGAAGAAAAAGTTGGAAATGGATAAAAGGCCATGCAGCGCCGAGCCACCGAGGCGTTCGAAATGTGTCGGCGTGAAAAGCACTGCACCGAGGACAAAGCTGACAAAAATTGTAAACAGCATTGCGGGGAGCAAACGTCGCGCACGTCGTAGATAAAAGCCGCCGAATGTGAATGTCCCGGTACCCGCAGCATCCATAATCAAACGGGTGATAAGAAAGCCACTAATAACAAAAAAGACATCGACGCCCACAAAGCCGCCGCTGAAAGTTTTTACACCGAAGTGATAGAGAATAACACTGAGAACGGCTATTGCCCTTAATCCATCAATGTCCGACCGGTACTTTGCTGCGTTAGCAAGTGCGATTGGTTTCACGTTCCCGTTCCCGTTCCGAGGAAAACCTGTGCGCGCCAAACAAAGCCATATTTGCCACCCTCTTGATCGCTATAGCGTGAGTCGTCGGGCCTTTTGGAACCATGTGACCCTATTTCCATGAGACTCGTTTCTGCCAGTGCCTTCTCCAGTCTAGCCGGCGAATTGAAGATTGCGTACTTTTCGCTGGGTTAGCGTGCAAATATGTCTCTTGGTGAATCAGGTCATTTGGTCCTGCATGGGCGAACGCGCGCAGGTGCCGATGATTGGCATGGCAGAAAATTACCGGACATCATTTTTGGGTGAGCGCTTTATCACAGAAAACAACGTATGAGCCAACCACGCTTGTCGGTTGCAATTCGCCTGCACCAGAACAAACCACGCAAGCGGCCATGTAGACTGATTCGCACTTTGCCAGACGGGTATTGCGTACGCTTTGCAGTGACGATACTCTCTAGGCAACACTCGGTATTTCACACGGCTAATATAAAGTAGACACTGCCATGACAGTCAATTTAATGAAGCAAGCAACCACTTTCACGCTGATAGGCTTGTTGGCTATTGGTGTAAACGTGCATGCGGAGTCTGAGACCGATATCAGGGCCGTGACGCTGGACGGGCGCCCCGTGTTGCTGAAAGCCGACCAAACCTGGGATTTTGTTGAAATTGTGGCGGGTGACCCTTCTGTCAGTGCGGTGCTGTCGGTAACACGCATCTGGGATATGAAGAAAGCCTGTAAACTCCAATTTCGTCTGCAAAACAATCTGGGCTACCGTATCAGCACCCTGGTACCCCGAATGTCTGTGCTGAACCAGCAAGGTGTTGTCTACGACAGTAAGTCGATAGCATTTGCCTCCATCAAGCCGACCAACTACAAATACACTGACGTGCAGTTTGAAGGGATCGGTTGTGAGGAAATTTCACATGTGAAAGTGCTCGGAGCCCCGCGTTGCAATATGGGTGATATTGACCAGTGGAACGAAGAAGAGGGCGAATGCTTTAGCCACCTCTATATTGAACCGAGTGAGCTGATTAACATTTCCAAATAATCCGTTCCTGACGGGTATCTACAAAGAGCATAACTTCCATGAAATTCGTATTATCCACCTCATTTAGCAGCGTGGCGCACCTGACACGATTGGCGCCTGTCGCAGACACCCATGGCTGGCACTCTATGTCCTTCTCGGATCATGTGGCCAATCCGGAGAGTATCGATACCCCATACCCGTATACCGAGGATGGCCGCCGCCGCTGGCCACCCTTTACCGATTGGCCCGATCCCTGGGTAATGATAGGCGCCCTGGCGACGATCACGGAGAAGCTGCGCTTCACCAACAATATATTTGTGCTGCCACTGCGCAATCCGTTTCTGGTGGCGAAGGCCATCAGTACTGCAGCTGTTGTCTCGAACAACCGGGTGACACCGGCAATTGGTGTGGGCTGGTCAGGTGATGAATTTGCACTGATGGGTGCTGATTTCAAGACCCGCGGCAAGCGCATGGATGAGATGCTGGAAATTCTGCGCCTGCTGTGGACCGGTGAGCTGGTGCAATACCAGGGCGAGCACTATCAGTTTGACGCGTTGGAAATGAACCCCGCTCCGACGGAGTACATCCCGATATGGATAGGCGGAATTTCAGATCCGGCCATGCGCCGTGCTGCCCGCCTCGGAGACGGCTGGGTTACCGATCTGCAGACCAGCGACGAAATTATTGAGTGTGTTAATCGCATCAAGGCCTGGCGCAAGGAATTTGGCCGCGATCACTTGCCCTTTGAGGTGATGGCCACCCCTTCGGATGCCTGGAACTACGACGGCTACAAGCGTCTCGAGGACGCCGGAGTGACCCATATTCTGACGATGCCATGGCCGTTTTATCACGGTGAGACCGACGAACTGGACAAAAAAATCGACAGTGTGAAACGGTACTCGGACGATATTATCAGTCAGTTTTCCTGACCCCTGGGTACGCTCTGGAATGCCGGGTGACCTAGCCCGGCACAGTGTCGTGCAGTTTCCAGGATTCCAGCAGTGGTCGGGTATCCCGATCCCAGGGGTGGAAGCCCTCCCGGTAGTATTCTTTGTAGGCGGGCCAGAGTCTGCGCAGCATGCCGTCCTTGAAGAACAAAAATTTCCAGCCCTCACGCCACAAGCGCAAACTCCACAGTTTTTTGTCCTTCCTGAGCATGTGCACCAGCCCCATCAGAATATCCAGCGTCAGAAAAAACGTCGCTTGGCGCATGGCTCTCCGACGCATTTTCTCGGTTCCGCCGACAGCGCGGTAGACGTCGAAAGCAACAGCCTTGTGTTCCATTTCCTCGGCGGCGTGCCACTGCCACAGCGCTTGCATCGCGCTGTCGGCGTTATCAATTAATGGCTTGTCTTCACTGAGGATCGATTCCGCTAAAATTGCAGTGATATGCTCCAGGGACGCCGTGCCTGCCAGACGTTGCAGCGGCGTCATATACTTATAGCCTCGTTGAATATTTCGTTCAAGGCGTCCTTCCATCACTTGCAGGTCATAGCCGCGCTGCCGACACAGCGCCTCGTTGTAGCGTTGGTGTTCACGGCGGTGAAAGCCCTCCTGTCCGCAAAACCCACGAATGTCCTCCGTCAGTTTTGGATCTTCGATCTGCCCGGCAAAGTGACGTACGCTGTCGATGAAGAATTTTTCGCCCAGCGGGAAGGTGATCGACATGGCGTTGAGCCAGGCGGTCTTGAAAGGATGGTTGTCAAACCAGTCTCCCGCCAGGGCGTTAGCGATATCGTACTCCCTGTTGCGCGGCACCAGGGTGACGTCGCTGGGTGTAAAGGATACGGTTGACATACTTTGGACTCCTGCGTTGCTCGCCTGATAGCCCAGTGTAGTGTGAAAACAGGCGTGCAAAGCAGTCAAATTTGGACAAACTTAAGCCGTTTCTGATATTTAGCCCATACCGCCCCAAGCCCGCGGCATCTGCATATTGAGCCGCTCCAACCCGCCATTGACCCCAAGGATTTCGCCGGTGACATAACTTGCCGCCGGTGTGCAGAGATACAGGGCGCCGAGGGCGATATCCTCCACCTCACCCAGGCGTGCCATCGGTGTCAGGTCCACCATTGTCTGTTCGATTTCGGGTGTGAGCACGGTATTGAGAGCGTCTGTTTTGGTAGAGCCCACGGCGATAGCATTGACGCGCACCTTGGGGGCGAACTCCTGCGCCAACTCCTGCGTTAGCATAGACAGCGCACCCTTGGCCGTACCGTAGGCGGAAAAACAGGGGGTGGGTTTGTGCCCAGCTATCGAGGAAATATTGAGGATCGCACCGCCACCGGTGGATTCGACCATCAGCGGTGCGCAAATACGTGAGAGCTCAAAGGCTGTGGTCACATTAAAGCGAAAGGCACCCTCGAACTCGCGCGCGGTGGTTTGTGAGACTGGCTTGGGCGGAAAACCGCCGGCATTGTTCACCAGAATATCGATGCGGCCGAATTCCGCCATGGTGCGATCAGCGAGGTTTTGCAACTGGCTGAAGTCCAATACGTCGGTCTGCACAACCAGTGCTCGCCTCCCCATTGATGTGATCTGGGCTGCCACGCTTTCCAGGTCGGCGACCGTGCGTGCGCCGATCACCACATCGGCACCGGCCTCTGCGAATGCTTTGGCGATAGCCGCTCCGATGCCTTTGCCGGCGCCGGTTACTATCGCGACTTTTCCGTCCAGTTTGAAATTATCAAAAATTGACACTTGCTACTCCTCGAGAATGATCAAAGTAATGTACACAGAAAAGGATGCCAGCCGTGAAACAAGGCCGCACTTACTGCAGGTTGCGGTTGATAAAATTCACCATCGGGCCAATCACATGATTGGTTTCATCATCATCCGCAGTGACAATATCCACATGGCTGTAACCTTCCGAGATATACACTTCAAAGCCACCGCTGACCTCGCCGAATGTGGGAAAGGCCTCGCTCGGGTTGGCGTTGTCCACCACGCGCGGTGTTGTGCCATCACAGCTTGGTGCCGCGCAGGGGCCGATAGCGGCGGCAAAACTGAGCCAGGCCGCTGGTGCCGGTGTCAGCCCATTGCTGCCCCCGAATGCGATCACTGGAATATCGATAGCGGCGGCCTGAGTGCGATTGTCGATATCGCTGCGTCCACGTCCCCGCGGTGGTGGGGCCGATAGAGATGTGGTGTCCAACCCGAGCCCGTTAGTGACGCCGAGGCCGGAAGAGGGATAATACCAATCCAGGAAATTGGTCGCGCCGCGATAAAAAATAGGCAGCATCCTGCCCTCAAGATCTGAAGGCTCCACCTCTTTGCCCCATTTACCGAATTCAGCTAGTGTCTGCGGCGCTGGACCATTGTCGACCAGGGCCTCAGGTGGCAGTGGTTCGCCCTTGCTCAACCAGGTGCCCACACCATCGACAACCGGACCTTCAAACCCCACGGATGTGGCGAGAAAGCCCGCTACCGCTGCGGCCAGGCCGTCATCGTCCAGAAATTTTCCCAGCAGGGTGACCGATGATACGGACGAATTGCCTACCAGTGGTGTCAGGATATTCAGTTCCGGCACCTGCGCTATCACATTGTTGCCGGGTATCTCGTTAAAGTCGCGCTGCAGTATGGATGCGACCGTATCATCGTTGAGCGACGCATCCAGCGCAGCCACTTCCGAAATCGCAAGCAATTGCGTGGACAAAAGTCCGGGAATGACTGAAAAGGCGAGTTCAGGTT
The DNA here is from genome assembly GCA_037969215.1 of Halioglobus sp. GTDB lineage: Bacteria > Pseudomonadota > Gammaproteobacteria > Pseudomonadales > Halieaceae > Marimicrobium. The sequence goes on from JBBKWY010000036.1 coordinate 66,438, forward strand.
CCACGCAGGACGTATTGTCAAAAGCTGCGCAATCGGTCGCGGCCGTGTCGATGGCGCAGGCGGTTTGGCCATCAATGCAGCGCGGCATCTGGTCGCGAACCGCACCATAAAGGCCGCCATCAAAACGCGCTTCTATCAAATCCAGCGTCGCCTCGTCGGGCTCATCCGCTGACAGGCTCGCGCCTCCGCCCTCTACCAGTATCAGTCCGCGTAGTTTCTCGTAACCTGGATCGGGGGCTCCGCCAGAGAGATTGAAATCTGTAGCGGCATAGCGGGCGGTATAACCTGTGCCTGCGGAGTGGCCGCCGAGGAACACATTGCCGCTGCGAGCCACACTGCGGGCGGCGTCAATGACCGCGTCGATGTCTTGCGAGTGAACCAACGGGGTCCACTGCGCCATAAAGGCAGTGTCTGAATTGGTGTTATAAAAAATGGCACGTCGGTTGGGCCCTTCCACCAGTGCCGGGCTCAACGCCAGGCCCAGGGCATCACCGAACAGGAAGTCCAGCCCCACCAGCGGATCCTGTAATTCCTCGGCGATGTCCAGCCCCACGGTGTCTTCCAGTTGATTGGAGCGACGATCTACCGCCCACACTTCCAATACCAGATTGGCGTCTGCCGCAGCGCGACGCAGCAAGTTTTCGGCCAGTAGATAGAACGTCGCTGCACCACCCTCAAATCCCGGGATCAGGACGACAATACCGTCTGGCTGCATCCCATCCTTGTCCGACAGGAAGTAGCGGGTATAACGCGCCTGATTTAAATTGATATCGGCTGAGCCGAACTGGCGCAGCAGTTTCGCGTTGTCGACCGTTACACCCGGTGTTCCCGGGGTGAATGCCGGGGTGGCTGCGCTGGGGATATTGACAGTAGTCTGGGAAAAAATACTGGCGGGTGGCTCCGGTGGTGTAACGACGGGTGGCTCCGGTGCCGTAACAGGATTGCCGGTATTGCTATTGTTATTGTTGTTGTCGGAACAGGCGAGCAGCAAACTGCTGGCGAGCACGATACAGAAAAGTCTTGAGAAAGGGTGCATACAGGGCCTGTCTGGTCTTGTTATCGTTGCTTGTTTTTTACACTATTGGGCGCGCCGAGGCTACCGCAAATTACTGTGCAGGCAGGACATTCAGCTGTCCGGCTGACTTATGCTAACCTCCTGAACCGCACCCGGGTATATCGCGTTTCTTCGAGTCGGATGTTCGAGCGCTGTTCGTCCCCTGCTCTGTCATCAGGCATTACGATGGCAGCCTGTTCCGGGACGGTGGCCTGCCCTTGTCAGTTGTGGGGCGCGTCCCAACATTTAACAGTCGTTTAAGGGGTTAGACGTGAGAAAGGTAGCAATGATCACCGGCGGAGCCAAACGGATCGGACGTGCAATTGCGGTCCATCTGCACGCGCTTGGGTTTGATATCGCATTGCACTACTGCAGCTCGGCAGACGGTGCGCAGACGCTGGTCGATGAGCTGTGCCGCGAGCGGCCCGACTCCTGTCGCCTGTTCCAGGCGGATTTGCAGGATCAGGCACAGATCAGCGCAATGGCAAGCGAATTGCTTGCGCACTATCCAGCCATTGAGCTGCTGGTAAACAATGCCTCCAGCTATTTGCCGTCGCCCATCCAGACGTGCACGCCGGCGCAGTTTGACAGCCTGTTTGGCGCCAACCTGCGCGGTCCCTATTTCCTGATTCAGGGTTTGTTGCCAGGGATGCGATCTGGCGCCGCCAGCATTGTTAACATCCTCGATGTGCATGTGGATATGCCACTCAGGGATTTTAACGTCTATGGCGCAACCAAGGCGGGGCTGGCCTCGCTGACGCGCAGTTTGGCCGTGGAGTTGGGGCCGGATATTCGAGTCAATGGTATTTCCCCCGGTGCCATACTGTGGCCAGAGGGCGACGACAGCTACGACGACAAAATGCGCGAGTACACCGTGCAGCAGACACCGTTAAAACGGTTGGGCGAGCCGCTGGATATCGCGCGCACCGTGGCCTTTTTGGCCTGCGAAGCGCCGTTTATCACCGGCCAGATTATCAAGGTGGACGGCGGCAGGAGTCTGGTCAGCTAGCGTGTGGGGTAATCACCACACCAGCAGGGCGGCGCGCACGACCAGAGTGATTAACACCAGTGAAGATAGGCTAAACAGCAGGAAGCGCAGCTCGATTTGGTTCCACAGCGTCTGGTGCAGTGTGTGAATGACACGCAAGCCGACGTAACACCAGGCCAGCGTGACATTCAGTCCCTCGCCCGCGCCCAGCAGTGCCAGCGTCAGCGCCACGGCGTAAAACATCACCGGCTGCTGCAATAGGTGATTGTAGTTGTCCGCCTTCCACCGCACCCTGGGTGGCAGCTGTGACATCTGCTGCCCGGTGGGAAGGTTCTGGTCCATTGTCATGCCGGCCTGGCGGATAGCCGGAATGCGCGTGATATACATCCACCCCCAGACGACGCAGGTCAATAACAGTAGTGCGATAACGGGGGACAGGATTTCAGTAGATACGGGCATGGCGTATTCCTCATTATTGGTTGATTGATGTGCGCGCGGCAACAGCCGAAGTATTGGATGATAGCGCCATGCTTGTCCAGTAAAGCGTGCGCGTTGCACTCACCCGCCCGTTGCGCCTAACATGGGCCACAAGCCCGCAAAATTCATCACCGTCTACCAGGACAGAGGCTCCAGCAATGAAACTTCTGCGCAAGAATGTTTTTCACCTGAGCGATATTCCGAAGGATCTCGACTCGGTCATCAGTATCGACTCGAAAGCAGAGGTAGATCCGCGCGAGCTGGGCTTGCTGCAGGCGGATGTGGATGGCATCTGGGACAATATTATCAAGATATACAAGACGGGTGTGCATCCCGCCATTACGGTCTGTATTCGATACCAGGGCAAGCTCCTGATGTCGCGGGCCATCGGCCATGTCCGCGGCAACGGGCCCAATGACAACGCCAATAGCGATAAAGTGCTCGCCACCCCCGACACCCCGATGTGCCTTTACTCTACGTCCAAGGGTATCACCGCGCTGCTGATGCATATGCTGCAGGAAGATGGGCTGATCAATCTCTCTGACCCAGTGGCATTCTATGCCCCGGAGTTCGCCCGCAAGGGCAAGGACAACATCACTATTCACCAGATACTGGCGCACCGCGGCGGCATCCCCGGGCTGCCCAAAAACGTCGCTATTGAAACGCTGTGGGACGAGGACAAGACCTGGGAGCTGTTGTGCGATGCGCAACCCATTGTGACCGACGGCTCGAAGCTGGCGTATCACGCGATTACCGGCGGTTTCGTACTCGAGCGGGTAATGCGCAAGGTCACCGGTGAGGATATCAACGCGTATATCACCAGAAAAATCCGTCAGCCCATGGGAATGAAGTACTTCACCTATGGCATCGAAGCTGCGCACCTGGACGATCTGGCGATGACGTATGCCACCGGTCCACGCCCGGGTTTACTGCTGGGTAGTTTTCTAAAGCGCGCTCTGGGTGCGGATATCGAAACACTGGAGGCAACCTGCAATGACCCGCGCTTCCAGGAGGCGATTATTCCCGCGGGAAACCTCGCGGCTACCGCCGAGGAGACCTGCCGTTTCTTCCAGATGATGCTCAACGGCGGTAAGTGGGGTCGCCGGCGTATTTGCGCCGAAAGCACGGTTGCGCGGGCGATTCAGGAGTTCGGCTCCCGCACCTTGGACCGCACCCTTTTTATCCCGATGCGTTTCAGTGCCGGTTTAATGCTCGGCGATGCACCCTTTGGCGTCTGGGGGCCCAACAGCCGTCACGCTTTTGGTCATCTGGGGTTGATCAACAAGTTTGCCTGGGCGGACCCGCAGCGTGAGCTGTCTGCGGCACTGCTCACTTCCGGTCTGCCGATCATTGCCCACCACATACCCGCGTTGGTCAATGTGATGCGTGGCATAGGCAATACCTTTCCTGTCACTGACAGCGAGCCGGCACCCTTCGCCCTGAAATTGGATTAGTGGCCCAACACCCCGACACCCCTATGCGGGGGCTGTCAGGGCTCGCTACCCTAGTCGAGATTGGCATAGATGGTGAGCATTTCACCGTTGCGGGCAACCTCAACTACATCGAGGTTAAGACCCAAAAATGAGGGCAACGGGAAACCGCCCAAGCCACCGGCCAGTGACGGCAGGAATGAACCTACGATATGTGGCAGCAGGGCCTCCACATCGGAAAGGTCTGCGCCGATAGGGTTCTCTACCGATTTCACCGTTATATTGAAAGGGTCTGGCTCCGCGAGCTCAAACACCAGCGCGCCGGCACCCTCATCAACGGTAAGCTCGATCCCGACGTCGGCATCAAGCATCATATCCGCTGCGTCTATTACCGCCACGCCAGATTCCGTAGCGACGTCAACAACCACCTTCAGATGAAGCTGCGCAATTTTGAGTAGAGCCAGCTCACCTGCCGGACCGGGTGCGCCTGTGATCAGCGGCGCCATAGTGGGATTGATTTCGATACGCGCGGGTGAATTGGGCGCAAGGCCTTTAAGTTCGGGAATGAAGGCCGACAGCAGACCCGAGGTCAGAGGTATTGGCGTTCCCGTGCCAAACAAATCGAGCTCGGTGATGGTTGCAACAAGCAGGCCGCACTCGATCATTGAGCGCAGGAGCTGGTTAAAGCCAGAACTGGAGATACCCATGCCGATCTCGTAGGGAGAGCCGCCGGGCGTGGTGCTATCAAAGTCTGGAAAAGGTTGGGCAACATGGTAAGAAGCGGTCAGGTCGGGGGAGCTCTCAGGAGGATTACACTCGCCCGGGGCAGTACCGTAATTCGTTATAAAGCGCGCGTTCGAGCCCAGTGTAATGCCCGCTGTGGTTTCCTGAACCTGGAAGAACGGTGCATCGAGTTGCGCGTTCAAGGCCTGGCCAAGCGGGCCAGAGACGTCCACACCTGCTAGTGCGCCTTCAATCGCAGAAGCAATGGGCGTATTGTTGCTTGCATCAACGTCGTTGAGGAACCCTTCAAGGCCACCCACCACCATAGGCTTCACGTTCCCGATAATAAGCTGAATGATGTCACCGATAAGGAACGTATTGCAGGCACCGCTGGTAAAGGTCTGGTCAAAGTTAACGAACATCGTAGACACCCCGCCGAGCTGCAAAACATCGACTCGAGTAGGGATGGTGCCATCTGGCTCAAGCGCGTAATTTCCTGACAAGGTAACGGCGCTCGCCTTCAAGTTGAGATTGCAATTGGGTACCAACACCCAGGAACCCCCATCGATGTAGACGTTCAGGTCAAAATTGTTCAGATTGACATCGGCATGTACGCTGTCTTGCTGAGAGTTAAAGTTCACATCGAAACTTGAAATACTGGGTGGCGCGTTCGTAATCTTGATAGTCGCCCGGCCCAGGCAACCAAAAATGCCGTCGATCACGCAAATATTGTTGGCCACAACTGTGCCCACCGGCATGAGGGTGGGCAGATCGAGGTCGACAAGCCCGGAGACAACCGGCTCGAGTGACTCGAGGCCAGAGGCATTGATCTGCAGCGCAATGGCCTCGGGCGAATAGTCTCCTTCGAGAATAGAATCTCCAGCGATGACTACGACACGGTCGCTGTCAAAAAAGCCCTTGGACACCTCGGAAATGTCGGCTTCTATCGCATTGAACACGCTCAAAGGGTCAAGCAGGATGTTTGTGCTGTAGCTACCATCAGGCGCAATCGGCACCGGCGAGCCATTTATCTCCAGCGTCATGTCCGCAACATCCAGCGGGAAATCATCGGGAGTGGTACTGAAGACGTTGCCGCTGACAGTGACGGTTGGTTCCTCGATAAACGCGCCATTCACCGGGTCGTCAATTTCCACGCGCATACAGCCCGTAATGGCTGTGCTGGTGATGATGACGGCGAAGGTCAGAAACTTTGAAAAGCTATTCATTATTAACATTATTATGCTCCAGGCTCAGTCAAGTTCGCGACTGGTTGGTTTTTTTATATTTATAAGGTGATTCAAGCAGAGGAGAATGTCAACCGTTAGCCGAGCAGGGTAGGCCCCGCCGGGTAGGCCCCCCGGGCAGGTCCCGCCGGTTAGTCGTCTTCTTCGGCGTCGCGCATTCGCTCTATACGACTTTCCTCTTCGGCCAGCGCGGCCTTTATTTCGAGCATGACACTGTCGACGTCAGCGGCATGTGTATCCATCGCGAACAGGCCTGTCAGTTGCAAGTCCGGGTGTAGCTCACCGTCTTCATACAGTGCCCACATTTCCTCGGCATAGTGGCTGTCGCGCAACTCGGGAGCGAATAAGCCATAGTACTCGGACATGTTTCTTACATCCCGCTCCAACATACTGCGGGCGTTGTTATTGGCAGCCGCGTCAACTGCTTGTGGCAGATCGATGATGACCGGTCCCTCTTCATCCACCAGCACATTGAACTCGGACAGGTCGCCGTGTACCAGGCCGACACACAGCATACGCATTACATACTGCATCATCAGGGCGTGGTCTTCCCGGGCCTGTTCTGCCGACATGGAAACTTCATTCAGGCGCGGTGCGACATCGCCATTTTCGTCTGTTATCAGCTCCATCAGCAGGACACCGTCGAAACAGCCATAGGCCTCGGGTACGCGAACCCCCGCTCTCGCCAGGCGATAAAGCGCGTCCACCTCGGCATTCTGCCAGGTGTCTTCCTGTTGCTTGCGCCCGAACTTGGAACCTTTTTCGATGGCCCTTGCCCGCCGGCTGTTGCGCACTTTACGGCCCTCGGTGTATTGCACGGCTTTTTTGAAGCTGCGCTTGAGGGCGTCCTTGTAAATTTTGGCGCAGCGCACCTTGGAGCCGCAACGCACGATGAAGACGTCGGCCTCCTTGCCGCTCATTAACGGACGAATGACCTCGTCCACCAGTCCATCTTCCACGAGTGGTTTTAGGCGGTTGGGAATTTTCACCGCGTGTTCACTCCGCGGCTGGATGCTGGCTGGCTGATGACTGTAATCCTGAGTGTAAGTGTGATGTGTCTGAAGGCTGCCTATTCTGACACGTCTCTTACCGTGGTTCAGCAATAAAAACGGGTATCCTTCGCGTGGTTTTTGCCTGGTATTCATCATAGGGCGGATAGGCCGCGGCGGCTGCCGTCCAGAGTTTGGCGCGCTCTTGTTCATCCGTAACTTCCCTGGCACGCATGTCGAACACTTGGGTTTTATCGCGAATCTCGATGTCGGGATGGCCCCTCAAGTTGTAAACCCAAACCGGGTTTTTAGGTTGTCCGCCCATCGAGCCGACCAGTACATAGTTCCCGTCGACCTCCACGCGCATTAAGGGTATTTTGCGAATGCCGCCGGTCTTGTTGCCGGTATGAGTCACTATAATGCAGGGCATACCTGTGTCCAGCAGGGTAGTTCCCTGCGTGCCTCCGCTCTTTTCGTAAAGTTCAACCTGTTCGCGTACCCAGTCCAGTGCGGCGGGAAGGTAGTCAGCCATGGTCAATACTCCTGTAGTTAGTATTTGCCTGCAGTGCGCCACGCGCCAACTTGTGCGAGCTACGTCGATAGCTTACGGTTAGCGCCTGAGCGCCTACTATGCCTCAAAATAGCCCGCTAGAAGTAGAAAATTTCCCCGGCGGCGCATGGTATGCTGCTGCATTTGAAGCTTGGGAAGAACGTTTGTGCAAACTATTGTGATTGATGAGCCCCTGAATGTTTTTGGCGAAGCGCTGTTGTCCTGTAGTGAAGATCCGCTCACCGGGTTTCTTCGTGATGGCTGCTGCAATACCAACGACCAGGATGTTGGATCTCATACCGTCTGTATCCAGGTGACTGAAGAGTTTCTGCAGTACTCCCGTTTCGCCGGGAACGACCTGAGCACCCCGATGCCGGACTACGGGTTTCCAGGACTGAAGCCCGGTGACAGGTGGTGTTTGTGCGCAGCGCGATGGCTGCAGGCCTATGAGCAAGAAATGGCCCCCAAGGTCTTTCTTACGCGCACCCATATTCGAGCCCTTGAAACCGTTCCGATGGACGTGTTGCGCCGGTTCGCTGCCGACCTGAACTGAAGCGCACCGCCAGTCGCGGTGAAAAGAGGAGAATCTATGTTGGCTGCCCCCCTTCCCACGGTGGAACTGAACCCTGAAAGCCCCCCGATTGCCGTCGTTATCTGGCTGCACGGTCTGGGTGCGGATGGCCACGATTTCGAGCCCATTGTGCCCGAGCTTCGCCTGCCTCCCAGCCTGCCGGTCCGTTTCGTCTTCCCCCATGCGCCCGAGATTGCGGTGACCGCCTTTGGTGGGCAGCGCGCGCGGGCGTGGTTTGATTTCAATCCGTCAGGCGGCGCCGACGTGCCGGGGATGAAAAAATCAGCGGCGCGTATACGGGACCTGATCCAGAACGAGATCGACAACGGTATACCTGCCGAGCGCATTTTGTTGGCCGGATTCTCGCAGGGCGGGGTGATGGCCCTTCACGTCGGGCTGTACTATCCGAAGCAGTTGGCCGGAATCCTGGCCCTGTCAACATTCCTGGCTGAAGGCGAAAACCTGGCTGCGGGCAAGTCCGCTGCCAACGCGCACATTCCGATTTTGATGTGTCATGGTCAGCAGGATGCGGTATTGCCTGTTTCACTGGGCAAATCCTCCCTGGTGAGCCTTGAGGGGGCGGGGTATACCGTTGAGTGGCGTGAGTATCAGATGGGTCACGAGGTCTGTCGGGAAGAGATACAGGATATCAGCCGCTGGTTACAGGCCGTTTTGAGCTTGCCTGGCTAGCGTTAAGCAATACTGTGCAAGATGGCGTGCAACCGGTACCGGTGGCGCTGACAACAAGGAAGCAGCATGTTTACACTAAAAAATCTGGGCCTGGGATTCGTGTTTTTATGGTTTATGGGCGGTGGTATTGCCCACTTCACCAATACGGAATTCTTCGCCGCGATCATGCCACCCTACATTGGCTATCACACAGAGATTGTCTATATCAGCGGCATTTTTGAGATACTGGGCGCTATCGGTATTGTGATTCCCGCGCTGCGCCAATGGGCGGGCAACGCGTTGCTGCTACTGGTCGTCTGTGTATCGCCGGCCAATATCCATATGTGGTTACACCCGGACTTATTCCCCGATGTGTCCCCGGCATTTCTCAGCGCACGCCTGGTTATCCAGGTTCTGCTACTGCTGTTGATCTGGTGGTGTACGCGAGTGCCCGAGCGTGGAGTCGACCCGACTGTCGCTGCCTGATACCGCGGTAAGGTGTAGCACCCAGCCCGTCTCGCCGGGTTCGAGTTGGTAGTGTATTTCTCTCGTGCCGCCGCTAGGTGTCGCATTGGTATCGCCATCCTGATAAACCGGAAAGCGCCGTACAAGGGTGTTGTCGGTGATCGTGAAGGTGTCGTGTCCCTGGTAGCCGAGACCGGGGCCGCCGCGCGTATCAAGCGGCGGAAGGTAGATTTCGCTCAGGCTTTTGCGGCTGTTTGAGGCGTAGGCAATCAGTCCGCCATAACTGCCACTGCCGGCGCTCGTGGTAAAGATGTAGATCTCGGGGCTGCCATCGTTATCCAGGTCTGCGACATGCGCACCGACAACAGTGCCATCGGCCTCGCGTTCCAGAGTGCTGTCGCCCAGCGTCAACCCGGTGGTCTCGATTGTCACCGGGCTCAGGGATGAATTGTTAGGGCTTGAGATGTGAAAGCTGATGCCCTGCAGCGCCAGTGTCTGGTCGAATGCTGGGGCCGTCAAGGGCTCTGCCGCAGCGGGCATTGTCCAGAGTGCGGCAACGCTGGCCGCCATCAGGACGCGGGCTAAGGTGAACCAATACGCTGTTGTGCGACTGCGCGTTATTCGATTGTGGATATTCATAGGTCGGCCCTATCGTTGTGACGCGAATAAGTGCAGTAAATCTGCCGCGGGTACCTCGCGGCATCCCGTGGCGTTTTGACCGCTCCACAATGGCGTGAAATCGTGACTTCCATTCGCTTCCGCCGCCGCACGCAGTAGAGAAACGGGTCCTGCCGCTGTTGGAAATGGCGCGACTGTGGAGGCCATCGGCCCCACCTCACGCACTAACCGATTGACGATGCTGCGGGCGGGTCGCCCGGTGAATACATTGGTCAGTGCAGTGTGTTGTGAGGCGTCGCTTTTCAGTGCCGCTCTGTGCAGGGCGGTGGTTTTCGCCTCCGGGCACAGCAAAAACGCAGTGCCTATCTGTACGCCAGCAGCACCCAGTGTCATCGCAGCGCTGACGCCCTCGGGACTGGCAATGCCGCCAGCGGCGATGACGGGTACCGATATTGCTGCACAGATACGTGGCACGAGCGCCATGGTGCCTGTCTGCGTCGTCATATCCAGCGTGAGGAATGAGCCGCGATGGCCGCCTGCCTCCAGTCCCTGTGCGATAACGGCGTCGGCGCCGTGATCGGCCAGCCAGCGGGCCTCATCTACGGTAGTCGCCGTGGATAATATCTGTGCCCCCCAGGATTTGAGCTGGTCCAGCAGAGCGCGCTCCGGCAAACCAAAGTGGAAGCTCACTACCGCGGGCTTGAATGCTTCCAGTACCGACAGGGCCGCTTCACCAAACGGCTCTCGCGATACGCCTGAACCCGCAGCAGGCGCTTCGAGGCCCAGTTCCCGAAAGTATCCCGACAGGCTTTGATACCAGTTTTCCACCTGCTGCGAACTCACCTTCGGTGTCTGATGGCAAAAGAAATTAACGTTGAAGGGCTTGTCTGTCAGGGTGGTGAGACGTTGCAATTCAGCTTCCAGCGCGACAGCGTCTAGCATGGCGCAGGGCAGGGATCCGAGTCCCCCTGCGTTCGATACTGCAGCAGCCAGTTCTGCATCCTGCACCCCCGCCATCGGCGCCTGGATAATGGGCAGGCCTATATTCAGCAGTTGTACTATCGTTTCTTTGGCAGATCGCTGTGCGTGCATTCGCTATTCTCCTTCGTCGGGGCCGTGAGGACGGGGAGCACATTTTTTCCAGTGTGCCACATTGCGGGACGGATGACCCGCCAGTGCTATGTCTTACAGATCGTTTGAATATAGTGTTTGATTGACGACCAGGCACGAGTCGCTTCCGGCACACCGGCCGTCACCAGGCCATGCCAGCCCTGTATCATCCCGGGCCAACTTTCCACGGTCACCTCGACGCCGGCGCGAAGTGCATTCGCGCCGAGCAGAATGGCGCCTTCGCGCACGGCATCAAACTGCCCTATCTGCAAATACATAGGGGGCAGGTCGCGCACATCCGCATAGGCGGCGGAGACCTGCGGATCCGTCAGGGAGAGCGTGTTGGCAAGATAATCACGGCCCCGATTGCGTACCCACTCGGGGGTCAGGAAGGGATCTCGACCGGATACGACAGGCCCGGACACAGACAAATCGAACCAGCCGGTCAGAGACACGAAGCACGCAGGTAATGGCAAGCTCTGATCCCGTAATCGCAGCAGCAAACTCATGGCCAGGCTGCCGCCACAGGATTCGCCGATAAGCACGATGGTTGATGGGTCAGTCCCGGCTTCCAGTAGACCGCAGTAGGCGTTAAAGCAATCATTTGTGGCGGCGGGATACGGGTGCTCTGGCGCGAGCCGGTAGTCAGGCATAACGACTCTACAGCCAGTGTGTCGCGCGATAATTTCGGCGTAGAAATGGTATTCGTCTAACCCGGTTGAGACGAAGGCGCCGCCGTGACAGTGAAAGGCCGTGACACTGGTTGAGGTACCCGCCAGCGTATAATCACCACAGCGTACACCGCCGTAGTGGCTTATCGTTAACGCCAGATCCCCGGAGGTGGGATGCCCGTGAAAGGGCGCAAACATAGCGCGAACCGCGTTGAAGTCTGCCGCAGGGTCGGCAAAGTCCGGCGGTATCATGCTAATGATTGCTTGAAGTTCCTTACTCTGCACCGTTTTTTCTCGCTTTCTGACTAACAGTAAAGGCGCTATATCGCGATGGTCTTCGCCGGTTTCGGTCCACCCAGTTTTGCCAGGTCTGAAAGGATATCAATAAACGCTTTAACGGACGCAAGCGGGGCCGATTCAGACATTGTATGGTAGCCCGAGGTGGGGATCTGCAGTGTCGTGCCGTCTACCAGGCCATTCGAAGCACTGATAATACGGCCCATCTCCGTCGACCCAAGAGAGCGAGCATCCTCCCCTTCAGCGCGCAGCCGCACGTTCATTGCCTCTACATATTCATCCTTCATCTGGACCTGAACGCCGCGCTGTTCACACAGCTTCGATAGCTTCTGGGTGAGTTTGACGTTGAAATCTGCGTTCGCATCCTTGTTCCGCAAGACCAGCTGCTGTTGCGAGGCCGCCTGAAAGTCGGGGTAGGGGCTGGTATCGACAACAATAAGTTGGTTGGTCTTGTTGCCAAATCGACGAAACCATTCCAGCAGATAACGCCAGCTCTTCCCGGCCTCCTCCTGTGAGGTGAAAAAAACCGTGCCCTTAAAGCCCAGCTCGAACAGATAGACCAGCGCGGCGGCGGTCAGCACATTGTCCAACTGGCCCACCAGGGCTTGATCGGTAATTTTCAACGCATCGGCAAAGGCGACCGGCGTGCCCGCGACAAGATGTTCCAGGCCCTTCACTTCAAAAATCAGGTTATTCCGGTACTCGCAGATATAGGCGCGCGTGATCTCGCCGCGGCCGCGGTACATCCCCGACCAGGGCTCGTAGGCGTAGACGTACTCGGCACTGAAGCGGTCGACAATTTTCTTCATCAGTTGCTCACCCACGGAGTTACCCAGTAGGTCTGAGCGGGAACCGGCGACGAAGGCGGCGTACTGAAACTCGTTTGGTCCGGTGCAGATAAGCCCATGACGATCGATGTGCGCAGAGAGCATCAAGCTATTCGGCTTTGTGCCGCGCGCAACAAGCAGGCCTTCATACCAGGTCACTTGCGCGCCACGTTCCTCCAGCTCCCGTTGTAATACCCGGAAGAAGCTGTGCTCCGATCCCACCACACTGGGTTGGCGTATCAGCAACGCCAGTAGCTCCAGAAAACCCAGCGGGAGATCGACAGGGATCGTATCCCGTTGCGGGTGGTCCCGGGAGGTCGCGTGCTTGGTATCAGGCTTCATCGAAATTCAATCCCTTGTGGCAGCAAAAATGGTGGCTACTGCAGGCTGTGACACGATGGCAGGATGGACTATCAGCGGGCTGATTGGCAATCTAATTGTCTCTGCCGCAACCGTGTTTTTTCCGCAAAACGTGTCGGGTGCCGGGCGGCAGTCCATGCGAGAGATATTCCGCCGCCGGTAAGGTAGGATAGAAGCACTAAGATCGGTGACTGGATCATCGGCATCTACAGGTTATAGAGCTTACATGTTTCGACTCTTTTTCCCCCCCGCAGGTCTGGCGTCTGCTGACAAAAGGCTGCTGCTGTTACTGGGTGCGGCTTTCTTTATCGGCACTTACGACATGGCTGTGCTCAGCCTCGCCCTGCCAGACATGCAGGCCAGTTTTAACATTGCCGAACAAGATTTGGGGAATGTCATCGCCGCTGCCAGACTGGGAGCGCTGCCCGCCGTCTTCCTGGCGCTCCTCTCTGATCGCATCGGCCGACGACGCGTGTTGATGGTGACCTTGCTGGGGCTTTCGATCACCACCGGCGCCACGGGGTTTGCGCGCACCACCGAAGAGTTTGTCGCAATCCAGTTTTGCGCACGAGGTTTTGCCACCGCCGAAGAAATCATAGCAGTGATTTATGTGCTGGAGATGCTGCCCGCCAGACATCGCGGCTGGGGGGTCGGCTTTTTGGCGGCCATGGGAGGGCTGGGCGCCGGCGCCGCGTCGCTGCTCTATGGGCTGGTGGATTTTCTGCCTGGTGGCTGGCGCGCGCTGTATGTCATTGCTGCGCTTCCGATTCTCTATCTCGCCTGGTTGCGCCGCCGGATACCCGAATCCGAGATGTTCAATCGCCACGCGGCGAGTCATGAACCCGCCAAACTGTGGCAGCCCTTCAGAGAGATCTGGCAGCATCAGAGACGGGAAATTACCGCGACAGCCCTGATCGCCGCTGCGTTCTGGTTTCAACTCGCGGCGACCCTTAATTTCATGTCGAAATACCTGCAGCAGATACGACATTTCGAGCCGCAGGAGGTTAGCCTCATGTATATCGTCGCCGGCTCGGTCGCTATTCTGGGCAATACGGTAGCGGGGCGAATATCGGATGTCATCGGACGTCGGCCCACATTGGTTGCGATGTTGATTCTCCATTGTGTGGCAACGATAATCTTCTACAACACAGGGGGATGGCTGCTGTCGGTGGCGTGGATTGCAGCACTGTTTGGCTACTTCGCGGTCGAGGTTATGGTCAACGCGATGAGCGGGGAGTTGTTTCCCACGGCGTGTCGTTCGACGGCATCTACACTGCGGTCTATCTGTGGGATGCTGGCAGCGGTAGCCGGTCTGGCAGCAGAGGGCGTTCTGTACTCCATCCTCGGAAGTCATTCTGCCGCAATCTCAATAATCAGCCTGAGCTCCTTGCTGGCAATCCCCGTGGTTATCTTGATGCTGCGGGAGACTTCCGGAACCGAGCTGGTCTAGTCTAGTATGGCTTAGTGTCCCGTCGCTGACAGAGATTACAGTATGTCGAACCGAATTAAACAGCCTGCAACCGCCAAGGTCAGGAACCACTATTCCTTCAAGAAAATCATGACGGGCTCAGATTTGTCGCGCAGGCGTTTGCCGGTGATGTGTGCGACCAGTGAAAATCCGGGACCGGTGGTCTGGTTAACGGCTTGCAGCCACGGCAATGAAGTCAGCGGTATTGTGGTCATTCAGGAGGTGTTCAAAAGTATTCGCAGGCGTCTCAGGTGTGGCTCCGTGCAAGCCTTTCCCCTGATGAATCCACTGGGCTTCGAGGCGGGGAAGCGCCACATCACAATGAGCGGAGAAGATTTGAATCGCTCGTTTCCAGGCAATGCCAATGGTTCGCTGGGGGAGCGCATAGCGCACGAAATATTTTCAACGATAACGGCGACCAAGCCCGATCTGGTGGTGGACTTCCACAATGACTGGATTGAATCAATGCCTTATGTGTTGGTCGATCACGATCCTGGCAGGGCGCACAGCAAACCCTATAAAAAAACCTTACACGCGGCCAAGCAGGCCGGAATGTGTGTGATCGTCGATGAGGAGGAGCTGCACGAGAGCCTGTCCTTCAATTTGCTATTGCGTGACATTCCGGCCTTTACGGTTGAGCTGGGCAAGCCAAATATTGTCAGTGAGTTGAATGTCACCTATGGCGTGGAAGCCATCTGGAACATTCTGGCCGATCAGGGCATGATCGCGCCGCAGGAGAAGCCCTTCAGGTATCCGCTGCCGGAGGGCTACGCACATGACAAACCACTGCGCTATTCAGATAAGCCCTACGGCACCAAATCGGGCATCATCCGTTTTCTGGCAGCCCCCGGTGATGTTGTAAAAACAGGGCAGCCTCTCGCTAGGGTCGTGAATGCCTTCGGTCGGCGGCAGGAGACAATGACGGCGGTGGAGGAGGGTATTGTGCTCGGCCATTCCGACTCTTCTGTCGCCTTTCCAGGTGTGCCAATCATGGCATTTGGCATCGCTGAGGAACGCGCTGTCAGTTCCACCGACAAGATCAATGACTGAACACGACGTTGGCGAGGCGCTGCTCGCAGGCAAGCCGGGATCGCGAGAAATCGTCAAACAGGTGTTCATTGCCTTCAAATACCGTTTACACTGAAGCAAGATCAAGGATGAGTGTGTCGGCCACCGATTTTTGCCACCTTGATAGTTAATGCAGATTTAAAGTGAATTATGCGAGTCGTTAGTCCCGATCAGATAACAATCAGTGACAAAACGCGTGGTCCAGTAAGCCGGATAGCCATAGTGTCAGCCACGACCTCAGAGTTAAAGCCTGTACTGCGAACGCTGGGTATAGCCAGTAAGCCGAGCGCGAGCGAGGAGTATTGTACGGGAACGTACAAGGGCGTCACCGTGATTATTGCTGTCACAGATGTGGGGTTGGCGGCGGCGCAGACGGCAACCGAGGCATTGTTCGCACGATACGGCACCACTATTGATCACCTTTTTGTTGTGGGGATCGTAGGTGCCTTTGAGCTGTGTCTCAAAATCGGCGAAGTGGTGGTGCCCGAGGGCGTGATAGATCAGCGCGATGGCATTACCCGCCAGCCGGTCAATCTGAGTGTGAGTGAACCTTCAGGTGTAATCTACAGCTGTGACCAACACAACTATGATGATGCCCATGTGGCCGTGTTGAACAGCAATAACGTGGCGGGGCTGGATATGGGCTCCGGAGCTGTCGCTGCGGTCTGTGAGCGGCATGACTGCCCTGTCACTATTGTGAAGGCCGTTAGTGACAAAGTGGATCTGCTTGCAGAGCCCCATGACGTGTTCCAGTTGACCGGCTTGCCGGGTTGTCGGGAGGCCATAGGGTTTGCGCTGCGGCGGCCCCAGCGGATTGCCTATTTGATCGCGCTGGCTTTGGGTGCAAAAAAGGCCATAGCGGCTTCCTCTGCGGAACTGTTAAGGAATATTGAAAGCCTGTTGCAGCAACCCCGTCAAATTGAAAACGCGGTGGATGCTGATGCCCTCAGGAACGCGCGTCAGGACAGCGGATTGCTCGCCCGATCCAGCGAGGGCTAACACGAGATCTCCCGGTCACAGGCACACGGTTCAACAATCCAGAAATCGTTTGAGTTGTTGCTCGAAATGCCGGTTGCGCTGTTCCAGCGCTTCATTTCTGCGCAATAAATCAATGACCATTGCGACTGCAACCCAGTCGATCTCGAGATCTGAATGTAGTCGAACAGCCTTCCTCAGCCAGTGTACACTGGTCGTATCGAAAACCCAGTCAACGACATTCCGACCTGCCACCGGTTGCGCAATACCGTGATCAACGACTTCCACGATAATTTGTTCGCTGAGCTCGTCATACTGACACAACTCATGCAGTGAAATGCTTAAAACCAGTTCAGTCATTGTTAGTTACCCCACTCAGCTCTTGGATCGAACTCTGATTCATCAGACAACGACTGCCACAGCGCTGTAACTTTGCTATTGGCTGATGGCGGCATCACGACTTTCAGGACGGCAAACAGGTCACCGCGCCCGGTCTTCGTTGCCAGGCCCTTGCCTTTGATTCGCAGCCGTTGTCCAGCCTGACTATTGGGTGCAATCGTCAGGTGTATTTTGCCGGAGAGTGTGGGCACTATGACCTTTGTGCCCAGTGCCGCTTCCCACGGCGCCAGCGGTACGTTGACCACCAGATTATGCCCTTCTACATCAAACAAGGGATGTGGTACCAGCCGAATATGCAGATACAAGTCACCGTTCGCGGCTTCCCCCTGCCCGGAACCGCCCTGCCCCTTGAGGCGAATCCGCTCACCATCCTGTACGCCTGCGGGGATTTTCACCTTGAGGCTCTTCTTCACCTCCTTGACCTGACCGTTTTCAATGACGGGAATCAGGTACTCGACCAGCTTTGATGTTTCCGACACCGATTCTTCCAAAAAAACCGGCATCTCGATTTCGGCATCCTGTCCTCTACGGCCAGAGCGCTGCTGTCGAGGTTCGCCGCCGCCACGGAACATCGAGTTGAAAAAATCAGAGAAGTCGCCGTCAAAATTCCCGCCTCCGGCACCACTGAAACCGGCGTTGCCCTGCCAGCCCGGTGGCGGCTCAAAGCTGCTGCCAGATCGGCCACCATGCTGGCGCAACTCATCGTATTCCGCCCTGCGCCCCGCATCTTTCAACACTTCGTAGGCTTCGGCAACTTCTTTGAATTTGTCTTCGGCGCCCTCGTCCGGATTCATATCCGGGTGGTATTTGCGCGCCAGCTTTCGATAAGCTGTTTTGATGGCTTTGGCATCGGCATCGGGCTGTACACCGAGTACCTGATAGTAATCTTTAAAGTCCATAAAGGGTCTTGTCCATAGATGGCGTATGTAACGAGGGCGAGGGTCGCCATACGAATACCCTACCAACTGAACAAAGGCTTCGCATAGCGCTCTCGGCATCTCGTCTCTATTGTAGTCTTTCTGTCGCTATTTCCCAGAGCTGTGTGGAATTGAAAGCGGCGATTGGCAGGGTATGCGCGCCTGAACCAAACAAGCGTAAATCCGCGCCTGTTTGATCTTTGCGCCTCTGGCGCCTTACTATCAGGCCACTTACCTAAAAACAGTCGTTGTTTCACCAATTGACAATATAAAGAGCAGGTAGTTATGACCGAAAAATGCCCCTTCCAGTTCGATCTTATGAATCCTGTGACGCACAACGAAAAGCTGCCTTTTGAAGCCTTCGCCACATTGCGTCGGGAGTGTCCGGTGTCTTACCAAAGTGGTGCGCCTGAACACGGGGGCGATTTTTGGGCCATTACCCGCAGGGAAGACCTGGATTTCGTATCGAAAAACCCCGACAAATTTTCATCCAGCGCCAATCTGGCTCATCCGTCGCCAGGCGGCACAGACCCGGAGTCGCTGGAGATCATGCGGCAACTGATTATCAATATGGATCCGCCGGATCACATCAAGTACCGGCGTGTCGTCAGTAACGCCTTCACTCCGAAAGCCGTTGAGGCGCTCGCCCCGAGCATGCGGGATTTTGCCAGGCGTATTGTCGACAAAGTGGCCGCCAGGGGCGAATGCGAGTTCGTCTCCGAAGTGTCTGCGGAAATGCCGCTGCTTGTAATCTGTGCTCTGATGGAGATGCCGGCAGAGAAACGTCAGACGTTCGCCAGTCTGGTGGATACCATGATAGGCATGGATGACCCGGAGTTGGATGTGTCAGCGGAGGATGGGCAGCTGGCGGCGGCGGAGATTTTTGGCATCGCGATGGAACTCGCCGCCAGTCACAAGGAAAACCCGCAAGGGGGAACCATCATTGATGCCTTGCTGAACGGCGTTGTCGAGGGAGAAGTCCTGGATGAGTTCCAATTCTGTACCTTTTTTCTGATCTTGATTGCCGGTGCGGTTGAGACAACCCGGACAGCTACCAGTCAAGGTATGCGTCTGCTAATGGAGCACCCCGAGCAGCACCAAATGCTGATAGACAATCCGTCATTGATTCCCGCTGCGGTAGAAGAAATTCTGCGGTTCTACCCGCCGTTTATTCATATGCAACGAACAGCAAGCGAAGATATTACAGTCGGCGGGATGGCGATCAAAAAAGGCGACATGGTCAAACTTTTCTATCCCTCAGTGAATCATGAGACCGAGGTGTTTGGGGCGGACGCGGATGTATTTGATGTCACGCGCAGCCAGCGTATGCCGGACTTGAAAAACCAGCATCGCACCTTCGGCGTCGGGCAGCACTTCTGTATAGGATCCCACTTGGCGCGCAAGGAATTGTGCATTATGTTCGAGGAGATTGTTCCACGCCTGCGGAACCCCCGGTTGGTCGGTGCTCCGCACAATCTGGTGTCTAACTTCATTCCCGGTATCAAAAGCATGCACATTACCTTTGACCCTGAGAAATAACATACAAAACGAAGAGCACATTTAATAACAAGAGGCGCTGGTTATGTTGCAAAAGTTCATTTGGTGGACAGGGTTGTCAGATTTTCTGGTTGGAGCCGGTACCTGGGCCGGGGCTATAGGCGTCGCAATGGCCGTTGAGCCGGTTATGGGGCAATTCGTACCCTTGATAACACTGGGTACTTTTTTGATGATGGCGGCCGCGCTTTTGATGTGGGCTTCACACGATATGTCCAATCGCGCGCCGGTCTTTTTCTGGCAGGGTCTGGTGCGTTTGTCGGCGGTGTCGGCGGTGATCTATGCGATTCCCCACCAGCTTTCTCAAAGCTGGGAATATTGGCTGCTGGCGATTGATGGCCCGATTGGCCTGGTCTATGTCATCGGCGCGATGAAGGTAAGCGGATGCTCGTTTTTACAGTTACTCGGATGTAAAACGAAACCGCAGTAGCGCTGTCAACCAGTGGGTGGATCAGGTCCACCCCTTTCTTCTGAAGTACAGAAAAAGCGTGCCCGAAGTGATGATGAATACGCCCCAGACTGCAGGGTAACCCCAGGGCCATTTCAACTCAGGCATCGATTCGAAGTTCATGCCATAGATGCCGGTAATAAAGGTGAGTGGAATGAAAACCGACGAAAATACGGTAAGCACCTTCATGACTTCATTCAGCTTGCTGCTGATGCTTGATAGGTAGATTTCAAGCAAACTGGACAGTATATCCCGGTGGGTTTCGATGGACTCTATGATGCGCAGTACATGATCGTGTACATCCCTGAGAAAGATTCGCGTACTGGGATCGATCAGCTCCGATTCACTGCGCAATAGTCCCGCTGTCAGATCCCGTATGGGCGATATAAAGCGCCGCATCTTGATCACCTGGAGTTTGATCTCGTGAAGTTGTTCCAGCAGTGCCGGGCTTGGCTTTGAAAATATCTCATCCTCGACAGCGACCAGCGTCTCCTCGAGCTGATCCATTATGTCGAAATTTAAATCAATGATGGTATCCAGTACCGCGTACATCAGGTAATCCGGCCCCGCGCTCCTGATCCGCCCCCGGCTGTTCTCCAGACGTTTGCGCACTGGCTCCAGCAGAGAGTCGGCCTTCTCCTTGAAGGTAAAGATAAAGTTCTTAAACACCAGTAAGCTGACTTGCTCGTTTATCACCACGAACTCGTCCTCTGCCTCCGGCTTAAGGCTTTTCAATACGACAAAGAGGTAGTCGTCATGTTCCTCCAATTTTGGCCGCTGGTGTGTGTTGAGAATATCCTCCAGCACCAGCGGGTGAACATTGAAGTGAAGCCCGATTGATTCGATGATGCTGGCATCGGCCAGGCCTTCAACAATAACCCAGGTGGCGGATTCTTTATGCCGATACGGCAGGATTTCCTCCACTGAGGATATCGAGTGCTCCTCAAAGTGGGCGTTGCTATAGTCGATCAATGTTATGCGAGTGTCGGAATGGTGAACATTGCCCACGTGGATGAGTGAACCGGGTCCAAGACCTATTTTTTCGGAAGCGTATTTCAGGGAGGTAGCCATAACTCAGGATCCAGTCGGCAAAGTGTTAATTGAACCAGCGAATTTTTTTGTAATCAAAGTGACCTCTGATTGTGGGTTTGATAATTTCAAAATAGGGCGACAAATCAAAGTCTCTTGGGGTGAAGTGACTAAAATGTTTGGATTCCAGCACGTCAGTGTCGCAATGGGCCGGGATCTCCCCCTCGTTGACCTGTCTGCGCTGCGGGAGGATTGGGTACCGAATGGATTGGAAGGCCTGTGCAATCAGCGTGGAGCAGATCGCCCGGGTGGGATCTCCGCTACCCAGGGCGATAAGGTGTCGGCGAAATTGCGCTGGCACGGGTGGCGTGGGGAACAGGTAGCGAACCAGGTCCACAATATTCCTGGTATCGTAACGATACCCCAAACGCTGAATGACGAATTCTATAGTCGCGGTTTTGTCTTGTTCAGAGAGATTGGCGGCTCGACAAATACGCACATTGTAGCCTACATACTTTGATAGCGGTGAGCGAATGACGCCTTCCACCAGATCCGCCTCAACCAGAGACCGGATGCCCGTTTCGTCCTCGCCAGTGTACATACAAACATGCGACCAGGTCGATTGGGTCAAATATTTTATCGCGCTGCTTACACGGCTATTCCCTTCAACCAGCAGCAGGTCGCCCGGTTCCAATGTTTGATCCAGCTGCTCCTGAGTGAGCGCCGAAAATTGCTCGTAGTTGGCATGAGGCCTGGTTAAAAACCGCGCCAGATGAGATCCGAAATGTCGAAGGAGGGTGTTCATGTCATTCCCGGGCCGGTATTGTTAGAGCAGGTATGAGGTCAGGCAAGCATAGAGCGCCGCTATCAAAAAATCTACGGGCCAAAGCGGACCAGCTCGTTGCTCTGGATTACGCAGCGCGGGCTTTCTACCAAAGTGTCGGGCTCGCCCTTCGCTTACTTCTGGAATTTACAGTCTGGTTATCAGGCAGGACCATCATCGATGAAAAGACTCCCCTGGATTATTCTTGCACTGTTTCTTGGCAATCCTGTGATGGCGAGTGAGTCCGTTGAAGCTCGTCTGGACCTTACCCATTCCTGGGTTGGCATCATTGCTCTCATAGTGTTCGTGGCGGCCTACATTCTGGTCATTCTCGAGGAAAAACTTGAGCTGCGAAAATCGAAGCCGATGTTACTGGCGGCAGCGCTGGTCTGGGTGGTGATTGCGATTGCGTATAACCAGCAGGGGATGTCAGAGGTGGTGGCGGCTGGCATTCGCCATGATTTTCTCGAGTACGCCGAGCTGTTTTTCTTTCTGTTGGTCGCGATGACCTACATCAACTCAATGTTGGAGCGCGGGGTCTTTGACGAACTGCGTCACCGTCTGGTGTCGAGAGGTCTCAGTTATCGATCGCTATTCTGGATCACAGGTATCCTGTCCTTCTTCATCTCTCCGATAGCCGATAATATGACTACTGCGCTAATAATGTGCGCGGTAGTGATGGCGGTAGGTGAGGATCAGCCGCGGTTTATCGCGGTTTCGTGCACCGCCATTGTGGTGGCGGCAAACGCTGGCGGAGCTTTTAGCCCGTTCGGCGACATCACCACGCTGATGGTCTGGCAGAAGGGAATCCTGCCGTTTTGGGAGTTTTTTGACCTCTTCCTGCCGTCCGTTGTTAACTATGTTCTCCCGGCACTGATCATGCAGTTCGCGCTGCCTGCTGGGAAGCCCCCAGCCGTGGTAGATAATAGTGGTGGTCGTCTGAAGCACGGCGGCATTCCTATCGCGTTTCTATTTCTAATGACCATCGTTACTGCTGTCAGCTTTCACAATTTCCTGCATATTCCGCCGGCATTCGGCATGATGGCTGGCCTGGGCTACTTGAAGTTCTATGGCTTTTACCTGCGGCGAAAATCCCATGAGTGGAATGTCGCCAATGCCAATCCACCGCACGAAGAGGCCGACCCGTACAATTTCGATGTCTTCGAAAAAATCGCACAGGCGGAGTGGGATACGCTGTTCTTTTTCTATGGGGTTATCCTCACTGTTGGGGGGCTTGGGTTCATTGGTTATCTGGGCATTGTCTCTGAAACGATGTACGTCCATCTGGGAGCGACGCAGGCCAATATACTGGTCGGATTGTTGTCTGCCGTTGTAGACAATATTCCAGTGATGTTTGCCGTTCTTACCATGGATCCGCAGATGTCTGACACTCAGTGGTTATTGGTTACGCTGACTGCCGGTGTGGGTGGTAGCTTGCTTTCGATCGGTTCCGCCGCTGGCGTGGCACTGATGGGCCAGGCTCGCGGCCACTATACGTTCTTCAGTCACCTCAAATGGACGCCTGTGATAGCCCTCGGTTATGCGGCCGCTATCTGGGTTCACCTGCTGATAAACGCATGATGGAAAAACACAATTATTCCGCTACACTGGGGGCAGCCGTGTAGTATACGGAGCAGGATCATTAATCATCATCATGGTGAGGAGAGAACACAAATGGCAACCACTAAAGCTAAAACCACTCGTAAGCGTGTCGGTAAAAAGAAAAGCTCCAGTAAAGCTGCTTTGAAACTCGGAAAGTACATGGACGAGATTAAGATCGGGAACTACTCTTGGGACGACGTGCTCAAAAGTACCGGCAAGAATATGGAAGCTGTTGCTCAGGCGAACCGGGCAATCATCGATGGCTACTCCGATATCGCCAAGCGTCAGTATGAAATGCTCAAAGGCTTGCTGCAGGAATTGCGCAAAGTCCGGGGCGATCGCGACGCGGTTGTAAAGGAGCTGAAACGCGTTATCGAGCGTGCCAGAAAAGATGCACTGGCGCTGCAGAAGATGGCGAGCAGCACTAACACTAAGGCGCAGAAAATCGTTAAGAAGCGCGCCGATGCCAATCTCAAAGCGTGGAAGTTACTGGTGTCAGAAGCTCGGAAGGCGGCGAGTGAAAATATCTCGGAGCTTGAGAAAGCGGTAAGCGGGAAGAAATCTTCGGCGAAGAAGAAGACCACAACCAAGAAAAAGGCTGCCGCTAAGAAGAAGGCTCCTGCCAAGAAGAAGGCACCGGCTAAGAAGAAGGCCCCTGCCAAGAAGAAGGCTCCAGCCAAGAAAAAAGCCCCGGCAAAAAAACGGGCTCCAAGAAAAAAAGCAGCCGCTTGAGGGCCGATAACGGCGCTTGATCCTGATTGACGCAGGTCAATTTCGCTATCGAGCGGTCGGTAAGGCAGTTCCCTGAGCCTGGGGATTCAGGTTCGGGGGTAACTCAATTCACTTGAGCCTCTCTGGCTCAGCTGACGTTTCCTTTAATAGTAGGGGTTACCACTGAGGTTGGCTGGAGGTGCCTCAATGGCAGCGCTATTCCTGCGTCCAATTATATAAATAGATACGCACAATGGTGCTTGGCGCGGTGGTGGTTCGAGCCATTCACCGTTGTGATTTAGGAAAGTCATTTGAAAATAACCGTCGACAGCTGGTGTTCCTGGGAGATTGCGGAGAATCAGCCAGCACTGTGCACCCACTATTACTCCGGAAAGCTAAGCAAGATTCGCGTTGATAAGCCCGATCTAGGCAGTGTGCCCGCACTCCAGCGGAGGCGTCTTGGGAGTCTGGCTCGGGTTGTGTTTCACGTACTTGATCAGTGCGCGCGGACTGGGGCGAATGAACCGGTCATTTTTAGCTCCTGCATGGGGGAGATCCAGAGAACCTACGGCATTTTGCAGAGTATGGCAGCGCAGGAACCTGTGTCGCCCGGCGCCTTCAGCCTTTCCGTTCACAACGCCATCGCCGGGCAGTGGTCATTAATTAGAGGTATTGAGGCGCCGATGCTGGCACTCTCGTCCCCTTCCAATAGCCCGGTACCCGCGCTGTTAGAGGCGGCCGGTATCCTGAAAGAGGGAAACTACCCGTCGCTTAACGTCGTTTTTTATGATGAACGACTCCCGGTTTTTTTCTCTCCGTTTCTCGAGGGCCCCGCTGCTCCCATCGCATTGGCGATGCATCTGGTTCAGGAGAACGCAGCCGGGGCTGGGTCAGCGATGCACCTGCGGCTTCGGCGCCGGGCAGCTGGGGGCAAGTCACTGCCCGCGAATACCCCAGCGCGATTATTTGACCTGCTCAGCGGGAAGTTGACACAGCTCGCCGTGGAGGAGCCTCAGTGCAGTTGGCAACTTGAGGTAACAGCGTGAGTCGGCGCAAAGACAGCTACTACTGTCGCATTGTGGCAGCGGGCATTGGTTTCACTCTGTTTGGTTTGGGTGGGCTGTTGCTGGGTTATGTCATATTCCCACTGGTCGCCTTGTTTTCACCCAATAAGCGACGCGCCACACTGCGCTGTAGACGACTGATACAACTGAGCTTTCGTGGCTTTGTCGGCTATCTGGCCTGGTCGGGCTACTTAACCTGGCAGGTACGCGGCGCCGAGCAACTCGCCAAGCCGGGGAGTCTCGTCATTGCGAACCATCCGACACTGATTGACATTGTGTTCCTTATCGCCATGATTCCCAATGCGACCTGTATCGTGAAGGCGAGTTTGTACAAAAATGTCTTCACACGAGGCCCCGTATCCTGGGCAGGTTACATTCCGAACAATGAAGCCGACAGGCTGATGGCAGACAGCGAGGCCCAGTTGACGGATAATGCGACACTGGTGATATTTCCGGAGGGCAGCCGCTCGGTGCCTGACATGCCCCTGAGATTCAAACGCGGGGCTGCACACCTCTGGCTGCGCAGCCGATGTGAGCTTTCCCTGGTGACGATTGCTGTTAATCCGCTGACTTTGGCTAAACATCAAATGTGGTATCAAGTACCATGTAGCCGCCCTCATTTCCACCTGGTCGTAAAAAGCGAGAAATCAACAGGGGAGGCAGATAATGACATTCACCCGCAATCGATTGACACGCGTACAGTCACTCGACGCTGGCAGGACCATTTCACTAGAGAAATCACCACATGAGTGAACTTGAAATACAGATCAAGCAGATGATTATCGGTTCCCTTGATCTGGAGGACATTACTCCGCGCGATATTGTCGCGGAAGATCCGCTGTTTGACGGGGGCCTGGGACTGGATTCCATAGACGCGCTGGAATTGGGAATGGCACTGCAGCAGACATTTGGCGTACGTATTAACGCAGAAGATGAGAATACCAAGGACCATTTTCGCACGGTCAGGACACTCGCCAATTTCGTTGCCGCCCAGCAGAGAGAGCAGGATGGCGCTGTCCAGTGAAATCACGAGCTGACATCGAGAAGACTCTGGGCCGGTTGTTGGTCGACATGTTCGAAGTCGATCCAGGCGCGATTAAACCCGATGCCAAACTTTACGAGGATCTCGATATCGATAGTATTGATGCCGTTGATCTTATTGTTGAATTCAGGTCTTTGACCGGTAAGCAGATCGACCCTGATGTATTCAAGGCTGTGCGTACGGTCGAAGATGTGGTGAACGCGGTAGCGGATATTGTCGGCATCCAATGAAACGATTGATGCTTAACCTGAGCTGGCTTCTGGTTATCGTCTATCCGTTCATCGTATTCGTCGGCTTGCGCTCGTTTTCCCTGCAAGTGCTGGGCGTGGTGCTGGTCGTTCTTGCGTTGACCAGAATCGTCCTGGCGCAGCCACGTAACAAGGACAGTGGAGTACCGACATTGCTCTCACTGGTGCTGTTGCTGGTAGCTGCTTACGCCCTGCTGGCCAATAATCCCGAATCGCTGTTGTACTACCCTGTGGCCGTCAATGCTGTACTGCTGGGGGTATTTGGCTATTCGCTGCTGGGTGGGCCTACCTTTGTCGAGCGACTGGCTCGGCTGACGGAGCCGCAACTGTCCCCTCGCGCCATTATGTACACCCGGAAAGTGACTGGTATATGGTGTGTGTTCTTTGTAGGTAATGGTGGCGCGGCGCTGTATACCGCCCATTTCAGCACGAGAGAGGTTTGGACACTGTACAATGGGCTTATAGCATACATGCTGATGGGCCTGCTGTTCGCTGTTGAATATCTCATCCGACGCCAGGTAAAGAGAGCCGATAATGTTGGCGCTGGCTAACCTTGATATTGACAGTTATCCGCAATCACACCCGGTGGTTATGGCTGCGCACGGTGTCGTTTGCTGGGGGCAGTTTGTGTGCGATGTGGCCGCCACCCGATCCTCTTTGGAGAGCATAGCGAGTTCGAGTTGGGCCCTGTTCGAGGAAGACAGCTACCGAATGGCGGTCGGTCTTTTTGCGTTGTGGAGTGCTGGCGCAAAAGTCTACCTCCCCGGAGACAATCATCAGGCGGTTGTAGAGGGCCTGCGAGCCGAAGGCGCCCGGTTTCTCGGCGTCTTTCCCGGTGTGCCGAACCACTATGAAATCCTTACGTCCTGCGCTGCAGAGCCCGGGAACACGCTGCATCTTTCAGGCGAGCTTGTAGTCTTCACCTCTGGCTCCAGTGGCAAGCCAAAAATTATTACCAAGCGGATGTGTCAGTTAGACGCAGAGTTGGGTGCGCTCGAGTCGTTGTGGGGAGATTTGCTCGGCGATTCGCTCATATTGGGTACCGTCAGTCACCAGCACCTCTACGGGCTACTGTTTTCTGTGTTGTGGCCGCTTTGTTCGGGGAGGACGTTCTGGCATCGCCCCTTTTTCGACCCTGTGCTGATGTGTCGCGAAGCGGCGCCATTGCCGCGCACGGCTTGGATTATGAGCCCCGCGCATTTGCAGCGATTGAGCCAGGAGATGCCTTGGGAAGCGGTACAAAAATCGCTCGCGGCGGTCTATTCCTCAGGTGGGCCCCTTGCGTTTGAGGCGGCTCAGATTACGTATCAGGCAAGTGGCAAGTTACCGATAGAAGTGTTGGGCAGCTCGGAAACCGGGGGCATCGCCTGGCGCCAGCAAACGCAGGAGGGCCACGCCTGGCAGACACTTCCGGGCGTGGAAGTAGCCTCTACCGAGGACGGCGCACTGGCGGTGCGCTCCCCCTTCCTGCCTGATGACGAATGGTATATTACCGCTGATGGCGCGAGTGTGGGTACGCGCAATAGCTTTCAGCTGGGGGAGCGTCTGGACAGGATCGTCAAAATCGAAGAAAAACGGGTGTCGTTACCTGAAGTCGAAGCTCTGCTGGCGGCCCACAACTGGATTGTCGACGTTGTTGCTATAGCGCTCCGGCGCCGTCGTCTTTCGGTAGCTGCTGCTTTAGTTCTTAGCGCTGCCGGCGTAGAAGCTTTGGCAGAATTGGGCAAGCGAGCATTCATGCAGCGCTTGCGAAATGATATTTCGGCCCGCCTGTCCTCCGTTTCGGTCCCTCGGTTTTGGCGTATCGTGGCAGAGTTGCCCAGAAATTCTCAGGGCAAGTTACGCTATGGGGATGTAGAGGCGATGTTCAAGCCTGACCGTATGCCCGAAGTACTAGGTAAGGACGTTACCGGCACCACCTGTGAACTGCGTTTGCATGTGCCTGTATCAAGCCCGTATTTTGAAGGCCACTTCCCCGATGCGCCGGTGCTGCCCGGCGTGGTACAGATCTTGTGGGCGGAGCATTTTGGGCGCGAATTGCTCGGTGTCAGTGGCACATTTCGCAGTATGAGAACCGTCAAGTTCAAGCAAATTATTCGCCCCGGTGACAATTTTCAGCTCACGCTGGAATATTCCGCGCAGGAGGGTCGCCTGCAATTCCACTACCGCTCCGAATCAGGAGAGCACAGTAGTGGCCGGCTTATGTATGGGGATGAGTCGTGAATCGCCCGTGCATCATTGTGCCGGTTTACAACCACAGCGACTCGCTTGGCTCGTTAGTGGCGGGATTGGAAGCGTTCGACGTTCCGACACTGATGATCAATGATGGCTCTGACGCGACTTGTACTCTACGCCTGCAACAGATCGACCGCGACAACACATGGATTACTCTTATACAGCGATCGCGCAACGGGGGTAAGGGAGCGGCGGTAAAAACCGGTATCGAAGAGGCGGCCCGCTTGGGGTTTACGCATGCGCTGCAGGTGGATGCCGATGGCCAGCACGATCTGGCAGACCTGCCCCGACTTCTCCAGTTGTCACAGGACGATCCAGACGCTGTTGTTTGTGGCACGCCGACATTTGAGAATATTCCTGCGCTGCGCTTGTACGGGCGTTATCTCACCCACGTGTGGGTCTGGATCAATACGCTGTCTCTGGACATCAGGGATTCCATGTGCGGATTTCGCGTCTATCCGCTGGCAGCCACGTTGGTAGAGATCAGGGAAGCAAAGACCGGTGACAGGATGGACTTTGATCCGGAAATTCTGGTGCGACTGCACTGGCGCGGATTGCGCATCATCTCCATGCCAACTAAAGTCGGTTACCCGATAGACGGCATCTCCCATTTTCGGGGTGTCAGAGACAATGCGTTGATCAGTTGGGCGCATACGCGCCTGTTTTTTGGAATGCTCAGGCGCTTGCCTGATCTGCTGCGTCGCAGGAGGTATTCGCTTGGACGGGAATACTGAGTGGGCCGAGATCCGCGAAGTTGGCTTTATCGCGGGTATCAGGTTCATCTTCTGGATCTACCGTAACGTCGGTGCCTGGGCGATTAAAGTGGCTTTACAGCCGGTTGTACTTTACTACTTCGTGACGAATCGCAACGCCAGAGATTCGTCCCGTCAATTTCTGCAACGTATCAGTCTGATCAATGGCACCGACAACCCGACCTGGCGAGATGTGTATCGGCATCTGTATTCTTTCGCTCAATCCACGATCGATAAGCTTGGCGTGTGGACAAATTCGGATATTCTGGACAAGGTAAGCTTCGAAAACAGGGAGTTGTTGCTCGCACAACTGGAGAGTAAAAAAGGCGCTGTTATTCTCGGTGCGCATTTGGGCAACATGGAAATCTGCCGCAGTCTTTCCAGGTCCAACGCCAAGATCAAGTTAAATATACTGGTCCACACCCGCCATGCTGATATGTTCAATCGGCTTTTGAAGGAACTGCACGTGGAGTCAGAGCTCGAGTTAGTTGAGGTAAGTCAGCTTACGCCGGCTACGGCAATCAGG
The DNA here is from genome assembly GCA_037969215.1 of Halioglobus sp. GTDB lineage: Bacteria > Pseudomonadota > Gammaproteobacteria > Pseudomonadales > Halieaceae > Marimicrobium. The sequence continues at coordinate 96,342 of JBBKWY010000036.1, forward strand.
TTGGCCGACTGTGTCGCCAACGGCGAGTTCGTTGCCATACTGGCTGATCGGGTGCCAGTGGCGAGCAATGCCCGCTCGCGCAGAGTGACCTTTCTCGGCGAAGAAGCACGTTTCCCTGAGGGGCCGATGATTCTGGCATCATTACTCAAATGTCCTGTATATACCATTTTCTGTACCCGCTCGGAGGGTGGCTACAAAATTCGCTGTGACAAATTCTCCGACCAGGTGCAGTTGCCGCGCAAGAACAGAGATGCAGCACTGCAGAAATATATAAGTCAGTATGCCGCTGTACTGGAAGACAATGTTCGTCGTTCACCGTATCAGTGGTTCAATTTCTACTCATTTTGGGATTAGTCGCATTTGAATTTACCCAGTGAAAATATCGTCCTGTTTGACGGTGCTGCATTGAGCATCAGCGAAGTTCGGGCTATCGCTCGCGGCGAGGCTGCGCCGCATTTGAGTGATCAACCTGAGTTTCGAGAACGCATTCAACGCGGTGCCGATTTTCTGGAGGACTTGCTGAGCGAAGATGGCGTTATCTATGGCGTCACCACGGGCTATGGTGATTCCTGTGACGTCAGTGTTCCGAAGGAGCTGGTGGACGCCTTGCCGCGCCAGCTTTACACCTTTCACGGTTGTGGTATGGGTGAGCCTTTTACCCTGGAAGAGACCCGGGCCATTCTCGTTGCCCGGCTCGCCAGTCTATGTCAGGGATATTCCGGTGTGCGGTACTTGTTGCTCGAGCGGCTCACGCTGCTGCTGCAGCTGGATATCATTCCGGTGGTGCCTAGCGAGGGCTCTGTAGGTGCGAGTGGCGACCTCACCCCTCTGTCGTATGTAGCAGCGGTTATCGAGGGCGAGCGGGAGGTATGGTACGGCGGTCAACGGCGGAACACCGGGGACGTCTATACCCAGCTCAGAATAGAACCTTTGCGGTTGAAGCCCAAAGAGGGGCTGGCATTGATGAACGGCACTGCGGCGATGACGGGGCTGGCTTGTCTGGCGCTGGAGCGAGCGGCCTATTTGTCACAGCTGGCATCAAGAATTACCAGTTTTTGCTCACTCGCGCTGCAGGGCAATAGCTTTCACTTCGACCCTCTGTTGTTTTCAGTGAAGCCTCATCCGGGGCAGATGAGAGTTGCACATTGGATACACGGCGATCTGAAGGTGGCCGAGCTGCCGCGCAATAGTAGTCGGTTACAGGACAGGTATTCCCTGCGCTGTGCGCCGCATGTTATCGGCGTGCTGGAAGATGCGCTGCAGTTCTTCGTGTCAATGGTTGAGGTGGAACTGAACAGTGCCAATGATAATCCCATTATTGATGCCGAAGGTGAGCATGTGATGCACGGTGGGCATTTCTATGGTGGGCATATTGCTTTTGCGATGGATGGTTTGAAAACAGCCGTGGCAAATGTGGCAGATCTCATTGATCGCCAGCTGGCTCAGCTAATGGATCCAAAATTCAATCATGGTCTTCCAGCAAATCTTTCGGGTGCGGGTGCGGCTACTCGCGCTGTCAATCACGGTTTCAAGGCGGTGCAGATCGCCAGCTCTGCCTGGACGGCGGAAGCGTTGAAAGGCTGTATGCCAGCCAGTGTCTTTTCCAGATCCACCGAGTGTCACAACCAGGACAAAGTCAGCATGGGGACGATTGCTGCGAGAGATTGCCAGCGCGTACTCACATTGACGGAGCAGGTTCTTGCCGCTGGCATTCTCGCCACCTCCCAGGCAGTGGCACTTCGCGTCAGGGCCGGCGAGTTAGTGGAGCGGGAACTTCCGGGCAGGATACAGGAATGCCTGAAACAGACGGCGCTGGTGTTTGATTTTCTGGAGGAGGATCGGGAACTGGACAGGACTTTGCATGCGACTGTAGAACACATTCGATCGCGATATTGGGCCCTGTATGAATAAGAGTTACGCGAGCGCCAGCATAGAGATGCAGATCCCCTTCCATGATATCGATATCATGGGTATTGCGTGGCACGGGCACTACGCGAAGTATCTGGAGATCGCGCGCGATGCACTGTTGGAGTCCATCCACTATAACGTTGCCGAAATGCGTGATTCAGGATATGCCTGGCCTGTGATAGAAATGAATATCCGCTACGCAGGGGCGTTGACCATGTACCAGCGAATCCGCGTGCAAGCTGATCTGGTGGAGTACGAGAATCGCCTCAAAATTAACTACCGGATCTTTGATTGCGAAACCGATAAGCGATTGACGAAAGCCTATACGATTCAGGTTGCGCTTGAGATGGCCACCAATGAAATGCTTTTTGCCAGCCCTCCGGTGCTGCTCAGGAAGCTCGGCCTGTGAAGGTGCTGCGTTTCATCGGTATTTTGCTGTTGCAGGCTTATGTGATCAGTGCTGTGGCGGATTCTATCGCGGCGCCGCTCGCGTCGATCTCACACGAGCTGGTCGTTAGTGATAGTGTGCAGGGCGATTTTCGACAGGAAAAATACCTGTCTTTTGTTGATACGCCTTTCGTTTCCACCGGCCATTTTCGCCTTGAGCGAGAGGCGGGGTTATTGTGGCAGGTCGTGGAGCCACTTGAGTCGACCATGATTGTAAAAGAGGGGCGTGTAACCCTGGACGGAAAACGTGTCGATGACCAGGGGATTGGGAGATTGATCACGACTGTCATGTTGGGATTAATGGAAGGCAAACTGTCGGAACTGAATGAGACTTTCGATATAACCACCGATACCGTGGGCGAAGACTGGTCGATTTTGCTCACACCCCGATCCACTCGGCTGCGAGCCGCAATAGAGCATATTCGGATTCAGGGAAAACAATACCTGTCGGCGATAGAAATCGTGGATGCTGAAAGCAATCGAACACTGATGCAGTTTACCAACGTGAGCTCCGCTGCGGAGAGGACGATACTGCGTGCCGAGTCAGCGCAATAAAATACTGACCCTGGTATGGGTGTTTCTTGCCACGGGATTACTGCTCCTGTCTATTGTCGCCTGGCCAGGGTCGGGTTGGCTAAAGAGTGACTTTCAGGCCCTTCTGCCTGCGGGTAGCAATGATCTCTGGATAGGGGAGGCCAGCAGGCAGGTCGCTGCAGCTTACGAGGGCCAGGTGGTGTTGCTTGTCGATGGCGAGGATGCCGCGCAGGTCAGTCAGTTTCTCGCTACTGTCAGCGAGGAATTGGCATCTCAGGGCTTGGTCTCCGCGGACTTTACCGACCTGGAGGCTGAAAAATGGCAGGGGTTGGCGAAGCTGTTGTACCCCTACCGCTGGAATCTTCTTACGGCGTCGGATCGCCTGGCGCTGGAACATGATCCGCAAGCGTTTCTGGAGGCCTTTCGACGAAAGCTGTACTCCCCGTTAGGCGGAGCTCTGGCGGACAAGCTACCCTCCGATCCACTGGGCAGCTATCGTGATTATCTGCTGGCAGCGCTGCCGGTGAGCGCCTCGCTAAGTATTGGAGGGCTGCCAGAAACGGTACAGGTGGCCGTGTTCAGTGTTGCCACAGAGCAGCGTGGCCTGGCTGCAAAAAGCAATCTGTACGCGGTCTATTCGCGTTTGAAAACGACCGCCGCCCAACAGGGGATGGCCCTGTATGCCACCGGCGCTCCATTGTACTCGGCATATGGTGTACACAGCGCTGAGCGGGAGATCTCTACGATAGGCCTGGCGTCCCTGGTGTTATTGGTTGGATTGCAGCTGGCGCTGTTGCGCTCGTTTGCCGCGATAGGGCTAACCCTGCTAAGCGTCGCGGCGGGCGTGGCTGGTGGTATCGTGGTGACCGTGCTGGTGGCGCGGCAACTGCATATACTCACGGTCGTGTTTGGCACGACTATCATTGGCATTGCCGTCGATTACGGCTATCACTACCTCGCGCACTCGCTGTTGCCCGGATGGCAGCGCGAGAAAGCACTGACGCGAGTCTTTACCAGTTTGAGTCTTGGAGCACTGAGTAGTGGTGTGGCATTTCTCGCGCTCACCCTTATGCCGTTTCCCGGGATTCGTCAGATTGGCCTGTTCATGGCATCCGGCTTGTTATGCAGCTACCTGACAGTCTGTTTGCTATTCCCATTGCTCTATAGTGGGCCGCCCCGCGGCGCACGGTTACCCCGGTTCACTACCCGATCGGGGATCGCGCTGCGCTCGGTGCGTGTGCCGGTGTTGATTCTGCTGCTGGTAATCCCGGGCTGGATGCAACTGACGCCTCGGGATGAAGTGCGCGAATTTTATGGACAACCCCCGGAGCTCAGCTCCGACCAGGCGGTGATTGCCAAGCGTTTGTCGGTCGCTGCAGACAGTCGCTATCTGCTCGTGCGCGGTGACAATCCGGACTCAGTACTGACCGCCGAAGAGCATTTGCAACAGTTTGCCGAGGCGGCCGGGCTCGAAGCCGGGACGCCCTGGTTGCGCGGGATATCCAGTGTGGTTCCTTCGCTCGCCGCACAGCGACACAATTTTGCGCTGATAAGGCAATTGATAGACAGTGGAGCAATGTCTGAGCATCTCGATGCTCTGGGGTTTGCACGGATACATCGTGACGAAGTACTGAATAGCGTCCCGCGCGTGTTCGCACCGCTGCAGTTGGCATTGCTCAGTGAGACATTGCTGCCCGGTGGCATCGGCCGCTTTATCGGATGTCAGGAGAGTGAGTGCGCGAGTTGGGTCCGCATTGTGACCCCGGGGGCTGTCGATAGTCTGCTGCGCTTATCGCGAGATAATCCAGCGATCCAGCTGGTGGACCCCATTGGCGATATCAATTCCCTGCTGGCCAATTATCGACAAAGTATCGTGGCGGTAATGGTGGGTGGTTCGCTGTTGATTTTCGCGATATTTTGCCTGCTGTACGGATGGCGTAAGGCGTTGCGGGTGGTGCCACTTCCGGTGATCACTTGCCTGATGACGATTGCCGCAATCGGTTACCTGCACGGAAGCTATACCATTATTAACCTGCTGGCGCTGATGCTGATTATCGGAGTCAGCCTGGACTATGCGATTTTCCGAGGATTTACCACGCCGGATGATCAGCCAGCCGTTACACTTGCCATTACGCTGTCAGCACTTACCAGCGTAGTAGCCTTCGGAATGCTGGCATTCTCCCAGACTCCGCTGATTAGTTCATTTGGCGAGACCATTGCGCTTGGCTTGTGTATTGCCTACGCGCTGTCCTGGGTTAGAGTTGAGTGGCGACGTTGATGCGCACGAGACGGGAGAGCGACGCTGTACTACCTGAATGACATAGGCTTGCTGTGTACGCTTGGCAGTGACAAGCAGGCCATAGCGCGCGCGCTGCTCACGCGTGATAGCTCCCTCCCTGATCAACACCAACTGTATCGCCCCTGGTGTGGCGCGCAGGTAGGTGCCATTGCGCAGGAGTTTCCGCCCGTGCCCCGGCAGTTGTCGCAGTATGATTGCCGCAATAACCGGATTGCCGTCGCCGCACTGGAGCAGCTGAGGCCGGCTATTGAAGGAGCTCTGGTGAAGCATGGTCGCGATCGCATCGGCGTGGTGATGGGAACCAGTACTTCGGGCATAGCCAGCACGGAGCAAGCAGTGCGATTCTGGGAAGCGTCGGGCGGCTATCCACCCGGCTTTCACGCGTTGCAGGGTGTGCTCGGTGGTTTGGGCGAGTTTGTAGCGGCCTATCTGCAATTGTCCGGGCCGGTCTCGACGATTTCGACAGCCTGCTCCTCCAGCGGAAATGCTTTTCTGACCGCCCGACGACTGCTGGCGTTGGATCAGTGTGACGCCGTTGTGGTCGGTGGTATCGATAGTTTGTGTGAGTTGACTGTGCGCGGCTTCGGTTCGCTTGAGGCTCTGGCCGCGCAGCATTGCCGGCCGTTCACGAAGGATAGAGACGGCATCAACATAGGTGAAGCGGGGGCCGTGTTCCTGATGAGTAGAGAGCGCAGTCAGGTGCGCTTTTGTGGCGGCGGCGCCAGTTCGGATGCCTATCACATTTCCGCGCCGCACCCTGACGGGGAGGGTGCATTCCGCGCGATGCAAAATGCGCTTTCGGACGCTGGCATCGAACCGTCCGACATCGGCTACCTCAATCTCCATGGCACTGGCACAGTGCAGAACGACGCTATGGAGTGCAAGGCAGTAAACCGCCTGTTGGGAGAGCATACGCCCTGCAGCTCGACCAAGACCTTTACCGGGCATACGCTGGGTGCTGCCGCCGCTCTGGAAATGGGCTTGTGTTGGTTGTTGCTGACATCGGCTGGTGACTGGCGCTTGCCGCCATCTCTGCATCTGGATGATCTGGACCCCGGCTTGGTGCCCATCGCAATCACCGGTCATAACGACTTTGAACGGGGAAAACCGCGGATGTGTATGAGTAATTCCTTTGCCTTTGGCGGGGGCAATGTCGCCCTGATAATAGGGGCGGATGGTGACTGATTATCCACCGATTGAGGAGCTCGTGCCTCATGCTGCGCCGATGCTGCTATTGGATCGCGTTGTTGAGAGCGGCCAGGACTACCTGATTACGGAGCTCGCAGTCCGCACCGATGGCCTGTTTGATAGTGATAGTGAGGTGCCCGCATTTTTGGGCCTTGAGTATATGGCGCAGACCATTGCTGCGTTCTCCGGCTTGCGTTCCTATCGGTCCGGACAAGCGATAAAGCTGGGTTTTTTGTTGGGAACGCGCCGCTATGAATCCAACGTGCATAACTATTCAAGCGGTGATATTTTACGCGTAACTATTCAGGAGATTGTGCACGGAGACTCTGGTCTGGCAGCCTTTGAATGCAAAGTCCAGGGACTTAAGGCATTGCAAACGGCCGTTTTGACGGTGTATGAGCCAACAGATATCGCCAGCCTCGCAAAAATAATTGAAATATGAATAAAACGATACTGGTTACGGGTTCCAGCAGGGGCATAGGTAAAGCTATTGCCCTGGAACTGGCAACGGCAGGCTATGACCTGGTACTGCACTGCCGCTCTCGGCGCGATGAAGCAGAGCTGGTCCGTCAAGCGGCTGAAGAAAAGGGGGTGCAGGTCCGTATTCTTCAGTTCGACCTGGCTGACAGGAACGGCGCGCAGCAGCAATTGCTGGCCGATATCGAGGCGCACGGTGCGTATTACGGTGTGGTGTGTAATGCCGGCTTAGCCAGCGATAATGCGTTCCCGGCAATGGGCGGAGCTGAGTGGGATGGTGTTATCAACACCAACCTGGGCGGTTTCTATAATGTGCTCCATCCGCTGATTATGCCGATGATACGACGCCGCAGCCCCGGTCGTATTGTGACGCTGGCTTCAGTATCGGGGCTGATCGGAAATCGCGGACAGGTCAACTATTCTGCGGCAAAAGCAGGCATAATCGGCGCTACCAAAGCACTCGCACTGGAGTTGGCAAAGCGCAAGATAACGGTCAACTGTGTGGCCCCCGGACTAATAGACACGGAAATGCTGGAAGCGCTTCCGCTGGAGTCCATTGTTGAGAGTATTCCGATGCAGCGTGTGGGCCGGCCGGAAGAAGTCGCCGCAGTAGTGCGCTTTCTGGTTAGCGATGCAGCAAGCTACATTACAAGGCAAGTGATCTCGGTAAATGGTGGTATCTGTTAGATGAAGCGAGTGGTTGTTACGGGAATGGGCTGCATTTCGTCGCTGGGAGACGACTGGCCAGTGGTCAGGGCGCGATTACAGGCGGGCCGCAATGCAATCGTCCATATGCCGGAGTGGGCGAACTATCAGGGCCTTTTTACCAATTTGGCTGGCCCGGTGACACACTTTGAAAAGCCGGCCCATTATTCCCGACGGGCGACTCGAACGATGGGTCGGGTGGCAATTATGGCTGTTTCCGCAACAGAGCAGGCGCTGAGTGATGCCGGATTGACGGGGGATGCGCTCCTTGCCAGTGGGGATGCCGGTATTGCCTATGGTTCATCGACGGGTAGCACTGATGCCATAGCTGATTTTAGCAGTATGTTGCTCAATGAAAACGGCTCCACAGCCGGCTTGAACGCCACCAGCTACATTCGCATGATGAGTCATACCGCGGCGGTCAATATCGGTGTTTTTTTTGGCGTCAAGGGTAGGGTTTATACCACCTCAAGTGCCTGTACTTCATCGAGTCAGGGGATTGGCTACGGCTATGAAGCCATTCGCTATGGCATGCAGAAAATGATGATCTGCGGTGGGGCGGAGGAACTTTGCCCCACTGAGGCGGCGGTATTTGATACGCTATTTGCAACCTCGACGATGAACGACACGCCCGAGCTGACACCTCGGCCTTTCGATCGGGACAGAGATGGCCTGGTTATCGGTGAGGGTGCCTGTACCCTTGTGCTGGAAGAATACGAACATGCGCGCGCTCGCGGCGCGCCCATCTATGCCGAAATTGTCGGCTATGCAACCAATTGTGATGGTGCACACATCACGCAGCCCTGTGTGGACTCCATCTCACGTGTACTGGAACTGTCGTTGAAAGATGCCGGTCTGCAGGCGGCGGACATTGGTTATATCAGTGCACATGGGACCGCGACTGAACGAGGCGATATTGCGGAGAGTCAGGCAGTGCTCCAGATTCTCGGAGATAAAACCCCAATCAGTGCATTGAAAAGCTATACCGGGCATACGTTGGGCGCCTGCGGTTCTACCGAGGTGTGGGCGACTATCAATATGATGAGGGAGGGGTGGTTTCATCCGACACTGAACCTTAACAATGTCGATCCACAATGTGCGGAACTGGACTACATCGTCGGTACGGGTCGAGCGTTGAGCTGTGAATATGCGATGTCAAATAACTTTGCTTTTGGCGGCATCAATACGTCGCTTATCTTGCAACGCGTTTGACAATATTGCTGCGCCTCTGGAGGCGTCAGGCGCTATTCGCTTTGCAGTACGCAGATAGCGTCTCGAGTCGTCTTCTCGGGTTGTCGACGTAAGGATTGCTTTCGTCCCAGGCGTATCCAGCCAACACGGAACAGATCATCTTTCGGATTTCGGCGGACTGTTGTTGGTGAAATATAATGTCCTGAAAACTTCCGTCGTACCAGGCGGTGACGAAGGCTCGAAAAGTATCCACGCCCTTTGCCAGGGGTTTTGCGTATTCAAGCGCCCAGTCAACGCTTTCTCCCCTGAGTTGTTTGAGCAACAGTCCGGCTGCCATGCTGGCAGAACGCATTGCAATGGTGACTCCGGAGGAGAAAATGGGATCCAGAAATTCACCGGCATTGCCGAGCAGTGCGTAGTTGCGTCCACTCATCTGTTTGACATTTGTGGAGTACCCTGCGATCCGACTGACCGGCATGTCCCATGCCGCATTGGCAAGCAGTGCTTGCAGTGTAGGGTCTTCATTCACCCAGTCGGACAGCGCGGTCTCGCTCTGCAAATCTCTGCGTTCAAAATGCGCATTCTCCGCTACCACACCGATCGAACAGCGCCCATCTGAGAATGGTATCAACCAGAACCAGACGTCGCGACATTCCGGATGAATCGTAATCAGTATCTTGTTGCGATCGTAATCCGGGTCGGTAATTTTGTCTTCGATGTGTGTGAACATCGACGTTCTCGCCGGAAAGCCTGAGGGAGATTCCAGATCCAGAAGTCGTGGCAGTACTCGGCCAAATCCGCTGGCATCCAGCAGGAAGCGCGCACTGAATTTTCCGGAAGTGCCATCGGGAAGCTTGCAGCTAACCTGCGGGTGCTCTCGCGCAATGTCGATGGCCGTTATTTCGTGTTGATAGCGAAATTCAACGCCCCTTTTTTCAGCTTCGTCGGCTAGTACTTTGTCGAAAATCGCACGCTTGACCTGAAAGGTTTCACTGCTGCCGGCGGAAAACTGCTCGCTAAAATCAAAACCGCCGTAGGTGCCCTGATGGAGGAAAAGCGCGCCATTCTTGCGCTGGAATCCGGCAGCTTCAATGGCCGGTAAAAGGCCGGCTTCCTCGATGTATTGCATGCATTGCGGTAGCAGACTCTCACCTATGGAAAAGCGGGGAAAGCTCTGTCGCTCCAGAACGAGCACTGCGTGGCCGGCGCGCTGTAGTATGGCAGATGCGATTGCCCCAGCGGGGCCGGCGCCAATGATTAGCACATCATACAATTTATCATTCATAGAGTATTGTCACGCGGGTAAGGTTGAGTGGCTATCCGTTTAGCCCTCAAGGGTATTTGGTCAATAATATTGATCAACCACCACTACGATCTATTTTTCCAGAGTGACTACGTCACCTATAAATGTGACGCCAGCCATAATGGCACCATTGCCACATTCGAATTCGGTAGCGCTGGAAAAATCGACTTTCTTGTAATAGCTACGAAGGTTGACGACTGCGTTGCCACCTGAGCTGGTGATGCGATCCTGGAAGCTTATCATCGCGGATAAAAACACCCAGTCGCACGCCACTTTATCTGTTCTGCCAAAGGCATTTGTCTTTTTGTTTGAAGTGAATTCACCGTGATTTTCCAGAATTTTTCCTTGCACCTCCGGGCCAAACTGAAACGAGTAGCCTTGGTCAAGTTTTGTTTTTGCAGTGAAGCTACCAATAGCGTCCTCGATGGAATAGCGATTCCTGTCATCCCGGGCAGTCGCCGCGACGGAGAGGAAAAGAATTGCCAGCGTTAACGAAGTTACGAGCCATGGTTTCATCTGAAGGTGTGTCCTTTGTTTGCCAGTGCAAAAGTCTGATGTTAGCGTGTGGGTGAAGGTGCTTTCTCAATGCTGCTATCAAGGGCAGTCGGTGAGCGCACGCACCGGGCCGTCGATAAGCTGACTCGCGGCCTCGCGGAAGTCAGCGTTGGTAATTGATATATTGGCGCTTACCAGCATTTGCACCAGCGTATCGAGCGATTCTTTATCGTCAGTGGCGGCGCGAATCTCGCTGTCCAGGGCTCGCATCACCTGTGCTGCGTGAGCGGTTACCTTACCTCTGGAACGATCTGTTGCGACACACTGCGTGCCATCGCTCCATCGCGCCAGCCACTCGAACGCTTCGTTGTAGCGATGTTCCGAGATTCCGCCGGAGCGACGCAGCAGCTCCAGACTGTAGTACTCCGCCATTCCCTCGACGATCCAGTCCGCGCCATCTTTGCCATGCAGCCCGCTACCCACGTGGAATAACTCATGTAGCATTGAGCTCGTGCGATTGCCGCTGATCAGTGGTCGGTCGCTGTGTAGGTACAGCGAGCGAACACCGGACAGCCCGCCGCGCCACATGTCCCTGGAACCGCTCACAATCAGGATGAGTGAGGGAAACTCGGGTAGTACCTCAACCAATGAGGGTACAGTCCAGCGCAGGAACGCCAGCGCGTCATTGGCGCGGATACCACTGCCAAGGGGGCTGGCAACGGCAATTGTGCGATCTCCCACCGTGTCGCGCCGCACACCCAGCTCTCCCGCCAGCACCCAGCCTAGCGGCCTGTCATAAAATCGATGGGGATTGCTGACATCGATTATCCGTCCTCCAGCCTTGCCATAAGGTGTTTCTATGGCCCATCCCTGCGGCGCAACCAGTTCCATGGTCGAGTCCGATCTGGCTCCTTTGACGACGCGTGCTGAAGCGCGCGGGAACAGGTGATCCAGTTTTAGCAGCGCCCAGGTATCGGTGATGCGGGCATCCGCATCGCCATTGTCCCGCTGGTGATCAATCACAAAGTCGTACTGCAATTTACTGCCGTGTTCTCGTGGACGCCAGACGACGCGGTCCCCGTCAACTTCTATGCGCGATGCGGGGCGAATGTTCAGGTAGCGGTCGCTGGGCATGACGAGTTCAATACTGCGCACCAGACGCCGGTGTTGCTCGAGGTCCAGAGTGACGTGGGCGTGTCCGGTCTCAGGATCCAGTTCTGCCCGGAAATGCATCTGGTAGGCCTTGTCCGGATCGATATCCTCCTCGGCAAGCGCACAGGGGATGCAGCTGATCAATGCCGCGGCAGTGAATAGCATGCTGCGAAGCATGTAAGGCAGGATGCCTGTGCGTAACGATGCCACAGCTATCTGTATATTCCACTGAATTTTGTTTTCGACAATCTGCCCACCTCTCTCGCGCTGATAACGGCTAATGTGAATGCCTTGAGTACATCCGTCCGCAGCAGATATACTTTACCCGTTAGACGTCCCCGCCGATAGCCTGAGACCCTGACTTCACCATGACAGACTATGACCCGCTGGTTTGAATGAGCAAAGACCCGCTCTCTTCCGCCGTCCCGTTCACTGTCGCCACCATTGGTATCGCGACATTCGCGGGTATGGACGCCATCATGAAAGGGCTCTCCATAGAAATGGGCGCTTACAACGCGATGTTGTGGCGCACTTCCATCTCGCTGCTCATCGCCGTTACCTTGTTTTTTTGGAACAGAGTGCGATGGCCGCGTACCGGCATTATTCAACTGCATGTCTGGCGTGGTGTGGTGACATCGCTGATGGCGTTTCTTTTTTTCTGGGGGCTCGCCTACGTGCCACTGGCGGAGGCCATTGGTCTTTCCTTCATAGCGCCACTCATTGCACTGTATCTTGCAGCGGTATTGCTCAAGGAGAAAATCGGTGACAAGGCAATACTGGCCTCGATCATCGGCTTTGCGGGGGCCCTGGTCATCATCGGCGGACGCTGGAGCGGTCATTACAGCGAGGATGTGGGAAAGGGTATCGCCGCCATCCTGATGTCCGCAGTTCTCTATGCCTACAACCTGATATTGCAGCGACAACAGGCACTGCTGGCCAAGCCGGTGGAGATAGCGTTTTTCCAGAATGCCACGATGCTGTTGGTGTATCTCTGCTTTGCACCTTTTTATGCCGTTGTGCCGGTGCTGAGTCAGCTGCCCCACCTGGCGGGTGCCGCCGTACTCGGCATGACGTCTCTGCTGTTACTTTCCTGGGCCTATGCGCGAGCCGAGGCGAACATTTTGATCCCCGTGGAATACACCGCTTTTGTATGGGCCGCGATGTTCGGCTGGCTGGTGTTTGCTGAGCACGTCACTGTCGCTACATTGGGTGGCACCGCGCTGATTGTTGTCGCCTGCCTGGTCGCCGCGCGGCAAAAGTCGGGGCCGGTCGATCATATTGAAACTACGGCAGTGTAGCGCGTGATAATACGCAGGCGCTGTTTGTCCGCAGTTGCACTGGCGCTTGCGTTTAGCTTGCCTTTAACGGTGCCGGCAAGGGCGAACGACTGGGAGCTGGTCTACGACGCTGATAACCTGCGCGTGCTAAAACGGGACTACGCCGGTTCAACGCTGGACGAGATAAAGGGGGTGGTGCGAGTAAAAGCCTCCTTAAACGCGGTGATGGCGCTGCTCAAAGACGCCGCTTTTAACCAACACTGGGTTTACCGTAGCGGCGGTGCGCAAATTCTCAAGGAATCCGGGTATGCACAGGTCTATGTCTACGGTGTGGTCGATGCGCCATTGCCGATGAGCGACCGGGATACGGTGGTGCGTTTCGACTACCGGCAGAACCCGGTAAACAAGTACATCACTGTGACCATCACCAATGTTCCCGAATTTATCGCGCCGAAGGCGGGGTTTGTCCGCGTGCCTGAGATGGGCGGTCACTGGCGCTTGAAACCTGAAGCGGGCGGGTGGGTGGAAATAAGCTATCAGATTTACGGTGACCCTGGCGGCTGGATCCCGGCCTGGTTAGCCAATCGTGCTGCCGTACTGTCGGTAACGCATACCCTACACAACCTGGCTGCCGTCGTGAGTCGCTACGCGGACGCCCACTCCGAATTCGTTGACGAGGCGCAGCAATTCACGGCTCAGTAAAACCGGCTATCGCACATAGCCCATGATGGTGATGAAGTGACACGCTGAGCCGATCAGGACGAAAAAGTGCCAGATGCCATGGGCATGCGTCAGCCACTTGAGTTTGTCCACAATGTAGAAAATGATGCCCACGGTATAGATAAGCCCCCCCGCGGCTAACCACGCAAACCCGGCTTCTGGCAGGCCAGCTTTCAGCCCGGCCAAATCCAGTGAGCAGGCCCAGCCCATGCCGAGATAGATAATCAGCTGGCATATCTTCACGGCGCGCCCGGACAACAGTATTTCAGAAAGCGTTCCGATCGCCGCGAGCACCCAGACCAGCCCGAGGATCATGGTGCCACTCGGGCTGTCCACACTGATTAGCATGAGCGGCGTATAGGTGCCCGCGATCAGCAGGTAGATACAGATATGGTCCAATAGTTTGAAGACCCGTTTAAGCCCCGGGGTCTGGAAGCTGTGGTACAGGGCTGACATGGTGTACAGCAGGACCAGGGTGAGTCCAAAAACACTAAAACCCACGATCATGCGCGGGTCGCCGGTCTGGATACTGATGGTGAGCAAAGCGCCAAGCGCGATCAGTGAGAACACTGCGCCCACCAGATGGCTAATGCTGTTGAGTTTTTCGCCGTAGTACATTTGTGCTGATTTTCTCCTGTGTCTGACGCAAGATAGCCGATCAAACCCTCTATCTGAGCGCGCATGTTAAACACTGAAGCAGATTTCAGGAAGTACTACCTCGACGGCACCATAGCACGCCGCCTGCGCGGGGTGTTGCAAGTGCTGGGCGCTATCACCTGCGCCTGTGTGATGCTCGCCTGTGCGCACACCGGCCCGCTGCCGGTTCCAGCACCTTACACCATGGCCCAGGGAGAGGGCGGCGAGCAGCGCACGGTGGCACTGCTGGGTGCCAGCGGTATGGTAGGCGGCTATCTTTTGCGCGAGGCATTGGCGCGGGGTTATACCGTGCGAGTGCTGGCGCGAACGCCGGCCAAACTCAGCGAATTCGCAGACCAGATTACCATTGTGCGCGGCGATGCCCGCGACCCGGTCGCCGTTGCCGAGTTGCTGCGTGGCAGTGACGCGGTGATCAGCGCCCTGGGGCCGGTAAAAGCCGATGGCTACGCCGCGCATTTTATCAACACTGCGGCGACTGGTAATGTGCTGCAAGCAATGCAAAGCGAGGGAATTTCACAGTACATGGCGGTCTCTGGCGCAGCGGTTGTGATGCCTGGCGATGAGCGCGATCTGCTGGGTTGGTGGATACGTACGCTGGCGCAAATCGGGCTGTCAGATGCCCTGCAGGACAAGCAGGCTGAGTACGCATTACTCGCGACAAGCTCCGCCGACTGGATGCTGGTGCGCTGCCCGCTAATAGATCCGGACGCGTATCGCCGGGCGCCACTGGTATCAACGAAGACCCCCCCCGCGTTTCGGTTGCGCGCCGGGGAGCTGGCCCGATTCATGATTGACCAGCTGCAAGCCCGGGAGTTTGTGCGCGAAGGTCCCTTCCTCGGCAGTCGCTGACACCCCCCGTGGTTATCAGCTGGGCGCCTGGTACGCAAGCTGGTTGATGGTTGGAATCTGGCATAGACTGGCTCACTCACCTGATGAAGTATTTCGCCCCGCCATGCTAAACGCTCTTCGATGGATCATCCTTTGTGCCATTATTCTACTGCTGCTCGCCGTCTGCACGGCGGCAGCACTGTTCTTGTATGCGCTGGAAGATGAGCCACTGGTGGGCCGATCTGACCCCGCCGATTATGCGACGGTGGCAGATGGCAAGGCCTTTTTAAAGCGCATCAAGTGGCAGGTGGAATCCGCCGGTGAGCAGGGCACGACGCTGGAAGTGTCCGAAGCGGAACTGGATCATCTGGCGCAGATCGGCTCACACACCTTCAAATGGCTGGATGCGGATTTCGATATAGCGGGTTCGGCCATCAGCGCCAGGGTGAGTGTGCAACTGCCTGCAAATCCATTCGGTGAGTATCTAAACCTGGGTGCGCAGATGCGGCCTTCCAGCGAAGGTATCGGTATTGATCGCTTGTCGATGGGGTCGTTGAGCTATTCGGGATACTGGTTGTTGCCCATGGCGGCCCAACTGGCGGACCTGGTGCTGCGCGATCGACAGGCCAGCCTTTTACTGGAGGGGGTGAGTGCTATTCAGATTGAGGGCGACTCGGCGCTGCTCAGCGTACTGCCCCCACCCGATGCCAAGGCGCACCTCAAGCAAGCAGTGAGAACACTGCAAGCCTATCGGCTCCCGGCAGGCGAGGCCGAGCGGGTAAGACACTACTATGATGTGTTGGCCTCCGAGGGCGCGGGAAACAATGGGCGCAGTCAATCGTTGAGCGAGTATCTGACGCCTTTGATGGCGGCGGCAAAAGCGCGCAGTGTCAGCGGCTCCGCGGTGGCAGAAAATCGTGCTGCGATCTGGGCCCTGAGTATCTATTTTAGCAACGGCGGATTTGAGATGCTGATAGGTAAACTGGTGTCCAGTGAGCGTGAACTGGTGCGCTCGCCCTATCCTGTAACGCTGGCGGGTCGACAGGATCTGATGGCGCACTTCATCAGTTCGGCCGCGATCGCGCTGGCCAGCCAGCAGGGTATCAGCATAGCGGCGGGGGAGTTCAAGGAATTGCTGGATTCGGGCGATGGCGGCAGCGGCTTCAGTTTTGTTGATCTGGCGGCCGATCGAGCCGGTATTCAGTTTGTGTCCCTGGCAACCGCTGATGACGCTGAGGCACAACAGTTACAGGAACAGCTGCAGGCTAACCCCGGTGAATCCAGTTTTTTTCCGGACATAACGGGACTGGTCGAAGGATTGAGCGATGACCAGTTTCGCCAGCAGTACGATGGGATGGAGTCAGAGCGGTATCGCCTGCAGGTTGAACTGATTGATCAGCGTATTGCCCGAGCGCTAATCTATCACCCGCAAACCAGTAACAAGAGTGTCGATTAGTGAAAGCGCAGTCGCACCATAGAGAGGTACTGTATGACCCAACCCAAGTCCTACCAGGGCGTGGCGTACAATGAAGCGCCCGATTCTGAAAACGAGATTCACGGTGATGAAATTGCCGCCAAGTATGGTTTTGAGGGTGGGCTGGTGCCCGGCGTTACCGTGTCGGCGTATCTGGCACACCCGGCGGTAGAGGCGTGGGGACGAGCCTATGTCGCCGGGGGGGCCGCGCATATCGTGGTTGAGAAACCGGTTTTCGATGGACACGCGTTTGAGGTAGCGGTGTCACTCGACGACGCGGAGCAGGCTTATGATGCTGTGTTGACGGATGCTTCAGGCGCTATTCGTGCCCGTGGTCGTTGCTGGTTGCCCGCCGAATTACCCGGCGCGCCCACGCGGCGAGGTGATGCGATATTGACAGCAGACCATCAGCGACCTATCGGGACGCCCGACGTCATGCGTCGCCTGCAACGGGACGGTATGGCTGCGCTGCGAGTATGCTGGGACGACTCGGCAGAACTCACCACCTACTTCAGCGATGCCAACAGCATGCCCGCACCGGTGAGCCCCGCCGGCGCTCACTGCGCCAGTTTGGGATTCGTGCTTGGGCTGACCAACTGGGCGCTGGCTGGCAATGTCTACCTCACTCCCTGGTTACATTTGCAGACAGACTCGCAGTGCTTCGCTGCCATCGAATATGGCACGGAACTCATTGTGGAGTCGGCCATAGTCGATTTGTTCGAGAAAAAAGGCCACCATTTTTGTGATGTCGATGTGGCGGCATTTGTTGCCGCTGACGATTCACCCGTTATGCGGACGCGGTTGCGTGCCATCTACAAATTGCGTGGTTAAGTCGCTTTTCGTTGTTTTGGCAGTGCTGTGATTGCCGAGCCAGCCACCACCAACAGTGCCCCCGCGATGCTGAGCCAATCCATTGGCTCGGTGGGAATGCTCGCCACTGTCCACTGGTTTAAGCAATAGGCAAACGTCAGGGTTAACAGCGGTGCCAGCGGCAGTATTGCGCTGACCCGGGAAGACTCCCAGTAGCTCATCGCCAGACCAAAGCTGCCATAGGCGATGATGGTATTGATGCCCAGGAAAATGAGCAGTGCCAGCTCGGTAGCGTTCAGGGAGAGGATTTGTTGTGGCTTGGCCAGAGGCCAGAACAGGAGCGTACCGGTGATGCAGATCAGGAACAGGATATCCTTGGCATTGTGCACCGCCTGCAGTTTCTTCTGCGCCAGGCCATAGATAGACCAGGTGATTGCAGCCCCGATGATCAGGGCAACGCCGGCAAGGTAGGTGTCGCTGGTGAGCACAACCTCGGTAAGTCGCTGGTGAAAGAACAACAGCATCCCGCCGATCAGTACACAGACACCCAGCCACTGCAGGCGTAAGAGTCGCTCCTTGAACAGTACGATGCTCCCGGTCAGGAACAGCAGCGGCGCTAGTTGGATGAGCACCTGTGCGGCGCCCGGGGTGATGTGGTCCAGACCCCAGATGTAGAACAGGTAGTTACTCAGCAGCGCCGCGACAGCGATCAGGCTGAGGACTCGGTGCTCAGCCGACAGCAAGTTCTTTAACGCTGCACCGCGTTTACGACCGTACCACAGCAGCGCGATCAGTGCGGATATGGAGAAGCGATACCAGCTGATGGTCAGCGGATCCATGGCTTCGAGGATCATTTTCAGTGCTACCGGCAACAAACCCCACATGAGCACGGTAAGTAGTGAAAAACCGAGACCGAGCTTCCAGTTCGTGGTCAAGACGATGTCCTATCAGTAAAAATGGTGGCGTGCTTGTAAAGCGCTGACAGTGCGGCGGCGGCTTACCCGCGTTTTTGACTGACAATCGCCAGCCACGGTTGCGCTGAGCGCGGCGCACCGGCGGGACGGTAGTAGTGATCAAGAATGTGAAAGCCAGCGGCTTCCAGATACGCTTCTGAAACCTCAAACTCCATGAAGTGACCATAGCGCTCGCCGGACCAACCTTCAGTTCCGCCACGAGGATTCGAGGTGAACAGTACTCCGCCTGCGCGCAGCGTACTGTGCAGTTCTTTCAGGACCCGCGGCAACTCCTGGCTGGGGACATGAAACAGGGAGGCATTGGCAAAAACCCCGTCAAACGCCTCGCGCGGAAGATCCAGGTTGAGAAACGATTGATGCAACACCGCGCAACCGCTATTGGTCTGTGCCATTTCGCAGAACGCCTGGCTGCCGTCGAGGCCGACTGGCCGGTGGTTCAGCGATTTGAAGTAACTGAGGTCGCGGCCGGGGCCGCAGCCGAAGTCCAGAATGTCGAGCTGCTGTGCCGGGGGGAATTGGCTCAGAAATTTCTGGTAGTTCTGTGAGACATCGTGATCTTTTGTGCCATGCCAGAACGAGTCGGCATTTTGATCGTAGTGCCCTACGGTAATTCTTTCGATCTCAGTCAACTGCTGTTTGGGTATTTTGTCTGACATGGAATCCTGCTGCTGGGCTATTGTATGAACGCGGAAAACCGCTTTCAAAGAGAGAGTTCGATTGTTTGCGACCTCGCCGGCGAAGTGATCTGCCAGTGTCTGCTTCGGACTATAGAACCCGGGAAGCGGTAATGCTAGTGAGTATTTGTCGCCGGCTGTATCTCAAACAGGGTGACCTCCCCGCGGCTACCCAGGCGCATAATAGGCCCCCAGGTGCCGGTACCGGGAGAGACGTACAACTGTGTCTGATGGTGGCGAAATAATCCGACGGTCTGTTCGAAGACCCTGCCCACGATGAGGTTGAACGGTACAATCTGCCCATTGTGCGTGTGCCCACTGATCATTAGATCGACACCGGCTGCGGCCGCGGCAATCAAGCCGCGCGGGCGGTGGTAGAGCAATAGCACAAACTGCTCCGTATCGATGTCGATGGCGGCCAGCTCACGCTCTACCTGTGCCGCTTGTTCACTGTCGTCTATGCCGATCAACTGGACAGGCCCGTGCCGACTGCTCTGCGACCGCAACACGGTCACACGCAGTGACGCCAGACGCGCAAGAATGTCATCCAGATCTTCATAGCGTTCATGATTGCCGATACTGAAATAAATCGGCACAGCACAGGAACGCAGTGACGATAGTTTCTCTGCGCAAATTCCCGGGGCATCGATAAAATCACCGGTGATACACAGAAATTCGATGTCCAGACGGTTGACCTGCTGCATCACCCGTTCGAGGAACGCGGTACTGCGCGAACCGATATGAACGTCGGTAATCTGTGCGAAACGCAGCGGGGTGGTTAGCTTGTGACTGCTGAGTTGAACCTTTACCACAGAGGGCGAGTATGCGTTCAACACGCTATAGGCCGTTAGCGCCAGGGTCAGGACGATGAGCGCCTGGGCCGCGCTCGCTGGGGCGATCCAATCCAGCGCTACGGGAATTTCAGCCACTAACAGCATGCATAATAGTAATGGGCTGATCCCAAGCCATAGATCCGCCGCGCGCCGCAGCCAGAACACGAGGCCGAAATCGGCATGGCGCAGATAGAGCCTGACCACAATCTGGCTGAAAAAGAGTGGAATGAAGATCGCCGCTGTCGTCCAGCCATCAAGGCCTAACCAGTTGCACAATCGCAGAATGGGGTAGGCGAATAGCGGAATGTGTAATAGCAGTACTACGAGCAGGAATTGATCGCGTCTTCTCATGCGCCCAGCATACCCTGCGGCGGTAGTGTGGTGAAGTGCGACCCGCGTGACAGGTACATACGCTATACCTGGCTTTGCGCCGAAATCAATTGGCGATACTATGAGGCCCCGCTCATCGAACCCCAGGTACACAAGGGAATACTATGAAAATTCATTTAGCTAAACCGGCCGCCATTACACTTTTGGGGATCATACTCACCAGTGGTTGCACCTGGGTGGACCCCATAGCAGGTGCCAGCGCAGTCACGCTGGTGAAGGCTTCACACGTGGTAAATTGCAGGCTATTGGGCAGCACGACATCGCAGGTCAAGAACAAAGTTGGCTTCGTCAACAGGAGTGATGACAAGGTGACGGGAGAGCTGCTCACGCTCGCACAAAATTCGGCGGTTGAATTGGGGGGTGACACCCTGGTAGCCGAAGGCGGCCCCAGTGAAGGCACCCAGAAATTTAAAATCTACAAGTGCCAGTAACGCCCTGACGCTCCGTTCAGGCTTGCCCTGCGTTACTCACTCCGCCGATGATCGACTATCCAGTCGGTCATCAGGTCGAGTGAGCTATCGACCCAGGGGAAGGGAATGTGAGGCCCGCCGACCAGCGTCCACAGCGTCACATCAGAGCCCTCGGCACAATCCGTGTATTCGAGTACCTCGGTCTCTGCGCCAGTGATACCGGCGAGTACGTCCAGATTAGGCGACATAACCGGTGTGCTGTTGCAGCCCGCATGGGCGGCAAAGCGGCGAGTCGTTTCCAGCGCGTCCGGATAGCCTCCGCCATCGAATTCTCTCCCCATATAAGGAATGGTCCCATCGTCGGTCCCATGCAGGGTGAGCACGCTCACCGGATTGGTTGCGGGTGCACAGCTGCTATCGTCTTCCCACGTCGATCCGGCCAGGCTTACCACCGAGACGACCAGATCGGAGGCTTCACAGGCCAGGCGCAATGCCATAAAGCCGCCATTGGAGTGACCGACCAGTCCAATGCGCTCGGGATCGATACTGTAGGTGTCAGCCGCTTCTTCGATTAGCCCCCGGATGTACGCAACATCATCCACCTGTTGATCCTCTTCCGAGAATGCACAGCAGGCCGGCGTTGCGTTCCAGAACCTTGTGCCGTTGCGGTTTTCCGTCCCATCAGGTGTTACCAGTACATATTGCTTGCTGTCGACGCGCGTATCCAGCCCCATATAGACGGACTGTACCGGGCCCGTAGCGCCAAATCCGTGCAGCAGTATCAGCAGTGGGTAGCGCGTGGTGGTGGTGTAGTTCGAGGGAATCTGCACCTGTGCCAGTCGCTCACCGCCAATCTGCAAGTCGGGGTTTGAGAAGCAGCTATCGGTGTCCGCGCAGCCAGTTAAGCCACTGGGCGGCGTGATTATAGTGTCCACAAAATTGTTGGAATTATTGGAGTCGCTGCACGCGGCAATGAGTAGCAAACAAGAAAACGCCATGCAGTGCGCGGCCGATTTTTGAAGTGTGTTGGGGAAGACTTTTATTGTCATGATTATTCTCTTCAAGTTGTAGCTTGACTGGGTTTGGGGTCAGTAGTCAGGCCCTGATTAGCGTATATCCTAACCAATGCGGCTGTCGGGGTCGAGCTACTGGATACGCTGATTGTTCGCTGTGATAATCTGGGCGCACGCAGCAGTCAGTAGGAGGATGTATGCCGCAATCTGATATTGGCCTTATTGGCCTGGCGGTGATGGGCCAAAATCTGGTGCTCAATATGAGCGATCACGGAGTTCGTGTTGCGGTTTTTAATCGCTCTATCGACAAAGTTGATGCGTTTGTTGCGGGCAGTGGCAAGCGTGAGAATATCACCGGCTGCCAGTCACTGCAGGAACTGGTCTCTACACTAAAACCGCCCCGGCGCATCATGTTGATGATTCGGGCGGGCTCTGCTGTCGATGCGACCATCGCGGCACTGCTGCCCTACCTGGAAGCCGGCGATATTATAATTGACGGCGGCAACTCCCATTTTCCCGATACCAACCGCCGCTATAGTGCGCTGAAAGAAAAGAAGATCCGCTATCTGGGTGTCGGCGTATCCGGAGGAGAGGAGGGTGCCCGTTTTGGGCCGTCCATCATGCCCGGTGGCGATGTTGAGGCCTGGCCGTTTGTGAAAGAGATATTTCAGTCGATCGCCGCCCAGGTTGAAGGGGAGCCCTGTTGTACATGGGTAGGCCCGGCTGGCGCCGGGCATTATGTGAAGATGGTTCACAACGGCATTGAATACGGTGATATGCAGCTGATTGCAGAGGCATACGATCTGTTGCACCGCGGCCTGGGCCTCGATGCCGAGGAACTGGAGGGTGTTTTCAAGCAGTGGAACAAGGGTGTTCTGGATTCCTACCTGATAGACATTACCGGCCGTATTTTCACTGTAAACGATAAAGATGGCAGCCCCTTGTTGAGTAAGATTCTGGACGCCGCCGGGCAAAAAGGCACGGGCAAGTGGACTGCCGGTGACGCCCTGGACAATGGTACCCCCCTCACACTGATTACTGAGGCCGTATTTGCGCGAGCGCTCTCCGCGAGAAAGGAAGAGCGTGTTGAGGCAGGTAATCTTTACGGGAAGGCGGTGGGCGCTATTGGGGGAGATCGTGAGCACGTCATCAACGCGGTTCACGATGCCTTGTACGCCGCCAAAATTATTTCCTACACCCAGGGTTTTATGTTGATGCGCCAGGCTTCAGCGGATTTTGACTGGCCCCTGGATTACGGCGCTATCGCCTTGATGTGGCGCGGGGGCTGCATTATTCGCAGTCGGTTTCTGGGCAATATAAAGGTCGCCTACCAGAAGGCCCCTGAATTGAAAAACCTGCTGTTGGACGACTTTTTCCGGGAGCAAATTCAGGGCGCGATGAGTGGCTGGCGCGAGACATTGAAAGTGGCCATTGACGCGGGCATCCCGCTGCCAGCGATGTCGTCTGCGCTGGCCTTTTTTGACGGCTATTGCTCAGCTCAGTCTCCTGCCAACCTGATACAGGCACAGCGGGATTTTTTTGGCGCGCATACCTATGAGCGAGTTGATGCGCCGCGCGGTGAGCATTTCCACACAGATTGGTCGGGGCTGGACGGTTCAGCCATATCAGGGGCCTATGATGCCTGACAGCAGTGGGAAATTAGTATGAGCCAGGACTGCACATTCATTATTTTTGGTGCCACCGGCAACTTGTCACAGATCAAGCTGATGCCGGCGCTCTACCATCTGGACAAAGCGGGCAAGCTCACAGACAACATGCGGATTCTGGCCTGCGGTCGCCGGGACTGGACCACGGCAAGTTGTATCGAAAAGGTCCGGGGATGGGTGACCGAGAAGGCCCGCGGGAAGGTTGACGTCGGCGTCCTGGACCGGTTTTGTCAACGCATTGAATATTTTAATGGTGATCTTGACGATCCGGCTATGTACGGCAGACTGTCGGCTTACCTGCAGGAAAAAGAGCACAGCAACGTGGCCTTCTATATGGCCATCAAGCCTCAGGATTTTGGTGCGGTGGTGGATCATCTCAGCGCCCACGATCTGCTCAATGAAAACCAGGGTTGGCGCCGAGTGGTGATTGAGAAGCCCTTCGGCTCCGATCTGAAAAGCGCCCAAGCTCTGCAGGCGCAGGTGCGCAGACGACTTGAGGAGAGGCAGGTCTTTCGTATTGATCACTATCTGGCGAAGGGCATGGTACAGAACGTGCTGGTCTTTCGTTTTGCCAATTTGCTGATGGAACCGCTGTGGAACCGCAACTATATCGACCATGTGCAGATCACCCATAGTGAGAAATTGGGGATAGGCACCCGCGGCCATTACTACGATGAGTCGGGTGCATTGCGGGACATGATTCAGAGTCACCTGCTGCAACTGCTGACCTTGATCGCAATGGAGTCGCCGGTGTCCATGGGGGCCGAGGAGTTGCGCGATGAAAAAGTCAAAGTGCTGAAGTCAATTCGTCCGCTCAGTGAAAGTGATGTACAGGACTACGCTTACCGCGCGCAATACACAGCAGGGAATGTGGACGGCTCGCCCGTCTGCGGTTATCTGGAGGAGGACAGCATCCCCGGGGATTCCACCACGGAAACCTATGCCGCACTGAAGTTATATATCGACAACTGGCGCTGGCAGGGCGTGCCCTTTTATTTGCGTACCGGTAAGCGCTTGAAAAAAACACGGTCGATGATTTCTATCTGCTTCAAAAAGCTACCGCAGCAGTTCTTTCGCAACTCCGGTGTTGATGCAGATACCAGAAACTGGCTGGTATTGGGCATACAGCCTGATCCCTGCCTGCGTCTGGAGATGACTGTGAAGGAGCCCGGTCTGGAAATGCGTACGCGCACCGCCAGTCTTGATGCCGGTTTTCTGGACGAGGAGGAAAGCGCCACAGATGCCTACGAGGATTTGTTGCTCGATGTCATCGAAGGTGACCAATCCCTGTTTCTGCGCTGGGATGAGGTTGAGTGGGCCTGGCGGGTGGTCGAGCCTGTGTTGCGGGCCTGGGCCGCAGATGGGACCCCGCTCGACGGCTATGAGGCCGGAAGCTGGGGCGCGATACAATCCCGGCGACTTTTTGATGATAAAACCTTTCACTGGCGCCATGGCATACACGCGATGGACGAAGACGCGGATTGAGCCTTGATGCAAGCCTGATAGTGACCTGTTTGACCGGTTCCAGCTGGCTGGCAATGGATTGACCGGGAGGTGATATTCCCGCACATTGAGGAGCCGCATACTCAGGAGAAGCACATGATCACTATTCACCATCTCGGTGTTTCGCAATCCGACCGCGTTGTTTGGTTGATGGAAGAACTCAAGCTGCCCTACGAGCTGAAATGGTACGACCGCGGGGAGGATTTCCTGGCGCCGCCCGAGTTTCGCGCCCTGCACCCGGCGGGCACCGCTCCCATTATCACCGACGGCAATCTGGTGATGGCGGAGTCCACCGCAATCGTCGAGTACATTTCCCAGCGGCACGGATCGGGCAAGTTATCGGTCAAGCCCGATGATCCGGATTATCCGCATTACCTGTTCTGGATGCAGTTCAACAATAACCTGCAGTCGGCACTCTTTATCAAGCTGGCTGTCCAGTCCACAGGCACCACGCCAGACGCCAATAACCCGATGATGGCGACCACCCAGCGCCGTGAAGATGGCATTTATCGAGCGCTGGAGCAGCGCTTGGGTGAATCGGACTATCTGGGCGGCGCGCAATTCAGCTGTGCGGATATTATGTCGATGTTTAACCTGACGTCGCTCGAAATGCTGGGAGCGCGGGCAATTGACGATACTCTGCCCAATACTAAAGCCTATGTGGAGCGCGTCTCGGCCCGGCCGGCGTACCAAAAGGCCATGTCGGTTGCAGGGCCCGCTGCGAGTCGGCCTTAATTTCGCCATTGACGGACCGCGCTGCGAGGGGCTACCATTAAAATAGTTATGACTAGTATATAGTTGGAAATGAGAAACCTGTACATGAATGCTAAAAGCGTTTTTCTGTTGATCCTGGTAGCCGCACTCTCTGGCTGCGGCAAGCCCTCATCCTACAGTTCGCCCGAAATCGAAGCTGCGAGTCGCCAGTTGGTGCCACAGGACCCCGACATCGCTGCGATCTACGGTCGCAGTTGCAGCAGTTGCCACACAGTCGCGGCCACTGGGGCACCGCTTACCGGGGATGGTTCGGCCTGGGGACCGCGTATGGGCAAGGGTATGGATGTGATGGTGGCCAGCGTTATCAACGGCTTTGGTGGAATGCCGCCGTTCGGCCTGTGCATGGATTGCGATGCACAGCAGTTTGAAGCCCTGATCCAGTTCATGGCCACGCCGGCAGAAGCGCCATGATCAAGCGCCGTAGTTTACTGGGAGCCATGGTAGCCGCTGCTGTGGGCAGTCAGGCTCTGCCATTGGGGGCACTGGCGGCGGCAGAGGGTGCCAGAGCGCGCCCCATTCCCTGGCGCAACTGGTCCGGCTCGCAACAGTGTCTGCCGGCCGCGCGCAGTGCACCAGCCAACGTCGCCCAGTTGCAGGAACTGATCGCCACCGCCAAGGGGACAGTGCGAGCGGTGGGGGCCGGGCACTCGTTTATGCCCCTTGTACCCACTGACGGTACCATTGTTTCTCTCTCTCGTTTGAGTGGCCTGGTCAATCATGATCCACAGAGCCTGCAGGCCACCTTGTGGGCGGGTAGTCGACTCGGTGATATCGGCCAGCCGCTGGAAGATGCAGGCCAGGCGCTGATCAATATGCCGGATATTGACGAGCAGACGCTGGCGGGGTGCCTGGCCACGGCGACCCACGGTACAGGTGCCGACATCGGTTGTATGTCGACCTTCATCGAGGGTCTGCAACTGGTGGATGCCCGTGGCGATCTGGTGGACTGTGATGCGACGAACAACGCCGAGCTGTTTCAGGCGGCGAAGGTGTCATTGGGTGCGCTGGGTGTGATCACGCAGGTGAGACTGCAGAATGTGGCACCCTATCGATTGCGCCGGGAAACGGTGTGGCGCGAGTTCGATGAAATACTGGAAGTTGCCGATGATATGGCGGCTCAGCACCGCAACTTTGAGTTCTATTATATACCTTATTCCGGCATGGGTTTCACGGATGCGCATGACCTGACCGATGAACCTCTGGGGTCAACTGAGAAAATCGATACAAATGATTCCGTGCAGGATCTGAAATTGGCCCGGGACTGGCTGGAAGGCTCACCCAAGTTGCGAGAATTGATACTCAGCAGCGTAGTAAAAACGCTCAGCGATGAAGTCACGGTGGAGAGTTCCTGGAAGAACTACGCCAGTGAGCGCAATGTTCGATTTAATGAGATGGAGTATCACCTGCCGCGCGAAAACGGCTTGCAGGCGTTGCGGGAGGTCCGCGCTGTGCTGGAAACGCAGCATCCCGAGGTGTTCTTCCCCATCGAGGTGCGCTATATCAAGGCCGACGATATCTGGCTTAGCCCCTTCCACCAGCGCGATACCTGCTCGATAGCCGTGCATCGCTATTTTGAGGACGACTACAAACCGTACTTCAAAAGTATTGAACCCATTTTCCGCAAATACAATGGCCGTCCGCACTGGGGAAAACTGAATACATTGAATCAACAGGACTTCCGCAAGTTGTATCCGCGTTGGAATGATTTTGCCGAGGTGCGTAGAACGATCGACCCCAACGGGCGATTCCTCAACCCCTATCTGGCCAGTTTGTTCGGCTAGACTCTCTGTAAGGTAGACCATGAAGCGTCGTACACTAATTTTGGGTGGTGTGGCCGGAACCCTGGCTCTGGGTGCCGCGCTTCGCCCCCGTGATCAGGGGCAGGATCACTCCGACTATTTTACACAGCTCAGTTCGGCGCTGGACACCGCTGGTCTGGCCAAACCCACGTTGGTGGTAGATAAGCAGCTGCTGGAAGCGAACATCCAAACGCTGATGTCTCATATCAATGGTCGCTTTGCCTATCGCGTTGTCGCCAAATCTCTACCGTCGCTGCCGCTGTTGGAAACGGTCATGCGTATATCGGGCACTAACCGCCTGATGTTGTTCCATCAGCCATTTATCAATGAGGTCGCGGTGAGTTCCCCGCAGGTTGATATTCTGCTGGGCAAGCCGCAGCCGGTGGCGGCCGCGCGCAATTTCTACCGGCAGTTCCCGGGCGGGGAATTCAACCCCCAGCGACAGCTGCGCTGGTTGCTGGATACACCTGAGCGTGTTGCTCAGTACGATGAGCTGGCGCACAGTCTTGGTCAAAACATGCAAGTCTGTATTGAACTCGACGTGGGTTTACATCGCGGTGGGGTGCACAACGATGAACAACTACTGGCCATGCTGGATCAGATACAAGCATCGAAATACTTGCAGTTTTGCGGACTGATGGGGTACGAGCCGCATATCGTGAAAATGCCAGTGGGTGACCCGATAAGTTATCGGGATGAGGTGGTGGCGCTGTATCAACACTATGTGGATGTTGCAAAAAATCAACTCGGGGATGACTGGCCACAGGATGTTATTTTGAATGCGGGTGGCAGTCCGACTTACCAGTTATACGATAAAGGCGAATTTCCCTTCAACGAATTGTCGGCAGGCTCTTGTCTGGTCAAGCCCACCGATTTTAATATACCCACGCTGGCCGATCACAAAGCCGCATCGTATATCGCCACACCGGTGCTTAAGGCGCTCGATACGCTGGAGATTCCCGGCATCGATCTGGGTGGCCTGCAATCGGCATGGGATCCCAACAGGGCTCGTACCTTCTTTACTTATGGCGGCTACTGGAAAGCCAAGCCCGAATCGCCGCAGGGACTGAGCAACAACAGCTTATTCGGGCGCTCCACCAATCAGGAAATGTTAAACGGCTCGCGCAGTATTTCTCTTCAACCCGACGATTGGGTATTCCTGCGACCCACGCAAAGTGAGTTTGTGTTTCTGCAGTTTGGGGATATCGCTGTGTATGACGGTGGCAAGATTGCCGACTACTGGCCGGTCTTCTCTGAAACCGGCGCGGCAACGGGTACCGGGTAAAGCGGTGCAGGGACTGCTGTCTCTGGCCGGGCAATCGCTACCGAAATGGCTGGCCAATCGCCACCGACTCGGGGCCTGCAAAGCTCATGGCGGTGTTTTTGATCGACACGCAAAACAGCGGCTTTTTCGGCAGGCCCAGTGCGCGCAGCTCCAGCGCAAGCGGGTGGCTGTCGCCGATGGTGGGCATTTCGCCACCGAGTGAGAAGGTTAAGCCGCTGCCTGTGTTGGTGCCATAGGTTTTCCAGGCCTTGCCGTCGCGGATGGCCAGTGAGGCGGCGCGTTGTTCTGTTACTTTCGCCTTGCCACCTGCTTTCGCGGAGAAACCGTAGACCAGTTCGCCCTCGTCGATAAAACTACCACTCGCGCGCTCATCGCCAAACTCGATATCAATGCGTGACACCCATTTGGGGAATCCCCAGATAAAGCGTCCGGCGTGGGTAGTGAATTCCTGGTCTACCGGCATACGGTAGACGAAGTTCCCGACGGCGCCGCTCATCATGCGCTTCAGGGCGCCGAAAAAGGGAAAGGGCTTGCTCTCGCCCGGAGTGAGCACAGGAAAGATGATGGCCCCCTCGTTGTAATTCCCCAATTCGTTCTCGCGGTAATCGACGAACAATAGTTGCAACAGAGCCTTGCCCGGGAACAGCTCTATGACCCGAAAGCCGCTGTCCTTGATGATGTCCTGAGCGACAGCGGCGTCCACAAGATATGCATTCATCAGCATTGAAGCGTCGGCGACGATCACCGGAAAATCAATGGCCTGTCCGTCGATCAGATAGTGATCTGCATCGACCTTCTCACACACCTCGTTGGTAAGTCGGGCACTGTGATTTGTGCCGTTCTCACTGGTAACGGCTGGTTCTTCAAAGCGTGAGCCAGTTATTTTCATTGGTACTCTCGGGGTGATAGGTGTCAGTTCATAGCGTTATGTTATAGCGAAAACAGGCCTGATGTGCCAGCTTTGCAGAATGTGGTCGAGAGGATAGCGAGGCGGTAATGGCCAGCGAAAAACCTGGCAGCTAAAAATCGTCGAGCCGTTTTCGAAGTGATCTGTGCAGCGTCTTCAGCCGTAGTGTGAGTGGACATTCCTCCCACAGTTCCGCTACAGTCCCGACTTTTCCAGCCAGACCAACCATCCCATAGAAGCGTGCTCGATGACCGATCTGAACTATGTAACCGCTGCTGAAGCAGTGCAAAACATCCAATCCGGCGAGCGTGTATTTCTTCACAGTGCTGCCGCCACGCCGCAGTTACTAGTGGATGCCATGACCGCGCGCGGCGATGAACTGAGCGCGGTAGAACTGGTGAGCATTCACACTGAGGGGGCCGCGCCCTATCTGGATCCGCGGTTTGAGGGTGTGTTTCATCTCAATACATTCTTTGTTGGCGCCAATGCCCGTGAGGCGGTCGGGAATGGTATGGCCAGCTACGTGCCGGTGTTTCTGAGCGAAATTCCGCAGCTGTTTCGTTCCGGCATAATGCCCCTGGATGTAGCGATGGTGCAGGTGAGTCCGCCAGACAAGCACGGCTACTGCTCTATCGGTGTTTCGGTGGATATCACCAATGCGGCTATAGAGACGGCGAGACATGTCATTGCCCAGGTCAATCAAAATATGCCCAGGGTGCACGGCAATGGCATCATCCACGTGTCCGCCATCGATGCGCTGGTCGAATGCAATCAGCCAATCTTTGAGCTTTTGCCAACAACCCCTTCCCCGATCGATGAGAAGATCGGCAATTTTATTGCCGCGCTGGTTGAGGATGGTGCGACCCTGCAAACGGGTATAGGCGGTGTGCCCAATGCGGCTTTGAAGGCGCTACGTGGCCACCGCAATCTGGGGATGCACAGTGAAATGTTCTCGGACGGTGTGATGGAGTTGGTGGAATGCGGCGCCTTGAACGGCCACAACAAAGCGCGCCAGTGGGGAAAAATTGTGAGCGGATTTTGCATTGGCTCGCGGGCGCTGTACGATTTTGTCGACGACAACCCGATGATTGAGATGCGGGATATCTCCTACGTTAATGATACATCCGTTATCCGCACCAACCCGAAGGTAACGGCTATCAACAGTGCCCTGGAGGTGGATATCACCGGCCAGGTGTGCGCGGACTCACTCGGCAGCAGGCAGTACTCAGGCGTGGGCGGGCAGGTCGATTTCATCCGCGGTGCTGCACTGTCCGAGGGCGGCAAGGCCATCATTGCACTCAGTTCGGCAACCAGCCGGGGGCAATCCAGGATCGTCTCGCAGCTCATGCCCGGTGCCAGCGTGACAACCAGCCGAGCGCACGTGCATTATGTGGTGACTGAGTACGGGGTGGCTTACCTATACGGAAAAAACCTCCGGCAGCGGGCCTCGGCTTTGATAGCGATTGCCCACCCGGATCACCGCGAGCAACTGGAAAAAGACGCCTTTGCTGTTTTTCATCGGCGCTAATGTGCAGGCCCTGCTTCTCGCGAGCGCCATCCGATGGTTGCTCCCGGTCTTTCCCGCTTCAATTTTGGCCGCTTGCTCAAGGTGTTTTGATATAAGATATGCCACATTATTTTCGCGAATGCCCGTTTTTCCCACCTCGATCGAGAGATGTTGAATGTCTAAAAAAGCGATGAAGCTGATAATCCCGCTGGGGATTGTGATTGCGGCAATCATTATTGCGGTGTTGATGGCTGGGTCGCGGGAGGAACTCGAGTCCAGCGACGTTGCGCAGCCTTTGCCGCATGTGCAAGCCGTTGCGGTGACGCTTTCCGAAGTGCCTATCTCCATTGTCGCCCACGGCAACGTCACTTCCCGTTACGAGTTGGAGCTGGCGAGTGAAGTGACAGGGCGAATAGTGTGGGTCGCCCCCGAATTTGAGCCGGGTGAAATTGTAGCTGCAGGCACGGTGTTATTGCGGATTGATCCGGTGAATTACCAATTGGCGTTGGCGCAAGCCAAGGCTGCGCTCGCCACCGCCAATATGGCGCTGGCAGATGCCAAAGCCCTGAAACGTCAGGCCGCGATAGGCGAGGGTGAGCTGAATATCGAAGCTGCGCGCCAGCGTATTGTCAAAGCGGAGCAGGATCTCGCCTACACAGAGATCAAGGCGCCCTTCAACGCGGTGATCGACAAGCAGCTGGTGGAGTTTGGTCAGTTTATCAGTACCGGTCATACCGTGGCGCGTTTACTCAGCAGTGACACGGCTCAAGTGATGCTGCCGGTGACGCCAGCCGAGGCGGGATTTCTTGAATCGTCAGTCGCTGCCCCCGTGGTCCTCAGCGCGCAAATCGGTGAGCGAGAGGAGCAGTGGCAGGCGAAATTGGCGCGCATTGAAGCGCGCGTCGACCAGGCATCCCGCGTGATTCCCGTGATTGTGGAAGTCGACTCGCCCTACGACACCAGTGTCCATCCGCACAGGCTGCCGCTGGGCCTGTTTATAACCGCAATACTTCCGGGGCAAGCGGTGAGTTCCGCGGTGCGATTGCCAAACTCGGTGCTGCACCCTGACGACTCGGTGTTTGTGGTGGTGGCAGGCGCTCTCCATCGAAAGCGGGTCAATGTGATTCATCGCGCGGAGGGCTTCGTGGTGATTAACGAGGGTCTGGAAGCCGGTGACCTGGTGGTTACCACCCGGCTGGATCTAATGTTTGAAGGCATGAAAGTCGAGCTGAATGATGGCTGAATCGCGCTATGACAATGAAAAAGGTCCGATCGGATGGATGGCGTCCAATCCCATCGCCGCCAATCTACTGCTGGTTATCGTACTGATCGCTGGACTGATCGCTGTTCAGGGTATTCGTAAAGAAGTCTTCCCGAGTTTCCCCACCGATACATTTACGGTCACCGTACCCTACCCCGGTAGCTCTCCAGAGGAGATTGAGCAGGGTATTCTGCTCAAGGTCGAGGAAGCACTTCGCGATATCGTTGGCATAAAGGAAATCCGCAGCACCGCCAAAGAAAACGTGGGTGTTGTCACTGTTGAGATGGAGGTGGGCAGTGATATTTCCAAAGCGCTCAACCAGGCCAAAGTACGTGTGGACGGTATCCCTGCCTTCCCACTGGATGCGGAAGAGCCGATTGTCGAGGAAGTCATCAGTCGCGGTTATGCCATGCGCGTCAGTGTTTATGGGAATCTCGACGAAGTGGGTCTGAAGCAGCTCACCGAACAGGTTAGAGAGGAGATTCTCGATCTGGATGGCATTAGCGAGATTCGCGTGTTGGGCGAGCGCAATTATGAATTGTCGATAGAAGTCTCCACCGAGGCATTGCGGCGCTACGGCCTGGATTTTGATCAGGTAGTGGCGGCTGTGAAAAGTCGCTCCAGAGATTTACCGGGCGGCAGCATGCGCACCGAGCAAGGCGCGATCAAGCTGCGCTCGGTATCCCAGGCCTATACCGGCGAAGAGTTCTCCGCCCTGAATTTACTGACCCGGCAGGACGGCACTTCCATCACGCTCGGGGAGGTGGCCACGGTCGTCGATGGCTTCGAGGATCAACCCGTATTAAGTACGCTCAATGGTCGCCGTGCCATCACTCTGATTGTCGACAGGGTCGGCAACCAGGATGTGCTGCAAATAACGGATGAACTGCGTACCTATATCGCCCAGAAGCAAGCGAGCTTGTCTGACGGGGTCTTTGTCGTTGGCTGGGTTGATGAGAGTAATATATTGCGCGGCCGTATCGAGCTAATGCTGCGCAATGCCGCTCAAGGGGCGATATTGGTCGTCATCGCGCTGGCCCTGTTCCTCGATCTGACCCTGGCGTTGTGGGTGATAGTCGGTGTGCCGTTTGCGGTGTTGGCAACGTTGGCGACCATCTACTTTCTCGGCCTGCCAGTGTCGATTAATGTGCTGTCGGTGTTTGCATTCATTCTGGTACTGGGTATTTTGGTCGATGACGGGATTGTCACCGCTGAAAGCGCCTACGCCTATCTACAGGCGGAGCGGCAGGGGCTGCCCAGTGTATTGCGCGGTGTGCGCAGGGTTTCAACAGCCACCGTTTTCGGTGCACTGACGACAATGATCGCCTTTGCCCCTACCATGCTGATGACCGAGGGGTTTGCGCGTATCGGCACCCATATGGGGCCCGTGGTCATTCTCTGTATTTTCTTCTCCCTGATCGAAACCAAATTGATTCTGCCGGCGCATCTGCGTCATCTGCGGGTGGACGGCACAGTGCCGGGTGGTTTTCGCGGGGGCATACAGCGATTCCAGGGCCGTTTTTCAACAGCGCTCACTAATTTCGCGTCTGGTCCCTACCGACGATTTCTGCAGCTTTGCCTGCATCACCGCTACACCACTATCGCGGTGTTTGTCGCCCTGCTCATTGTTTCAATGGCACTCATGCCTGCCGGCCTGGTCAGATTCGTGTTCTTCCCGAACGTGCCTTCGGACCAAATCTACGTGACTCTGGAAATGCCACAGGGCGCACCCTGGGAAAAGACCCACGATTATGCCCGTCGTATAGAGGTGGCGGCGCAGGCGATGAATGAGCGCTATCTGGAGGAAGTGGGTACCGAGGTGAATGTGATCAGGGAGCTGCTGGTGGTATCGGAAAGCGATACCAGCGCCCAGGTGGATATCGATCTGGTGCCCAGCGAACAGCGCACCATCAGTTCTGTGGTGCTGGCGCAGTGGTTGCGCGAGGCGCTGGGGAATCTGGAGGGTATTCGCGCGCTCCACATTGACGCTGTGGCTGGACCGCCGGGCTCTGCACTGGAGCTGCAATTGGTGGGTCAGGATCTGGAGACACTGCGTCTCGCGGCCCAGGATGTGAAGCGCTCTCTCACCCAGATGCGTGGCGTGCAGGACATCAGTGACAGTTTTGACGCCGGGGGTCGGGAACTGGATATTCACGTGACTGCCGAGGGTGAGGCGCTGGGGCTGGGCGATGTCGACCTCGCGCGGCAGGTGCGCCAGGCATTCTTCGGCGCCGAAATACAGCGGGTCCAGCGCGGGCGGAACGAGGTGCGGGTCTATGTTCGCCTGCCCGCCGCTGATCGCAGCCGGGTCGACAGTCTGAATGCGCTGTGGATACGCTTGCCCGATGGTCGCAAAGTGCCCTTTCCTGTGGTGGGCACGGCGCATCAAACGACCGGACTGAGCACCATCAATCGGATAGATCGGAAACGGGTTGTCACAGTTGAGGCCGATATCAACAAGGCGCTGGTCGAGCCCAGTGCCGTGACCGGATTGCTGCAGGCACAAGTACTCCCGCAGTTGCTGCAGAAATACCCCGGCATCCAATTTAACTTTGGTGGCGAGACTGAGGCTGAGCAGAAGACATCATCGACGTTACTGTACGGCTTTATCATCGTCCTGTTGATGATCTTCGGCGCGCTGGCGATACCGCTGAAAAGTTATGTTGAGCCCCTGTTGATTATGTCCGTGATTCCTTTTGGTATTATCGGCGCCATACTGGGACATCTTCTGCTGGGTAAAGATGTCAGTATGTTATCGGTGATCGGAATCATTGGCTTGGTGGGTGTTGTGGTCAACGATAGCCTGGTTATGGTGGATTTCATTAATCACCACATTGACGAGGGTCACGACTGGCGATCGGCGGTTCTAGAGGCTGGCCCGCAGCGGTTTCGCGCGGTGATCCTGACGTCGGTGACGACATTCCTCGGTCTGTTGCCGATACAGATGGAGACGTCGATTCAGTCCGAGTTTGTCAAACCTATGGCGATCTCGATCGCCTTCGGTGTGCTGTTTGCCACGTTTGTCACGTTGATTCTGGTACCGGTGATCTACTTTGTGTCGAAGGACCTGACGGAAAGGGCAAAAGCGGCCTGGTCAGGCTCGACTGAAGCCAGTCGCTAGAGCGAGCGCGTCGATCGCTGCGCAGTGAGGGCGGCTATTTGCGCTGAAAAAGGGCGATCGCTTCACTGTGACCGGTGTGGGGGAACATATCCACTGCCGCCGCCTTGACCAGGCGATACCCTGCATCGCACAGCACTCGGGCATCCCGCAGCAGCGTAGCCGGGTGGCAAGAGACATACACGACCCGCTTTACTTTCGCCCGCACCAGGGCTTCACAAACGGCTTTCGCGCCCGCCCGCGGCGGATCCACAATGGCGATGTCTGCACGCGGTAGCGCCACTTCGCTGGTCATCAGGTTAAGTGTTGTCGCCCGCACGTTGTGAATGCCATTGCGCTCGGCATTGGTCGCAACGCGTGCGGTCATGCTGCTGTCATTTTCAAAGGTGTGCACTGTTTTGGCCTTGCGTGCCAGCGGCAAGCTGAAGTTGCCGATTCCAGCGAAAAGGTCGAGCGCGGTTTCGTTACTGCCAGGCTGCAGCCAATCCAATGCCCGTGCCACCAGTGCCGTATTGATGTCCCAGTGCGTCTGCGTAAAGTCGCCAGGCTGGTAACGTAACGCCAGTGCCGGTGGCTCACCCTCAGCAGTACCGTCCAGGGGCCGAAGGCATAGTTCACCTTCGGCCAGTAGTTCCTGCCACTGCCCCATCTCTTCGTAGCCAGGTTCATCGTAGAGCGAATCTTCGCCCGACTTTTTGTGTGTATTGAGGCGGACGCGCAACGCGATAACGGGATCTTTCAGTAGGGCGTGGCGCAGCGCAGACAATACATGCTCGCCGGGATTCGCGGCGAAGTAAAAACACAGTCCGATTTTATTGTCGCTGTCGGCATCGACCTCGATTTCCCGCAAGCCTTGCAGATCGGGTGCGGCAAGCAGCATGCCGGGCAAGGCGTGTAACATGGCATTGACCGCTGAACTCGCCACAAGACATTGACGTACGTTGACTGCTTCGTGGGATCGATGCTGACGCAGTGCGAGTAGATAGCCCCGGTCGGCGCCGCGCGTTACCAGGAGGCGCAATCGGTGCCGGAAGCCTGTGGCGTTACCGACTATTGGCGATTCCAGTTGCAGCGGCGAAATTCCGTTGAGCATCGCCTGTAGCATTGCCTGTTTGTGATGTTGTTGCGCGTCAATCGACCAGTGTTGCAAACTGCAGCCGCCGCAATCGTGATAGATCGGGCAGTCCGGCTGTACACGATGCGCACTGGCTGCGGTATCGGCAACTCTCTCTATCATTGCTGCCTCGTCGAAACCCTTCTTTACTGCCGTGCACTGTACCCGCACTTCCTCTCCCGCCAGTGCGCCGCTCACAAACACGATCTTGCCCTCGCGACGGGCTATGCCTCGACCTTCCTGGCTCATACGCTCGATCGTCAGCGTGTCTTTGCCCCACAATCTGGTGGGCTGCGGTTTATTCGATGTCCGGCGAGAAGGTCTTCGAGCTGTCGGCGGTTTGGCCATGCAGGGATATCCTCAGGCCAGGCGTATTTGTAGCGTTTCGCCGGCAAATACGATGATATCCCCGGCTACAATTTTTCTGCGTTTGCGGGTTTCAATCTCACCGTTGACACTCACTTGGCCATCGGCAATCACGAGCTTGGCCTCACCGCCGGTGGTGACCATGCCTTCAAACTTCAGAATCTTAAAAAGTTCGACGGGTTCTTTGTTAATTTCTACGGGTCGCATCGTATATTCCGGGCTGTTCAGTGCGCGCAGTGTAGCTTGAAACGTACTTGTATTCATCGTCTCACTGGTCTTAACTACGGGGCTACCGGTGGTGGTACCGCCAGTCGCTGATCTATCCCGTTCGCGTTCCCGAGGATCACAAAATGAAAAACATAGTCAGGCTGATGTTAAGTTGTGTGCTGGTGTTGTTTGTTCCCGCTCTGGCAATGGCGCAAATGGATGGCTTGAAAAACTCCACGCCTGAAGAGCGGGCCACAATGCTAACGAGTATGATGCAAAGTGAACTCACGCTGGATGAGAAAGCGACCTCTGCGGTCTCTGATATCAATCTCAAATACGCCAGAGAAACGCAGACCTTGATGGATTCCAGCGGCACCCAGTTTGGAAAAATCATGTCATTCAGAAAGAACGAACTCGCCAAGGGCAATGAATTGAAGGGCATTTTGACCCCGGAGCAATACGGTCTGTATGAACAGAAGAAATCTGCAATGCAGGAGACCCTGAAGCAAAAGCTGAAGGAGAAAGCTCAGGCGGCACAGCAATAATGGCCACTACCATCAAATAATCGACCACTACAGGCGTCAGTAAACTGTACTGGCGCCAGATAACACAGGAGTTAAGGGTTATGGGTTTCAGAAAGAGCAACATCATTGCAGCGACATCTTTATCACTGCTGCTGGCGACCGTGCCGACATTTGCCCAGAAAGCGGGGCAGTCAGTGAAAATCAGTACAGGCATCGTCGATAGCGTTCAGAGTGTGAAACTGCAGTCTGAGGCGGGCACCGGTGCCCTGGTGGGCGGCGCGCTCGGTCTATTGTCGGGCAGCGGCAAGTCGTCGAGCAAGAAGGCTCGCAATACTATTATCGGTGCTGGTGCCGGCGGTGCACTCGCCAGCGCTGCGCAGGGCAGTCGTAACGGTGTGGCTTATACCATCCTCACCGGAGACGGTAACGCTATTCGGGTTGTTACCGACCAGACCGAAATCATTAAGGGCGATTGCGTCATCGTGGAGGAGAACGGCAGTACCACCAATGTGCGTCGGGTAACGCCGACAGCCTGTGATGCCGCTTCTGCCAGGGCGCGAGAAGAACTGCAGGGTAGCTTCCAGATGGAAGCCAATGAGTGTCACAACGCTAAGCAGCAGCTGGTAGAGGCGACCACGGCCGATCAGGTTGATCTTGCAAGGCGCAAGATGGAAATACTGTGTAGTGACTGAATAAACGGCTGCGAGAGCGACTCACTCCCCGGTGGTTCCTGCATGCATGCCGAGGCGCTGCATGGTGCGTACCAGATTGCTGCGATCCAGCTTTAGGGATCGGGCGGTAGCTGCCAGTTTGCCATTGTGCTGTTGTAGCTGTGCTGCGATGAGTCGGCGTTGAAACGCGTCGACACTGTCGCGCAGACTGCGCACCGGTTCATCCTCCGCACTTGGCTGTAACAGCGCTGCAGCGGATTTAACCGAGGCACCGGTCGCACCGTTTTGCAGGCCCAGGTGATGTTCATCAATGCTGATTATGCTGTTTTCACGACCTTGCTCACGGATGGCTTTCAGCGCTGCGCGGCTCAGCAGGTGCTCCAGTTCGCGCACATTGCCAGGCCAGTCGTAATGCTCCAGCTGGTGGCCGGCACCTGGCGTCAAGCGCAGCCTGGACACGCCGAGTTGGTGTTGGTTCTTCTCCAGGAAATACCCCGCCAACAGAATGCAGTCTTTTTTTCGATCGCGTAGCGGTGGTACCGGCAGCGGGTAGACGCTGAGGCGGTGATACAGATCAGCGCGAAAACGCCCCTCCTTTACCTCCCGTAACAGGTCTCGATTGGTCGCGGCGATGATGCGTACGTCGACAGTGATTGCCTGGTCGGAGCCGATACGCTGAATCTCCCCACTTTGTAGCGCTCTTAGTAGCTTGGCCTGTACTGATAGTGAGAGCTCACCAACCTCGTCCAGGAAAAGCGTGCCTCCATCTGCCAGCTCGAAGCGGCCACTGCGATCAGCCGTGGCCCCGGAAAATGAGCCGCGCAAATGCCCGAATAACTCGCTCTCGACGATATTCTCCGGCAGGGCCGCGCAATTGATTTGCACCAGTGGCTGGCGAGCGCGCTTGGAAGACTGGTGGATGCTGCGCGCGACCAGTTCTTTGCCCACACCTGTCTCGCCGGTAATCAGCACGGACAGATCGGTGGGTGCAACGGTATGGATTTCGGTCAGTGTGGCTTGTAGTGCCGGGCTGCGACCAATGATTTCGTGCGACAAATCGTTCGCCATTAACCGCTGTGCGATCTGGTGGTGGTGTTCGGCGCGCAACTCGAGTGCCTCAATGTGCTGGCTGGTCTTGATGGCGGCGGCCACCGCCGCGATGTTGGCCCGGGTCTCCATTGGATTCAGGTGATCGAAGGCACCCGCCGTCATGGCATCCAGCGTCAGCACGCCCCAGGGTTTATCATCGATATAAATAGAGCTTCCCATGCAGTCATGCACATGCAATTGTTCGCGGCCGCCCTCTACAAGGCCATCATAGGGGTCGGGTAGCGGGCTATCCGCCTCGAATCGAGTGACCGCGCGATTTTGCAGGATGATCTCCAGCCGGGGGTGTTCCTGGATCTTGAAACGTCTGGCCAGAGCTTCGCGCTTCAGCCCAATAACCGCAAGCGGTCGCAACTCGTCGCCTTCAAGCTTGAGCAGGGCAATGGCATCACAGGGCGTGCCGCGTTCAGCGTGGGAGCGATGCAGGATGTCCAGCATGCGCTGATAGCGCTGACTGGCTGTCAGGTCGCGATTCAGGTCTTCGACGATGTCGATAAAAGGCAGGATATCCATGACAGTCAAAATAACCTATAACAGGTCATATAGACACAGAAACTTATGAGGTCATTATGACCTCTAAAAATTAATCTATTGTAAAAACAATGGCTTATAACTTGGCACGGTTTGTGTATTACAAAGGGCAGGAACATAGTTTTACAGCAATCACCTAGAGGAAAAAGCGATGCTAGACCGAGCCACTGTCGACGTTATCAAAGCCACCGTACCCGCCGTAAAGGCGCACGCCGATGCCATTACCGCCTGCTTTTACCCGTTGATGTTCGAGCAGTATCCCGCGGTGATTCCCTACTTTAACCAGACCAACCAGGGCAAGGGCACTCAGCCGAAGGCGCTGGCAAATGCCGTTGTCGCCTACGGCGAGAATATCGACGAGTTGGGTAACCTGAGCGAGGCGGTTGCGCAAATCGTACAGAAGCACTGTTCACTGGGCGTATTGCCCGCGCACTATGACATTGTGGGTACATGCCTGTTGCAGGCGATCGCCAAGGTGCTGGGTGATGCTGCCACTGACGAAATTATCGATGCCTGGGGCAAAGCCTACGGACAACTGGCGGGGATTTTAATTGACGCGGAGGAGTCAGCCTACGCCGCTACAGCGGGCAGTCATGGGGGCTGGCGCGGCGAGCGCGCCTTCAAGCTGGTCAAGCGCGTCGACGAGAGTTCCATCATCACATCCTTCTACTTCGAGCCTGCAGATGGTGGTGCGGTCCCCGATTTTGAGGCGGGACAAGCGATCACGGTGGTGTTGAATATCAACGGCGCCAGTGTGCGGCGCAACTACAGTCTGTCCGATGCGCCAGGTACAGACTATCTGCGAATCAGCGTAAAGCGTGAACCGCAGGGTGTGGTGTCCAATTTTCTGCACGAAACATTGGTTGAAGGGAGTGAAGTTAGTTTGCTGCCACCCGCCGGCCTGTTCGTGTTGCGCAAGAACGACAAACCGCTGGTGTTGCTAACGGGTGGGGTTGGCATTACACCCGCTATCAGCATGCTCAATGTGGCGGCATCCAGCGGCCGGGACATTCGCTTTATCCACGCCGCGCTGAATAGCGAAGTGCATGCCTTCAAAGCGCATGTCGACCAATTGGTGGCGGCCAACAGCGCGGTCTCCGCACTCTACGTTTACAGCGAGCCGGGCCCCGACTGTGCGCCCCACGCGAAAGGTTTTGTAACCGCCGATATGGTTGCGGCGCAGTTGCCAGATGACCGCGATGTCGAGCTGTATTTTCTCGGTCCCAAACCCTTTATGACCGCCATGTACAAAATTACCAGGGAACTGGGTGTGCCGCCGTCGCAGGTCCACTATGAGTTCTTCGGGCCCACCGAAGAGCTGGAGGCCAGCTAGCGCGGTAGTCAGCGCGACAATGCAGCCATGCTCTAATAGTGGAAATGATAGAAAAGTCTACAATTCCCTAGAAAAGTAGCCAACCGGGGTCCCTATTTATCGTAAACTGCTTCGGCACATACGATAAAAAGGGATATAACGGGGTGAAAGTACTACTTCGGCTAGGGGTGGCTGCAGTGCTGTTGTTCGCGGCGTCCGCCGGCGCGGACTCAGGCGGTACGGTGTTATCGGCGAGTGGCACGGTATTGTCGACTGTGCCCGAGCAACAGGGAACTGATGCCGAAGAACCGGAGATGAAGATCTTCAAGTACACCAATAAATCGGGTGTGCGCTCCTATTCCGACCGGGCACCCATGGGCATCAAGTATGAGGTGATGCAATTATCCTGCTTTGCCTGCAACGTTAAATCCAAGCTCGATTGGAATAATATTCCGCTGCATTTGAACGCCTACCAGTACGCGATCAATTCTGCGGCCAAAAAATACCGGGTAGACCCGGCGCTGGTGCGGGCTGTCATCCACGCGGAATCGGCCTTCAGGCCTGGCGCCAAGTCGAAAAAAGGCGCACTCGGGTTGATGCAACTGATGCCGGCTACCGCGCAGGACATGGAGGTCGCCGACGCTATGAAGCCTGAGGACAATATTTTTGGTGGCGTTCGATACCTTGCCTGGCTGCTCGCAGAGCACGGCGGGAATACGGCGTTAGCAACGGCCGCTTACAATGCCGGGCCGGGTGCGGTGAAGCGCTATAAGGGTATTCCGCCCTATGCAGAAACCCAGACCTACGTCCAGCGTGTGAAAGTCCTGCATGACCGCTATAAAGTGGCTATGACCAAGACCTTCTCCGGACAGTGGATATCACAAGCTGATACATATTGATTCGTCGTCATTCGCTGCCGGCACGTTCTTACCCTTTTTCTTTCTCCAGCCATGCTTCCAGTTTTTCCTCGCCCAGCGGATGATCTCCCTGGCGCAAACGGAAGCTGTCACGTATTTCACGCCAGGCGTTGGGGTTGAGCCAGAGATTGAAAAGCAGCACGATAAACATTGCGATGATGGCGCCTGTTCCCGCCATTAGCATATCCTTTTGCGCATCCCAGACATCACCCTGTGTTCCCAGAAACGCCAGGCCTAGTGCCGGCGCTACTTGTGCCGCGGCCTGCCATTCAACGATTTCATAGATGGCAGAGATAGAGAAGGTAATATCGATGGGGAAAAAATATGCCCAGAAACCGCGGAGTTGGGCGATACGGACCAATACCTCACGTATCGGGTAGGCGAGGAGCAAACCGAAACCAAAATGCACCAGCCTGTCGTACATGTTGCGCTCGGCGCCCACCCAGTCCTGCAGAACCTCGCCAAAGGGCACCTCGGCGTAGGTATAGTGCGAGCCCACAACATGGAGACACATAAAGAGGGTGATGAGCCCGTAGGAGATGTCGGACAGTCTGAAAAACCGCGCCGTTATCAATAGCACCGGCACCCAGAAAAAAACCAGGTAGTTCTCGAGCAACCAGTCATCCGGATGGAGTGGTTTCCAGGCTGCCCAGGCCCAGGTGGCAAGAAAAATTCCCAGCAGTGCGAGTCTGAATCCGTAGCCTTGTTTGGAAGTCATAAATACAAATTCATCTCGAGGAGTCCGTGCAACTATCAGAAAGAGTATATCGGAGTGTACTGCACAGATGGAGTGTCGATAGCTGAGCTGTTGGATGACTTGCGGCTTCATAAGTCTGTTTGGCACCTGTCGCCCGCAGCATATATGATGCGGATGATTATTTTGCTCGAGGGTTTGCCAGTGGCAGACAGTCTTGTGGACATTATGTCTGCGGCGGTGAAATGCTGGCCCGGTAAGAGCGACAGGATGAATAGCATGGTAAATGATGAATCAATCCGGACTGAGTTTGTAGAGGCCAACGGTCTGCGGTTTGAGATCGATAAATGCGGCAGCGGCGACACGCTGGCGCTGTGTCTGCACGGCTTTCCGGAGCTCAACTTTTCCTGGCGTTACCAGTTGCCGATGTTGGCTGAAGCGGGGTATGAAGCGTGGGCGCCGAATTTACGTGGCTATGGCGCGAGCTCCCGACCACTGGGCGTCAAGCACTACCATATCGATAGATTAATGGAGGATGTGGCGGCACTCATCGATGCTTCAGGGAAATCCTCTGTAGTATTAATTGCTCATGACTGGGGGGCGCTTGTTGCGTGGCAGTTCGCGATTGAAAAGCGGCGCAAACTGGACAAGCTCATCATTTGCAATCTACCGCACCCTGCGCTGTTCAGAAAAGCGGTGCGCACAAGCTGGGCACAGTTCAGGAAGTCCTGGTATGTGCTGTTTTTCCAGATACCACGCCTACCGGAGTTTTTGCTGGGTTTGAGCGGTGCCAAAGCTATCGGGGATGTGCTTGTTCAAAGCAGTGAGAATGCCGCAATGTTCCCGCCGGAGGTGATCGAGGTCTTTCAGCAAAATGCGAGGCAGCCCGGTGCGCTAACCGCCATGCTTAATTACTACCGCGCATTGCTGCGGGGAATGAAAGCCGTTGCGGCGCGGGGAACCCCCGTTATTGAGGTGCCAACCCTGATGATCTGGGGTGAAGCGGACGTTGCTCTGACCAAGGAAAGCACTTATGGCACGCGGGAGTATGTCAGGGATTTCACGATACGTTATCTACCCAGAGTGTCGCATTGGGTGAACCAGGAAGCACCTGTTCCGGTCAATGCCATGATTAAGGCATTTCTGGCGGGCGAGCCTGTCCCTTATGTTGAGTGGCAGATGCACCTGGTCGCGTCTCGTGATTGAGAACACGTCACCGCCCTCTATCGAAGTTCAACAGCTCGGTAAACGATTCTCTGACAAAGCACCTGCTGTGATCGACAATTTGTCGTTCACCGTGGCCGCCGATGACAGCCTCTGTCTGCTGGGCCCGTCCGGCTGCGGCAAAACGACCTTGCTGCGCCTGCTGATGGGACTTGAGGAGCCAACTTGTGGTGAGGTCCACATAGTCCCTGCCCTGGCGAAACACATGAGCTATGTGTTTCAGGAGCCGCGGTTAGTGCCGTGGCGCAGCTGTCTTGAAAACGTGTTACTGCCATTGGAACTGAGCGGCCGACAAAGTAGCGCATCAAGTGCGCATGCGCACGAGCTGCTGCATGAGCTTGGCCTGGGAGAGCGCCTGCACCATTTCCCCGCTGAGCTCAGTGGCGGTATGCAGATGCGGGTTGCACTGGCGCGTGCGCTGGTCACTGAGCCGAAGATTATTTTACTCGACGAGCCGTTTGCAGCGCTGGACGAGCGCACGCGTTTTCGCATGCAGGATTTGTTACTCGAGTTGAAATCGCGACTGCAGTTGCAGTATGTATTTGTCACGCACTCAATTTCCGAGGCCGTGTATCTCGGCGATCAGATTCTGTTAATGGACACTGCGGGCCGCGCCAGAGACTGGCGCGCCATCGATTTTTCC
Source organism: Halioglobus sp. (assembly GCA_037969215.1). GTDB lineage: Bacteria > Pseudomonadota > Gammaproteobacteria > Pseudomonadales > Halieaceae > Marimicrobium. The sequence continues at coordinate 141,232 of JBBKWY010000036.1, forward strand.
GAGCGTAATCAGTTGCTCAAACTGACGCCATCCTTTAATGCTGTCGTACAAACGTATTCACAATTGTTTAGCGAAATGGAACGCGATCATGCTGCAGAAAATGGCAGCGAGGCCCTGCAATGAGCGACAAGATCAAAGCATGGTTTTTGGAGAAGTATCCGGCATGGATATTTCTGGTGGTATTGCTGCTCACCTGGGAATGGGTGGTAGCGCAGGAGTGGGTGGCCTCATATCTGCTGCCTTCACCTACGCAAATTTTCCAAACTACGGTGGAACTTTGGCCAGAAATCTACGCCGCTACGCTGAGCACCGCGAATTCTATCGCCTGGGGTCTGGGATGGAGTGCCGTGAGCGGCGTGACACTGGCGCTGCTGTTCTTTGCGATACCGATTGTGCGTCGCGCCGTATTACCCTTTTGCATTTTCTTCCAGACCGTACCGATCATCGCCATCGCGCCGCTACTGGTGATCTGGTTCGGTTTCGGCCAGCCGACTGTCAGGGCATCTGCTTTTATTGTTTCGCTGTTCCCCATTCTCGCCAATACCCTAACCGGCTTGCAGGAAACGGACCCCCATCTAAAAGAGCTTTTTAAACTGTACCGGCCATCCCCGTGGCAGCTAATTTTCAAGTTGCAGATACCGTCCGCGATTCCCTATATTCTTACCGGTCTCAAAATATCGGCTGGACTTGCAGTGATAGGCGCGATCGTCGGTGAGTTTATCGCGGGTGGCGGTCTGGGTAGTTTGATCGACGCTGCCCGGACTCAGCAGCGCGTCGACCTGGTGTTCAGCGGTGTCGTGATGTCCAGCGCGCTGGCGCTGATGCTGGTGTTTATAATTGAAATTGTCAGTCGCTTGCTATTGCGCGGCAGGCCCTACCTGAGGAAATCGTAGTGCGTAGATTGGGTGTTTTTCTGTTCGCAGTGCTGTTCAGCGTGTCGTTGATCGCACAACCCCCCGTGGCGGGTAAGCCGCTGGTGCTGGCGTTGAACTGGAAGCCGGAGCCGCAGTTTGGTGGGTTTTATGCAGCTCAAGTACAAGGTTTTTATGCTGAGAATGGCCTGAACGTTAAAATTATGGAGGGTGGCTCAGGTACCCCGACGATACAAATGCTGTTGGCCGGTAAGGTCGACTACGCCATTGTGTCAGCGGATGAGGTCGTGATCGCACTGGCGCGGGGTGGCAGCGATATTGTGGCACTATTTGCCACGTATCAGACCAACCCGCAGGGCATTATGACGCACGCCGAGCGGGGCTTTGAGTCGATTGATGAGGTCATGCACAGCGCGGGTGTACTGTTATGGCAATCCGGTCTCCCTTACGCGCAGTACTTTAAAAAGAAGTATGCACCACTAAATGTTGTTACTGCGCCCTATCTTGGCGGGATTGGCAATTTTCAAAATGACCCCAACATCTCGCAGCAGTGCTTTGTCACTAGCGAGCCGTTGACCGCAGAGGCTGCCGGAATCAAGGTCAAAACATTTTTAGTCGCCGACAGTGGGTACAACCCCTACACAGCGGTGTTGGTTACCCAGCGTCAGCGTTGGGAGTCATCGCCTGCGGAAGTTAGAGCCATGGTGGCAGCCGTTCGCAGTGGCTGGAATGACTACTTGCAGGACCCGGGTGAGACCAATGCTGCGATGCTGGCGCTCAACCGGGCGATGTCGGCTGAAACATTTGCGCAAAGTGCACAAGCGCAGCGCGCGCTGATCAGAACCAGCAGTACCGAGCGCATCGGTGCAATGACGCAGACCCGCTGGCAGACGCTTGCCGATCAGTTGCTGGAGATTAATGTGGTACGCAAGCCCGTATCGGTAGGCAATGTGTTTGTGGATCTATAGACGGTCAACTGCGATGCATGCTTTCAAGGTGTTTGAGCGTCAGGCGTGCAGCGCGCTCCCAGGTGAATTCCCGGGCTCTGGCCAGTGCGTTTGAGGACAAGCGGCGACGCAGCTCTGCGTTCTCCACTATCTCAACAATGGCTGCGGCTATAGCCTCCGTATCGAAGGGGTCAAAGTAGATGCCGGCATCACCGATGACTTCAGGTAGTGAGCCTCTATCACTCGCCAGGACCGGTGCAGAGCACGCCATCGCTTCAATAGCAGGTAATCCAAATCCCTCAGAGAAGGATGGCATGGCGGCGGCCAGCGCGCAGCTGTAGAGCGCCACCAGATCCTGGTCGGAGACATACCCCGAAAAATGCACTCTGGTGCGTAGCGTTGGGCTGGCCATCACTCTGGTGTTCAGATCATCGTAATTGGACAGAAAGCCCGCACCTTTGAAGTCGCCTATCAAAGCCAGGTGTAGATCCGCAATCCGCCCATCCACAATAGCTTTTTCAAAGCCATCCAATAGGCCGTCGAGGTTTTTGTGAGGTGACAGGCCGCCCACGTAAATAATAATTGGCGCCGCGGCGGGTAGCGAGGCGCGCTGGCGGGCTGCCGACATCAAAGCGCCGTCCCGAGTTTGCTTGAATTGGGGAGAGGGGGCGGCACTGGCCACATCAATGCGGGTGGGATTGGCGCCCATGTATTCAATGATCTCCGCTTTCGCAGCGTGGGACACGGTCAGTATGCGCTCACTTCGCCACAGCGCGAGCTTGACCTTAAGCGACCAGAAAAACCGATTTTTCCATTTGGGGAATATCAGCTTTGGGAAGTGTTCTGCAATCGCATCGTGGATAGTCACCATGGTCGGAAGCCTGCCTGGCACCGGATACCACGAATACACAGCGGGGAAAAACATAATATCCAGCGAGGTGCTGGCGACCGCGCTATACAGCTTGTACACATCGAAGACCGACCGCCTGCTATCGGCCACTGCAGCTTCTGTCGTCGGCCGGGATGACTCGACCTGCACTATGCTCACGTTGCCAAGCGATGACAGCTCGTGCAGAGGTTGGTCGATGAAGAGATAGAAGTGGTGATCAGTGTCTAGCTGGAACAGCGCGGTCAGCAGTTCGCGCGTAAATCGGCCGAACCCGCGATTGTTCCACCAGCAGGTAGCGTCGATACCGATATTCACGCATTACACCTTTCTTATTGGACTGAGGATTAGCTGCTGAGACCCGATCGTAAAAGTCCTGATACAGTTTCTTATTACACCACGGGTTTGTTCAATTAAGAAGCCCACGCAGTGCTGGGGCACACGAAAACAGTGCAGGCATGAGGCAGGTATTCACTTTGCCGGTGGCGGTGTTACATCGGTGGCACACCGGACGCGTCATTTATCGATAGCGTGAATCAGGTTATGCTAAGGCTTGATAAAAAGAAGCAGGTGATATTTGTGAGCTTCCCGCTGGTCATGCAAATTCCTACATCCCGAAAAGCAGGCTCCTGCTGCCAACGCGCAGTGCTGCCAGCACCTCGCATGCCGGGCCTGATACAGGCGTGCTTGCTGTTACTCATTGCGCTGGGTCTGTCCTCCTGTGAGCGCGCCGGTACATTACTGGCTGAGCCGCAGTATCGGGCCGCGCTGGCAGGCGATTGGCAGGGAACCGTGGGTGATGACAGCGAGTCGATCAGCTTTAAAGCGGACGGCCGCTTTCGCGCTCAGCTGCGATCAAATGGTTTTATCAGTTCAACGTTGGGGCAGGACGCCACGGGAACGCTTGACGGGACGTGGGCGCTGCAGGGGAATGTCATCACGTTGGCGATCGACCAGGCCAGCAGTGAACCCCCAGTGAATTTGGCAACTGATAGCACCATTGTCAGCTTTCATCAGAATCAATTGGTGGTGAAAAGCAATGACGGGGAAACGTCGATCTTCAATCGAACACCGTGATCCTCCGGCACGCCCTATCGGTAAATTCTGAGTTTCTTGTAATTCTCGCCAGACACCAGTGGAATGTCATCAATGGTTACGGTATCACCCGTGACGGTGGCCACGCCGGAGCGGGCGCTCCCATCCCATGACCACTTCAGCGTCTCGCCATCGCGCAGCTCAAAGTTCCGGGCGCGTCGGGGCGTTACGCTGAGGGTGATTTGCGTCGGCTGGTCGGGAATTCCCTTGCCCAGATCGACACGCCGCTTGTACTTCAGCGGGAAGATAATTTGTGCGCTGTCGTCGACGATATTGGCGTGGTCCCAGGTAATGCCCATATTGTAGTGGCCGCGCGGAAACTTTTGCTGGTTTGTCCGATCTGCCGCCAGTACCGGATAATTGCCCGTAGACCGGGTAATAGCGGGATGCGCTCGATCCAGTGTTACATCCTGTTCAGGGCTTTCAAAGATCGACATATTGGGTATATTTACACCCGCTTCGTAAAATGAATGTCCCGCTTTCACCCAGCCGAAGGCACCACCAATCTTTTGCGCTTCCACCAGATTTACGAACAACAACTGCGTGCTCGCCCTGTTGACCCCGGCGCTAAACTGGTCGTTCGTGCTGAAGGCGTGTCGGTAATGCATGCCTCTGACTATCGGGTCAGTCTGCGCTTGAACTTCGAAATCTATACTGTCCCAGAGCGCTTTGTTGGCGGCGTTGTCAGGTGGGAAATTGGTGTACTGTGCCGGGTCTCTCGCCGCGATCTGCCGAGGCATGATGACCCCCGACGCCGCGGAGGAATAGGCAATATAACTGCGCCAGGGTGAGGGCAGAATCATGGTCTGGGCCACTGCGCCGGCGCCACCCATGGACGTGCCTGCGAGCACGATGCCGCGCTTGCGCACATCGATGTCATAGCGCTCAGTCAGGAATTCCAGGGTGGCGACAATTCTGCGTCCGGGATACGGCGTGCCATCGCGACCAAATGTCCACCATTCTCGCCAGCTCTGACTGTAGGCTTCTGCATCCTGTGTGCGCACCTCAATATCGCCCTGCGACGATGGCCCGAATACTCGCATGGTGCCTTCACCGCCGCCGGAGCCGTGCATCATGACTAAAATTCTGGGATCTGCCGGTAGCGGTTCCTTGCGCGAATAGACCCACTTGAAATCGACATCATGGGGGTCGTAATAGTCGTTTGCGGCAATGTTCATGGTGCCGGAATAAAACTTCCACCAGCCACCCGCCTCGGTGGACTCTTGCGGTGCCGTGATGAGTGTTGGATCGGGATTGTTATTGGCGGCGGTACCCGCGTGTACCGCCGCCGCGGAGGTAAGCAATTGGCCGCACAGGAGCACCAGCGGGAGGAAGAGTTGCGAGACGTGAGAGGGCTTGGCCAAAATGTTCGTCCTGTGCATACGCCAGCGCTTTGCGTGATGCAACGCCAGGCTAGTTGCCCAAGCATAGCAGTGTGCATCACATAGCAGAAGCGCCTGGCAGCGGGCAACGCTGCCAGGCGGGCCGGTCACGCCAGCGCAGCGAGTCCCTGTGGGCTCACCATTACGCCGGGTTTGGCATCGGTATACTGCCCATTCTGGAAAGTCGCCTCGCCGTTGACCAGCGTGAGTCGCATGGGTGCAGGGCTGCGCGTCCAGCGCCAGGTATGGCCGCCCTTGCCATCGGGTACGTCATACACCTTCTCCATATCCTGGTAGCGGATCTCCTCCATATCAAACACGGTAATGTCGGCGCGCTTACCGACTTTTAGCTCACCGCGATCGTGCAGGCCAAAATGTCCAGCGGGTTTACCGGTCAGGTTGTGTACCGCTTCCTCAATCGTGATAAGGCCCCGCTCGCGGACATAATCGGTCAGCAGCAGGATGTTCTCCCCTCCGCCGCAGAGCATCTGACCGTGAGCCCCGGCATCAGTGATATTGCCCAGGGTATAAGGGTCGCGTAACAGGCGCACCACCATCTCTTCATCTTTGGCAAAGGCCGGCATGGTCACCGTGGAGTCCAGTCCATTCTTGATCAGCCATTCAGCCATCGCATCAGAGCAGTGTAGACCCAGTTCGTCGGCATACTCGCCCAGTGTGATACGAATCGGGCCCGCGCCGTTGTCCGAGTTCAGCAATACCAGATTACGGCAATTCTCCTTGGCGAACGGCGCGAAATCGAAGACTTCATTGTCCCAGGAGGCGCGAGCTCTGATGCGCCAATCGGGGTCGCGCATAATGCGTGTCTTCTCTTCGTCGGATTCCGCCAGCACGACTTCGTGCCAGACATAGTCATTACTCTGCGCAAAGATTAGCGATTGCTGCACGCTCAGGGTCACCGTGATTGGCACATGTGAAAAGCCGGTCCAGAAATCGCGGCCCTCCGCCTTGAATTTTTCATGCATCTCGATAAGAGGTGCCTGTATGCCCATCAAGTCCCGCTGAAACTCCAGCGTGGGTACGCCGCCCCATTGCACACGCACATCGGTGCCTTCAAACAGTTTGCCAAGACGCTCCATCGACGCCGGGGCTGTCATCGCGCGGAATGTGTCGACAATGATCTGTAGCTGTCTGCCCGGGTACTGCGCCAGTGTCTGGGCCAGCGCCAGCCATTCGGCATCGTCGGCCTGCAGAGAGGGTACGGGTCGGTCGGTGCCGTCGTGGTCCATCAAATTGGATGACATGCCCAGCGCTCCGGCATCGAGGGCGTCGCGCAGCAGTACCACCATTCCCTCGATCTCCTCAGGTGTGGCCGCGCGGTCCCAGGCATCCATGCCGAGTACCGCCAGTCGCAGCGCGATATGCCCGACAAATGCGCCATAGTTGGTGGGAACCTTCACTTGTGCGGTTAACGCCTCTTTATACTCGGACCAGGTTTTCCAGCTCCAGGGTAGCTCGGTGCGAAATGGCGCCGCAGGAATGTCTTCAAAAAAGGAGAATATGCTCACCACTTCGTCGCGCACTTTTGGGTCGTCTGACAGCGGTGCTACGGAGAAACCGCAGTTGCCCATGATGACGGTGGTCGCGCCGAACCCGGCCAGCGGCTTCAGTTCCGGCTCCCACCACATCGTGCCGTCAAAGTGGGTGTGCGTTTCGATGAAGCCAGGGGCGACGATACAGCCGGCCGCGTCCTGTACGGATTCCCCCGGGCGGGGTGCCAGCGCAGGCGCTATTTCTGTGATTACGCCATTCTCCACGCGCAGGTCGGCCTGGTAGCCCGGTGCGCCGGTGCCGTCAATCAATGTGCCGCCGCGAATCAGGGAACTGTTCATACGCTACTCCGCTAGTAGTGGGTTGTAAGTAATTGTCCGTAATTGGACATTCTTGATATGGTAGATCAGTTCTTTGGCGATATATTGGAGTATTTAGTTATTAATTTGGATATTACTATCATAAACCGAGCTTTCAGGTGGTAGCCTCGGCCGCTGTTGCCAGAGTCTTGTTTGCGTTGATTCAGGGCACCAATCCCACTGCAGCCGACAGGAACCTCGCTGCTGCCTATTTTGCTGAAACCGGTGTGCCTGTCGATTTTCGGTCATTCCAGCGCTTCACGGATGCGCTTATTCTCAGCTTGCCGCAACAGCGAAAACTGCAGAACCTGGTCCCGCAGTGGCGAGCTGAATTTGCGCGGGCGAGACTGCCGAAAGAGCGGGCTGAAGCCTTTATTCGCCAGTATCTGGGGGCGCTTGACCACAGTTTGTTCGTAAAGTTACCGCTGTTCGTGGGTAAGTATGCAGGACAGGACCATCACCCGGTTAATTTTGGCGGCTTTGGTGATACCCAGGTGGACAGCTGGCTGCTGGTGTTTACGCTGGCGGGCGGCGGGATGTTCAAAGCGGGACTGCGAGACTACGAGCTGATACCAGAAAGTGTTGTATTGGTGGAGCCGGGCACCCTGACAGACTTTTCCGGATCGGGGCAATCCGGCTGGAATTTCTACTGGGTCATCTTCCACTGTGCCGACAGTTGGCGACCCTACTTGCAGTGGCCGCAGGCCGGACCCGGGGTGCGTCAGCTGCAGCTGGCAGGTGACGCCGTCACCGCACTGGGGCTGACGTTAAGCCAGCTCTACAACAACTATATCGATAGCGGCCCGCTCAAGCCCGAGCTCGATCACAACTTGTTGGAGCAACTTCTATTGCGCTGCGCCAACTGTCTGCCCAGGGATAGCAGCAAGACGCTCGATCCGAGGATACGCGCCGCCCGCTCCTTCATCGATGAGCATTACACCACTGATATAGTACTGGCCGATGTGGCCGCCGCCAGTAATCTGTCCCCATCCAGGTTGTCCGGGCTATTCAAGAATGAAACGGGCACTAGCGTGATGGCATATCGCAATGAGCTGAGGTTGGTGAAGGCAGCGCAGCTATTACTGAATACCAATATACGCATCGCCGACATTGGCCGCCGGGTGGGTTACCCGGAACAGGCTTTCTTCTCCAGGATATTTCGCAAGCATCTTGGGATGAGCCCGCGCCAGTACCGCTTCCATTTTCTGGGTGAGGATAGGTTGCGTGGCAATGCGGTCCAATAGTCTGGCTGTGTCGCCCTTCAAGGCCGCTCGCTTGTCGCGGGCGATTGGCCTCCTCACCGTTATTCCTTCTATAATGTCGCATAGATCTGGTACTGACATAGAGGGAGACGTTGTGAATTCCAAAAACCTGGTGAAATCTTTCAGGCGCACTGCTGCGTTAATGCTAGTTTTGCTGTTCCTCCATCCGGTTGCCTTTGCCGAGACAGATTACACTGCCAAGACTGCGAAAAATGTTGATGTCAGTGTCGATGACCTCAATGCGTTACTGCTGCCACTGACCCAGTCAGAGTTGGAAGTGGAAGCGGCGGCCTGGCAGGACGTCTTGTCGCGGAAGGTCGCTCGAATAAGTCTGTTGGAAATCAGGAACAGAGATTCTATTCAGCAACCAGGCCTGATCAGTCAGGTGGGAGACCAGCTTAAGGATGGGGTCGGCGCAGTATTGCCCGACGCTGTAGGCAAAGACGATACAACGGTGAATGCCAAGCCGGACGGCGCTGCAGCAACTCAAGCCGATGCAGCTGCGGTGAAGGCAAGCACTGAGCTTGAAAAGAAAATTGCTATCTTGCGGGTCGAGCAGGGCGGCGTTAACAAGCGCTTCGGCATTGTGCTGGATGCCCTGAACGACAAAGGCGGCGATGTTAAGGAGCAGCGTCTTTATTTGGATGCAGTGTCTGGAATCAACCTGACTGCCGGCGACACTACCGCCGGACTACTGGCTGTGAAAGAGTGGTTGAAGTCAGGTGATGGTGGCCAATTACTGTTAATCAATCTTTTAAAATTCGCTGCTGCTATCGCATTCGTCGTATTTATATCGCGTATGCTGGGCCGATTGGTAGATCGTGTCATCGCTCGTCACTCGGTGTCTTATCTGCTGGACAACTTTATAAAAGTTGCTGTGCGTCGCACTGTACTGGTGGTTGGTTTTATCGCCGCCCTACCCATTATAGGGATTAATATTGGTCCGGTACTGGCGCTGATCGGCGCCGCCGGTCTGGTCGTCGGCCTGGCATTGCAGGGCACTCTCAGCAATTTTGCCAGTGGTGTGTTGATATTGATCTACCGCCCGTATGACATGAATGATGCGATTACTGTGAGTGGTGTTAGCGGAACGGTCAGCACCATGAACCTGTTGTACACCACTATCAAAACTTTCGATAACCAGCTGATTACGATACCCAATAACAATGTTTGGGGCGATACGATCATCAATATTACCGGCAGCGATACGCGTCGTGTAGACATGGTATTTGGCATCGGCTACGGAGATGATTTTGGCAAGGCTCAGGAGATCCTGGGTAAAATTCTGGCGGAGCATCCCAAAGTGCTGAAAACCCCCGAACCCAAAATCAGGCTGCACGAACTGGCCGATTCCTCGGTTAACCTGATTTGTCGTCCGTGGTCCAACACAGCTGACTACTGGGATGTGTACTGGGATGTGATGGAGACAGTGAAACGCGAGTTCGACAAACAGGGTATATCCATCCCCTTTCCACAGCGCGATGTGCATTTTTTCCCCGCTGCTGAAATGCCTGAAACAGAGGAAAAAACAGCGTAGACATTCCGGCAGTAGCCCATGGCCGGCGACAATGACGAGCGCGAACAAAAGCGCATGGGTACCACCATGCAAGCGCTGGCCTGGCTGGTGTTACTTGGTCTGGGCGTGGCCTATTTCAGCGATTTACTCGACCAGCAGCACAACCCCAATCAGAGTTTACAGACGGCATATTCCGAAGATGGTGTCCGAGAGGTCGTGCTGCAGCGGAATAAATTTGGCCATTATGTGACCAGTGGTGAGATCAATGGCCAGCCTGTGACGTTTATGTTGGATACCGGCGCCACCGGTGTAGCGATTCCTGCGTCAGTGGCTGCGCACCTGGGACTGCAACGCGGCCGCGCTTACCCCACCCAGACGGCAAACGGCATGTCGACCAGCTACGCCGCGAAACTCGATAGGGTTAGCGTGGGCGCTATCGAGTTATACGATGTGCCCGCCGGGATTGCGCCGGGCTTGCAGACGCAAGAGATACTACTTGGCATGTCATTTCTAAAGCATATTGAATTCACGCAGCGCGGTGACACACTGATCCTGCGGCAGGTTCCATAAGAGATTGCTCAGCGCGAGCGATTATTCAAGCTAGAACAATTCTCCACAAGCCTCTATGCTTTGGTGCAACGCAACAAGCAATGGATGTTTTATGGAATATAGAAAACTGGGAAATTCCGGTCTCAAGCTGTCCGAAGTGTCATTTGGTTCCTGGGTTACCTTCAACAAACAGGTCGACGCACGTCTGGCAGAGAAAATGTTTGGTCTGTGTTTTGATGCAGGCGTCAATTTTTTCGATAATGCCGAGGGTTATGAAGCCGGAGAGTCTGAAAAAGTCATGGGCAAGGCTTTAAAGGCACTGGCTCGGCCACGAGATAGTTACTGTGTCTCCTCCAAGGTATTTTTTGGTGCGACCGCAAGTCCTGTACCGACACAGCGTGGTCTTAGTCGAAAGCATGTTACCGAGGCCTGCCACCAGGCGATGCAGCGCATGGGCGTGGACTACCTGGATATGTACTTCTGCCATCGTTCCGATCCGGATACGCCCATAGGTGAAACCGTATGGGCCATGCACAATTTGGTGACTCAGGGAAAAGTGTTGTACTGGGGGACCTCTGAGTGGGCGGCAACTGAAATTACCGAGGCCTATGAATTTGCAGAAAAAAACCATTTAACGCCGCCCTCCATGGAGCAACCGCAATACAACCTTCTGGATAGAGAGCGCTTCGAAGTAGAGTATGCGCCGCTTTTCGAGAAGTACGGTATGGGGACTACGATCTGGTCGCCGCTGGCTTCGGGCGCACTCACTGGCAAATACCTGAAGGGTATTCCGGATGGCTCAAGAGCCTCGCTGAAGGGCTATGAGTGGCTTAAGAAAAGCATGGTGGAGTCTGATCGAGGTCAGGAGCGGATGAAGGCCGTTGCCAAATTGGTGCCGATAGCCGAAGAGCTGGGCACCAGTTTGTCCAGATTGGCGATTGCCTGGTGCCTGTTAAACCCGAATGTCTCAACAGCGATACTGGGTGCCTCCAGCATCGAGCAGCTTGCAGACAACCTGAAGGCCGTTGAGGTGGTGCCGCTGCTGACACCGGAAGTTCAGGCGATCCTGACTGAAATCTAGTGGCACGATGGCGCTGCTCTACTGCCAGTCAGTCGAACAGCGACGCCCAGTTAATGCCGTTGATATGGCCGCCGCCATCCACGTACAGGGTATTTCCCGTCATGTAGCGCGCCTCTTTACTGGCGAGAAATAACGCCACGCCCGAGATGTCTTCATAGGGGTCGCCCATGTAGCCCATGGGCACCTGCTTGTTCACGCGGTCTGCCATCTCCGGTGCGAATTCCTGCATCGCCAGAAAGGCCGCCGTAATGGCACCCGGGCAAATAGCATTTACGGTAATACCGTGCGGCGCCCACTCGCGGGCTGCGGTGCGGGTGAGGGCGCGCAACGCTTCTTTGGCGACATTGTAATCGGCAGTCTGCGGATGAGCGTTTACGCCGTTGAGCGAACACAAGTTAATGATGCGTCCAAAACCGCGTGACTTCATTGATGCAAAGGCTGTATTCATCGCCCAGCGTGCGGCGAAGAAACCTCCGTCCAACTGGCGTTGAAACTCCTCGTCGGACTTCTCCTCCAACGGTTTTAGTGCGGCCGGGGGAACGGCATTGTTTATCAGCACATCGATCCTGCCAAACTGTTCAATGGCACCGCTCACCAGCGTTTCTACCTGCGCTTTCTGTGTGACATCGCAATGATGGTAGGCGGCTTTGAGATTCTGATTACCCAGATCGGTGACGAGAGCGGCTCCTGCTTCATCGTTGATATCGGCCAGCACAACCTGATAGCCTGCCTCTGCGAAACGGGTAGCGAAGGCTTTGCCCAAGCCATCTGCGGCGCCCGTTACCACTGCCACTTGTTCCATCCGACTCTCCTGACGCATTAAGGTGCGCTTAGAGTACCAGCCAGAATCCACCGCTTGCCAGACCAGGCAAATTACAGCGGAGAGGTACAGCTAAGCGAACTGCAGTGCCTGGGCGTGCAGACCGCCCAGGGCCGGACTCCTGAATCTGGACGGTAAGGCTGCTCTGTAAGAGGTCCTGCGCATCAGTGGAGCCCGCGCTAGCGCGAGGGTAGCTGCTCATCATTGAAGGGGATCTCGCAGTACCAGTCCGTCATATCATCGTACATATTGCCACGCAGGATATGCATGGGCGCACGGTGATAGATTTTGATGTCGTGGAACGGATCCGTCAGAATCTTGATAGCCCACACCAGGCCTGACTGGAATCCCATCAGTTGAAACAGATGCACGGTCCGAAACAACACCGCGCCCATACCAGTTACCAGCCACAATATGGCTGTGTTATACAGCAGCCCCTTGTCGATTTGCTGGTCACCCAAAAGACCGAAAAAGTCGGGGATAAACCACAGTATGATCGGCACAGCGATCCAGATCGACAAGAGTATGACTTTGCGCCGCAGGTTATATCCGACCTTGACGCTCTCCTTATACTCATGTGTTGCACCGTTGACGGCATCATACGTTTTGGGCTCAAAGAAAAAGTGTCCAATCTGTCGCAGCAGCATGGCCAATAGCCAACCCACCATAACGGCGGCGACAGGATCGACAAAGATCAGGTAGTAGCTCGTCACAAAACAACTGGCGCTCAGCAGGTGCAGGAGCTGGTTAACGCGGTTGTGGTGGTAGTAGCGGTGATCGTCCCAGCGCTGCCGATGTAATTCTTCGAGAAAGGTCATGTAGTCACCTCATTCATGGTTTGTAGTTGCAGGGAAAGATAAGAGTGCACGGCCCATCTGTACTCGGTCGCCGGTGTGGATGCCGTCGTAAAAACGGTAGTCAGACGTGGCAAACAGAATGATGGTCGAGCCGTGCTGGAAGTAGCCGAGTTCATCGCCCTTGCCGAAAGCCGCGTCACAGGTAATGTTGTGTGGTCCTTTGTACTGCATATTCAAAAGGTCCTCTAGCCAGTGCAATCGGATACTGGCGACCAGTATCGCTGCCACGGCTACCAGACAAACTGAACTCTGTGGTCGGTCCGTTTCAAGTTCTATGACGGCTCTTTCATTCTTGCAGTACAGTTTTTCTATGCGCTGTAGCGCAATCGGATTGACGTTCCAGGTATCGCCGGAAATGTAGGTCACTTGCTGTATCTGACAGTCGAGCGGAGCGTGAAAGCGATGGTACATGCTGCTTTTGAGACGCAAAGTGATGAATTTTCCGTCTCTATAGCGTTCGCGCAACGTTCGATCAGGTATCAGATCTTCGAGGTCGTAGGGGAAGCCCTTCGCCTGGAACACAGTGGTGCCAGCGATATTGCCATGCTCGCCGATAATGGCATCGCAGGGACTGACGACAATATCAGGCCGTGTATCGACAGTGCGCGCACCCGGGACCAGTGAGCGAGTGAAACACTCCTGCAGGCTGGTGTATTCCTGCTGCGGTGCTTCACTTAGATCAAGGTCATCGGCGAAGGTTTGCCAAACATGGATGAGCAGGCGAGTGAGGCGGGGACTCTCAATGGCACTGAGCCAACCCATGAATTGCGTGGCAAACCGCCGTGGGATTCGGTTGGTCAACAGGAAATTGAGCTGCGCGTTCTGCGACAGTGAATGGACCAGATTCGTCATCGTTCAGGCAACCGAACGCTGCTCCGGCATACCTTGCGGAGCCGGTAGGCCGAGGTTCTCTACATACTCCGCCATAATCCGGTCTGCGCTGTAGTGGGCTGCGCGCGCTAGCGCAGCTGTGCTCATCGCATTGCGTGTGTCCGGCCAACTGTAATGGGCGACTATTTTCGCGGCCATTGTCCTGGGGTCGCTCACCAGATACCCACTCACATCATGTTCGATGATATCCCGCGGACCCTTACAGTCGTAGGCAATCGCAGGCATACCGTGTGCGAATGCCTCCAGCAACACATTACCGAAGGTATCAAACCGCGAGGGGAATACAAACAGGTCGAGCCCCGCGTAGAGCGATGACAGCGTTTGCTTGTCAATCCACCCCATGAACCTGGCATCCGGTAGCAGGGCTTTGAGTTCAGCTTCGGCCGGACCACTGCCTGCGATTACGAGCTTCAGGTCGGGTAGCAACTTTCGCGCCCGGGAAATAATGTCGGGCAGATCCATGATGCCCTTTTCTGTGCTCAGCCTGCAGGCGATAAACAGTACCGGTGTGTCATCGTCTGCGTCTTCGAATAGGTCTGACTTCCTGATGGGTTTGGTTTGTTGGCTGATCTGCGGTGCGTGGTGCGCGGTAAGGAAAACCCGTGCGCTGTCCAGTTCCATCTCGAAGCCGGTAAGCCAATCGCGGTGCTCCCGGTTGAGTACAAAGATGCCGTCAAACTGGCTGTACAGTAGGCGCAGAATGCGACGTATCCGATCGCGTTCATGCTGGGTCGCCGCAGTAGTGCACTTGATATACTCGATCCAGTCGGTGTGCATAAAAAAGAAGCACGGCACGTTAAACATGTATTTGAGAAACAGCGCGACGGCCACCATAGGGCCCTCGGTGGAGCAGATAACCCGGTCATAGCCTCCCTCATAGAATACCCGGGCTATTTCCAGCAGATCGGGAATGCGCAGTTGCTGCCCGCCGGACTCCGGCAGTGTGAAGGCCGACAATGGCCGCGTCACATGGAGGTGCGGTTCGGGCATTGCGGTCTCGTGACACACCAGCATGTCGATGGCGATATCTTTACCCTGTATCTGTCGCAGCTTGCCGGTCAGTGAATTGGAGACGCCATTCTTGTCAAACAAGGTGTCTGTCAGGTGAAGTGCGCGGAATTCATGGTGATTTCGACCTAGATGTGTCGCAAAGTTATTGAGGAACGCCCGGTTCTGATACAACACTCGCGTACTGGCGAGCGCTGCCCCGGCCAACACCGCCGCTATCATCACCGGGAACGTCAGTTTGTCCACCAATTCACCGACACAGCGATCGGTGACCTGCGTGTGCTTGGTAGGCGTGCCCAGTAGCCAGGCCGTCACTTGACTGGGTACCTCAAATTTTCGGGTCAGCTCTTCGGTGGAGAAGCCGCCGGGTTCACCGAGTTTCTCCGCCAGCGTTGAGTCCTGAACACGCTGTATAATGACTTTACTGATCTCGGTAAAGAGCGCGGCGATAGATTGATTCACCGTTTGAGTAAAGTCTTCGGGTGATCCGGCATGACTGTCGGCTATCTGTTCCAGATAGGTGATGCAGAAACGATATTTTTTTGAGACCTTCCAGCGCAGAATTTTGTTCGGCTTCTTGCCCTGTAACGCATCGTGGATAAATGCAAAGAATTTGCGAGACTGCTTATTTTTTTGCAGCTCCAGCAATACATTACTGAGCGCAAAGCAGGCCATTTTGTCGCTCGTCTCGCCGCGATGTAGCAGGATGCGCAGCAAGCCGGGATCTTCAATATTGGTGGCGATTTGTGCAAAGTAATCGAGCAGTGCGATATTCAGTTTCTGGTTCTCAGACACCTGCCCAAAAGGCACCATATTGCCCGCGCGAATGGCCTCCAGTGCGAGCGTTGATGGCAGTTCATCGCGCAATCGCTGTTGCAAGTCGGGTATCATAAGTTGGGTACCGCACTGCCCCGCAAAGATACCCATGTGGTCATCTGAGCCGCCGGTAAGTGATTTTGGCGTCTGCGGATCTACGCCAAAGTCGCGCGGATTCAGTCTGTGCTTTTTGGCGTAGTCCCAGATTTTCTCGGGCGTAAGCCCCTGTAGCCAGTTTAGCGTGAGCGTCGCCTGCCACAGATCGCGCTGACCATTCAGCACTTCAAATCGCTGAAACATCACGGCGAGCTTTTCGAACAACTCCAGATTGATCTGTTCGTTGCGGGTATAGAAATACAACGGGTGAGGCAGTACCACTGGAATGTCTTGCGCTGCAGCGTAACGCAGGAAGTCGTACACATTCTGCCGTTTTGTGCAGAGCACTACTTCCTGTTCACGAGAGAAGCCATAGGTTAGTACGTGCAGGTAAAGATTCGCCTCGGGAAAGTAGCAGGTGAATTCCGCTCCTACCAGTACATCGAAGCCCTGATCCCGCAGTGCCCAACAGGAGCGCGCATTGTTGTGATTGGTTACGGTAATCACATCGCTGCCGTTACGCCTCAGGCATTTCACCAGTTTGCTGGTTTTCAGCCAGGTTTCCGGTAGGCCCAGAATACGCCCCCACAGTTCATCCGGCGTATCGCTATTGTGATCGTGGCAGTGCATATCGACACGCAGCGTATCCTGAGGAGCGAAGCGTCCGGACTCGCCCGCCAGGTAGGTATTGAACTCTTCCGTCAGCGAATTCCTGAACGCGCCCGGTGGATTTCCCTTCAGTATCGGCTCCAAAATCATGGTGCTACCTCTCCTGGGTGTCTCGGCTGGTTGTCGTGAATCCGTGTTATCGGTTTACCCAGTAACGGGAATCGGGCGTGTAGCATTTCGACTATCAGTTGTCGCTGAATTGTTTTCGCGGTCAGTTCCGCCGCCTGCCACCACCAGCCATCATCAGACATATTTTTCGCGGCACGTACGAAACGGCTTGTCACTTCTTCGAAGTCAGCATCAGTAAAGTTCAGACTCATAATCATGCGGCCACTACCGACCCAGCTAAGTTCCAGCCCCTGATCGCGCAAGTAGAATTGGAACATCCAGTTGTATCGACTCGGCGTGAGATACAGCACGGTGCAGATGGTGTGAAGATTGACCACTTTGACGGGTAGTTTTGACTTTTCCAGACGCGCATTCAGTTCAGCGATTCGCGCATTCCAGGTGGCCTCCGCCTGGTCGTACAGATGTTGGTAATGCGGTTGCTCGATACGCTGCAGGAATATGTTCATTGCCGCCAGCACATAGGGGTGTGAGTTGAATGTGCCGCGTGCAAAAGAGATATTCACCGGTTGGTCGGGCTTAAAGCGTTGCATCAGATCGCGCCGGCCACACAAGACGCCGACGGGAAGACCGCCACCCAGCGTCTTGCCGTAAGTCACCATGTCTGCCTGAATGCCAAAGTAGCCCTGGGCGCCGCGGTATCCCAGCCGAAAGCCGGTAAAGACTTCATCAAAAATCATCACGATACCGCGACGTGTGCATGCGCTGCGCACACGCTGCAGCCAGTGTGTGTACTGTGCGCGTTCGAAGCCAGCTGCACGCTTACTGTTGACCAGACTGGCGTCCCCGGCGGCGTCAGCATTGGGGTGCATCGCCTGCAGTGGATTGATCAATACGCAAGCGATATCCGTGCGTGACTCCAATACCTTGAGCGTGTGTTCACTCAAATCGGCCAAGGTATAAACATCATCGACCTTGCGCTGGTTGCCGATGCCCGGTTGCACTCCGTCCCACCAACCGTGGTAGGCGCCGCACAGGCGCACCAGATGGGTTCTGCCAGTATGATAACGGGCTAGTCGAACGGCCTGCATCACGGCTTCAGTGCCAGACATATGAAAGGACACCTCATCCAGACCGGCGATCTGTGTGATTCTGGTGACGTTGTCGCGCACCACTGGATGATAGGCGCCGAGCACAGGGCCGAGCTTGCGGACAAGCGACATACCCTCGTCTATACATTCCTTATAGAAGTCGTAGCCGAACACATTCACGCCGTAGGATCCGGTCAGATCATAGCGCCAGTTGCCATCCAGATCGCGCACACGCACGTCGGCAGACTCCTCCAGCACAGCGACCTGCCGCAGGGGCTCTGGCAGCCCTTCCCGGTAGGGGAACGGCACACGATAGGCACTGGTGAAGTTTACGTCGGAAATGGTGCCATACAGCGACTCAGCGTAGGCCAGGGACTTGGGCGAGTTGTTGGCGACCGCCTGTGACAGTCGTGACAGTCCTGTGCGGCGCAGCGCTGCAATGTCCGGGGGCGCACCGTCACTGGTAAAGTACCGATCTTCTCCAAAACTGTAGGCGGCCACCTGACGGGAGAGTCTTCGCGACCATTTGGCATGTCCGCGCAGTGACGGGTGCTTGGCCCGCGAGAGCCGCAGGCGGATGTGGACTTTGTAGAGTAACGCGCCGGTGGCACACACCGACAACACGCAAAAAACCGTCGTCTGTAACATAGCTTCCCTGATGCAAGCGCACATCACCGAAATGACCTGCGCCTGTTGGTTTAAACAAATTTACAAGGAAAGGATTTCAGTTGGGTGACGATTTTGCGACATTCTTGTTGCAGGGGATCAGACTCGTGGGCTCAACTTGGGTTAAGCATACCCTGCGGTGCCGGCTCGGCTGTTCGGTCACCTGCGGTCGGTACAACCGCTCGTCCATGCAGGCTGACATGATCCAGCTGATTGCGGTAGCGCGGAGGCGTCTGTGTAAGATCGTCTGCGGCGAAGGCGATCATTTGATTGCCCAGGATATCGGGCGACCCCGGTGTGAGCTTGTCCTGCCACCAATACTCAAACGTGGCCGAGTCACTGGTGAGATGCACGATGCCGTAGCCGTGATCAACCCATTCTACAAATTGACAGGCCGGTGTGGCGCTCATCAGGCCCTTTTCTGTGTTGCGCGATGCTGACACCTGTTGCGCTGCGGTTGAGCTGGGCACACTGTTTGCAATGATTTCATCAAAGCCGCCTCTACCCATAGAGGTGGGGGCAAACTCAACACCTACAGACGCGCCCCTGGCATTCTCAGATGCGGTGTTGGCGGTACTGTTGCGGAAGAACCCGGCGGCGATATTTTCTGGTGTTGATCCGTTTTGTGGATTAGGCGTACTGTCTCCTGATCGGTACCCGGGGAAGTCGTTCTCTACAAGGTCCGATCCCCAGTTGCCATGCATATCGCCTGATACTACGATGTTGTTATGCAGCCGCTGCGCTGCGGTGTTATCGCCGCGCAGGAATTCAAACAGCTGCTGACGTTCTTCGGGATAGTCTGCCCAGCGTGTTAAGTCACTGGTCATCCATGTCTGGTTGACGAGCAGACGCCAGCGCTTGCCCTGTGCTTGTGACGCCATCATGCTGTCGGTTAGCCATTCGTACTGTTTTCTGGAGAACAGGCTATCGCCTGATGCGAGGTGAGAACTGTCCGAGACGATACCAGGGCGCTCCTTTGATGGCACATAGAGCTGGGTGTCGACACAGAATACGTCGGCCATTGGGCCGTAATCCAGTTTTCGGTAGATCTGCAGCGGGTCCGCTGGCAATGGGTAACTGCCGTCCTCTACCAGAATGAACTCACCACTGCCGTCAGCGCGCACCGGCCGGGTAGGAGTCCACTCGTAGAATGCCCGTGCGGTATCTTCCAGCGTTGTTGTCTGGAGGCTTTTGTCGACACTGCTGTCCTCCAACTCGTTACCGGAATTGACGGAGATATCGTGGTTGTCCCAGACTATGGCCCAGGGGTGCTGTTGGTGTGCGCGCAGCAAGTTGGGGTCGGAGCGGTACAGTGCGTAGCGACGTCGCACTTCGTCGAGGTTCAGCCAGTCCCTGTAATCGACATAATTGATGTCATCGAGGTCGCGTCGTGCGCGTACTTTCTCGTCCTCATCGACAAAATCATAAATGTAATCACCGCAGTGAACGACCAGATCAATATCGTTCCGGTCCGCCAGATGACTAAAGCCGCTCCAGTAGGACGACCAGTAGCTGGAGCACGAAATTACCGCGATGCGGACAGCGCTGACCTCTTGCTCGGGCGCCGTGCGTGTCCTTCCTATAATGGATGTCAGGCCATCCGCTGTACTGAACTGATAGTAGTATGTGGTCGCGGGTGCCAGATCGATGACATCTACTTTGACCGTCCAGTCGTTATCGGACACAGCATCCTGTGTGCCGCTCGCAACAATCTTCGCCATGCCAGGATCAGTCGCCATCTGCCACTCTACCGGCACGGCTGCAGATGAGATCTCCTCCTCTGTCACCCTGGTCCAGATAATTACGCGGTTGGGGAGCGGGTCTCCGCTGGCGACACCGTGGGCGAAGGGGAGTTCAGTCACGATCGGGAAGTCAAAACTGGCAGAGGGCACTGGACGTTGGGGTACTTCGACCCTCGGCTCGAACAATGGGTTATCGCTGCTGTTAGAGCAACTCGACAAGGCTGGCGCGAGAGTGACTGCACCGAGTCCCTTCAGGAACGTGCGACGACTGGGGGGCATTAGGGTTCTCCTTTTGCGGACAGGTTAAAGCCGAGGTATTACTATTGTGTGACAGACCATGAACTTACTACGCTTGAGGTGTGCTGTCGAAGGAGTTGCGTTGATCTGATGCCAGCCCCTGCCGCACCGCGTCGAGTGTGCGTTGTGCGCGTTTGCGCGAGTCGGTCATAGAGGTTTTGTGGCGTAACTCGAGGTAGAGATCCAGCACGCGTAGTTCGTCGGCTATGCTCCATTTCTCCGGAGACTTTTCTCCACCCGCTGCCAGAAACTGGTCTATTCCCTGTGCGAGGATTTTAGGTACGTGGCCAGGCCTGTTGACGTGCTGGTCGAGGAGAAGCGCAACGCCGTACTGCGAGGTGATGTAATCGGCGATTGGCCGGCCGAGGATCTGTTTGCTGGGGTGCCTGTAGAAGGTATCGAGTCTGGACATAGCGTGATGGATTTCAGTTTCCCTGACATCCTCGTCCTCCCCGGCAGACCAGAACCGGTAGGCCCATTCATGTCCGCGTAACGCCTCCTTGTCTCGAGATGTTTTCAACACCCGTCCGTTTAACGAGAAGCGACCGCGAGCGACATCGCGTGTTGCATCAGAAACCTCCGCCACATCCAGTCCTGCATTTTTAAAAAAGGTATCGAAGGCCCTGGGCTTGTCGCTTTTGAGGCGGGCGATCAGCGCTGGCAGTTCCCCGGCACTGTCGCCAGTCCCCGCAGTCCATTGAAAACAGCCAAAGGTCAAAAAGGCGTTATCCCAGGTGTTGATCGCTTCCAGTTTTCCCTCATTGGCGGAGACTGCCTGCATCACGCGCAGCAGTGAATCGGAAAGACGGGTAAAGCGATCGGGGTGTTTGGCGACGTAGTCGTGAATCGACATGCGACCGTAGTTGAATACGCCTTTTCTGAAAGTTTTCGCAAAAACGCGGCCATCCGGTCCGATGACGTCGCGACCGCGCACGACAATCGCGCCTGGTTTGAGGGT
Source organism: Halioglobus sp. (assembly GCA_037969215.1). Lineage (GTDB taxonomy): Bacteria > Pseudomonadota > Gammaproteobacteria > Pseudomonadales > Halieaceae > Marimicrobium. The sequence goes on from JBBKWY010000036.1 coordinate 162,667, forward strand.
ATCTATGTCCGGAGTAACGCTGATGTATCGCGCCGCGACGAATCCCGATTGGCGCCCGGCACGGATCTTCCACCAGCTACCATCGCGTTCCAGCAACTCGACCACCGTGCCTTTACTCAGGCTGCCAATTTTTACGCCGCCGGGGTTGTCGCGCAGGTTCAGTCCTGACCCCGCATTTACGATAGCCTTGGTCATATCCGGTCCTCCGCGCAGGCTGTATCTATTGGGCAAGTGAAACCGGTATAACCCAGACCTGCGAATAGTGAAACTTGCGATCCATTTCAGTCTAGCAGAACTCCGGCTGCCGACAAGAAGACGCGCGTGAGGCATATTAAAAGACCAGATCGTGATATTGTGGCATTGCCATATTTCTATAAAAAACAGCACTTGGAGCACTATGAAGCCTCTTGCCCGTTGGTCCGCGTTGATGTTTTTCTGCTTGTTACTCTCGACCTTGTTTGTCCCCACGGCAGGATCACAGAACATTCTTACAGGCTCACTATCGAGCGATGAAAGCTCGGAGGACGCGGTTGAGCCGACGAGTTTGGCCGATCTGGAGCGACGCACCGCGGAGATCGCGAGTGAGCAGGACGCACTTGCGCTTGATGTCCAGAATTCCGAGGAGTCAACATCTTCACTGGCGCATAAACACCTGCTTCGCTCGCAGGAGAAGCTGGCGCAAATTGAGCGACTGCTGGAGGCACAGGTGAGTCTGGCAAAAACGCTTGCCACGCCACTTGCATCGCGTCCTGAAGTGCTGCCCGATGATCAACCGTCAGTTTTCATGCTAAATGTCCTGTATGAGCAGCAGGCGGCCGCCGAAGCTGTAGTGGGTGAAAAGCGCAGCGCTCTCAAATCAGCCAAGGAGCAGTTGAAGACTCTGGTATCGCGCAGTAAGGACGCCGCCGAGAAATTGCTGGAATCGACTGAGGCGGATCGGGCGCGCAATGAGCGTGCGGCGCGTTCAGCTGCCCTCGCTGTGCGCATTCAGGAGGAACAGGTGAATCTCAATACGCTTGAACTGCGTGCAGCACAGGCGGAGGCCGAGCTGGGTAGCAACCTGGATGATCGAATTGCGGCAGTGCGCGACAGTTTGGCCAGTAATGATGTCGAGGCGGGTGCTGCTGTGAGCGCGGTGATGGAGCGAGAGAGCGCCATTCAGCGCGACAAAAATCTCGCCGAACGCCAGCTTGCGACAGCTGAGCTGCGTCTCAGTGCGGAGAAGAAACGATACGCTGAAAACCCACAGGATTCGGGTGAATCGCTGGCCGTTGTGGAGGCATTGGCGGCCTATCGTGACGCACTTGGCAAGCAGATATCGATCGCCACGTTTGAGTTGGACCGGCTGGTCGCGCTGCGTGATATCTGGGCGAATTGGGAGGCGCTGCTGCGCGGGGATTACGTCCCGGAGGATCTCCAGCCCTGGCAGGAGTTGGCCGAGAGCCAGCTCAGCGATCTGCGCAAGACAGAGGCACTGCGGCGGGCTCAAGTTGCGGACCTGCACATTCGCCTGGCAGGTCTGACATCCCGGATCACTCAGTTGCCAGTGGGGTCGCAAGCGCGTGCGACACTGCAGGAGGCTGAGAGTGCGCTGAACAAAGTCTACACCGAGCTGCTCGCTGCCGATCGTATGCTGGCAGCTGATCGGCGTATGACCGAGCGTTTTGCAGAAGAAATTAGTGCCGTCACGGGTGATCTCAGTTTGCTGGAGCATATCGGGCGCGCGATGCAGCAGGCAAAAAGCCTGTGGAACTTTGAGATTACCACCATTGATGAATCTCCCTTTACTGTGGGTTCACTCACCATGGGGCTGTTCCTGTTTGCTGTTGGATTGTGGGCTTCCCGTATGGGCGCTACGGTGGTTGGGCGTTTTGCAGCAACCCGGTTAAAGCTTGATCCAGGCGCCGTGCAGGCGATGCACACCTTTTCTTTCTATGCCCTGTTGATAGGCTTCACGTTGCTGGCGCTGCGCGCGGTGCACTTCCCACTGACGGCGTTTACCTTTCTCGGTGGTGCGCTTGCCATCGGTGTCGGCTTTGGCAGCCAGAATGTGATGAACAACTTTATCAGCGGACTGATACTGATGTTGGAGCGTCCGGTGCGGGCGCAGGACGTAGTGGAGGTAGATGGTAGCCACGGTGTGATACAGAAAATTGGCCCGCGCAGTACGCATATACGCTCTACAGATGGCCGTCATATCGTTGTTCCCAACAGCTTCTTTCTGGAGAGTAACGTCGTTAACTGGACTTTGTCCGACGATCTTATGCGCACCAAGGTGAGTGTTGGCGTCAGCTATGGTTCACCCACCAAGCTGGTCAAGACGCTAATAGAAGGCGTGGTCAGGGCCGAGCCACTGGTGCTCAACCATCCGCCACCGAATGTTATTTTTGAAGCCTTTGGTGACAATTCGCTCAACTTCGACGTGTATTTCTGGGTCGAGGCGCGCTCGCCAATGAGTATGCGTGATGTGCAGAGTCGAATCCGCTTCGCAATTGACGATGTGTTTCGCGAACACAATCTTGTTATTGCCTACCCGCAGCGCGACGTGCACCTGGATACGGTCGCTCCACTGGAGATTCGTCTGGTCGGTGAGCCTGCGCCATCACCGGGAAAGCCCCAGCCTTCCCAATGATCATCGGCAAGGGTTGAGATGGTTCAGCGCCTGGCAGCGATAGCCGTCAGTGAGTAATGAGGTTTTAACATGTTCACAATCGTGCCAGAAGCTCACTTTTCTTGGTCGCATATTCGCTGTCAGACAATACACCGGCTTCCTTTAACTGAGCCAGTTTTTCGATAAGGCTCAAAATTTCGTCTGTTGATTGCTGAGAACCACTGTTCACCGTCCTGGAAGGCTGTTGTTCTTGAAACGAGGCCTGTTGCTGGCCAGTAGATTGCATCGGTGTTGTCTCAGCGAAGTTGGCAGGTGGTGGGGGCGTTTGCGCTACTTCCAAGCCAGCTCCGGAAACGATAGGCAAGGTGTTCACTGCAATAGTTCCGTATTGGCTACTGAATGTCAGTGAGGTATTACCACCTTGTTGCTGGCTCACCCCGCCAATATTGTTGTCCAGCGTATCGTAAACAGTCACTGCACCGTTTAGTTCGACCGCAAGGCGATGAGGGAAAATAGCATAGCGAATATTGTTCTGGGAGCCACTGCTGAAGGGCGCGCCCAAATCGCCAGGCCACCACTGGTTTGATCCGGGAGTGCCCGCTGGTATCACGGGAAACATCTGTGTCGTCGAAAGGGCATTGGCTAACTCATTACAGAGGTTGTCTACCGTCATTTTGAGACCGCTATTAAACATATCGCCGACCATGGTCATGCCGCCGCGCATCCACTGCCCGGAACCGCCCAGCTCCTGGCAATTGAACTGGGCCATGCTACAGCGACCATTGTTTACGGCGACCAGCATGTGCACAACGGCGCCAGTGCTCAAATTGTAACGAAGGGCGATTTCGTTGATGATATTCTGACCCGCAGAGGTAAGTTGTTGCATGAAGTTCTCGCAAATTAGGTAATGTTCAGGTTGAGCCGTGGAGATGCATGCTTTTGGAGCGTGTAACAGTCAATCTATCCTGTCTCAATAAATCGGGCCGTCACAGAAATACATAAATGCCCCGGTATGAGCTAGCACTGGAGGCTATAGGGATTGTCCGATTGTACTGCTCAAATGAGGGAGCTACCAGAGGAATTAAGATCGAAAGTACCGATATCCAGTTTCTTGCATCCATGCTTCAACGCTCAGAATACGCACTCACATTTTCGGCTCCGTTATTCCCGCTCCCACATCTTTAGATATCGCCCTAATGTTTCATGCTCAAAATTGAGCCATCTGGTAGTAGAGTCGGCCAGCGGAGTGCTCCCCGAAAAGGGGAAATTCTCCTCACAGGTATCAATAGAAAAACGACGTTTTATAGTTGTATCACCATCGATGAAAACATGAATAATCTCATTGGAAGCGGTATCAAATTCAAAACCATCAAGAGGGAATAGCGCTCGTTGCAATCGCCGAGCACGAGTAGAGTGCGTGATGAAAAATCCCGACGCCAGGTCACCAACAGCAACCGAGGTTTCGAAATCAAAAACATCCTGCAGCAAATCTTCTCTGTGCTGTTCAGTGCTAACAAGGTCTCGCAATTGCCGTTTGCTTTGCTGGTGTTCGCTGATGTTCGCGTTAAGATCCTTCGCTCTGCCGAGCACGAGTCCCGCAAAGCCGCCGTTGATTATCAAGGCTCCATCCCGGTGTCGGACACGACCTGTTTTCAAATCCTCTTCCACAATCAGGCGCAAACCCACCAGGGGGCCTGGTTTCCGCGACAGAATGCGCCACTCTTCGATATACGATGCGTCGGGTGAGAACTCCATCATGCAGTCGCCCACCCGCACTAACGATGCAGGTTCTGGCCAGCGGTTGTGGATCTGAAAAGAAGTGCCGCCGGACCAACTTAACCAGCCATCCTGCCAACTACTTTCGGCGTACCAGCCCTCGTAGTTTGCCAGTGTGCGAAGTTCTTTCTCGTCATAGTCTCCGAGCCGTTTCGCGGCCACTTGTTCCGATTCTATGGGCAGGCGTAGATCAATTGTTATATTGCGACTTTGAAGCCAGAACACCAGAGTTTGATTGTCTGTGAGGCCGTTTGCAAAGGTAATCGAACGGCGCTGGAAGCATCCCATCACCCAATCGGGTACTGAACTGCCAGAGGCTTGTCCGTGCCGCTCCAGAAGCTCCTTTAGGTGCAATCTATCCCTCCTTGAGCGCGGCGCTGCCGAATGATGCGAGCTCCCGCGCTTTACTTGGCATGGCTATTTCGCCATTGGCCAGACGGCGTTTCAGGTAACTGAAGGTTTGCATGGTTTGCGCCAATAGATGGTCACCACAAATGATAGGCTCACTGACCGTCCTTTCGTCTGTGTCTAGTAAAGACTGCATCGGTGCTACCGGGGTGTCGTAATCGAGGCTGGAAAAAAAGGGGAAAGCATAACGCTCCTGTTGCACCTGTCTCACCCGGTGAGAAGTGGCGACATATTTCCCGTTAGTCACCACTTCCATCATGTCGCCAATATTGATTACGAAGCAATCGTCGATAAGCGGGACATTTATCCATTCGTTTGCGCCATTCAGTACTTGCAGCCCCGGCGCGGTCGGTAACAGTATCGTGAAAAATTCGTAGTCAGTGTGGGCGCCTATGCCGGAATCGTCTTCTTTTGCCTCCGGGTTATCGAAGTAGTGCAGTATGCGCAGCTGACTAGGGGGTTTGCTAAGGTTCTTGGTAAAGGTGTCTTCGGGTAGTTCCAGAGCTAGCGCAAAACCCCTGAAAAGCGTCCTGCTGAGCGACAGCATTTCGTCGTAATAGGCTTTGATGGCTTCTTTGAAACTTTGGTCATCAGGCCATTGATTTGATGCGTTTTCAACGAACCTGGCCATTAGGCTGCTGGACTCAAAACCGATATCGTAAGCCTCCTTTAAATCGACGGTGGGGGTGTAAAACTCTTCCTCCCCCTGGGGCACATAACCGCTGTGATTTTCTGAAAGTCCGATATAGTTCGACATCTTGCGCTCCAGGTCTTGTGCGAAGAACTCCCTGGAAGTCGCTTTGAGTTTCTCGATCAGGCTCGGGTCTACCCGATGTCCTTTCAGATAGAGGAACCCGGTTTCCCTGGCGGCTACCCCCAACTCTCTGGCAACCTGTTTGCGGTCACCAGAATCGTTGGAAAAAAGCAATGAGATATCAACGATCGGCAGTCGGGTAAAGGCGGTATGCGATGTGTGTGGCGACAGCGTCATGGCACAATGCTCATTACATACCTTGAATGATGGACGGGTCGATATAGCTGTCGATCGGCGCTGGCGATTCATATATCTCGTACTTCACATTAAACTCATCCGCGACCTCACTGGAGCCATAGACAGACTGTAAACCGTCCGCTTTTGTCATCGCTATCTTTGCTTCCTCCAGGGTAAGAATTTTGGTGCCTGTCAGAAACGGTACATATTGTTCCGGCGGCAGTCCCACGCGTGCGGCCATGATGCTGATTGCTTCAGGTTGTGTTTTGGGATCGTGTAAGTAGTCGACAACGCGATACCAGACTTTAACGACCTTCTCCCAATCTGACCTTCGAGTGGCCAGCGACGCCGGTGAAACCACATACATATCGTAGATGAGCCCCGGTACGTCTTTCGACGTCGCAATCGCAGTTGAACCCGGCACCTGTGTGAGTGCCTGGCCGGAACTGGGTTGCCATGCGACAATCGCATCAACGTCTCCAGAGGCTAGTACCTGTGGTGTTTCATTAGTGGGTACATTCACCAACTCAACATCACTCTCACTCAATCCCTCTCGTTCCAGTGCCTCCAGCAGCATCAGGTGACTCACAAAACCCACTTCTACGCCGATCTTTTTGCCCTTCAATTCTTTAACAGAGTTGATACCCTGTTTTGCAATAATCATGTCATTCCCATTACTGTAATCAGTCACCAGGAACATGATGCTTTGGGCGCCGGTTGCGCCAACGACCAGTGTATCGCCATTGGTCATCCCTACCGCATCAAGTTTTCCCGCTGCAAATGCATCCATAGACGCAACATAGTCAAACCATTCAAACTCTACCTCTACGCCTTCTTCTTCGAACCACTCTTTCTCGATTGCGATTTCCCATGCGACCCAGCCTGGCCAATCGGAGTAGCCGATTTTTAGAGGTTCGGCGGCGTGACTAAATGCCCCCACCAGGCTGAGTGCCAACACGCATAAGGTGTTTTTGAGAAGACTGCTGAACTTTGTCATGGCGTAACCTCTGAAAAATATTCTGTTGTCGGGGAGTGCCCTGCACTCAACACTTTCGAGTCAGACGGACTTTCCCCGCCGTGTCGATTTTTGCTTCTGCCTGATAGTGGCTATTCAACTTGTAGAGAGTTACTTCAATATTCGTGCCAATTTCAAAAGGGCAGGATATGGCGGATTTTGACCCAAAACAGCTCAAAAAAGCGCTTCACGCAGGTGCTTTACGCACCAATATGGGTCTTGTGTGTCCGTCATGGTGCAGTCCCGGATGTGCAGCGCGACAACTCGCGGGTACACACCAGACCGCGTGATATTGGCCGAGAGAGTTAAAGCTTGAATTCGGTATGACGTTGCTGGTGATTGCAGTAAGATCAGGAAGACAACACTGAAACATCACTTTTCCCAGAACTCACATCATTACCTTCCTATTATGAATAACGACTCATTATTGAATACTCGATTTGCCGTGATGGCGCTTTTCTTTAGTTCAGCCGGCTGGGGTTTGACATGGTTGCCCATAAAGTCGCTGAGCGCTATGGGCCTGGATGGTCTGCACCTGGTGTTCATCGCATTTGGTTCGGGTGCATTACTGACAGTGCCATGGCTCTATTTACAGCGAGATCGCTGGAGGAAAAAAATATCCTTAATGGTAATGATTGCGCTGTCTGGTGGTTTTGCCAATGCGTCTTTTCAGACTGCGATATATCACGGTGATGTCATACGGGTAATGATTTTGTTCTACCTGTTACCTGTGTGGAGCGTGATCGGAGGTCGCGTATTTCTCGGGGAAAAAATCGATGCCGTGCGTCTCTTCGCTGTGTTCCTGAGTTTGTCGGGTGCTTTTGTTATTCTTGATATCGCGAATACATCCTGGGCAGCCGTCAGTGGCATCGATTTGCTCGCCATAGGTTCGGGCATAGGGCTGGCAGCGACCAATATCCTGTTTCGATTTACTCAGGATATTCCGGTGATGAGTAAAGTATCCACGATGTTTGTCGGCTGTACAGTGCTGATCGGCCTATCCCTGATCGTGTTCACAACGGGCACGCCTCTGCCGGATAATAATTCCGTACTTTGGGCGGTTGCTTACGGGGCGTTATGGTTGACACTGATCACTACCGGTACGCAGTGGGGTGTAAGTCAGATGGATGCCGGTCGATCTGCGGTAATTATCGTGGTGGAACTGGTAGTAGCCGTCGCTTCTACGGCATTGATCGTGCATGGCGAGTTGGCGACGTTTGAAATTGTGGGTGGTCTTATGGTTTTGAGCGCGGCACTACTCGAAGGCTCTCGTAACGAGTTGCAAGGGGTTCTGACAACTATTCTTCGCCCGATTTACAGTAAATAGACGCTCCCTCGGGGAACGGGTTTCGGTAGTGTTGACGGGCGCGTTCATGCACTGAATACTGCGTCTATAAGTGTCGAATGGCCATGCGAGAGAATACGTTTGAACGAACCAGTACTGTCGCCTGAACCGGCGAAGCCCGCGGCAGCGTCGCGCGTTAGCAAACCGGTGTCTCTGACCCATGTGCGGGGTCTTTACATGATCTCAGGCGTATGCGGACTCGTTGACGCGGTCTGCTTTCTGTCGCTCGGCGAAGTATTCGCCGAGATGATGACGGGGAATCTACTGCTCATTATGTTCTATCTGGGCTCGGGCCACTCGTCTACCGCCTATGCGGCAAATATCATGGCGGTAGCGACCTTCCTGCTCGGTGCAGTAATGGCCGGCAGGATTGTACGGGGGCCCTATGGGGATACCCGTTTTGGCTTCTTCATCGAATGGGGCTTCCTTGCGCTAGCGGTGGGTCTGAGTCTGACCCTCCCGCTGGAGACGTCCTCGGTGGCGCGCTTCGCCCTGATCTCTACGCTCGCTTTTGCAATGGGTATGCAGAATGCGCTGATGCGCAGGCACGGTGTGCCGGACCTGGCGACCAATGTGATGACACTGACACTGACTGCACTGGTGGCGGATTCGGTGTTAGCGGGAGGTACTAACGAGCGGTGGCGCAGGCGCTTCGCGTCGATCACCGTATTTGCGACAGGCGCGTTGCTGGGCGCATTGCTGACAACGCGCGTGGATCCATGGGCGCCCTTGCTGGCGGCTTTAGTGTTGTTCACAGTGGCTCTTGCTTTTCTGACGCGACCCGCGCCACCAGCGGCGCATGCCGTCTAGGTGCGTAAGCTACACGCATCATCTGCCGCGATCGCGGTTGGTTTCGAACTGACCAGCTCTCCGGTAGTATGTTCGCCTGTTTCGATAATAATGTAGCGGGGCTGGATGAGCGACTTGAAGCTGCGTGACAGCGCAACCGAAGAACTGCGACCGATCAAGGCCGGGTTTATCGAGACATTGCGTCTGATTCGCAAAAGCTATACCTACCCGCTGGAACACGCGCAGGAGCTGCAGGCACTCTATGGCAATGCGGTCATGCAGAAACTGGCCAGAAGAACGATTGTGCACTTGTTCGGCGCTGATGCGCACCGCCTCGCGCTGGTCAACGACGGCCAGGTATTCTCCAACAAAAAGGCCTGGGACCAGATTATTGGTCGCATTTTTCCCAATGGCCTGATGCTGCGCGATGGCGATGACCATCGCTATCATCGACGGCTGATGCAGGCGGGATTCAAAAGCGGCGCAATGCAGCGTTATCTGCTGGAAATGGAGCCGCAGGTGCAGCAGGCAGTCGCCAACTGGCCGGTGGTTCCCGGACAGCCGCTGCCGGCATTTCCCACCTTCAAGAAAATGACGCTGGATCTGGCTGCCACTATTTTCCTGGGTATGGATCTGGGTGATGAAGCCACCCGGCTCAACGACGCCTTCGAGGCCACCGTGGCGGCGTCCATGCCGAAGATTCCGCTGGCCTTCCCCGGCACAATACTCTGGCGCGGTATTCGAGCGCGCGAGTACATGTGCCGCTATTTTCAAGCGCAACTGCCGGCAAAACGGCAAGGCAACGGCAGTGATATGTTTTCACTGCTATGCAATGCCACCGATGAAGACGGCAACCAGTACACAGATCAGGAAGTGATCGACCATATGAACTTCCTGATGATGGCGGCACACGACACTACCACCAGTACCCTGACCAGTATGACGTATGCTTTGGCGCGTTACCCCGAGTGGCAGCAGCGGTTGTTTGAGGAGGTGCAAAGCCTGGGTGTGGAGCATCTGCGCTATGAGGATCTCGATCGTCTGGAACTCACGGAATGGGTGATGAAAGAAGCGCTGCGCATGTATCCCCCGCTGTCGACATTGCCCAAATACAGCACGGCTCCCTTTGAGTTTGAGGGTGTCAGCATTCCCGCCGACGCTATCGTGATAACGTATCCCATACACACCCACTACATGGAAGAGTACTGGTCTGAGCCACTGCAGTTCGATCCGATGCGCTTCAGCAGTGAGCGCGCAGAACACAAACGCGATCCCTACTGTTGGGTGCCGTTCAGTGGTGGTGCACATATGTGTATCGGCCTGCATTTCGCCACTATGCAGATTAAACTGGTGATGTTTGAGATGCTGCGCCGCTACCGTTGGTCGTTGCCTGAAGGGTATGAAATGCCGGTGCAACAATCTCCGATCTCCAAGCCGCGCGATGACCTGCCCGTGTATTTTGAGGCTCGCACCTGATCTTTTAATTCCATTCAAAGGATAGACAATGACCACACGCAATATGAATGACGACCCCCGTATCGATCCCCGTATCAAGGCTTTGATGGGCGCTATATCAATGCCTGCAGCGGCCGATGTCGCCAGCCGCGAAGAGATGCTGGCAAAGGCCAACTCCCCCAAGTCAGGGGAGATGGCCGAGGCGTTAAAAGCGTTTATGGAGTTGTGCGATACCGAGGAGATAGCACCGTCCCTGGGTTTGGAAACCAGTACCCTGACATTCGCGTCTGATCCTGACGGGAATACCGTCCAGATACAGTTTATCCGTCCGCAATCAACCGAACCGTTGCCCTGCGTGTACTACATTCATGGCGGCGGCATGCAGGCGATGTCCTGTTACGATGGCAATTATCGGGCTTGGGGCAAGATCATCGCCGCCCGTGGTGTCGCTGTTGCGATGGTGGATTTCCGTAACGCCCTGACACCTTCGTCGGCGCCTGAAGTGGCGCCCTATCCTGCGGGACTCAACGACTGTGTTGCCGGTCTCAAGTGGCTGGCCAGTCAGGCACAGACGCTGGGCATCGACGCGTCGCGCATCGTCGTGGCCGGTGAAAGCGGCGGCGGCAACCTGACGCTGGCAACCGGCATGCGACTGAAGCGCGAGGGTGCTCTGCACCTCATCCAGGGCCTGTACGCCCTTTGTCCCTATATCGCAGGGACTTGGCCGCAACCCCAATATCCATCTTCTACCGAGAATAATGGCTTGTTGCTGGATCTGCACAACAACAATGGTGCTATGGCGTATGGCATAGAGGAAGTGGAGAAGTGCAATCCTCTGGCATGGCCCGGGTTTGCCGTAGATGAGGATGTGGCGGGCTTTCCGCCCACGGTCATCAGTGTGAACGAATGCGATCCCCTGCGTGACGAGGGCATCGCTTTTTATCGTTTGCTTTTGAAGAATGGTGTTGCCGCACGTTGCCGGCAAGTGATGGGCACGATTCACGGTACAGAGATTTTCCCGATGTGCTGTCCGGATATCAGCCGAGACACAGCGCGTGATCTCGCGGCGTTTTGTCGGGGCGATTGAAATCGCCAGGCGACCAAAGCGTTTGCATAGACCGTCACAGGCGCTTGGTTAAAGAAGGGCGCTCATTCTGCCGGCTGGGAACCGGTGGATGAGTTGTGGGCAGCTAGGCCGAGACGTCTGAAACGCGATAAAATCCTGGTTGGGATGAGCGATTGACCGTCTTGGTGGATGGATCTACTATTGCGCGATGAATAATAAAATATGCTTGATAGTCATTTCCTGTGCCCTGCTCGTAGCCACTGGCTGCTCGAATGGCAATAATTCGAATAATTTGACGCAAGTTGGGCCGGATGTTGTGCCGCCCAAAGAAGTCGTCCCTCCCAAGGAGGTGGTCCCCGCGCCGCCTCTGGATTGCGATCCACTGACGCCAAGCTATTGCGGCTTTCCCTATCCGAATAACTACTGGACAGCGGAGGATTCCAGCACCGTCACTGGTCTGCGGTTGGCCTTGCCGCAGGTCATCATGCCTGCCGCCATGAATGGCAAACAGTCCAGTCCCGTGGCATTCAATGAGATGGATGGTTTTTCGCCAGGTATCGCCGCTATGACGCACCTGCCCGGCGCGACGGTTATGGGACTGGCCACGCCTGACACGATTGGCGACTCCCTGTTGGCGCAATCGCCCACGGTTATTCTCGACACCGTCACGGGTGAGCGACTGCCACACTGGGTAGATCTGGACGAGTATGTGGTTCAGGCCAAATTGCGTATTGATGACGCAGAGCGGCTGCCGGACTTTGACATTCAGCGGGATATAGACGAATTGCGTCAGGAGCAGGCCCTGATGCTGCGCCCGGCCGTTCGGCCCGAGGATGCGACACGCTACATCGTGGCCATTCGCAATGTGGTCGATGAGGAGGGTGTGGCCATTGAGCCCTCGCCGGGATTCCTGGCGTTGCGTGATGACCTGCCCTCGGATGACCCCATTATTGAATCACGCCGCGCTCACTTCGAGGATATTTTCGCAGCGCTGGAAAGTCAGGGCATAGCGCGAAGTGATCTGCAGATTGCCTGGGATTTCACCACCGCCAGCCGCGAAAATAATACGCGGGCGATGCTGCACATGCGCGATGATGCCTTGGCTCGCTTTCCTCAGGGAGTGCCGTACACGATAGAACTGAAGAATGAAGGTTTGATTGATGGTATGGCGTGCCGCATGGAGGTCACCTTCGACGTCCCACTTTACATGACCAAGGGTGAAACCGGCGGCCTGCTCAATCTGGGAGAGGACGGCCTGCCGCAACAGAATGGCACTTTCAAATACGCAGCGGCACTGCTTATACCGATGGCGGCACAAACGGAGCCGGCATCACTGGTCGCATTCGGCCACGGTCAGTTGGGAGCGAAGGAGCAGGTGCTGGGCATACAGCCGATCGCGGCGGACCAAAACTTCGCGACATTCGGTCTCGATTTCAAGGGCTTTGCATCCGACGATGTGATTACGGTGCTCGGCGCGCTCAGTGGTGACTTGTCGACGTTCCGCGCCGTTCCGGAGCGCATTCAGCAGGGCTTACTGAACTTCCTGGTCGCGATGAGGACACTGTCGGTGGAGGCCGATGGAGGCCCCTCAACAGTATTGAATCAGGCACTCAACACGCATTGCGGTGGCGCGGCGATAGACGGTTCGAAGCGCTATTACTTTGGCGGCAGTCAGGGCGGAATCCTGGGGGCCAGTCTTATGGCCGTCACGACCGACATCGAAAGAGGCCTGCTGGCGGTGCCAGGGCAATCGTACAACCTGCTGCTGAATCGCAGCGTCAATTTTGACCCGTTTGCAGCGCAGATATATTCGCTGTACAACTGGAACGCGCTCGATATGCAGCTCAATCTGGCGCTGATACAGGGTTTGTGGGATAGAGCAGAGCCGACGGGGTATTCGAAGTACATACGCAGTAATTTGCTGCCGGGTACGCCCGCACATGAAGTTCTTATACAGGTGTCCAAAGCAGACCATCAGGTGACGAATCTCGGCGCGCACATCATGGCGCGTACCATCGGTGGCGTGGTAAATCTCGCCCCGGTAATCCGCGACGTGTGGGGGTTGGAAGTGGTGAGTGGGAAGCATACGGGGTCGGCGATGATAGAGGTGGATTTTGGCAATCCTGATCCACCCATCACCAATATTCCTCACTGGGATGACACGCTTGCAGATCCCCATGGCCGTGCGACAGAGCTGCGCAATATTGGCGACAGCCTGGGTACGTTCTACGCCACCGGGGTTGCCGAAAACCTGTGTAATGGGCCCTGCGATGCGGATGATATCCTGTAGAGCCATGTCAAGTTCAAGAATGCGACGAGGATCTACAATCTCACTTTTATTTTTTTGGCCATTGCCGGCAGTTTGATGTTTCATAGCAGTGATTTGAGCTCCTTATCGATTTGCAGCAGCTCTATTCGCGTTTCAACCCTGTAAGGGGCTTTTCTAAAATGAAATTCCGCAGACTAATCTGTTTACTCATAGGCTTGGAATTGTCTCTGGCCGGGATTGCCGTTCAGGGCAGTTATGTTGTCGAAGCCGATGGTATGGGCATAGACAGGGGCGCGATTGCCACCGGTGCTGACTTTGATTTCGTAGCGCGTGACTTTGGCATGGAACAGCAGGATGCTATTCAGATTATGCTCGACAACTTGAGTACTGCTACCAACTTACGGGGTAATCTGCTGCTCTGGTCTGTTGAGACTGAGGACTACTCCTATTACGACGATGATGTTGCCGGCGTCGGTCGCAGTGGGATTGCACTTGATGCTGATGCGGATGCTGATATCGGTGATAAGTCCCCGTTGTTTTCTGCCACCAGCGACACTCTCCCGACAGGCGCTCAAGAGTTCCCGCCGATCGACACCAATGCGATTTTCTGGATACTCAAGCCCACCGAATTTACATCCTTTAGTCAGCTGACGGCCGCCCGCTTTGGTTTCGAGCAAAGCGAATAGCGCCGTGTGTGCGAGCGTAGTAGCGGTGCATGAAATCGCGTGCTGGCCACATGATGTAGTCCATTTGCTAATCTAATCACGGGTACAACACGATAAAAACTTCAATTGATACAAGTCCCGGCCCCACCAGGTCTCGACGGGTAAGACGCAGAAGACGACGGAAAAAGTCTCGGATGACGACCGGACTGCGACGTGTGCTAGTCGGGTCAGGTATTTTTCTGGGCTTGGCGGCCGTGACCTTCAGCATCTATGTTCTTTCGCCAGAACCCAGTGTCAAAGAACATATTGAACAGGCGCTCGCCTATAAATCGCAGGGGGACATGGAGTCTGCTGTCGTTGAATTGCAGGCGACGCTGCTGCAGGACCCCAACAGTATCGATGCGCGCTGGCTACTGTCAGAGTTCTATTTGCAGCAGCGAAATGGGGCCGATGCGCTTGCGCAGTTAACACGTGCACAGGAACTGGGGGTCAGTGGTCGCGACTTCAATGATCGCTGGATTAGTGCGTTGCTGATGGATCGGCAGTACGACAAAGCACTGGCGCGACTGGCATTCATGGCCCCTACTGCGAAAGACTCCACCGTGCTGATACTCCGCGGGCGCGCCCGTCTCGGCCTCGGGCGTTTTGAGGAAGCCCGCGAGGCGTTTCAGGAAGCGCAGAGCACCACTCCGGATAACCCGGATGCCCAGATAGGGCTCGCGATCACGGCGTTTGGCCTCAACAATGTAGAAGAGGCGCAGCGGTTGGTTGCACAGGGGCTTGAGCAAGATCCTGATAACTATCTGGGTTGGATGTTAAAGGGTGAGATAGCGATGTCGTTATACAACGCGGCAGATGCCCAGGCTGCGTTTGAACAGGCGCTGCTGATTGTCGAAGGGGACTTGCCGGCGCGGTTGGCGGTGGTGCAATCGCTGTTGGTGCAGCAGAAGTTTGAACAGGCCAGCGCAGACCTTGGCGTGTTACTCGAGGAGCACCCCAGGAATCCTGGGTTGTTGCTACTCTCAGCTCAGAATGAGCTGTCCGGGAATAACAACGTGGACGCGGCGGAAGAAGCCCTGACCATCGCCCTCAACAGGTCACCCGAGGATACATCCTGTCTGCTACTGATGGGCTGGACGATGCTGATGAAGGGTGATCTGGAGAGTGCTCTGGAAAACCTCAATGCACACCAGGTGTTGCTCCCGGCGGATCCTACGGGGGCAAAGTTACTGGCTTTCGTGCTCTTGCGCAGGGGGGAGTTGCTGCGCGGTATAGAAGTGTTACAACGCGCTGTGGATAAGTCCCCCGATGACATCGAACTGGTCGCATTGCTGGGGAATGCCTACCTGCAGGCCGGGGAGCAGGAAAAGGCGAACCCCTATTTCAGCAGGGCTGTTGCGATGGCGCCGAATTCAGCGCTCATCCGGACCCGATGGGCGACCAGTTTACTGGCGACCGGCGACAGCAGGGGTGCGCTGCAGCAACTGGAGGCGGCAGTTGCAGCAGACCCCGATTACGCGCGCGCTGAATTTCTTCTGGCCCGGCTTTATTATCAATTGGGTGATTATGAAAAAATGCAGGCGACGACCACCAGCCTGGCGGGAAAGTACCCGCAGGATCCGCGCCCCTACGTGCTAGCGGCGGCTCTCAGTGAAACCCGGGGAGATCGCGAAGGCGCGCTGTCGTCTTACCAACAGAGTCTCGAAGTCGCCCCGGATAACCTGCTTGGTAAATACAATCTCGCTCGCATCGCATTGGAAGCCGGAGATATTGAAACAGCCCGGGAACGCTTTAATTCAGTGTTGTTGGCGCACCCCGGGCATTTGCCGTCAGTGATTGCGCTAGCGCAGATTTTGCTGGATACAGACCTTCCAGCAGATGCGCTGGCACTGCTTGAACAGGCGCGTGATGAGAATGTAACGTCCCTCAGTTTGCAGTTGGAGCTGGCGGATATGTATGGTCGTATGGGGCGCGACGAAGACGCCCTGATCGCAGCACAGGAAGCGGAGGCGCTGGCACCTTACCATCCAGATGCCAGACTGGTTCTCGGGCGCGCGCTGCTGCGCGGGGGCAAGATCGATGCGGCGCGTGAGACGCTGAGGAATCTCGTGCTGCAGGTGCCAGAATTGGCTGACGCGCATTTCGAACTGGCCAAACTGCAGCTGCGTGAGATGGAGCCACGTGGTGCTCAGGCTTCGCTGGAAAAGGCACTGCAACTGGCACCTGATCGTGTCGACCTCAACGTGGTGCAGGCGAAACTGCGGCTGGCACAGGATAATCCTGACGCCGCATTGACCATTGCACTGGAGATACAGGCGGCGCACCCGGACAGTGCTGAGGGTTATATGTTGGCGGGCGAAGTATTGATGGTCCAACAGCAGCCGCAGGCAGCCATTGCGGCGTATGAATCGGCCGTCGCCCTCAGTGCCGCGCGCGGTCCAATGATTAAACTTCAGGCTGCGTACCGCTATCAGGGGAATGTTGCGAAGGCCGATATGATTTTGCGCAACTGGCTGAGTACGCACGCCAAAGATGTTCCCATCAGGATAATGCTTGCCACCTCGATAATGCAGGCCGGCGACCTGGAGTTGGCGGAGCGCGAGTATATTCAGGCGCTGAAATACCAGCCGGACAATGCCATCCTGCACAATAATCTGGCGTGGCTCTACAGTTTGACAGCGGATTCCCGGGCTCAGGATCATGCCAAACGCGCGCTGGAGTTACTTCCCGATAACCCCAACGTGTTGGATACCTATGGCTGGATACTGGCACAGGGAGAAAGCCCGCACCAAGGTTTGTCCCTACTGAAAAAAGCCATCGAACGGTCGCCCGGCGACCCCCTGATTCGCTACCATCTGGCGGGCACGCTTGCGCTTATCGGCCAACCCTACCAGGCCCGCCGCGAACTTGAAACCATACTGGAATCAAAGCAGACTGCGGTCGACCCGCAGGTGCTCGAACAAGCCATCAGGGACCTGCAGGAAGTTGCCCCGGCAGCAGAAGGGTAGCACTCCATTTCGGGTGGGCTTTGCCCGCGTCAGTCCTTCTTTAACGTATAACGCCCCAGCACGCCTGATACTCTCCGCAACAGCCATTTCGGTGTAGCCCTGCCTGTTAACGTGGCCACCAGATTGACCGCTCCAGGTACACAGATAACGTCTCCTTTCAGGCAGGCTCGATAGCCTTGAGCAGCAACGTTAGCGACGTCGCCCACGACAAAACCGGGTATTTTCAGTCCGCCACTTTTCTCCTGTGCTTTGGCCACCATATTGGTAGCCGTGATACCCGGACACAGCGCGGTGATTGAGACACCCGTCCCCGCCAGTTCTTCGGACAGCGATTCAGTCAGCGATAGGACGTAGGCCTTGGTTGCCGCGTAGGTGGCGAGACTCGGTATCGGCTGGAATGCGGCGATGGAAGCGACATTTAATATGCGGCCCTTTCCCCGTTTAACCATCGGGGGCAGGAAGTGACTCAGCATGTCAGTCAGCCCGCGCACATTGAGATCAATAAGTGCCAGATGGGCGCTGGACGACTGCTCGATGAAAGGACCATGCTCAAGGACGCCCGCGCAGTTGACAAGTATGCCGGTTTCTATGCCCTGGCCGGATAATCGGGCCGCGAGTTTTTTCGCGGTCCCGCGGCGAGATAGATCAGCGGCTTCAACCCACACCGTCACCTGGTGTTTTGCTTTGAGCTGGCGTGCCAATTTCTGCAGCTTATCTTCACTGCGGGCAACCAACACCAGATCGTAGCCACCAGCGGCGAAGTTTTTTGCCAGTGCCTCACCGATACCGGATGACGCGCCTGTTATTACCACTGTATCCATCGCATTCACCTGAGCGGCGTTAAGCCTTATAAATATTATATAAATCAAAGAGATGATAGGCAGGAAGGCGGTGCAGTACAAGGTGCTGTTGCAGGCGATAAAAAAGTCGCATCAAAAAGAGCATTTTGGACGTATGATGAAGGTTAAATTGACGACTGACACGCACCTCAGGCGTGACCAGGTGCGGCCAGCATCCGGACAGTAAAAATAACAGGAGACAGCAGTATGTATGACATCGTTATTCGCAATGGAACCCTGATTGACGGCAGCGGTGCTGCCGGGCGGTTGAGTGATGTAGCAATCAAAGCCGGGCGTATCGTCGCTGTTGGTCAGGATATAGAGGGCCCTGGTGACAGGGAGATTGATGCCACCGGCCTGCTGGTGACACCGGGCTGGGTGGACATCCACACGCATTATGACGGACAGGTGTCCTGGGATCCGATGTTGACTCCCTCCAGCTGGAACGGGGTCACAACGGTGGTGATGGGGAACTGTGGTGTGGGCTTCGCGCCGGTCGTTCCGGGTAAAGAGGACTATTTGATCCAGCTAATGGAGGGCGTGGAAGATATTCCGGGCGCAGCACTCGTAGAGGGCATCAACTGGGATTGGGAGACGTTTCCACAATATCTGGACGCGATAGAAAAACTACCGCATGCGATCGACTTCGGCGCACAAGTCCCCCACGGCGCTGTGCGGACTTACGTGATGGGCGATCGTGGCGCGCAGAATGAGAAGGCCAGCGCGGACGAGGTTGCGGCCATGGCCGCTATTGTCAAAGAGGGGATGCAGGCTGGCGCGCTGGGATTTTCCACCACACGCACCATTTTACATCGCGCCAAGGATGGGGAGCTGGCGCCGGGAACGACTGCAGATCGGGAGGAAGTGATTGGCATTGGCCGGGTGCTGGGTGAAGTCGGATTCGGTGTGTTTGAAGTGGCCAGTGATCTGGCGCCGGAAGAGGACGAACTGGAATGGATGCGCCAGATTGGTCGTGAAACTGGTCGTCCAGTCACCTTTGCCTGCCTGCAGAACAACGGCGATCCACAGCAGTGGCAGCGTTTGCTGGCAGCAGTAGACGAGGATCGGGCCGCCGGCGGCACGCTGACACCACAAGTGGCGCAGCGGCCTGCGGGTGTGTTGTTTAGTCTTGAGAGCTCCGGGCACCCGTTCATTCTGCACGCGGCCTACCAAAAAGTCGCCGAGCTGCCATTGGCAGAGCGCGTCGCGGCACTGCGAGAGCCGGCCCTGCGCAGAGAGATCATAGACAATCCGCCAGATCTCACCGGTTTGCCCGAGGTATTCACCAAGACGCTGAGTGACTGGGACAACATGTTTCCGCTGGGGGACCCCATTGACTATGAGCCAGGCCCGGAGAAAACGGTTCGTGCCCAGGCCAAAGCCAGGGGCTGCAGCGAGGCGGAATTTGCCTATGACACCATGCTGGAGAGCGCGGGCAAAGGGATTATCTACATGCCGCTGCTGGGGTACTCCAATGGTGACTTCGAGGCTCTGCGGGAAATGATGTTGCATCCGCACGCCGTGTTCGGTCTGTCCGATGGTGGCGCACACTGCGGCCTGATTTGCGATGCCAGTATGCCCAGCTACCTGTTGACCCACTGGGCGCGCGATCGCAGCCGCGGAGCGCGTATACCGATCGAGCTGCTCGTCCACAACCAGACGCAGCGCACCGCAAATTTCTACGGCTTATGTGATCGCGGCTTGATCGCACCCGGCATGAAGGCCGATATCAATGTCATCGATTACGACAACCTCACGCTGCATCCGCCGGAAATGGTGTATGACCTGCCAGCCCAGGCACGCAGGCTGGTGCAGCGCGTAGATGGCTACCGGGTGACGATTTGTAACGGCGAAGTCATTCGCGAGGACGGGCGCGATACGGGTGCTATGCCCGGCAAGTTAGTGCGCGGGCCACAGCCGCAACCGCAGCAGGTTGCCTGATGGCGCGGTTAAGCAAACTGAGCCGCTCCATCAATGGCAGCGTCGCCATTATCACCGGCGCGGCCAGTGGTATGGGGCGCGCCACCGCGCATTTGTTTGCCGATGAGGGCGCGCGGCTGGCGATTATTGATATAAATACCTCAGCGCTGGAGTCGGTTGCCGAGGAAGTCAAAAGTGTCGGCGCCGAGGTGTTGGCGTTGACCGTCGACCTGACTGACCGCGACGCGGTGACAGCCGCGATTCAGAAAATTGGCGCGCATTTCGGGGGTGTCGACATACTGGTTAACAATGCCGGTTTTGCGCTGCTGGCCGAAGTGGATTCCCAGGAGTACCCCAATTCCTGGGATACCTCCCTGGCGGTGATGGCGACGGCGCAGGCCTGGGCCATTCGTGCAGCGCTGCCGTTTCTGCGCAAGTCGCCGCATCCGAGAATTGTGAATGTGGCCTCAACGGAGGCGCACGGTGCAACGCGGTTTAACAGCGCCTATGTGGTGGCCAAACACGCGTCCCTGGGTTTGACCCGCGCCATGGCAGTCGACTTGGGCAAGGAGGGCATCACGGTCAACTGTGTATGCCCCGGTCCGGTGCGCACCGGTATTACCGATGCAATTCCGGAGGAGGCCAAGCAGACCTTTGCCAACCGCCGCACAGTGCTGAGGCGCTACGCCGAGCCGGAGGAAGTCGCCCATGCGACACTGAGCCTGGTGTTGCCCGCCGCCAGTTTTATCACCGGCGCCACTCTGCTGGTCGATGGCGGGGTTACCATCCGCAACGCCTGACATCCAGTGGGTGCCAGGTCTGCACTCCCGGGGACGATTATCTAGCGATTACGTCCCAGTTTCTCGTGCGCGTCCACCCATTCGTTCCTGCCGGTATCCGGGTCGCGCTTTTGCGACGCGCCCAGCGAGAGCTCTCCAGCGACCACCAAAGCGGCGGCAATTTCAATCAGCTTGTACGCTTTGTCCTGTCCGTAGCAGTCCATCAGTTCCAGGCATTCGCGCTGCGTCGCCAGATTTGTGCCGCCGCCAAAAGACGCCATGATGAGCGCAGGGAAGGTGATGGAATAATACAGGTCACCCTTGCTGGTTATGTAGTGGTACATGGAACACTGATTGGCCTCACCGATGTTCGCCATGTCCTGTCCCGTCGCCATAAACAGTGCGGCCAGACCGTTGGCCGGGTGCGCGGCATTGTTGGAGGCTCCCACCAGGTAGGCGCTCAGGTTGGCCACGCTGTAACCGAAATTCATTTGTTCCGGGGTGATTCGCAGTACATCCTGCAGTACTTGCCGCGGGATTGTCAGCTCTGCGGTAACGCGGCGTCCCCGACCCTTCAGTGAGTTGACATAGGATGTCCGCTTCTCAGTATCCATACCACCGGAGAGCATGTAGGTGCGCATATCGGGATACTGCGCCCTGATCCATTCACAGGCGACATAGGTGGCCTTGCCGGTCATGTTCTGTCCGGCGGCGTCACCGGTGCTGTAGTCAAACCGCGTGTAGACAATGCCGTGGACGATGTACTGTTCAATCTCCAGTAGCTTGCCCACCGATGTGGTCGCTTCAGCCTGTGCCTTGATGGCATCAAAGTTGGCGGTAAGCCACTGGCCGAAATCCCGCGCCTCGCGCGCGTTGCGGAAGATGAAGGCGGGCGCGCGCTGCATGGATTCACCCATGACGGTGGTCATTACGCCGCCACTTTCGCGGATGACGCGCATTCCGCGGTTGTAACTGGCGACCAGCGTGCCTTCAACGGTCGCCATGGGCACGTAGAACTCGCCTTTGGCATGCTCGCCATTGACCAGCAGGGGGCCGGCCACACCGATGGGCACCTGTGCTACGCCAAACAGGTGCTCACAGTTGCCGGACATGCTGTCCGGGTCGAAGGAGAACGCTTTGGTGTGCTTGAGTGTGGTGCCGGATTTTTCCTCGAGGAACTGCTGGCGCTTGGTAATGATGTCGTCGCTGTAATCGTTTTCGTTGCTGCGGGGTATCTTGGTGTTCATGGACTTACTCCTCGTAACTAGACGGTGTCAAGATTTGCGTGGTACGATACCGATCGAATTTGACGGTGTCAAGATGGGGTGTTGGACGGAAATCATGGCAATAGCAAAAATCACTGACAAGAAGGCCTATCACCACGGCGACTTGAAGGCCGTACTGCTGGATGAAACGGCGCGTATCTTGCGCGATGAGGGGGAGGACGCGCTGTCACTGCGGCGCTTGGCGGCCAATGTTGGCGTCTCGCGTACCGCGCCCTATCACCATTTTAAAGACAAGCAGAATTTGCTGGGCGCCGTGGCGGAAGAGGGTTTTCTACGCTTTAACCGCACCATGAAAGCGGTGCTCGCCCAGGGCCGGGGCAAGGGGGGTGAGCAGCTTATGCGAGATTATGTGAAGGCCTATGTGGACTTTGCCGTGGGCAACAGCGAATACTACGATCTGATGTACGGCAGCAAACTGTGGCGATCTGAAAGTCTGACGACCTCTCTTTTGTCGTCTGCTCGCAGTACACTGAGATCTGATGTGGAGCGAATACAGCTCTTGCAGGATCGGGGTCTGGTCGCGAAAAAACTGGATCCCCTGCGGTTTACGCAGGTCGCCTGGGGTATGCTTCATGGCATCAGCCGCCTGCTAATTGACGGCATCTACACGGATTCTGCATCCGCGACACGTATCTGCGAAACAGCCGCCGACATGCTGTGGCAGCAATTGAAGGAGTAAGAAGCGCAATGCCTGAACTCGAAGTCGATTTATATTTTTCTTTCCGCAGCCCCTGGTCCTACTTCGGCGCGTCACAGATGTACGATCTGCAGCAGGAATATGCACTGCGGGTGAACCTGCTGGTGGTGAATCCCATCTTTATCCGTTACAACGAGTTCTTTGACAGGGCGCATGAAAAGTGGCGCCCGTACTTTTTGACGGACCTGCTGCGTTATTCCGAATACCGGGGTTTATCGATAGGTCTGCCGCGGCCAGATCCGATCAACGTCGATTTGCCGGCGGATGATCCCGGCCACCTGGTACACACCTTGAGTCCCCTTGGATTGGCGGCGGCAGCGGCTGGCCGCGGCATTGAGTTTGCGCGGGAAGTATCGACTATCGTCTGGGACGGAAAGATCGACGGTTGGGATCAAGGTGATCATCTGACTTTGGCAGCAGAGCGTGCGGGGCTTGAGTTGTCCGCGCTGCAGCAGTGGGTGAGTGATAACGGTGATGTCTGGCCGCAGCAATTGCTCGCCAATGATCGGGCGCTGGAAGAGCATCACTGGGGTGTCCCAACGATGGTGTTTCAGGGGGAACCCTTTTTCGGTCAGGACAAGATTGAGCTGTTGCTGTGGCGTATGCAGCAAAAAGGTTTGAAGAAGCGCTAGTTGGGTTCCCGATTGGCCGTCCCGGGGCGCGATGACGTGGTGGAAAGTGACATGAACATAGTTTTCGATCTCGATGGCACGCTCATCGACAGCGCACCGGATATTCAATCCGTGGCATCTACCATCCTTGGTCGGCTCGCCAAGGATGCGTTGACGCTGGAAGAGACCCGCAATTTCATCGGCGAGGGAGCGGCTGTTTTTGTCACCCGCATGATGGCGGCGCGCGGTATTGATGAGACGCAGCAGACTCACGCCGCATTACTTGAGGCGTTTATCGCGCAGTACGAGTTCGCCGTCGACAAGGCCGTGTTCTACCCGGGCGTCCTCAAAGCGCTGGCACTGCTGAAGAGTGCGGGCTACCGCCTGGGTTTGTGTACCAACAAGCCAGAGGTGCCGGCGCGCGCGGTGTTACGCCATATGGGTATGGAGTCCATTTTTGATGTGGTGATGGCAGGGGGCATGATCGATAGCCGTAAGCCAGAGCCCGATATGCTGTTGCAGACGATTCAGCATCTCGGCGGGGGGCCGACACTCTATGTGGGCGACAGTGAGATCGACGCGGAGACCGCCAGGCGCGCGGCAGTGCCGTTTGCGCTCTACTCCCGGGGCTATCGCAAGATTCCTGTCAGCGAGATTTACCACGACTGGGTGTTCGACGATTTCGATGCGCTGCGGGGCATCGTCGCAGAGTTCATGCCCGAGAATGCCTAGCTTTCACTGCTCTATTGTATTTGGCGGGTGCAACGCCATCTTCAGCTTGCTTGCGGGCCTGTCATGAGTGCTTTTCCGGTGGTTTCTCTGGTGGTCGCAGCGTTGTTTTTCCTGATGGCGTTCAGAGCCTTTCGCAGTGGCAGTGCGCTGGATTACGTGTTGGGTGCTGTGCAGTGTATTGGCGTCTTGCTGCTGTTCACTGTTTACCATGAATTCGCGTGCTATCTGCTGTTGCTCACGGCATTCGTCTATTTGTTGAGTCAGGTGCTGACTGGCGCGCGGCGGATCAGCCGCTTGTTACCAGTGGTTGGAGCTGCCACTATACTTTTCGATCTGATCACAGCGATGGAGTTTGGTGCATGATGCATGTCATACAGCGGTTGAGCATTCTCGTCATTCTGTTGGCCACTGCAGCTTGCGGCCAGCTTGAATTGAGCTGCGAGTCGGATGGCAATGTTATTCCAATTTGCGGCGTCCAAATGCCAGAAGACCTCGCGGCGTTACCCGATGGCGGTGGGATATTGGTCGCAGAATACGGCGACGGCGGGAAGCTACCCGGTGCGCTCACCTGGTTTCAGCCGGAGTCTGGCGACGGCTTTACCCGCCTGGTGGATAGCAGCAGTATCACCAACGGCGCCAGCGAGAAGAACTGGGGGGACGCCGATTGCCCCATTCCGGACCAGCTGTCGCCTCACGGCATTTACCTTTCACCGCGGGGAGCTTCGCTACAGCTGCTGGTCGTGAACCACAGCAGCCTGGAACAGGTTTTGTTTTATGAGGTGCAACCGTCGGCCGACGACACAACTGCGCCGACACTGTCCTGGCGCGGTTGTGTCGCGTTTCCTGACTATGCCGTGCTCAACGACGTGGTGGCCCTGCCGGACGGTGGCTTCGCTGTCACGCATATGTACGATCGAGAAAATGAAACGCTGGCACAAATCAAGTCAATGATCGGTTTGAATGATGGTCATGTATGGCGCTGGAGCCCGGGCACCGCGATTCGAATCATGGCCAACACCGCTGCGAAAATGCCCAACGGTATCGAGATAGCGCCCGATGGCAAGAGCATCTGGGTGAATAACTACCTCGAGGGTGAGCTGCGTCAGTACGACATCGCCACAGAACAGTTGCTGGCTACAGTAAACGTCCCCAACATCGACAATTCTGCCTGGCTGGAAGATGGCCGTTTACTACTGGCCTCCCATTTGTCTCCACTGACGATGGCGCCCTGCTTCGGACTGACGCGGGGCAGCTGCGGTGCACCCTATGAATTGATCGCGGTGGACACCACAACGGGCGAAACGATGCGAATTTTTAGCGCTGAAAAAGGCGGCCCTTTTGGCCCGGCTACGGTTGCTATTGAGTACCGGGGAAAGCTGTACGCGGGGTCCTTTTCGGGAGACCGTTTGGCAGAAATTGTGCGGTGAAGGAATTGTGTTAAATACCCTGTATAGTTTGCCGCTAGCATCCGTCAACCAGATTAAAGGAGCCGCCGCTTATGGCCGACACAACGCCTTATGAACCGCCAAAAATATGGCAATGGGATCCAGATAGTGGGCAAGCGTTTGCCAATATCAACCGTCCAACTGCCGGAGCACAGCACGAGAAGGCACTGCAGGTAGGGAAGCATCCTCTACAGTTGTACTCCCTGGGCACGCCCAATGGGGTAAAAGTCACCATCATGCTGGAAGAATTACTGGCCAAGGGACATGCCGGCGCAGAGTACGATGCCTGGCTGGTTAATATCGGCGACGGCTCGCAGTTCAGTAGCGGTTTCGTCAGCGCGAATCCCAACTCCAAAATTCCCGCCCTTATGGACCACAGTACGCCTGAACCTACCCGCGTATTTGAGTCTGGCGCTATCTTGCTCTATCTCGCAGAGAAGTTTGGTGAGTTTATCCCCAGCGACCCCTCGAAGCGTGCAGAGTGCCTGTCCTGGCTGTTTTGGCAGATGGGTGCGACGCCCCTGCTGGGCGGTGGTTTCGGCCATTTCTATGCCTACGCGCCGGTCAAAATCCAGTACGCGATAGACCGCTACGCGATGGAAGCCAAGCGGCAGCTAGACCTCTTGGACAAGAATCTGGCGGAGCGGCAATACATCTGTGGTGACGAGTACACCATCGCCGATATGGCTATCTGGCCCTGGTATGGGGGCGTGGTGCGCAACCTGGTCTACGATGCGGCGGAGTTTCTGCAAGTACACACCTATACCAATTTAATTCGCTGGGTTGAAGAAGTGGGGCAGCGCCCCGCTGTGCCGCGTGGCGTCATGGTAAACCGTCCCTTCGGCGATAAATCCAAGCAATTACTGGAGCGGCATGATGCCAGCGACTTCGAGCTGCGTACGCAGGATATTCTCGATCCTGACCCGCAGCCAGACTGAGGCAGCGTCTAGCATTTATTGATCCCCACGGATTCTCGATAGCGACCTTACGTCCTGCATTTATCAAGGTTTTGCAGGGCGTACCATTTTGGTGCAGTTTGACGTAAAGTGGCAGGTTATAAAGACCTATAAAACCATAAGCGCCTGCAGGAGCCTGCCATGTCAGAAGCCCGTTCTTCATCCCGAAATATTGCTGCCCGGCTGTTGTTGGCTCCAGGGCTGGCGATTGCCCTATCCATGACAGCGTGCTCCAACGGCTCCAATAACGGAGGTAGTGTGGAACCTCCGGTTGTGCCCCCGGTTGTGCCCCCGGTAGAGCCGCTGGTAGATCGCGCCTACTATATTCTCCCGCCAGGCAACTTTGGCGGTCTGCCCAGCACTGTTAACTCGCGCGACCAGTTGCCGCTATACGACGCGTTGACACCACTGCGGGGCAATGTTGCAGACGCCGATATTGACAGGCTCTTTCTTCGCGAGGATTTCAATCCGGTCGGTGAGACCACTGAGGAGCCCACAGGGCGTCCCGGAACCACGATTCTGTACGACGAATTCGGCGTCCCACACATCACCGGCCAAACACGTGATGACCTATCCTTCGGCGCCGGCTGGGTAACAGCCCGCGACCGGAGTGTTCTGGTGGGCCTGGGTCGTGGCCCTGCTCGAGTCGCAGTGGCCGATGTCCCGGGTATCAATGCGTTTGGACTGGTGACCAGTGGCCAGACATTCGTACCCAGTGCGGCGACTGAGCAGCTCGTGACGGATCAGATCGATCTCATTATCGCGGAATACGGCGACGAAGGCCTGCAGATCATTGCCGATGCGCAAGCCTACGCAGACGGCTATAACGCCCAGCTCGAGTCCGTGGGCGAGAACCCCGATCCCGTGACGGTAAATGATGTGATCGCCACCACCGCTTTTATCGGGTCAATTTTTGGCGCCGGTGGCGGTAGCGAGGCATCAAACGCCAACTTCCTGTCGACCCTGATCCAGGGGCTGGGTGAAGGTCTGGGGCAACAGGCATGGGAGGACGCCATGTTGTTTAATGACCCGGAGGCGCCGACAACCATTACTACGCGCTTTGAGTACGGCCCCATGACCGGCGGGGCTGTCACTGGTTCAGCCGTGATTGACGCAGGCTCCATCATCGACATCAACCCACGCGTGCCAATCGCTCCGCCGTTACTGCTGGCGGCGAATCAGCCGCAGGCGGCTCAGGATGAGGAATATCCCGTGTTTATTCCGGCCGCGGGCCCGCCTGTCGACCGGCTGGCTTCCAATTTTCTGATCGTGAATTCCCCGCAGTCGGTTAACACCACCAACTTGGCGGTGATGGGCCCACAGCTAGGCTATTACTACCCCGAGATTGTGATGCAAATGCACCTGAGTGCACCGGGAATAGAGGCGCAGGGCGCAGCGGTACCGGGTCTTTCCATGTACCTGCTGGTTGGCCGTACTCAGGATTACTCCTGGAGCCTGACATCGGCGAACCACGACGTGCGCGATGTATACGTCGAGTTATTGTGTGAGCCCGAGATGTTGGAGCGCACTATGCTCACCGACACGCTGGCCCCTACGCGCGACTCATTGCACTACATGTACGAGGGTGAGTGCATCGCGTTTGAAATGTTTGACGCGGGCACGCTGGGCGATTCGCAACTCCGTTACCCGGTATCGGTGCACGGGCCGATGATTGGCACGGCGACCTCGAACGGGCAGCCCGTTGCGCTCACGCGCAAGCGCTCGACCTTTGGCCGCGATGGCCTCAATCTGGCGGCTCTGAAAGCTATGACCGAGGGTGAGGCGTCCACCCCGGAAAAATTCTGGGAAACCGCGAACAAGTTTGGCTTCACATTCAACTGGGGCTATATGTCGCGTAGCAATACGGCCTACTTCAGTTCCGGCTACCTCCCGGTGCGCGCCCAGGGGTTAGACCGACGGCTGCCCACATGGGGTACGGGCGACTATGAATGGGAAGGGTTTCTGGCACAGGATCAACACCCGCATGATGCCGGCGGCCCGTCCGGGCGCCTGCTCAACTGGAACAACCAGTCCGCCCCCGGCTTTATGCACGGTGACGGTACGCCGTATGGCTCGGTACACCGGGTTCAGCTGTTCGACCAATTTCCCGATAAGGTGGATTTGGCGGGCGTAGTCAGTGTGATGAATCGCGCGGCCACCGAGGACACGCGTTCGCCCGTGTGGCCGGTAGTGAGTGAGGTGTTGCACGGTGCTGAAGCGCCCAGCCCGCTGGCCGCCCAAGTGGTCGAAATATTGGATGCCTGGGTAGCCGATGACGCACCGAGGCTGGACGCCGACAACGATGGATTCTATGACACTGCCGGCCCGGCCATCATGGACGCGCTCTTTCAGCCATTGGCTGCCGCAGTAATGCGTCCGGTGTTTGGGGATCTTACCAATACGCTCGATCTTGGCAGCACGACAAATCACACGCCGTCCAGCGCTCCGGAAGGTGCCAGCTACATAGACAAAGATCTGCGCACATTGCTGGGCAAGGCTGTACAGGGAGAGTTTATCCTGAGTTATTGCGGGGCGGGCGATCTCGTGGACTGCCAGGACTCACTGTGGCAGGTAGTGGATGACGTTGCCCAGCAGCTTGTCGTCGAGCGCGGAGCTGATCCGACTACGTGGTTGCTTGAAGGTCAAAAATCAGGTTTCGTACCCGGTTTGATTCCGGATACTTTCCGCGCCACCAACCGACCGACCTTCCAGCAGGTACTGGAGTTTGTGCCACCGGCACAGGATTGAGTTGAGCCGGTAAGCCGCTCCTGCGGTGAGCGGCGGCAGTTCAGGCCGCCGCTTTTCCCCGCGCTTTATTTGAAATAATCGCCGACACCCGCTTGCTGCGCTTGGCTGTTGCCGGCCCTGCTGCCTTCCTGCCACCGCCACGACTCTGGGCATCCAGCGCCGTGTCAGTTTGCGGTGCTGTACGCAGCCAGTGCGCCTGATCGATTTCAAATGAATGAAGGATGGTATCCAGCGTGCGGCCAATTCTGGTGGTGGTGTCGATAATGGGGATTTTCGGCCAGGTGGCCCGTTCCCCGGCTTTGATCAGCTCGGCCATTTCGTCTTCAGACATCATCTTGAGCAGTTTGCCAAGGCCAGACAGGCCGTAGCCGGGGAAGATATTGATGTCTCCGGTGTACTGCTGTTCCATTAAAGCGTTGACCGCATTCAGTGCGGTGCCCATCTGTGGCCCCATCCTGGCGTAGCGCTGGAAGAAGTCGAGGTATCCCCGCAACATCTGTTTGGTGGCTGCCACTGAGGCATCGGACACAATCTTGCGCAACCCTGGCTTTGTATTGGGCTCGCGGCCCAGCCCCGGCATCACCTGGGAAACAATGAAGTGGTTCACCCCGTACATGCGCGCCAGCCGCTTGGCGGGCAAGTCCTGTGAAAATGAGCCGTCGATCCAGCGGCGCGAGGGTAGGTAGGGCTTGATCTCGCCATCGACGTTGCGCGCTTCCAGCTGCACTGGCTGAAAAACGCCGGGCAGGGCAGTGGAGGCCAGTACCGCGGATCGCAGCGTGACATTGGGCGACGCTATGTGGTTCAGCAGGCGCGAGTTCTGGCGGGGCTCCGCCGGGGATATCGATATGTTGATACTGCGCCCTGTTTTTTCGTAGGCCTCCTTGAACGTGAGGTCTGGTATCAGCTTGGCCATTTCTCGCTTGATAGACCGCATATCGATCTGTTTGCCCATACCAAAGCCGATTTTGATTCCGTCGCGGTTTTCAGTGAGTGCCTTGGCTAAAACATTGTTCTCGAACAGTGCCAGGAACTCCGTGTCACTGCGTGAACCCACTATGGCCGCGACAAAGGCGCCGGCACTGGCGCCGGAAATCACCACCGGGCACAATTTTCGCTCGATAAGGGCTTTCAAGACGCCGAAATGAAAGTACCCCAGAGTGCCACCACCGCTGAGCATGAGCGCCGACCGGCCGTAGCAGTGGCTTGCGATCTGGAAAAATTCGATGCGATCTGCCCAGGAGATACCTTTGAATCGACGCGGCGACAGGTATTCCAGTGCGCCGCAGATCTCATCGATGTATTCTGAAATGAGGAGTTTAGTTCCCGAACGGGCCTTGCTGTACAATTTGGGGTTGCCCATCCCGGCCATATTGCCGTGTATGCCCTCGCTGAGTGCGAACAAGAGTCCCTGATCGTCCCCCCGTTTACGCAATTTGCGCAGTCGCTGCAAGCGCGTGTTGATACTGGTATCGTCGTACAATGGGGAGTCGGCTTTCGCGCGCCAGATATCGCGACCGGTCGCAAGATCATGGGCCACGGCGAGTTCCCGCCACTGCTGGAAGCTCTGTGCACTTGCCATGGAATCGTCCAGTTGTTGGACGGCGCGGCTGTTTTTGGGGTTTTTTCTGTCCATCATGGGTATCGTCAACCTGGCTGGGGGTGCACAGGGCGGGCGCGCCTGGGAAAAGGCGTCAGCGCCCCACCACCTGGAATTTGGACTGGCTTGATGGCCCATCATAGCCCGCGCACACTGCTGGCGCCAGAGAGCTCCCTTGTGGTGGGGTTGCCAACACCGGGGCTGGAGAATGTGAATAATTAATGAATGCTCCAAATTGCACGCGTTTTAGGGTATAGTGCGCGCACTTTTTCACCGCCCACGATGCAGGGCGGTAGAAAACACACCAAACACCCTTGTCGAACACACTCTCTGAATCGAAACCTCGCAGGATAGACTGAATGCTAACAGCACAAAAATTGGAAAAAATTATCGAACTGGAGGACAACCTCCGTGGGCAATACCAGACTCAACTGGACGACAAATCGGCCCAAATAGAGCTTCATCTCAAAAAACACGATGAGCAACAAGCCGTCATTGCCAAACAACTGGTGCAATTGACCACGCAATCGGCAGAAGCCTCTGCCCACAAACGCGTCGAGCAGCGCAACCGTGAACTGCATAATCGCTGTGACAACTTGACTGCCGAGGTTGATACGCAGAAGAAGCGTATCAAGGAATTGCAGAAGAGCCTGGCTGATGAACGCGCCGAAGTGAAGACGCTGAAGCAGTACGATGCTGCCGCGCTCAAGAAGAATCTCGACAGTAACAAAAAGAAACTCGCAGAAAAAACCACTGCGAATGCCCTGATGCAGAAAACGCTGAACAAGACCAAGACCGAGAACGCAGAGTTACAGGCCAAGGTTAAGGAACTCGAAGCGAAGCTCGAGGAATTCGAGCCCGCTGAGACGGAAGAAGAAACGGAAGCAGCTGCCGCTTAACACCGTCAGCACCCCCGAAGTTAAGCGCGTAGACTGCCTCCGGGCAGCTATTGCCGCTTGGCCTGACTTAGATAATTCAACAATGTTTGCCTACCGGGGATGCCAGCGTGTCATCCCTTGATGCAGTCACACTAGCCGGCCTCCCCGGGTATTGTTCTCAGGAATCTCACCAGACATGACTCAATCCATTTCCAGACTTTTGGCGGAAGAACTCGCCGTTCACGAAAAACAGGTTGTTGCGGCAGTGGAACTGCTGGATGGGGGCGCCACGGTGCCGTTTATCTCGCGCTACCGCAAAGAGGTCACCGGCGGTCTCGATGATACCCAGATGCGACAACTGGAAGAGCGCCTGCGTTATTTGCGTGAGATGGAAGAGCGCCGCGCAACCATACTGGCCAGCATTTCTGAACAGGACAAGTTATCACCACCACTGGAAGCGGCTATTCGTGCAGCGGATACTAAAAGCCGACTGGAAGATTTGTATCTGCCCTACAAACCCAAGCGCCGTACCAAGGCAATGATCGCGCGTGAGGCTGGGCTCGAGCCGCTGGCAGATGCCTTGTTCGAGGATGCCAATCTCGACCCGGAAACCGTCGCCAGCGGTTACCTCAATCCTGACGCTGGTTTTGCCGATACCAAAGCGGCTCTGGACGGGGCCAGGCAAATACTGATGGAGCGGTTCGCTGAAGATGCCGATCTGCTGGCGCGGCTGCGTGAATTTTTGCAGGTAGAGAGCTTGTTGGCGGCGCGGCTGGTGGCGGGCAAGGAGAGCGAAGGCGCCAAGTTCAGTGACTATTTCGACCATACCGAAGCGTATAAAACGACGCCGTCCCATCGCGCGCTGGCGATGTTTCGCGGTCGCAGCGAGGGCGTGTTGTCGCTCGATTTGCGCATGTCGGCCGATGAAACACCGCTGGATGCGCACCCCTGCGAAGCAATGATAGCGTCGCATTGGCACATACAGGACCAGGGTCGTCCGGCGGATAAGTGGCGCTCAGAAGTCGTGCGCTGGACCTGGCGCATCAAGCTGCTCACGCACTTGCAGTCGGATCTCCTCACCCAGTTGCGCGAGCGTGCCGAATTGGAGGCGATCAAGGTCTTTGGCAATAATCTCAAGGATTTACTGCTGGCGGCGCCGGCAGGCCCCAAAGCCACCATTGGCCTGGACCCCGGGCTGCGCACAGGAGTGAAGATGGCTGTGGTGGATGCCACCGGGAAAGTGTTGGATCACGGCGCCATTTTTCCCACCCCGCCGCAGAACAAAACTCGCGAGGCGGCAGCTGTGCTGCTGTCGATGATACAAAAATACGACATCCGTTTGATCAGCATTGGCAATGGCACTGGCAGCAGGGAGACAGATCGCTTTGTCGGCGAGCTGCTGGCCGCGCATCCCGAGCTCGATGTGCGCAGGGTCGTGGTTAACGAAGCGGGGGCCTCGATATACTCGGCGTCTGAGTTTGCGGCGCGAGAATTCCCCGATCTGGATGTCACTATTCGCGGGGCAGTATCCATCGCCAGACGCCTGCAGGACCCGCTGGCGGAACTGGTGAAGATCGATCCAAAATCCATCGGGGTTGGCCAGTACCAACACGATGTCAGCCAAGTGCAGCTGGGGCGTCAACTGAACGCCGTGGTGGAGGATTGTGTTAACGCCGTTGGTGTCGACTTGAATACTGCTTCGGCCCCTCTGCTTACGCGTGTATCGGGATTGAGCCAGCGTATCGCCGACAATATCGTCGCACTGCGCGATGCGCAGGGACGGTTTTCCGATCGCAAAACGCTGCTGCAGGTGAGCGGGATGGGTGAAAAAACCTACCAACAGGCGGCGGGCTTTCTGCGCGTGATGGATGGCAGCAATCCGCTGGATGCCTCTGCGGTACACCCGGAGTCCTACGGCGTGGTGGAACGTATTGCGGCATCGAGTGAGCGCAAGGTCCACAGCCTGATCGGCGACAGTACCTTTTTACGGGGCGTAAAAGCCGCCGATTTCGTCACCGACACAGTCGGTTTGCCCACCGTGACAGATATTATCAGGGAACTGGACAAGCCGGGCCGAGACCCGCGACCGGAGTTCAAAACGGCCAGGTTACAGGAGGGCGTCGAGAAAATAACTGACCTGCAGTTGGATATGATCCTGGAGGGAACCGTCACCAATGTCACCAGTTTTGGCGCCTTTGTCGATGTTGGTGTACACCAGGACGGACTGGTGCATATCTCGGCGATGTCTGAAAAGTTCATCAAAGATCCGCGCGATGCAGCCAAGGCGGGAGATATCGTCAAGGTCAAAGTTATGGAAATCGACGTGTCGCGGCAGCGCATTGCGTTGAGTATGCGCCTGACTGACGGTGCAAAAGATCAGCAGTCCCCGGACGGGGACAGGCAGCGCCGCGGTCGGCCAGACAATCGTTCGCCCCGCAACAGTGGTGCTAAAACGTCCGCACCGCGCACGCAGGAAAAAGCACCTGCGGGAGCATTTGCGGCCGCCTTCGCCAAGGCCAAGCAAAAGCCCTGAGGTGAGTCTGCCGAGGAAAGATACAGTGCGATAGCGTTTTGAAACAGGCTATGGTGCATACTGGTGCCAATCTGTATTGAGAGGGGAGTGTGTCGATGTGGCTATATACTCGGTGTGATTTAGTGTTCGAGATCGCAGTGCCAACGCCTTTTGTCATGATGCTGCGACCTCGCAGCGGCGCCCAGCAGTGGATTGCCAGCGAGCAGTACAGGCTGACTCCCAGTGTTCCGGTCATTGAATTTACCGACGGCTATGGCAATCTCTGCCAGCGTCTGGTTGCCCCCGCGGGCATTTTCAGTGTGCATACCGCCGCGGAGGTGATGATTGCCGACTTCGTGGATAGCGCGCCGGATGCCCCCTTTGTTGAAGTACAAAACCTGCCCGATGCCATTTTCTGCTACCTCCTCCCCAGTCGCTATTGTGAATCTGATCGTTTTGGAGAGATGGCGAATGAGATTACAGCAGGTATGCTGCCGGGCTATAACCAGGTCGCAGCCATTGAAGCCTGGCTGCGCAATACGATCCGTTTTGATCCGAACAGCAGTGAAACGCACGCTTCAGCGATTGAGGTGAACGCGCGTCAGTGGGGCGTGTGTCGGGATCTGTCTCATCTCGGGATAGCGCTGTGTCGCAGTCTCAGTATTCCTGCGCGGATGGTCGTAGGTTACCTCCACGGACTGCAGCCGATGGACTTGCACGCCTGGTTTGAAGCCTATGTGGGGGGTCGCTGGTATTCATTCGATGCTACGCAGCATGGCATGCGCGGCGGTTACGTGGCGATCGGCTACGGTCGCGATGCGGCGGATGTGGCCATCTATAATCAGTTTGGCCCGCCGCTGTTTCCTGCAGAGCAGCAGGTCAGTGTAGTGCTCGGCGAGCCTTCCACTGGGCAGCGATGAACGCATAGGGGGCTCTGGCCCGCCTGATTTGGAGGAGTATTGAGACATTAAGTATCTTTGGATTTTAGTCTTCACCACAGTTTTAGTTTGGTCCGGCATACATCCCAAGGACCAACTCACCTGGTTTCTGGAAGTGGCCCCGGCCATGTTTGGCGGCATACTATTGGCGGCCACTTATCATTCATTCCGACTCACCCCAATCCTTTACGGATTTATTTTGCTGCACTGTATTGTGCTTATGGTGGGAGGACACTACACCTACGCCGAAGTCCCGATGTTCGATGGACTGTTTGGTTCTGAGCGAAATAACTACGATAAAGTGGGGCATTTCTTCCAGGGATTTGTTCCCGCCCTGCTGGCAAGAGAAATTCTCATTCGAAAGCGTGTCGTCAATGGGCGTGTCTGGCTGGCATTTTTTGTTATCTCGATCTGTCTGGCTTTCAGCGCCTTCTATGAACTGATCGAATGGGGGGTAGCCCTGGCGAGCGGTGAGGAGGCCGAGGCATTTCTTGGCACACAGGGTTATGTCTGGGACACTCAGTCTGATATGGGGCTGGCGTTGGTGGGGGCTTGCTGTGCGCTACTCTTGCTTTCTGTGCCCCACAATCGCCAAATTGCACTGAAACTGGACAAACCATCGATTGCCAAAGCAGCATAGACGACCCGCTGTAATCCGGAATTAGTGCCGCCCGTTTATGACCGAAACCAGTGATAACCCCGCGCGTAAAATTATCCATGTCGATATGGATGCTTTTTTCGCCAGCGTGGAGCAGCGGGACAATCCTGCGTTGCGCGGTAGGCCGGTGGCTGTGGGTGGCTCCGCGCAGCGCGGGGTAGTGGCGGCGGCCAGTTATGAGGCCAGACAGTTTGGCGTGCGCTCTGCCATGCCCTCGGTGACTGCAGCGCGGCGCTGCCCTGCGCTGCAGTTTGTGCCGCCGCGTTTTGAAGTCTACCGCTCGGTGTCACTGCAGATCCGGCAGATATTCTCCCGCTATAGCGATCTGGTTGAGCCGCTGTCTCTGGATGAAGCGTATCTTGATGTCACACAGGATAAGCTGCAGGTGGGCAGTGCAGTGGGCATTGCGCAACTGATCAGGACGGCGATCTTCAACGAAACGGGGCTGACGGCCAGCGCAGGCGTGAGCTATAACAAATTCCTAGCCAAGGTGGCTTCCGATCAGAACAAGCCCAATGGCATCTTCATTATCCGGCCCCATGAAGGCGCCGACTTTGTCGCCTCTCTGCCGGTGCGCCGCTTTTACGGCGTGGGGCCAAAGACCGCTGAGCGTATGGGCGCAATGGGAATACAACTGGGCGCGGAGCTGCGTGAGAAGAGCATGGATTTTATGGTCCAGCACTTCGGCAAATCGGCCGAGTACCTCTACCGCGCTGCGCGTGGCGTGGACTATCGTCGGGTCAAGCCTGATCGTATCCGCAAATCCGTTGGACGAGAGCAAACCTACAGTGAAGATCTGGTTGCCGACGCGGACCTGTACGAGGCGCTGGAACGCATTGTTGACAGCACCTGGGCGCGAATTGAGAAGAACGGAGTGGTGGGGCGCACAGTCACTCTGAAAGTGAAGTACGCGGATTTTCGACAGATTACACGCAGCCAATCACAGGAGGACTATGTCACACACAAGGGCCCGTTCGGGGCCATAGGCCGAGAGCTGCTCCAACCATTACTCCCGGTTCCCAATGGCGTGCGATTGCTGGGTCTGACGCTGTCGGGACTGGCCGGCCTGGAATCGCTGCCGACATCCGAACCGACGGCGCAGATGATCAGAGAGCAGGGTGTTTTCGATTTCTGAGCACGCTATTTCGTATCCCGCCAGCCCGCGAATTACTCGTAGCTCAAATCGGTCGCTTTGCCGCGAAAGACGACGAATACATATGCGGAGTACAGCAATATCACCGGCAGGGTTACGGCCACGCCGTAGAAGATAAACTGCAGGGAATTGGTTGCCGCAGCGGCTTCATACAAATCCATTCTGCCGATGATGATGTCCGGATAGATACTGTAAGCGAGTCCCAGCGCGGCCATCAGGCAGAGGAGCACGAGAAGGGCATACACCACCCAGCTATTGTGATTGCGCAAATACTCGGGCCGACGCAGCAAACGGTACAGCGCGAAATAGGCGACCAGGCAGCTGACGGGTATCGGCAACAGTCCAATCGCGTTGGGCAGGGTGAACCAGCGCCCCGCGATTTCACTGCTGACTATCGGGGTGGCAATGCTGACCAGCACCAGCGCAATACCCATAGCCGGCAGCGCCATACGTCCCCAGCGCACGGCTTTATCGAACAGCTCACCCTCGGTTTTAATCAACAGCCAGCCCGCGCCAAGCATGACGTACAGCGCGGGCAAAGTCAGTGCTATCAGCGCTGCGAACAGTATATTCGTGAGACCCGAACCCAAGCCCGTTATGTAAGCTCCCAGCATCCAGCCCTGCGACATGGAGGCGATCAGCGAGCCGAGAAAGAAGGCGCGATTCCAGCGGTGTTTGTGTGCATCGGCAGCTTTCACACGAAAATCAAACGCCACGCCACGCAGGATCAGGCCAAACAGCATGAGGGTGACCGGTAGGTAGAGCGAGGTCAGGATAATGCCTTGTGCTTTGGGAAACGCGATAAGCAGTATGCCTATACCCAGCACTATCCAGGTTTCATTGGCATCCCAGAACGGGCCTATCGAGGCAATCATAATATCCTTCTCTTTGTCGGTGGCCTGCGGCAACAGCAGGCCGACACCCAGATCGAAGCCGTCCAGAATAACGTAGAGCAGTAGGGCAAGCCCCATGGCCATGACAAAGAAAACAGGTAGCATTTGTTCCATCAGCTTAATTTCCCGGTAGCTTGAGTCTCTCGGTAACCCTGCACAAGGGTGCGGGACCGCGCGGGCTTGGAGGCCATATAACGCAGCGCCTGAATATAGGAGATGAGTAGGAAGACGTATAAGCCAACATAGCCAAACAGGGTGCTGGCGAGGGTGGCGCTGGAGTGATCGGCCGCGACATCTGCCGAGCGCAATAGCCCATACACGATCCAGGGCTGGCGACCAATCTCGGTGACATACCAGCCCGCGAGGGTGGCGACCCAGCCGGAAAAGGTCATTGCGGAAAGCACCAGTAACAACCGCGGACTGACGTCCTTACCGCGCAAAAATTGAAAAGCTGCCCACCAGGACACCAGTAGCATCAGCATTCCCATACCCAGCATGACCCTGAACGACCAGAAAACGAGCGCGACCGGCGGGTGCTCACCTTTAAAATCATTGAGCCCCTGCACCTCGCCATCGGTACTGTGGGTGAGGATGAGGCTGCTGGCATAGGGGATTTTGATCGCGTAATGTGTTTTGCGCTCCTCTTCATCGGGTAGCCCGATCAGAGTAAAGGCGGCGCCGCGCTGTGTGTCCCAAACCGCCTCCATGGCGGCGACTTTGGCGGGTTGGTGTTCCAGCGTATTGAGACCGTGCAGATCACCCAATGCGATCTGTATCGGAATCAGCACCGCGGCCATCATTACGCCTGTCTTCATCACCATCAGCGTGGCTGGGCCATCGACGCCCCGCCGGGCTCGCCAGGCACTCACGCCGGCAATCAGGAAGGCACTGGTGAGAAAGCAGGCCGTCATCATGTGGAGGAAGCGATAGGGGAAAGAGGGGTTGAATATAATCTGCAGCCAGTCTTCAGCGAAGAACACGCCGTTGTCAATGGTGAAGCCGGTAGGTGTCTGCATCCAGGAGTTCAGCGCCAGTATCCAGAAGCCTGAAATGGAAGTGCCAATGGCGACAATGGCAGTGGCGATCAAATGGGTACGATTGGATACGCGACTTTTTCCAAACAGCATGATGCCGAGGAAAGACGCCTCCAGGAAAAACGCTGTCAGCACTTCGTACCCCAGCAGGGGGCCGGCGATATTGCCCGCCCGCTCCATAAAGCCCGGCCAATTGGTGCCGAACTGAAAGCTCATGGTGATGCCCGAAACCACGCCCAGCGCAAATGTCAGGGCGAAAATTTTCACCCAGAAATAGTAAGCGTACTCCCAGGCCTGATCATTCGACAGAGTGAAACGCGTGCGGAAGTACAACAGCACCCAGGCAAGTCCGATAGTGATGCTGGGAAACAGGATATGGAAACTGATATTGGCCGCGAATTGAATACGCGCGAGAACGAATGGGTCAAACTCCATTGTCTTCCCTCTGTATGGCGAAACGCCGAAACGGCGGTGATACTAATTGGTGCCACAGGCGCAAGTGGGTGCAATTGCTGAATGACACCGCGAATCAGGCGCTATTATAACCGATTCGGGGAGGCGTTGAGCGACTCTATGGTGTCAGGCGAGATCGAGTAGTTTTTGAGCATTTCCGCGCAGCAGCGCAAAGCGTTTATCGGGGCGCTTCTCGGTAATGATCAACAGCTTGGCCAGACTGGCCGCGAGGTGATAGAAGGGCCAATCCGTGCCAAACAACATGCGCTCACCGCCCGTGCGCGCCAGCATGTCGTTCAAGGTGGTAACGCCCTGACCGTGTGTATCCAACCACACGTTCTCATAGCGCAGCGCTAGCGGCAGGGCTTCTGCCACATCGCGTGCGCCGGAGTGGCCGAGCACAAACTGCAGGTTTGGAAAAGTGTTTAACGCCGCTTCGTAGTGGCGGGGTAAGGCGTAGCGATGAGTCGCTTCCGGCTCAATGCCGGCACGGCCGCAGTGAAAGAAAACAATCAAACCCTGCCGTTCACACTCGGCGTACAGTTCCATCATTACATCGGAATCGGGATAGGCGCGCTGCATCGTCGGGTGAAACTTGACGATGCGAGCACCGGCGGCGGCGTAGTCGTGCAGCCGCGTAAACCGCGCGGGGTCCTGGGGATGTACGGAGCAGCCGAGTATCAGGCGTTTGCCAGCCCCGGCGATATTGATGGCTTCAATCCAGCGCTCCGTCAGGTCGTCGCCAAACGGCAGATCAAAGGCAATCGGCATAATGCTGGCGCGCTCTACATTGCAGGAGTCCATCTCGTGCAGCAAATTGGGGATGGTTTGGGTGACGGCACGAGTGCTGCCCCACAACCCTTGAGCCGCCGAGCTCCACCACAGCTCGTCCAGCGCTTCATCGCTAAAGTTGCGGTTTATGTAAACATCCAGATCCAGTTCGCAGCCAGGCTCTGTGGCATCACAATCCAGCAGGTGAATGACGCGTTCGGTACGCCGTTGTAGATTCACATCGGGTGCCAACAGTAGCGACATCCCCAGGTGGCAGTGCATATCGATCGCCCTGGGTAAATCAAGATCTACCATGTGCAGTTCACCATGTGCGTCGAGTTCAAACCAGGGCAGTTCTGCAAGGCCGCGATACCCTTTAAAACGCAGCGCTCCAAATGGCCCATGCCCGGAGCGCTCTCCCTCCTGCACGCGCTGTTGCGCCAGCAGCGCAATGTCCGCGTCGGTATAGCGAGTGCCGGGCGCGTCATCGCTACAGGAAGGCAGGCAGGCGCCAGCGGCTGAAAGTGCCGCGAGGTGGAGGAATCTGCGGCGATAAAGGTCGGTACGCATAAACAGTATGCTCTGCAGAGTAAGCGCCGGGATGACAACTTATTAGAATTGTTTTGCCTGAAGTATAGAACAGAAAAATCGGTTATGGTGATCGGCCTTGAAATCCTCGATCTGCGAGCGGTATGAAGAAATCATTGGTCAGCGGTGGTGCCCGGACCTCTTACCTCGGTCACTGCCTGGTGACGGGGGCGGCGGGCTTTGTCGGTAGTCACCTGGTGAAAGCGCTGTTGCAGCGTGGACTGCGTGTTCGCGCGCTGGTGCGCAACACGCCTCTCGTCCTGCAGCACGACAGGCTCGAATGCTTCCGCGGCGACATTCAGAATACGCAGCAGATGCTACAGGCCTGTGAGGGAATCGATACGGTTTTTCACACAGCCGCGATGATCGCTACGCTCGGCGGCAGCGCTGTCACCGCCCGATATCGTGAGCAGGCCTACGCCATCAATGTGACAGGAACGAACAATGTTATCCGCGCTTGCCAGGTGCAGGGTGTGGGCCGCTTGATTCATACCAGCTCAATCGACACCTGCTTCAATGGCGAGGAAGATCTGCACATGGATGAACACACGTCCTATGCCACGCGCTTGGGTTGTGTTTATCAGGAAACCAAAATCCCTGCAGAGCAGTCAGTGCTGGCGGCAAATATTCAGGGCGGCCTGTTAACGTGTGCGTTGAGGCCAGATGGCATTTGGGGCGCCGGTGGCAGCTTGATGCTCGATATCCTTTTCGAGAAACTGAAGGCGGGGTACATGGTGCTGCGCATCGGCGGCATGGGTGGCATACACGATCATGTGCATATCGATAATCTGGTAAGGGCGCACTTGCTGGCAGCGGATGCATTGGTGCCGGGCAGCCCTGTCTGTGGTAAAGGGTATTTTATCTCAGACGGTGTGCCCGCCCGTATGTTTCAGTTCGCGCGGCCTTTTTTCGAAGGCCTGGGTTACCAAATCCCCAAATACAGTGTCCGCGTAGCGCCCGTCATGCAGCTGATGAAAGCGTGGGAGTGGCTGCACTTCAAAACGGGTATTCCCGCGCCTATGTTTACGCCACATGAACTGAGTAAACTCACCGTTTCCACGGTTGTGTCCAGCGCGGCAGCCTCGCGGGATTTTGGCTATCGTCCGGTTAAGACTGTCGCGGAGGGGATGCGCGAGGCAGTTGAGTACTACCTCGCATTGGAACAGGCTTTAGCCGAGACCTAGGGGCAATCCCGCGGCAGTGTTTCTCGCGTGATGTAGGTGAGGTCTGCGGCATTCGTCTTGCCGTTCAAGTCAAAATCGTACCAGCTGGAGAAGCCTGTGAGCGCCTGCCAGTATTCGAGTTGTTCTATGTCCGCGTCGTTCACCACGCCGTCGAGATTGCCGTCTCCGGAGCAGGGTGTGTTGGTAGCGAGCAAATCGTCAAGCGCAAACGTTAAGCGTTGCAGAGCCTCCTGTTCTGTCGGCGTCAGCGGACGTTCTGCTGCCAATAAGTTGGAGTCGCTGTCGTCCAGCTTGGGCGGTACCTTGTCATCGATGCGATAAAACTCAGTGTAGTTTTCTGTGTTACAACTGCTGGAGGTGGTATCCCAGTCGGTTGACGTGTATTTCACCAGCTTGTAGTTGCTGTCGCGCATGGCCATCTGTGCGTCTGGCAGCACGCCGTAGGGTGGTTGGCTATTGGCGGTCAGGTACTGGTTGACCCCGCAGCAACTGGTTTGTGGCGGCCCCTCGCCCAAGCCGGAAGGATCGGAGCCGTCAGGTTCGCCCCACCAGGTGCCGCCCTCGGAATTGCACAGGGTCTGCGAGGGAAACAGCTGCAGGCAGATGTCGACGGACTGACTCAATTCAAGCACACACGGTGGTACCTCGTAGCCCACAGGTTTGATATTGGTCGCAGTTTGGGCGAAGTTAGTCTGCCTGATCGGCTCCTGCGCCGGGTCTTCGAGATAGGGGAGCATGCTGACTGAATCCAGCGGTCGAGAGGCAGGTACCACCTCGTGTACGTCGATGCCCGCGATCTCCCCAAACAGCTGAAACACATCGGCGATATTGACCATGGCCGTCACCTCCCGACCGGGCTCGCGCACCAGCGACCCCGCCACAATAAGTGGTGTCCACACGCCGGTTTGGTACACCGTGCCCTTGGAGCGTACGGGATTGAAGGGTGCTTTCACGACCGGCGCGTAGGTGCCATTGTCCCCGAGCAGGACAATCATCGTATTGGCATGCTCCGGGGTAAATTCCAACACGCCATCGGTGATGGTGGCAATTCCCGATTCGGCCAGCACGCGGCCGATCTGTGTATCCATACCCTCGATCATCTGGTTGCTGATGACGCGTTGATCTTTCACATTGGTGCAATCGAATCCCGCCGTTTGTTTCGACCCCGCCGCCAATATTGAGGTGGGCGCCTGTTGGAAGGGCGAATGGGCGGAAGAGTAGGACACCGTTGCCATCCAAGGTGCGTCGGCTGTTTGCTGGGTGATCCAGTCGATGGCCCAGTCGCTTTCGATAATAGAGCGGTAACCCCGCGCGGCACCCGAGGGATCCTCTGGTGGGTAAACTTCGAAGGCGCCATCGGGCTGATTGACGATCAGCTGACCGACGTAGTAACCGTTCTGCATCGTGAAATCCAGATTCGCCGGGGGTGACTCTGTCGAGCAACTTGTCTGGGGCGCAAAAATGCCGCCGCGCTCCAGGCAGGTGCGTCCCGGGGTGGGTGTCGCATCCGAGCGAGTGATCTGTTCACACGCGTTGTCCACGAAATAGCAGGCACCCGCATCGGAACCGTTGGGGAACTCGCTGCCGGGAACGAAACCACAGGTGTAACTGACGCCAGGCTCGGCGACACCGCCTGCCGTTATATCGATAGGGAAGGGTGAACCGTCCTGCCAGCCCTTGAAGAAGTCCCAGCCAAGCTGGTGTACGGCGGTCCAGTCGAGCGGGTTATTATCGATGCCTGTCTGATTGATGTTTGAGCCTGTGAGGTGAAACTTTCCGAACAGGGCACTGCTATAGCCGCGTTCGCTCAAAATTTTCGGGGTAGTACTTTCGTAGGGGGACACCTGTGAGTTGGCCAGATCGACAGATAGAATTGCGTCCAGCACATTGGTGCGCAAGGGGTAGCGGCCCTCGAACACCAGTGCCCGGCTGGGTGAGCATTCGGGCATCGCCCACATATTCCGAAAACTGACGCCAGCATTGGCGATGGCGGTAATATTGGGTAGTTGCGGTGGACTCGCGCCGCCGTAGCCGAAAGATTGCATCTGGTCGATGCCGACATCATCGAGGATGAAGAAAATAATATTCGGAGGCAATTCCTGCTCATTGGAATGGTTGTTGGTATCGGAACAGCTACTGATCAGGCCCGCGATAGCCAGCAGGCTAAGCAGTCTTAACGTGTGAATTATCATTCTGGATCGTCCTGTAGGGTTAGCGCCGGTCACTGTATAAACGGTAGAGACCAAGTATAGCAGTGGCAGCTGACAATTAAGTCGTCAAAGTGCATACTCGGGCTAGAGCGTGCCTCGCCTTATGGGGCGTTGGTGAGTATAAAAAAGTAAATGGCTCAGCGAGTGCCCTACCTGCTATGAACATTCGAACGTTTCT
Source organism: Halioglobus sp. (assembly GCA_037969215.1). Classification (GTDB taxonomy): domain Bacteria; phylum Pseudomonadota; class Gammaproteobacteria; order Pseudomonadales; family Halieaceae; genus Marimicrobium. Next base: position 207,128 of record JBBKWY010000036.1, read on the forward strand.
TTTCGCGGTGATAGTTATCCCTTTCTCTCTTTCGGGCTGTGGTGGGGGCGGCGGTGGCGGCAATGACATTAGTCGCAGTAGCGGCGGGGGCAGCACCCCAACGCCTGATCCGGTCGATCCGGGTGGCGACAGTGCAACCATAACGCCGGACAACTATGTGCTGTTTGAAAGTGGCCCGGTAAGGCCGCTGGCTTTTTCCAGCGACGGCAAGCGAATTTTTGTGGCCAACACGCCCGCGGGTCGACTGGACATCATCGGGCTTGAGGACGGGCAACTGCAGCTCATTGACAGCGTCAGCGTGGGTCTGGAGCCGGTAGCTGTTGCCGCCAGAAACGACAGTGAAGTCTGGGTAGTCAACCACCTGTCCGATTCCGTCAGCGTGGTTGATGTCGGCACCCAGCCGCATGTCCGGCGCACGCTGTTGGTGGGTGATGAACCCAACGATATCGTATTTGCCGGCAGTGACCACAATCTGGCGTTTATTACTGCGGCCTACCGTGGGCAAAATCATCCCGAATTTGATCCAGAGCATCTGACCCAGCCGGGGCTCGGTCGCGCGGATGTGTGGGTTTACGACGCCAATGCGCTGAAAGGCGACGATGTGAATGGCGGCCCGGTGGCAATACTGAACCTGTTTACCGATTCCCTGCGTGCTCTGGCCGCATTGCCAGACGGCTCCCGGGTCTACGCAGCCGCATTTACGTCCGGCAATAAGACCACCACCGTGGATCACTCTGTCGTCGGCGGGTTGAAGCCGGCACCCCGACGAAATATCGACAATATTCTGGCGCCCACGACCGGGCTGATCGTCAAGGAAACCAGCGGGCGCTGGCTGGATGAGGCCGGCACCGACTGGAGTGCGCGAGTCAATTTCAATCTGCCTGATTACGATGTATTTGAGATCGATGCGACGACGGAACTGCCCGAGCTGCGCAGACAGGTATCGGGGGTTGGCACTGGATTATTCGATTTGGTGGTCAACGCCGATCGCGGGGAGCTGTACGTCAGTAATCTCGAATCGCACAATGAGGTGCGTTTTGAAGGTCCCGGCTTGAGTGCCAGCACGGTACGTGGCCATATTGCTGATACGCGAATCAGTGTGGTCAGCAACAGCGGCGTGAGTCATGTCGACGTGAACGAGCATGTTGATTTCAGCCGCCCCGAGGGTGCCAGTGTACCTGCGGCAGAAGCGCAAAAAAGCCTGAGCCAGATAACGGCCCTGGCATTAAGTGCCGATGGAAACACCCTGTTTGCCGCGGCATTTGGCTCCAACAAAATAGCGTTTATCGACACAGCCGAGTTGAACCAGGCGGCATTCACGCCCGATGTTGCAGATCACCTTCTCCTGCCCGGCGGTGGTCCCAGTGGTCTCGCCCTGTCACCCGACGGCAGATGGCTTGCGGTATACACGCGCTTCGATAATTCGCTGGTCGTGGTCGACACACAGGAAAGGCGTATCGTGACAACACTGGCACTGTTTAACCCGGAGCCGGAAGCTGTCGTCAGCGGTAGAAAGTTTCTCTACGATGCCGCGCTCACATCCGCCAATGGAGTGAATGCCTGCTCCAGCTGTCACTGGTTCGCCGACAACGATGCCCTGGCCTGGGATCTGGGCAACCCCGACGCGACTATGAAACGTAACTCCAACCCCTACGTCTCCAACAGTTTTGCCACCACCTCGCAATTTCATCCGATGAAGGGGCCAATGACCACGCAAACCCTGCGCGGGATTGCGGACAGCGGGCCCCAACACTGGCGCGGTGACAGGACCGGAGAGAACGCCGTTATGGTTGGCAATGACGAGGAAAGTGTTGCCGCTGCCGCCTTCAAGGAGTTCAATCCAGCGTTTGTTGGCCTGGTCGGCCGGCATGAGGAGTTGTCTGAGCAGCAGATGCAGCAGTTTACGGATTTTGCGCTGGCGCTGACTCCGCCGCCCAATCCGATTCGCAATCTGGATAACAGTCTGACGCCGCAGCAACAGGCCGGGCGCGATATCTATTTTGATGTAAACAGTATTACGGGGACAGGGAGTTGCAATCACTGCCACGAACTTGATCCCGCCGCGAAGAAATTCGGCAGTGGCGGTAAGATGTCCTTTGAGGGTGGGCGAATAGCGGAAGACTTCAAGGTCCCCCATCTGCGCAATAGCTATGCCAAAGTGGGCATGTTCGGCGGCTCCAGCCCAAACGGTAAGCCGGGCCCTGATCCTGATCCAGGCCCGGGTCCGGGTCCGTGCGATGAAGAGCTGGTAATTATCCCTCCTGGCATAGCGCCGGAACAACGCGAGTTTACGGGTGAGGATCCACTCGGTTGTCCGTCTATTCTTGAGGACGATACGTCTATGGGCGACCAGGTGCGTGGATTCGGCTACCTGCACGATGGTGCAATCGATACGCTGGACACTTTTTTCCAGGATCCGGTGTTTAATTTCCCGGCGCCGGCCGTTGCGAGTCGCGCCAATGTCGTTCGTTTCGTAATGGTAATGGACAGTAATCTGGCACCGATAGTCGGTCAGCAGGTGACGCTGCGTGGCGACAGTGCGTGGACATTTGATAGGCTGACGCTGTTGGAAGAGCGCGCTCAGTTAGACATTCCGCGCGCAGAATGTATTCTGATGGGCGCTGGCGTTGTCGATGGTGAGCGCAAAGTCTTGCGGATGAGCGGAGCGGACAGCTATACGGACACCAAAGGCGTTGTTTATAGCAGCGTGATATTGCGGGAGTCCGCCAGAACAGTTGGTCAGGAGCTGACGTTTACTTGCTACCCCCCAGGCTGAACTGTATAGACCCCCGCACTGAGATCAGACTATTTCATCCGATGAAGTGCGCAAATCTTGTTGCCGGAAGGATCGCGTAAGTAAGCGAGGTAAATTTTACCGCCTGCACCCTCACGTACACCGGGTGGATCTTCACAGGTAGTGCCGCCATTGGCCACGCCAGCCTGGTGCCAGGCATCTGCAGCAGCCGGATCGCTTGCCGCAAAACCGATAGTGCTGCCATTCCCGCCAGAGGCAGGCTGGCCATCAATCGGTTTGGTGATCGAGAATATCCCGCTTTCGTTGAAGTAAAAGCAGCGACCTTTATCGTCGATGACGCCCGGCTGATAGCCTAGCGTTGCGAAAATTGCATCGTAGAATTTCTTGGATTCATCGACGCTATTGGCGCCAACCATAATATGACTAAACATGTTTGCTATCCTCATTCAGGGGGTGGATCGCCACAGTGTAGCCGTTACTTGTGCGGGCACAAGCACATTTGCTCAGATAAGCCCCTTGTCCCGGAACTCGGATTTCATGTAAGCATAATAGATAGGGGCGGCGATCAGCCCGGCAATGCCAAATGCCGATTCCAGCACCAGCATAGCCAGCAGCATCTCCCACGCTCTGGCGCGAATCTGGCTGCCGATGATTCGCGCATTCAGGAAGTATTCCAGTTTGTGTATTACCACCAGGTAGCCGATCGCGGCCAGGGCGACGGCCAGTGAGTGGCTGAGGCTCACCACGAAAATCACTGTGTTGGAAACCAGATTACCAAAGATTGGGAGTAGGCCGACGACAAAGGTCAGCGCCACCATTGTTTTGGCGAAGGGCAGATTAATATCAAAAATGGGAAGAATGACAAGCAAGTACAGTGCGGTGAGTGATGCGTTGATACCGGATATCCAGATCTGCGCAAATACCACCTGGCGAAATGCGGTGCTGAGGCGCAAGCCGCGTTGGGAAATCTCGCGGGCCAATGGTTTGCCTGAATGGGTGGATACGGCCTCCTCCAGTGACAGCAAGGCACCGATGATCATGCCAATAATGATATGCATGAAAATACGGCCGATATCGGCGCCGGCTACCTGGAACAGGGACGCGTGTGTGCGCAGCCATTCGACCAGTGTCGCCCGCAGTTGTTCGGCATCAGCGGGGACATACGCTGAAATCCAGGCCGGCATCTGCTCGCGTGATTGTTCGATGATTTCAGCCATGCGAATAATCAGTGCGGGCAAGCGATCATAGCTTTCGCGCAGCACTGAAATGGCCAAAACGCTTAACAGCACGATCAGGCCGATGACGGCCGCTGCGATGATCGAGACAGCCAGCAGGCGCGGCGCATCACCCCACAACATGCGATTTTTTAACAGCGGGGTGAGCAGGTTAACCAGAGTGAATACGAGCAGACCGGCGACGAGAGCGGGCAGCAGGTGAAGGTACAACAACAGTAGCAGGATTGCTGCGGTGGCAAACCAGGTGGCGATATCAGTGGCAAGTGCGTTTTTTGAGTTCATCTTCGTCTACATTTTTAAGGCGCCGCTAGCGCTGACGTTGGAGCGTGCTGATGCATCAGGGCACCGGACAGGGCGTACTGTCTCAGATGGCGATCTGCTGGCCAAGCTCTATGACACGGTTGGGCGGTAAGTGAAAAGTATGCAGCGGGCTTGCGGCGCTGCGCATCAACCAGAAAAAAAGATATTCACGCCACCGGGCCATACCGGGCCGGGCAGCTGGCAACAAGGTTTCCCGGCTTAGAAAATAGGAGGTCTGCATGGGATCGAGTGATAAATTCGGGGGTGACAGACTGGCCAGTGATTCGGGCACGTTCTGATCATCGAGGTAGCCAAAATTCAGCTGCGCACGGAAAAACCCCTCTCCCAGCTCGGTGATAAGCATGCGCTTGTCAGGTGCCACAGTTGCCTGATCCTCTGTAGTGACGGTGAGGAGGATCACTGTTTCGTGCATGACCTTGTTGTGCTTGAGGTTGTGCATCAGCGCTGGTGGCGCACCCTGCGCGTTGCTGGTCAGGAAAATGGCGGTTCCCGTTACGCGATTGATGTCGGGCAGACCCTGTAGAAAAATATCGATCGGTACCGCCGTTGCCTGCAGGGAGTTACTCAAGAGCTTGCGGCCCGAGCGCCAGGTCGTGAGCAGAGTGAAGATCACCACACCAATGGCCAGCGGGAACCAGCCTCCATGCATGATCTTGAGCGTGTTGGCGCTGAAGAAAGCGAGGTCCACAAGAATAAACAGGAGAGCGAACGAGCCGGTGATAAAACGGTTCCACCGCCACGACAGCAGCATCACAACTGTCAGTAGCAGTGAGTCAATCAGCATTGTACCGGTCACGGCAATGCCGTAGGCGGCGGCCAGGTTACTGGAGTTGCCAAAGCCTACCACCAGAAACACCACGGCGATAAACAGCGTCCAGTTGATGAAAGGGATGTAGATCTGGCCCTCTGTGGATGCAGAGGTGTGGATGGTCGGGATGCGCGGTAGCAACTGCAGCTGAATCGCCTGGCGTGTTACTGAAAAAGCACCGGTAATGACGGCTTGTGATGCGATAACCGTGGCGAAAGCCGCGAGGATGATCAGGGGTAGAAGGCCCCAGACGGGCACCATGCGGTAGAGCGGGTTAATGATAAATTCCGGGTTCTGCAAAACGAGTGCACCCTGGCCGAAATAGTTGAGTATTAGCGAGGGGGCGACGAAAGACGTCCAGGCGATACGAATGGGCCGCTTGCCAAAGTGGCCCATGTCGGCGTACAGCGCTTCAGCGCCAGTCAGGGCCAGCACCACTGCGCCCAGCGCGATGAAGGCAATGAGCGCGTGTTGCTGGAATAGCAGCACTGCGTATAGGGGGTTGAGCGCGAGCAGGACCGAGGGCATGCTCGCGATGTGCCATATGCCAAGCCCGGCGAGCGTGATAAACCAGATAGCCATCACTGGGCCGAACCAGGCCCCTACCGATGCAGTGCCGTGGCGCTGAATCACAAATAGCACGGTCAGAATGACCAGCGTCAGTGGAATCACAAAGTTGCCCAGAGCGGGGGCGACCAGTTTGAGCCCCTCCACAGCGCTGAGTACGGATATTGCGGGTGTGAGCATACTGTCGCCATAGAACAGCGCAGCCGCAAAAATTCCGAGTATTGCTATCAATGCGGAGAAGCGGCTTTTGCCGGTGATGCGCATCGCCAGTGCCAGCAGTGCGAGACTGCCTCCCTCTCCCCGATTGTCGGCCCGTGTCATGAAGATGACGTACTTGAGCGAAACCACCAGCATCACGGACCAAAAGATCAGCGACAGTACGCCGAATACCTCGGGCTGGGCCAGTTCCAGGCCATGGTCGCTGTGAAACACCTCCTTGAACGCGTAAAGCGGGCTGGTGCCGATGTCGCCGTAGACCACCCCTACAGCCGCAAGCGTCAGAGTTGATGTGGGTGTTTCTGGCCTATTCATACTGCGGTTGACTTCTGCGGGCAGTGGAGCGTGCATCATAGTTGCCGTCCCGCGCGCTGAATAGCGGCGCGAGGGGTAGTTTTACGCCTATTTACTGAGTGGTATTGCACGCCAGAGCTGACATCGAGGTGGTGTCCGGGAATGACTGTCGGCATATCCACACAGCCCCCAATCCCTTTATACTCAACCGGAATGTCGAGAAGAAACCCGCGTGGGTATTCCGCCAGACTAACGTAAGCGCCAACAATCACAGAGTCCTGTAGCCATGAGCGATTTAATTTACCAATGTTCCAAACCGGTGTTTGTTCACCACCTGAAAAACCTCTCAGTTATGCTGAAAAAGACCGCCAAAAATGCCAAGGAGAGAGGTATCGATCCGGCAGTGCTGTTGAATGCCCGCCTGGCGCCGGATATGTTCCCGCTTGCGCGACAGGTGCAGATCGCCACCGATCACGCCAAGGGCTGTTGCGCGCGGTTGGCCGGTGTCGAAAGCCCGGTCTTTGCCGATACTGAAACAACGTTCGCGGAGCTTGATGACCGCATCAAGCACACCCTGAAATTTCTGGCAGGTTTGAAAGCGAGCCAGTTTGCTGGCGCCGAGACGCGGGATATCGTATTGAAGTTGCCGATTGGCACGCTGAGCTTCACCGGCTCGAGTTATTTGAACGGCTGGGCACTTCCCAACTTCTATTTCCATTACTCCGCCGCTTACAATATTTTGCGCCACAACGGCGTGGGGCTGGGCAAGGGTGATTATCTGGGCGTGATGCCAGGTGTCGAAATGACGGGCAAGATCGCTAAAATGATGGGCGTGAAACCAGCCGTGAAGAAAAACGCGAAAACACCGAAAAAGTCCAAGGCGTGAACGTGTTGCGCTACTCCCGTCGCCAGCCAAAATCGTCTGTATGCACAGTGGACTGAGTAGCGCGTTCCTGCAATTGGATAGCGTACTGTGTGACAATCAGGCCCTCTGGTTGTCACAGCCCTTTACCAGTGGTGAGCTCCCCTGGAGCCATACTCACCAGGATTTGAAAGCGGCGTTGCTTGCGCTTGGTGACGCTGAAGTGCTGCAGCTGCACGATTGCCCACAGCAGCGACTGACCTGGTTCCGACAGAGGGAGCCAGACTTGTGTGCAGCATTGTATGCGTTTGAACCCGAGCAGGCAGCGGTAGTAACGCCGCTTGATGTTGACCGCGTCGACAGCCTGCACATCCCCGCTCGCAAGTGGCAGCAGATTGTGTCCTTTGCCGGCGCGCTGCCCCACAAGGCACTGCCGCATGTGGACTGGTGCGCGGGCAAGGGCCACCTTAGCCGCGTCGTTCAGCGCAACCAGCAACAACCGGTGCATTGTCTGGAGTGGGATGCCTCGCTGGTGGCTATCGGTAAAGAGCTCGCAAGGCAGCAGGGCAGGGATATTCACTACTACCATCACGACGTGTTGCAGCCCTTGCCCGCGGCATGTGCGGACACGGCAAAGGTACATATCGGTTTACACGCCTGTGGCGAACTCCACCAGCACTTACTGCGTCATGTCGTCAGGACTGGCGCGAAAGCCGTGGCGTTTTCGCCCTGTTGTTATCACAAGATTTCAACGGATCACTATCGGCCCTCGTCCAGTGCCGGACGGCATACACAGCTGCGCCTGAATCGCGCCGCGCTGCATCTCGCGGTGCAGGATGCGGTCACAGCTCGCCGCGGTGAGCGCTTGTTGAGGGAGCGGGAGCGCGTGTGGCGGATGGGGTTCGACGCACTGCAGCGTGAGTTGCGCGGGGTGGATGATTACCTCAATGTGCCCTCGTGCAAACGTGAACTGTTGCGGCAGGATTTCCCCGGCTTTTGCCGGTGGGCGGCGGTTTCTCGACAACTCGAGCTCCCTCGCGGCATCGACTACGATCGCTATCTCCAGCGCGGTAGAGAGAGGCGGGGCGAAATAGTCCGTCTGGAGTTACTGCGACAATTGTTCCATCGCCCTTTGGAGTTATGGCTGACGCTGGACTATGCGCTGTATCTTGAGGAGCATGGGTATCGCGTTAAGGTCACGCAGTTTTGCGAACGCAGTATCAGTCCGCGCAATTTGCTAATACAAGGGGAGCGCGATTAGCGGGTTCCGCTATACTCGGTCGATATACCCCGGTAATAAAGAGGTGAAACATGGCAGACTGGTTGCATCTTTCCCCGCGCTATTCTCTCTTCGCAGTAAATCCGCTGCGCATCCTGTTGCTTATCGCTGCGATGGCGGTGATCGCAGATGTACAGGCCAGCGCCGGAGGGCGCAGCAGCTTTTCCGGCAGTCCAACGACCAATGGGGGGGCAACCTGTAGTGTGTGTCACGCGCCTGACGGTGCTGCCGCCCCTGTCATGAGTATAGCGGCGCCCAATAGTATCGAAGCCGGGGCCACACAGGATATGTACATTGTGCTTCTCGGAGGTCCGGCGCAGACGGCGGGCATCGATATCTCCATAGCAGGTGGTGTCGGTGAGTTGCTGCCGTACGAAAGCGATCTGCATGTGCTAAATGGCGAGCTAAGCCACAGCGCGCCGAAGGCCTTCAGTGCTGATCTGGCGGTGTTCCGCTTTCGCTACAAAGCGCCCAACTACAATACCGAGATCACCTTGCACGCTGCCGGCAACTCCACCGACGGCAATTTTGATCTACTCGGAGACGGTATAGCGACAATCTCCCGTGATATCACCATCGTGAATGGCTTTGAGCCACCGCCACCACCGCCAACCCCGGCTATTGGTGAGCTGACCGCGACGGTCTTTACAACAGGACTCAGCAACCCGATCGCGATCGAGAATGCTGGCGATGAACGTCTTTTTGTGGCGGAACGTGCGGGTAAAATCCGTGTTCTTGAGGGTGATGGCACGCTCGTGGCCACCCCCTTCCTCGACATCTCAAATCAGGTTGACGACAGTGCCAGTGAGATGGGGCTACTGGGGCTCGCGTTTCATCCCAACTACGCCAGCAACGGTTATTTCTACGTCTACTATACCCGCGATACAGGCGTTGGCCTCGATCGCTCCAGGGTGTCGCGATTTACCGTGAGCAGCGATCCCAATGTCGCTGATTCAAACAGCGAGCTGGTGCTCATGGAGTTTGAGCAGCCCTATTCCAATCACAACGGTGGCGACCTGCATTTCGGTCTATCCGGCTTTCTTCATATCGCGGTGGGAGATGGCGGCAGTGGTGGTGACCCCCGCAAGAACGGTCAGAACACTGCAACATTATTGGGTAAGATGCTGCGCATAGACGTGGACACACCTGCGCTGTCTGGTGCCGGGCCGGATTGCGATATTTCGCAGAATACCAATTACAGTATTCCCGCGAGTAACGCGTTTAATGATGGCGCGGGAGGTGCTGGTTGCGATGAGATTTTCGTGCTGGGCGTGCGCAATCCCTGGCGTTTTACCTTTGATAGCGAGACGGGGGGTATGTGGATTGCAGACGTGGGACAAAATGCAGTCGAGGAGATCAACTACCTCCCCCCCGGCGATAGCGGGGGCATTAACCTCGGCTGGCGCTGTTTCGAGGGAACCGATCCTTATCAAAGCGACGGCTGTAACAGGGTTTACCTGCCACCGGTGCACACCTATTCGCACGCCTCTTCCGGCTGTTCGGTGACAGGTGGTCGTGTGTATCGCGGAGCGCGGTCCCCCCACCTTCAGGGGCAGTATTTTTTCACCGATTTCTGTCAGTCGAGTATTCGCTCCCTCAGCGGACCGCCCGACAGCCCGCAACACAGAATCGTACTACCACTCGGCGAGTTGGCGGCAATATCCACGTTCGGTGAAGATATAGCGGGTGAGCTGTACGTGGCAGAGCTGCGCACAGGCACCATCTATCGCCTGACTTCGGTGCTCCCACCGGGATGCTGACAAGAGGGTTTGCGGGGAGGGCCGGTCAGGTATACTGATCGGCCGTTTTGTTGGAGCAAGAGAATGAGCCGCAGCGCTGAGCCACACTGTCGAATCGAAGGGACAGTGGCACCTGGATTTGAGTCTGTTAGACAGCTCTATGAACATAAAATGCGTACGCTGGCAGAAAAATGCACGCAACTGTGTGTCTATTACGCTGGCGAGAAGGTCGTCGATCTCTGGGGATCAGTCACGGATGAGCCAGGATTTTCTCCCGACTCGCTGGTGAATGTCTTCAGCAGTGGTAAAAGTCTGGAGGCCATTGCGATCGCATCGCTGGTGGGTAAAGGGTTGATTCGCTATGACGCCAGAATAAGCGAATATTGGCCAGAATTTGCCGGGCAAGGCAAAGCTGAGCTCACTGTCGCTGAACTGATGCGGCATGAGGCGGGGCTGGCGTCCTTTAGCCGCTCTATGGAGCCGGATGACCTACTGACCGAAAATATCAAACAGAACAAGGTGGGTGAGTTTATCGAGGACCATGTACAGGTATTTCGCCTGGGGCAGGAGAACCGCAGGGAGTACCACGCGGTTACACGCGGCTGGATAGTGAATGAACTTTTTCGCCGGGTAGACCCGGCGGGCCGAACGATTGGCGAGTTCCTCCGTGAAGACATTAGTCAGCCGCTGGGAGCAGATGCCATTATCGGGGTCAAGCGGGAAGAACTCTCCCGGGTCAAAAAAGTAACACCGCTTGGATTCTGGTTCCAACTCCGACAGAGCTTCATACCCAAGTTTCTGAAACGGAAAATGGAGCACAATATATTTCAGCTTCTGGCCAAGGTGATACGCCTTTTACCAGCACTTCGAAATGCCACCGTGCGCAACGCCCCGCCTCCTTTTAAAGGCATGAAAGAGATAGGGTTCTTCAATGATCCCCGGGTTGTGATGGGTGAGACGCCCTCCGCGAACACCAATGCCAACGCCAGAGGACTGGCGAAAATTGCAGCCATGATGGCCGCCGGTGGTCAGTGGGAAGGGAGAGAGTATCTGACGGCAGAGGCCTGGAGGGAGATGCACGCGGACCCGATTGAAGGGAATATGGCGTTTGTCTCAACCTGCTTTACTCAGGGCGGCGTCGCACTATTCTCTGAGGCCAGTGGCAAAATTGGCAGATCCGAGCAGGGGCTCAACACCGGTAGAGAGGGCTTTTACGGTTGGATGGGGCTAGGAGGATCCATTTTTCAATGGCACCCGGAATCTCAAATCGGCTTCGGTTATGTCCCCACATCACTCAATATTCTGGATTTAGTGAACGAGAGAGGAAAATCTTACCAGACTGAAGTGCTGCGTTGTGTCGCCAGATTGGCGAATAACACCAGGCCATAGAACCCTAGGGGCTACACCGTGCGTTGGTCAGCAGGCCGTGCACAGGTGGCGCTCTAGCGCGGCAAACTCAGGACGAACAACGCGTTGCCTGGCCCTGCCTGATAGCGTCCGTCGACACCTTGAAACGTGCTGTAACCCGAGTTGATCAGCAGGCCATCGCCCGCAACCACAACGCCTACGGAATCGATTGTGCCGCCGTTGCCTGATTCGCCGTTGATATCAGTAAAAGCGACGGCAGTATTCATCGACCATTTTTCCGTCCCGTCACGTGTATCAAATGCCCTCACCACACCGTCCAGTGAACCTGCAAACAACAAGTCGTTGCTCACCGAAAGCGACGCCGAGTAGAGGGAGTGTGTGCTTAAGCCCTCAAAAACATGCGTGGGATGAATCTCCCACTCGACTGCCCCGCTGGCGAGGTTGAGTGCATAGATGCCCGGCCTGGCACCCGGGATGAGATCCGCCAGACCGCCGCTGGCCTTATCAATACTAAAGTCTGTCGCGGCGGCGTAAACACGCCCCCGACCTACAGCCATGCCCCAGTGGATGCCACCCAGCGTAGATCCCTCACTGACCTTATTGCTCCAGTTGAGCGCACCCGTATCGGCCTGTATCGAATACACTACGCCACCCTTGTCGCCGGCGATCAGGGTGTCTCCATCATCCAGGAGTATCGCGGCGGCACCGAAATCAAAATCATGTCCCGCAGGAACCGAGCAGCGCAGGGATGCGGGATTGCTACAATTACCATTCCAGGTGTCGTTCTCCCTGGCCTGAAAGACCCAGCGCACGTTGCCGGTGTCCATATCCAGTGAAATGATCGCATCGGATGTTGTCGTGGCGGGCTCAGTGTAATTTTGCCCGGTGCCGAAATAGAGCGCATTGCGCTTGATGTCCAGTGTGGGTGTTGTCCAGACGGGTGCGCCATTGGGGCCGATTCGCTCACCCGGCAACACGGTTTCGTCTGCCTCTTTAGTGGTGTGAAATTGCCATAGGATGTCACCGGTTTCGGCCTCAAGGGCAACTAACATGCCATGACTTTTGCAGCATGCACCGGGAATGAAAATGGTTGCCAATACTTCTTTGCTGGACACCGGAACAAAAAGCTTGCCCTCGTAGTACTGCATGCCTCCGGTCACAAAGTGGAGGGACGGTATCGTGCCTGCGAACTTCTGCCAAAGTACCTCGCCAGTTTCGGCAGCAATGGCGTACACGTAGCCGTTAAAATCTGCGGCATACACTGCAGCTGGAAAGGATTCACTTGCGGCCACAAACAGTACCGAGCCGGAGCGAAAATTACTGCCCATACCGGGGGTGGTGAACGCCCAGTATCGACAGCCAGAAATGCGATTAATGGCGAGTAGTTGTCTGCCGGAAGTCATAAAGATGACCTGAGCTGTCACTGCGGGCGCGCCTCTCATTTCGTTCACGGAGGCTTGTGAATAGTGGAAATCCAGTGCCAGGGTGTCGACATTAGTCGAATCGATCAGCGAGGCCTGATTGCGGGTATTTGTAGAATTGAAGCCGAAGCCGTTCACAATCAAAGGCGCATTCGCATCGACTGAATCGTTGCACAGGCCTCCTTCAGGCTGTGGCTCCGACACATAGGACTGAAACGGCAGTGTCGGGTGCTGTTCTGTATTGTTACTGGTATCGCTGCAAACGGTTAACAAGGGCAAAAGCAGTGTGAGGAGAAAGACAGCGCGCATAGTAATTTTCTACTTATTGTGAAAACATAACGATAGCACCCCCCTCCCTAAAGACCAATAATTCGGGGTGCACAGCAATGCATCGAGCGGGACTTTCTGTCTTTGGGAACACTATTGAAAAAGGGACGGCGGCTTATGTCTCAAACCAACGGCCTTGGCCGACTGCGCGACCGCTGCTTATGGATGTGTGTTGTGGCGGGGATTTGTAGCCTGCTGGGAGCGGGTTGCGATAGTAGCTCGTCGTCTGCCGTTCGCGACGTTCACACCACGCGATGTATCACCGACGTCTCTGCATCCGGGCGACACGCATTTCAATGTGATGGTGTGCTGTTCAAGGTGTTGTTAACGCAGGAGTGTATTGATCGTCCCTGTGGCCTGATTGTGGATGTACATGGCTGGCTAAGCAGTCCGGATGAGCAGGAGGGCCGATCCAATCTCGCCCGTATCGCCGAGGAATATGGCGGCTACATTGTTATCCAGCCCGGCGAGTTGAGCGCCCCCAGCAGTTGGAATCCCGACATTCACTACGAGATCGTATTTGAGTTCATGCAGCAGGCCATGGAGGCCTTCGCGGTGGACAGTGATCGGGTTCATTTTACCGGGTTCTCGCAGGGTGGCCAGATGACCTGGAAGTTTATCTGTGACCACTCAGATATTATTGCCAGTGCAGCTCCCATATCTGCACCGGAGATTTATTGTTTTCTGAACGGTAGCGGGCCAGTGCGGAAGCTACCGATACTCTATATCAGCGGTACAGCTGACATACTGGTGCGCTATTACCACTCTGGCAACCCCCTGTCCGTGGTGGATTCAGTGGTGCGCGTTATGTACGATTACGGCTTGTCCAGCGTCGATAGCAAGGCTTATCAATTTTCTGGAACCGGCGATATCGTGGTCGATGAAGCCGGTAGAATAGGTGTTGCAGTGGATGGTGTGGATTTTGCGGTTGTGGATGGTAGTCAGCAGGGCGGCTATTTGTGGACCCGCTACACCGGCGCAGACGGAGTCCCGTTTGATCACTTGCGCCACACCAATGGTCATGTGTATCCGGACAATCCCGATAGCCTGATCTTCCCTGAAGATCCCTCGGTGTGGTTCTCTGTGGGCGAAGCGATTCTGCAATTCTTTATTGATCATCCCAGACAAGGGAGTGCGAGTGACAGTGTGCCCATCTAGCCGCATCAGTAAGCTGTGCTCTGCAGGTGCCTGATCTGCTGTTATAGTGGCGACTACCCAAGCATTACTGGAATGATCTCTGTATGTATCGCGTCACTGTACCCTCGCTTTTCAGCTGCCTGCTGGTTGCGCTAACGACTCTACTGGTTAGCTGTGACTCCTCCGATAATCATCGGGTTGAAACGCCGCCACCCAATATCTTGTTTGTTATCATGGATGATGTGGGTATCGACCAGATGACCGTGTTTGGCTATGGCGGCGTTGGGCCTTTCGATGAGAGTTCCAATCCACAGGAACGATCTGCCCTGCGATCACCTCAGTTGCCAAATATCGACACGATTGCGCAGCAGGGAATTCTCTTTCGCAATACCTGGGCAATGCCGGCGTGCTCACCCAGTCGCGCGGTATTTTTCACTGGTCGCTACCCCCTGAGGACCAAAGTGCTGGGTGCGCTGGGCCAGTATGACCTCGCCAATTACCAGGTGTCTCCCTATGAGTACACCTTGCCGAAGATGTTGAAAGCACAGGGCTATGAGAACGCAATATTCGGCAAATTTCATATTGGCTTACAGCAGAATAATCCCTTCGAGTACAGCATGGCCAGTGCGCTTGGTTGGGACTACTTCTACGGCTGGCTTGACGAAACTGGCGACCCTTCCTCGATAGATACATCGGCCGGACTGGGCGAGGACTTTGAGGGCCGTTACCTGTGTGGTTTTGTGCCTGGTACAGATCAGGATGCCGCGTTCGGTGCGGACACGGGTGCCTGCTATTCTGGCGATGGGCAATGCACGGAAATGAGTACCGAAGGAGACATTCCTCCGGGGCGCGCCTGTCGCGACAGCGGCGGAATTCTGGCGCCTGATCAAACCTGTCATGCGCGCGTGCCGACTAATATCCAGTCTGGCTTCAACAAGCTGAGTGGGCACTATGTATCACCACTTTGGATCAATGATGAAAATGGGCAGGCAGAAGAAGTGCCATTGACGGATATCCGCGCACGCACTTTTCGCGGCATCGCGCCTGTCGATGCCGCCATTGACTGGATAACGAGCCGCCCGCAGGACAAGCCCTGGTCGGCCAGTGTCAGCTTCGCTTCTGCACACACTCCAGTGATGCAACCGCCGCAGGCACTTTTGTCTGCCGAGGCGGCGCAACCCGGGGTTGTGAGTCGTTTGCAGTGTGCTGCGCCAGAGGGTGCAACAACCGCTGAAACGGTACAGGTGGTGATCGATCAACGCGAACTTACGACATTGATGATCGAGGCCATTGATGCCGAGATGTCCCGGCTGCTTGTTGCAATTGGAGCGGCCAGCCTGAATGCGGATCAATCCCTCACCCTCAATCCTGACAGCAACACCATGATCGTTATTCTGGGTGACAATGGCACGCTGGGGTATTCCGTGAAATTACCGTTTGATCCCGTTCGAGCCAAAGGCACCGCCTACCAAACGGGTGTCTGGGTACCGCTGATTGTGGCGGGGCCGCTGGTGAATACACCCAATCGAACGGTGGCGGATATGGTAAATATCGCCGATTTGTATCAGCTGTTTGCCGAAATAGCGGGTGTCGAGGATGTGCACGCGGAAGTTCCCCGAGCACTGGATTCCGCGCCGATGCTGACCTACCTCACCACGCCGGGATCCGACAGCCAGCGCGAGTACAATTTCACCCAGGTGGGTAACAATCAACAGATTGGCGGCGCCATCAATCAGCCCTGTAGTTTTGGTACCAGCTGCAGTCAGATCCCGGTATCGAAGTCAGTATGCCATGACAACGGTGGTATTTGGTGGGGCGCGGAGCCGGATGAGGCCGATGTGCCGGCTGGCGGATTTACCCAGTGTTGTGAGGTTAACCAATACCAGTACGAAAATGAGCAGGCGCTATTTGGCCTTCAACCACTGTCCGCCGAAGCGGTACGCAATAATTTCTATAAGGTTGTCCAGAACCACTATGTAGGCGATCCCAGTCCGCCCGCGGACGAGTATCCCAATTGTGATCCGGTCGATTCAACCGAGTTCTATCGAATTGACGAGGCCGAACACGATCCGCTTATTGATAGAGAGGGGGATGATTTGATCAATGTGGCTACGGGCCTACCGGATGATCCCGCTCTTGTGCCTGTTTTTACGGATCTTGTGAACGAGTTGAATTCGATCCTGGACAGCGTCCAGCCGTGTCCACCTGGTCCTCCGGAGGGCTATCTGGCCAGCATTGATGGCAACCAGGACGGTGTCGTCAACAGCGATGACCTGGCAAATCTTGAGGGGTTTGCAGGGGCGGGTGGAAGTAGTTGGTATGACGTAAATGAAAGTGGTACAACGGACGCCGTCGACTATACGTTGGTGAATGATTATTTGGGTATTGAGTGCCAATACGAATAATGATTTGCTAATGTTTCAATAAAAAACCGAACAGGACTTCACCCTTGATGTTGCTCTATACCAGATTTTTACTGCTGGCAGTTTTTTGTTTGCTCGGCCTTGGTGCACACGCCAGTAATAATGTCGCGGGGCCCCCTTTGGGTGACGGCCCGATAGTCATCGACATCGGCTTTCTTCTCAGCAACATCAATGCCATCTACGAGGAGGATGAAACCTACGACTTTGAAGGGGTTTTGAGCATGCACTGGAAGGACTCAAGACTGGCTTTCGATCCGGCTGAAACCGGCTACGACCAGCTCTACTATCAAGGTGATTACCAGTTCAACGAAGTGTTCAGTGGATGGTGGCCTCAGGTTTTTCTTGCCAACGAAGCGGGACGCTTTGATCGAGAGGGGGTGATGGTGCGAATAACCCCGGAAGGTGACGTGTATTACACCGAGGAGATCGATGCCATTGCGAAATCGTCTCTGGCGTTGGCGCGGTATCCGTTCGACAAGCAGGAGTTGGTCGCCATCTTCGAAGTGCTGGGGCTGAACAAAGATCAGGTGGTGCTGCGCGCGGATCCGAAAACCAGCGGTATCTGGAAGGATGCCCATCACCAGGTTCGGGTGCCGCAGTGGGGAGAGCCGCAAATTTCCACGTCAGTCGTCGAATACGCCCCCATTTATATCGATGGCGGGGATGTCCATTTAACGGCGTTCAAAGTACAGGTCGATATAGAGCGCCAATACTGGTACACGCTGAGACTTGTTGCGTTGCCCGTGATGGTCTTTGTAATAATGTCGTGGTCTGTTTTCTGGATGGAGCGATCTTCGCTGGGGGATCGTATGGACATTTCTTTCATTGGCATTCTGACGGTGGTTGCCTATCAGATCATGTTCAGTGAAAGCCTGCCGAAAATATCGTATATCACAATACTGATGTCTTTTATGATTATCAGCTTCCTGATGATGTGCGCCAGTATTGTCATAAACCTGAGGGTGGCAGCCCTCGATAACAGTAGCCGCCAGGTGCAGGGCGACCGTGTGGATCGGATCTGCCGCGTGCTTTTCCCGACAGCTTATTTTCTATTGACAACACTCGTCGGCGGTTACATCTATGTGAACGGCTAAAGCGTCAGGCTGGCGCTTGAGCCCAGGGTGCTATTGAGTCGCTCAACGAGCAGGAAGCGGTTTGTGTCAGTACGCACAACAAACGCCGTTTCCCGACCTTAATCCCCTACGTCAAACACGTCGAGTATCATCCCCGTTGCGATACTGATCAGCAGTACATCCGTGCCTACCTGAATGACTTTTTGTCCCTCTGGTGTGCGACCGAGGGCTTCGAGCAGCGCGCCGGGCAGGGAGGAATACGTCCCATCGTGCGGGAACTTCTCACCTTTATGCCATTTCTTTGCCTGGCCCGGTGGCTGGCAGCCATTGTTTTTCTTGGCCAATCCCGGCGGACAGTTACCGGATTTTCGAGATTCAGAGTAGTAATTATTGATCAGGGTTCTGCGGTCAATATTGAAATAGCTTTGAAAATCGTCCGAAGCATTGTGTGAGGAAGACTTGTTGGGCTCTTTGCTCTGCGATTTGTCTTTACCGCTATTTCCGGGAGAGTCCGGCTTGTCGGCGAATGCAGGGACTCCCGTCATAACGGTGACACTTAGCAGTATGACCAGTCGTGGTATCCAGTTCTTCATCGCTATCTCCTGATAGGTACATACCGCTCAATCCTGGCAGCGGTGCGGTTGGATGATGCAGCCATTTTTAGGCGGCATCTCAATCTGAAATGCCGCTTACACGTAATGTTACGCATTTCACCACTATAACTTCATATTGTCTGCACATTTTCCGCGTCTACTAGTTACACAACTACCAAGGAGAGTGACTGTGTCGATTCCAATACGTATTAGTATTCTGATTGCTTTAACTATGCTGGCCGCTTGCGGCGGAGGTGGATCTGATTCTGATGCTGTGGCGGATAGCTTCGACACAGACGACCCGGCGGAGGAAACGACAGCGAGTACCGGGACCGAAACTGCAGGCGCGACCGGTGGTGTTGTCTGTGACTACGACGACACAACGTTCAACTCACAGGCATCTCTGACTTACACCAGCACCTCCCAGTGGACTTGTACTGATACCACCCGCGAGTTAACGGCCAATGGCATACCCGATCATGCGGTTGGAACGTTCCCAAACCCGGACAATCCGAACACCATAACCGAGCAAACAGTAGCGGCCAGCTACACGCTGGAGCCGACAGAGACCGTTACTGCCACAACCCTGGGCGGCCCTGCGGGAGTCATCGCCTATGTGTTAAATGGCGTCAAAATTGATGCAGGGACCGGTGGCAGTTGTGATGACTCCGGCACTGCCTGCAGCCTTGGTGATTCCGTTGGAAATTGGCATATCGAAGCTCTGGGGCAAAGCGTCTTCAGCTTTGGTACCGATGATAACAACGCACATGTGCAACCAGGTGGCACCTACCACTATCACGGCATGCCCGAAGGGTTTATTGCTAAACAGGGTGGGAATAGCTCGGTGATGACACTCATAGCCTGGGCCGCAGACGGATTTCCTGTCTATGCGCGTTATGGCTATAGCGTTGCTGACGATGCCAGTTCGGCACTTAAAGTGATTAGCGGTAGCTATCAGTATGTCACTGATATCAGTGACTCGAGACCCTCGGTAGCGACCTATCCCCTGGGTACGTTTGCGGAGGATTATGAATATGTAGCAGGGTCTGGGGATCTGGATGAGTGTAACGGCCGGGTCGGCGTGACTCCCGAGTTCCCCGACGGGATTTATCACTACTACGCCACCGACAGCTACCCCTACTTCCAGCGCTGCGTTAAAGGCGCAGTAGACGTCACTGGCGGGCCGCCACCCGGGGCCTGATCTGGCGAAGACAACAACGAGACCGATTCTATGAAAGCTTTATACCGACTACTGACCGTAACACTGCTGGCGTGCGTAACCAGTCTGTCTATGGTGTTGCCAGCCTACGCCCACTTGATGGTGGCTCAGCACGGCGCGCTGAATATCACAGATGACGGGATCTTCATGGTGTTGTCGCTACCTGTTTCAGCTTTCGAAGGGATGGACGACGACAGCGACGGCCAGATATCGATGATTGAGTTCAATAATCACCGCGGGATGATTGTCGAATCTGTCAAACAGCAGGTCGTCTTGAGTGATGGACAAAGAGACGTTGCCCCGAAAGATATATTACTCGCCCCGGTGGTAGCGCTTGAGGTCGCAGGCGGACAGATCTCCCAGCTTGTGGTGATGGGGCGGTTTACTTTCAGCAATTCAGGCAGTGCGCTGTTACATATTGGGCTATACGGCAGCCAGACTGTTGAGCAGTCACTGGAGATTACCGTGACCCGTTTTCAGGATGATCAAAAAAATGTTCTTGTACTCACGCCTGCTGCACCTGCGGCGGTGCTGTTTCCTGGCGAGGCATAGTCTCGGTAGACGCCGCTGGCCCAGTGTTTTGAAAATCGTTAGAGTGACAGCATGAGACTTTCAATCGCACAAAAACTGGTTGCTGCCTTTGTCGGCCTGACACTGCTGGTGCTGGCCGCCACACTGGGGCTGGCACGATGGAGTTTCGAGCAGGGGCTTTTGGGCTATGTGAACGCGCTTGAGAAAACACGTCTGGAGCGCGTGCAGACAGAGCTGGCAGATGAGTACCTGGCCGCGGGGCGCAGTTGGAGCAATCTGAGCGAGCAGCGTTTTTTTGCGCTGATACACCGGTCTGCGCCGAGTGAAGCACGTGGCGGTCCGCCTCGCCCCGGTATGCCGCCACCGGCACGCGGGCGACTGCCACAGCGAATGGGTGGTGAAGGCTTTCCGCCGACTGCGCTCTATGATCTCGATGGGCATCTCGTGGTGGGGCTAAGTAGTGCCCCGAATGGCGTGCCGGCAATCCGTGTGCCCGTTCTCGTCGACAATAAGGTTATCGGTGAATTGCGCAGCGAACCGCGAGAGCATATTACCGCGCCTCTGGAGACTGAGTTTTCCAGGCAACAGTTGCAAACGAGTTGGCTGATCGGTATCGCGAGCCTGGTGCTGGCCTTTGGTGTATCCCTGTTGCTGGCACGAGGGTTGTTGGCACCTGTCAGGCGCATGATTAACAGCGTTGCCCTGTTGTCCAGAGGCAACTATTCTCACCGGATGAACGAGAGCCGGGGAGACGAATTGGGCCAACTGACCAAAGATCTGGATCGACTCGGTGCGACTCTGGAGGCGAACCAGTCATCGCGCAAACGCTTGTTGGCTGACATCTCCCACGAGTTGCGCACGCCATTGACAGTGCTGGTCGGTGAGATCGAAGCACTGAAGGATGGTGTCCGTGAGTTTAACGCGAAAGAGCTGGGATCGCTGGATCAGGAAGTGCAGCGTCTCAGCCGCCTGATTGACGATCTGTATCAGCTCTCAATTTCCGATGTAGGCGGCTTGCGATATCAGTTTGCTACGGTGGATATCATTGACTGCTTGCAGCAAGCGGTTGAGGGGATGCGAGAGCGCGCCGCAGCTCAGGGTATAGAGTTGTGTCTGGCGCGAGCTGACGAAAGTGCCAACTCGGTTGATTTGGCGGTGACGGCAGATTTTCAGCGTATAGATCAACTGCTGCAGAATATTCTGGAGAATTCGCTGGCTTATACAGACACTCCGGGACGCGTAGTTGTGAGTCTGTCAGGAACGGATACCATGGCAGTCATAACGATTGCCGATACACCGCCCGGTGTCGATGTCACTGATTGTGAAAAGCTGTTTGATCCCCTGTTTCGCCAGGAGGCTTCTCGCAGTCGCCGCACAGGTGGTGCGGGCCTCGGGCTCGCTATCTGCAGAAGCATCGTTGTTGCACATGGTGGCAGCATCGCTGCATCACCGTCGGCGGAGGGTGGCTTGAGTATACGGATCGAATTGCCGCTGGCAGGAGAACGTAAGACGTGAATAATTTGAACATCATGGTGGTAGAGGATGAACCCAAGATCGCCCAGTTGTTGGTGGACTATCTGCAACGCGAGGGCTTTCGCGTTACGGTATTGAATGATGGAGTGCACGCGGTTGAGATGATCAGGGAGCGCCAGCCGGATTTCCTTATTCTCGACTTGATGCTTCCTGGTAAAGATGGCCTGACCATCTGTAGAGAAGTGCGTCAATTTTCAAATTTGCCGATAATGATGCTAACCGCGAAAGTCGATGAAATCGATCGCCTGATCGGTTTGGAGCTGGGCGCCGACGACTATGTTTGCAAACCCTTTAGCCCGCGGGAAGTTGTCGCTCGTGTGCGCACGATCCAGCGGCGCTTACAGCAACAACCTGTGGCGGCAACTGCTAGCGAGTTGAGTTACCGCAACATCACTCTGGATCTGGACAAATACCAGTGTAGCGTGCAGGAGCAGCGTATCGAATTGACGCCGGTTGAATTCAAGATGCTGCGTGGCTTGATGTTGCAGCCCGGTCGTGTCTTCTCGCGTGATCAACTCATGGATTTGAGCTATACCGATGAGCGTGTTGTCAGCGATAGAACAATTGACACCCACGTGAAAAATCTTCGGAAAAAGTTGTCACAATCCGGAGACGATGAAGAGCTTATCCATTCAATATACGGCGTCGGCTATAAGATCGAATAGTCGAAATATACCCGGCATTACATACTCCTACAATTCTTCACATTTTGTACGCATCTACTCCTTGGTCGGCCTCTAGAATTCAATTGTTCAGCAACCATACCCACAAGGAGATACGATATGCATTCAAAGAAAATCATTCGCGGCATCGCGCAGACCTTCATTCTCGTGAGCTGTATTTCATCGTCAATCGTCAATGCCCAGCCCTCTTCGCAATCCGGCGAGCAACGCGGACCACCCCCGGAAGCGCTGGAGGCATGTGCTGACCAGACGGAGGGGGCAGCTTGTTCCTTTTCGGGTCGCCGCGGTGACGTAACGGGTTCCTGTATCGTCTCTCCGAAGGGTGAAGATGAGCTTGCTTGTGCGCCGGAGGGTGGACCACCGGGTGGTGATCATGAGAAATAGATCTGTTAGCAGGGGCGCAACGGCCACAACGACGTCCCTGGCGATCGCTTTCTTGTTGGCAGTGCTGGCGGCCAATGCCGCTGGCCCTCCCAAGGTGCCCCAGTCGCCTGGTCGCTATCCGGCGGTTGGGGATCAGGTCAGGGCCCTGCCCCCGGGATACCGTACGATCAAGGTTGATAGGCACAACTACCGTTATCACGATGGTAGTTTCTATCGTCCGGGGCCTGAAGGTGCCTATGTGGTGGTTCGAGCACCCATCGGCGCGCAAGTGAGCTTTCTGTCGCCTGGTTATGTCAGTTTCGGCATTGGTACGGGTCACTATTTCTTCGCCAACTTTACCTACTACATGTGGAACGCGGATCGCACCGGATATGTCGTTGTGGAAAAACCGGAGGGTGCGGAGACGGCAATCGCGACTGCCAATGCGACAGGGGAGTCAGAGGTATTTGTCTATCCCAATAAGGAACAGAGTAAAGAGCAGCAGGATCGCGACCGATATGAGTGCTACCGCTGGGCGGTGGATCAGACGGGTTTTGATCCGGTTGCCGGCGAGTCGGATGTCGTCAAGGCTGGCGACTACCGGCGAGCGCTTTCTGCCTGTCTTGAAGGGCGTGGCTATACCGTGCGGTAAGTGGAGAACTAATTGTGAGAGGGTGCGCCGGTAGTGTTCTCTGCTTCGGTTATGTATCTGGCGGCCCAGTTTCTCAAGTTGTCGGTCTCAGCGGTTGTTGGCTCTGCGCCAACCTTGATTCCTATGGCAGAATCTCGCATCGTCTCAACGTACCCGAAGAAAGCTTCTTTATACGGGAAAGGCGCAGCATCGGGTCGGGAGCCCAGGGTAACGGGTTCACGCAAGGTCTGTATACGTCCATTCTCGCGCCAATTCACCTCCAACCATGAACCGTCTATGCCCGAGCCAACGTAGAGAATGACTAGGACTGTTTGTGGGATAAGCGCCTTATCAATTCCCTCCCAGAAAAATCCCGGGCCTCCCTCTGCTTCCGGCAGCGGTCCAAAACACGCCACGCCCCAGTTTTCGCCTGTAATGGTGCCGCCGAGTGTCGGGCCGGCACCAGAAGAGCCCAGAAAACTGTCAATGACCAAGGCGCGTGCCGGGTGTGTCCCTCCGGGCACTTCTCCCGGTTGCGGGTGGGCCAGACCTGCCAACCAGTAGGGTGGCATATACCCATTGGGCGCATTGAAGTAAGTACTGGAACCCAGGGGGTCTGCATTGGGCACCAAGGCTGAAAACAGGCCTTCTCCTCCCGTTAGCACTCGATCAGAAAAAAACGAGGCTCTTCCGGCAAAATAAGCATCACTTGCAATGTATAGCGGGCCGGGAAGCGCTGGAGCTCCATATACCGCGCCCCACGGGCCGGTATCCCGGTTCAGCGGCATCGGTATCGAGCCTTTGTCTGGCACGGAGAGAACTCTCGGCGCAGAGGAAATTCCAAATGTTGACTGCTCGGTTGCATCGGGGACATAAGTTATAGCGTCTTTCAGGTCCCAGCTATGTGTCCAGTCGGTGAGTTCAAAGAATTCACGTGATTCAGATACCGGCGCAGTGTCGGCGTTGTTTGGCGGAATATTTTGCGCGAATGCGCTCCCATACGAAGTTAAGACGAGAAGGCCTATTGATATCGCCAGGCGATAATTCGTTTGGATTACACCTTTCTCTGTCATGCGTCAGGCAAAAATTCCGGTTAAATGGCGACGATTGTATTGGCTCACTGTTGTTGAAACGAGTCTGTCCTGCAGGCTTTTCGGTTCTATCACGGGGTGGTGTGCTGAGCAAGCGCGCCGTTCAATCGAGATTAGGTTGGAATTGCTCGAGTCGCTGAGCGTCAGGTTTGAGTGGTCGCTGCAGCGCGTCGAACAGAGCCTGGTCGCGTTGATACGGATCGCGTTTGAAATCAATGCGGCCGTCGTCCCGCACTTCTACTGTCCAGTACACCAGGTAGATCGGCACGGAATGTCGCAAGGAAACCCTTCGTGTTTTACGTTCCGCAATAACATTGGCTATCGCGGCCTGGTCCCAGGCCGGGTCATCCAGCAGTAATTCGGCCAGTTCCATGATGTCTTCTACCCGGATACAGCCCGAGCTGAATGTGCGTTCACTGCGGCTGAACAGGTCGCGGCTGGGGGTGTCATGCAGGTACACCATATGTTCATTGGGGAACATGACCTTGAGCCTGCCCAGCGAATTGTTCGGGCCCGGTTGCTGGCGCAGCATGTAGGGGAAGCCCCGCTGCGGGTAGAGTTGCCAGTTCACGGTAGAGGGGTCTACTACCTTGCCGTCTCTGGTTAGCACCTGCATATTCTTGGCTTGTAGATAACCGGGGTCGCGTTTGATTGCCGGCAATGTATCCTTGGCAAGAATGGTGGGCGGGACCGTCCATGTCGGATTGAACTCGATGTAAGTGATGCTGTCGCGAAAGGTCGGGGTGCTGCGGTAGGGGCGGCCGACCTGGGCCCGGCTTCGAAGTAAGCGCTTACCATCGCGGTACATTGAGACTTCAAACCCCGCAATGTCGACGACTACCGCGGTGGGTGGGATGTCCTGCAACACGCGCGAGCGTTCCAGGTTTACCCGAATCTGGCCGATACGCTGGTCTACCGACACGTTCATGGCCGCCAGGGTTTGCTTGCCCACAGCACCGTCGGTATCCAGGTGATGGCGCTGTTGGAAGCGAATGGTTGCCTGCTTGAGCGTATCGTCGAACAGAGTGGGTTCGGAGGCAGTATCCGCTGTCAGATCGCCTTCGGCTAGCAAGCGACGGCGTAACTGGATCACACGGGGCCCGGTCTCACCGGAGTGCAGTGTGGGCCCGGGATCAACGGCGGCCCATCCGCCTGCAGCGGCAATCAGCCGATACTGCGCCAGCGCGTCTACCAGTTTTCCATACATGGGATTAGTGGGTTTCAATTGGCTGAGTCCCGCCAGGATGCCGCCGTTGCTGATCACCCCTTGTGCCCATAGAACAGGGTCTACCTGGGGGAGTTTGCGGTCGAAGTTCCACGAGGAAACGTAATCTTTGGGGTCGACCTTGCCGAAGGCATAGTGATAGGTCAGTCGCACCAGTGAGTCGGTCAACAGCAGATCGCGAGCAGCGGTATCGAGGGTGAGAGTTCCGTCCAGCAGGCCCTGTACTTGACGCTGATGGTAATCGGCGGGATTCATGCCCTCGCGCTCGGCCTGATAAATAGCCGCCGACAGTTCGTTCAGGGCAACAGGGTTGCTCCAGGCTGTCGCGTACGTATTCTCCGCGTAAAAGTTCTGCGTAACCGACAGATTGTGTACTGTTTCACCGGCGATATACACCTCGCCATTGGCAGACAACTGTTGCAGCAGTACCTCCATGGGCTCCTGTGCAGCCGCCGGCAGTGACAGTAACAACAAACTAAAAAACCATAGACAGCGCATCAGACTGAGATCCGAAATAATTTAACGTAGATTGAATACATCACCGTACGCCAACGTTGCGGTTGGCGATGATTCGGGGGATGCGGGAGTTGGCGGTCGCTTTGCTAGACAAAAGTCTCTCTATAGAAACCGCCATGAAAGCCAAAGGGTACAGGGTGCTGCAGCGGTATCACGGCCAATTCACGCTCCATATCCCGGGCGTCGACAATGACGATCTCGCTCTTTTTGCGCGCGTGATTGTAAACAATGGAGACCAGGTAGCCCTCGTCCTCTGCCGTATTCTCACCCCGCGGGGTAAAGTTCGGTTCTGCGGTAAAACGTCCTTCACCGAA
The DNA here is from genome assembly GCA_037969215.1 of Halioglobus sp. Lineage (GTDB taxonomy): Bacteria > Pseudomonadota > Gammaproteobacteria > Pseudomonadales > Halieaceae > Marimicrobium. The sequence continues at coordinate 233,652 of JBBKWY010000036.1, forward strand.
GTCGTGTATTTTTAGTTCTCCGCTCTGGTGGTCTACCTTCTGGAATGCATTGAAGCTGTAGGGCGTACCATTCTCAACGATGGTGGCCAACCAGGTATAGCGGTTTTCACGCCCCGTGCAGCGCGGGTTCCAGGCCGGAAACTCTCCGGCAATTGCGCCCTCTATAAGGCTTCTGTCGGTGTCGCCGGTCACAAGGTTCAGGGTGAAGCGGTTAAACCTGGCGCCATCGGCGAGAAACTGAAAGTCATCGCCTCGCTCCATGAAGACATCCGAGAGCCCGCCCATCACATCCATACTCTCCACGCAGAGCGCATCGACAGAGATCTCATCGCCGTTTTCACGGGCATTGCCGATGTGGAAGCCGAAGAAGCAGCTGAATTCGTACTCTCTAACAATTTTAGCCGTGGCTAACTCCAGCACGATGACCTTGGTATTCTCGCTGCTGTCGAACTCGATGGATTCGAAGATGCTGCGCAGACCCAGCAAAAACTTGAAGGGCGTACGCAGGAATGCCGGGCACAAGATGAAGACAGCGTACTTCTCGGTAATCGCAAAATCGTGGCACATCGAGTAGTCGCCCACGTACTGTGACGTGTTCGCGACCATTGTCCCATCCGCGGCAATCTTGTAAAAGTGCAGTTTCGGCTTGGGCACACCGAACACGCCGAAGTTATACAGCTCGCCGGAGCACGGATCGAGCCGCGGGTGAGCACTGACTGGTTGCATGGCGGACAAGCCGCCTGCGTAACTGTACTCGCCGACAGTTTCCAGTGTCTCCGGATCCAGTTCCCAGGGCTTCCCGCCCTCCCATAACGCCAGCAGCTTGCCGCCGTGAAGTATGACACTGGTATTGGCCGCGTTGCCCGGTGCGCGAAACATGTTCTTCAGCGGGCCACCGGGAATTTGTGTGCCGACACCGCGATAGAGGATTTTCTGCGCTGCGGTCTCATTGATATACTTGGGAGTGCGTACATACCGATTTTTATAGTGGACGCGCCCGCCCTTTATCGTCACCGCACTGATCATGCCATCGCCATCGAACCAGTGGCCGTATTGCTGATCGCCGATTTTGTTGCGCCCGGGACCATTGAAAAACAAGGTGCCTTCCAGATCAGACGGTATTTCACCCACGATCTGATCTGCCTCAATCCAATACGAAAGCTCTTCGAACAAAGTTTCGTAACCCGGTAACTCGCAGCCGGGGAGTGTGCGAGCCTTATGCGGAAGTTGCTGTTTTAGTGCGATGTTCATGACAGCCCTCCCAAATTGAATGGACTCAGTATGGTGCACTGGGTTATTCGGCTGACGTTACCGGTTTGTGTTCGGCACTTCAAGCTTGCTGACACAGGCGCTTCGCAATACTTTTCTGGAGAAGAACACTCTCTGGCGATCCGTCCCTGCGGGGTGGCAAGCCTGATCGCTGCCACCCCGCAGGGACTCGGGGCGTCTTGTGGGCTTGCAGTTACTTGTGCTGCTAGAAGGGGATGTCGGTGTCGTCGAAGCCAGGGGGGGCTTCGTCGGGCGTAGGTGGTGTATATCCGTCGCCAGAAAATTCTCTCTCGGCGCCCGGACTCGCAATCTTCCAACCCTGCAGGTTGTTGAAATATCTGCCGTTATATTCCCTGCCTCGGAGATCGAATGTGACAGTGATTTCCTGTCCTATCTGCAGGTTGTCTAGCAAGGTGACTTTGTCCTGAACGAACTCCAGGTTGATTTCCTGCGGGTATCTGCCGTCTTCAACGATGACCACCATTTCCCGTTTAGTGAAACCACTATCGAACGTCTTTGCCTCTTGAATGAGCTTGACCTTGCCGGTTAATTCGTATGCCACACAGTCCTCCCTATTTAATGCCGTTTGATAAATTTTGCACCCAGAAACAGAATCACGATGGCCACTGCAACAACAATGAAGAGGAACCATACAAACTGTTCTATGAAGGCGACTCCGGCGGTTCCCACCGCCAGCGCTACACCGATAATCGCCATGCGCCAATTGCTGTAGATTCCGAAGAGATATGTGCTGAGCGCCAGAATCAGGCCGTTGGTCAGGCCGATGTCAGCATTCGCCATACGCCCGGTGAAAACGAAATAGTGTACCAGCTGGATGGCGAGAAATACGCCCAGCCAATGTAGGGTAATGGTCACTGCACTGGGCATGTGGGTGAGACTGTGAGCGGTATGCATTCGATCGGAGACAAAAGCGGTAATCGCAAAGATCAATATTAACAGGGTCCAGTAGGTCCGCGTCCCGGTTGCGGAGACATCCGATGAGGCGATGGCAAAAAAAGCCAGCACTAGCAGTGTCAGGCCCACGACGGCTTCTATCAGGTGTTGCCTGGAAACAGCTCTAACGCCCGGTGTTGCGAGCTCATTCATCGGGTATTCCTCCTCTGTGGGGTTGCCCAAGTGTAGATACTGAGAAAGTAGCTGTCCATATTCATGGGATCTACTGGGGATGAACTCTGGCCAGCGGTGCGCTGAACTCCACTTGGAACGCGAAAATAGAGAGTAGAGGATAGCTCGTTGTATTGTTACCCGCTATAGCGCTTTTTTGATCGGTAGTCCGCGCGTACAATCGCTCCTTTCAGCGGTGTACCATAATGAGGTTTGCTTTTGCTGGCTACCATTTTAGACAGACTCGCCTGCCCGACCTGTAAATCGGCGCTTGTGGCAAAAACCTACCATGCCAACAATGACCGGATGGTGGAAGGATTTCTGGCGTGTGCAGTCTGCGGCACTGCAACACCGGTCTCGCACGGTTTCCCTCTTTTTACTGAAACTCAACTCGATCGTCCGACACTGGATGAGCAGTGGTTGAGCACACGGGGGGGCAACTGGTTCCGCACTGCTGACTACGAGAGCTTTCTGCGCGAGAAAGCCGCGCGAAAACTGCGCGACAGTTACGCTTTCTTCCAACCCTTCAACGAATCCAGTCGTGCTCTGCTTGCCCTGTTTGAACCTCTCAGGGATAGCCTGGCACCCGGTGATCTGATATTGGATACCTGGTGCAGGACGGGCTGGTCAGGCGAATGGTTGGCGTCCCTGTTTCCCGAGCAGCAAGTCATTTCGCTGTGGGAGGGCAATAGTAACGTGCTTGGCTACGCGGGCTTTCAGTACTGGTTGTCGGACGAGAAGCGCGCGTCAAACCTGAGCGTTCTGTTTGCACACGCAGATCGGCATTTACCCCTTCAAGACAATGCAGTTCAACTTGTCGTTGGTCTGGACTCGCTGCACCGGTATGCCCAGGATACGTTTCTCGCCGAGTGCTTGAGAGTTACCAGAGACGACGGCGTATTGTTCTATCCGCACATTCATCTGGCCAACAGCGAGCCGGAGCCATTTTTTGAAAGAGGGTGCCTGCAGTTATCCGGAGACGATTGGGAGCACATTCTCGAACGACGTTGCAAGACAGGGTCACGCAAAGCCTATATTTTCGCGGAACCTGAATTGTTTGATTCTGGCGAACGTTTTAACCTCAAAAGTAATGCCGCTACACAGCACTACAATGGCGCGGCACTTATTGGCCCCAGGTCGTGGGCGGCAAGCACGGTTGCAACTGGCCACCAACGGGATTTGGCCGGTAACGATTACCTGATCGTCAACGCGCTGGTAGAAATTGAATTCGACCGGGCGCGCGTAGCCATCTGCAGCGACAAGCCCGGGCTTGAGGTGAGTGAGCTATTGCTCCGCCATCCTGTTTACCAACAACGGCTGGAAGAATGTCTTGGGCATGAGCTGTCCGAAATTGAGTGCGAGCTGCTGTTCCACAGCCGATTGGGGAAGACGTTCGAGCAAATTTGCCACGATACTGAGTACCCCGAGTCTCAGGTACGCGCAACTGCCCGCAGTTTGTGCGATAGAGAAATACTCTTTCCAGCAGCCGTGTCCGGCAGCATGGCACGACTGCAGGCTTACTACGGGTATCTGGTGCTGCCGTGCGCGACGCCTGACAGCTTCCCTGCGCTGTGGGCCACGTTGCCCGCTCGTTATACCCGCCAGCCGATACTGCTTGACGAGGAGGGCGCGTCCTACGATTTTGAGTCTGTAGAGATTATGGTCAGAGCTGCTGGTCACTGGTTGCGTAGCATCTCAGTACACGGAGACAAAGTACTGGTGTGCAGTGAAAACTGTCCTGAATTATTTATATTGATCTGGGCGTGTTGGTTAAATGGCCGCGTTATCGTCCCGGTTGATGCTCAGGCGACGCCAGACACGGTGACGGACATTATCGAACGTATAACGCCCGTCGCCTGCTTCAGTCGTAAACCGCTGGCAACGCGCTACTACCAGTTCGACAGTCTTGCCGGTGAAGATCAGGTTGGCGAATTGTTCTCGGATTTGTTGGGCCCCTATATAGAGAGTGCCAGTCCCGCGGATTATGTTGGTCAATCTCAGGATCTGGCCGCCATCCTGTTTACCTCCGGGTCTACGGGAAAGCCCAAAGGTGTTTGCCTTAGCCAGGGCAGCCTGACACATAGCGCACAGGTGCTGGCACAACATTTCAACTGGACAGAGGCCGGTGTTTTGCTGTCGCTGGGTGCAACCCATACCATGAGCGGCCTGCGCAACCCGGCAGTGGCCGCACTTACCAGGGGGATGACGATACTGGTGCCCGCGCCGGGCATGAAGCACCCGCTGCATATATACAAGCTTATGTCACAGCATAAAGTGACACATCTAGCCACTGTCCCCAGCCTCCTGGTCAGCTTTGAAAAGCTGATCAAATCGTTGGCAGCGGAGCGACGCCCGCTGTCACTGGAACAGATTGTCACCACGGGGTACAGCTTGCCGGTTACTACCCGCGGCCATATCGAGCAGTTTCTGAATGTACCGGTGCACGGCTATTACGGTCTGACCGAGACCGGGGGAATCTGTCTGGCAGATTCGATGGCTATACGTCCAGAGGGTAATTTGGGTTATCCCGTCGGCGCGATCGTCCAGGTGAGAGATGCCACCGGTCATGTACTGGGCCCTGGTCACACGGGCGAACTGTGCATCTATAGCGCAGGCCGTGCGTCGGGCTACCTGGGTGAGAACGTTGTCAGCTCCGTGCGTTTTGACAACGGCTGGGTTCACACCGGGGATATGGCGCAGTTGGCAGCCGATGGTTCGTTTCACTACATAGGGCGGGAAGACGATCAGGTAAAGGATCGCTGGGGCGAGACACTGTATTTGCAAGAAGTCGAGTACGCAGCGAATGCGCTTGATGCCGTTGTGGATTGCTGCTGTGCCATCCATGCTGATCAAGACAGTGAGCTGGGCTCGCTAATTCTGTTTGTGGTCGCACCCGAGTGCATGGATGAGGCCTCATTCACTACCAGCCTGTATGCACAGTTACGCGAAGCACTGGGTGCCCGCAAGCTGCCAGAAAAAATCGTGCCGGTCCCTCTTATCGCGCGTTTCACTAACGCAAAAGCTGATCGAAAATCGATGCTTGCCCTTTACTATGACCAGGAGAGTTATGTTCAGCTTTTACCGGACGGCAAAAGCCGTCAAGAGCAAAAAGGTATTTCTGCAGACGGACAATCACCAGCAGACCTACGGGAAACTCACTGAGCAGCTCGGCAAACTGAACCAGTTCATCGATTCAAGCGAGTTGTCGCCCGGGGACCGGGTTGTTGTCAGCTCTGTCGACGACGAGCTCAAGGCCCTGCTGTTTCTGGCGTTGGTCGACAATGGCATGGTTCCGATTATCACCGGCTCCGACTTGAGAGCGTCTGAGTTTGAACTGATTGCACTGACCGTCGGTGTACAGGGTTGCATCATGGATGCAGCCATTTTAAACAGATGCTGTCAGGACGCGCACGCCACGAAACTGCGATTGGAGATTCGACAACAGGAAAAACACAGTAATTTTATGCACAAGCTGTTGGGCAGCAGAAAACAGAACGACACGCAGGCCGCCTGTTTTCCCGCACTACTGGATGCGCTGGACCCGCGCGACCCACCGAATTCCTGGCCGGCCGAACATATCGCATTCATCAGCATGACTTCTGGTTCGACCAGCAACCCCAAAGCTGTGCCGATCACTCATGGCGCGTTGCAGGCTCACCTTGCAACATTGAGCACACAATTTCGGTATTCAGCGGATTCCAATCTACTAAATGTGCTGCCCCTGCACCATGTGGATGGGCTTATTCAGGGGCCAGTGGTCGCCTGTTTTAACACGGCGACCTGGGTGCGCCCCTTTGCGTTCAGTATACAAAACCTCGAGCCGTTGCTGCTGTCCTTCTACCGCTACAGGGTGACGCATGGTGTGTTCGTGCCGACCATTCTCGCCTTGATAAACCGCTTTGGTGCCAGTCTGTCTGATAGTTTTGCCTACGAGGACTTCCAGTTCCTGATCTCTGCAGCGGGCTATCTGGAGGAGGCGCTGTGGAAGGATTTTGAGACAACGTTTGGCGTGCGGATCGCCAATATCTATGGGCTTACCGAAACGGTAACTGGCGCCCTGTTCTGCGGGCCTGACGAGCAAACCCGTCGCGTAGGCTCTATCGGCAAACCCGTAGACTGTGACGCCAGAATTTTGGTCGAGGCTGCGTCGACCAACGATCGAGTGGGTGAGCTGATGTTAAAGGGCGACAACGTATTCTCTGGATATATCGGTCGCGAGGGTGTCAATAATGGATTGTTCACCGAGGGTTGGCTGCACACCGGTGATCTCGCCCACCGCGATGAGGACGGGTATTTCTATATCGACGGACGCATCAAGAACGTAGTTATCAGTGGCGGGGAGAATATTTACCCCGAGGAGATAGCGGAAGTTCTGGGGAAATATTCCAGTGTGCTGGAAGTTGCTTGTATGGGGGTTGAGCATTCCGAGTGGGGTGAAATACTGGTGGCAGTACTGGTGGTTGATAGCGATTACCTACAGGAGCACCTGGTGAGCTGGTGTGAAGAACAGCTCTCGCATTTCAAGATACCCAAAGAGTGGATGGTCATCGATTCGATACCGCGAGGGCCTTCAGGAAAGGTTCTGCTGCCTGAACTCAGGGAACTTTTTGCTAAAAGAGGGTCTGCCGCATCAGCGCTGCAGTCGCAGGATTTGATCGCCACAGTGATCGAGATTGCCGCGCGGATTTTTCATGTCGCAGTGTCAGATCTGGGCCCTCAATCCTCCCCTGAGAACACCGCTGGCTGGGATTCTCTGGCGCACGTCAACTTTATTCTGGCGCTGGAATCAGGTTTGCGTATACAGCTTGCTACCAAAGAGATAATGGGGATCTCCAGCCTGCAGGCAGCGTGTGACATCGTGTCGCGACAGGGCGGCCAGAGGTGAACGTGGGCCGGCCGTACCTTATCTTCGGCGTGGCTGCGATCCTGGCCTTTTTGTCGTTGGCGTCTCTTCACTTGCGCTATAAACCTGTGGCGCTTGAGTGGGCGTTCTACGATCCAACATTCTTCTATGTTCTGAAAGAAACGCCTGAAGCACTGGCCAGGGCATCCTGCGAGTCCAATACCGTTATGGCGTTTGGTTCCTCTCCATTAGATACCGCACTCGCCAGGCGAGGAGATGACTGGCGTCGTCGGGCTGAATGGCGGCGATACGATGGACCTCTGGATGATTCCCAGAGAGTCTTCTCCATTGTGCGCACCCTTCAAGCTGATCTCAGGATGTTCTACCCGGTGCTAGCGCTGCTACCGGACTGTAGAAAAATTGTCGTGCTGACTGCGGGCCTTTTATTGCAAGAGAATTTGCTGGATGAGGGCGCGTGGGAGTACTGGAGAACACTCCTGATTGACAGCCCGACCCTATACTACGGTGCACTTCTGGAACGTTTTTGGGCTCCCGCATATCGACTCAAGTTCAGCGAAGGCATCGGCCCAATCATAAGAGCTAAAAAGCCTTTTAACAGAAAACGGTTTGAGCCCTTCTATCGCGAGCGCGCAGAGTTGCGCGAAATCCTCCCAGCGCATCGCGACATCATTCTGGAGCTGGTAAAGAACAAGGCCCAGGTGGTGATACTCGATGTAGACAGAAGTGGAGAATGGGAGAATGCAGGCGTCGCTGAACAGCAGAACTTTCGGCGTATTCTGCGGGCATTCGCAGATAGCGATGAATCTATCCACTACCGCCACTTTTCGTACATCGATGCGCAGTACTATCTGGATTTCGCGCATATGAATTACAAGGGCGCTGATATCTTCAGGCCATGGCTTGCTGCCGAAACAGCGGAAATTGCGCGAGCTGCCAATGAATTTTAGCGATCCCCAGATGCTGCTTGTTTTCTTTGGCTTCACGGCGTTGTACTGGTTATTGCCGAGGCAGTGGCAACTCTATTGGGTGGCAATCTTTCCGGCTGCTTACCTGTCGTTTTTCGGACAGTACGCAGCACTGGTTTCAATGCTACTGCTGACGGCGGCTTGTTATCTGTTGTCGGGCAACACGGGTCATCTGAAGAGCGGCGGCACGGCCAGCAGGAGCCTGGCCGGCATTGCGCTTTTATGCGGCATTTTCCTCGCCTATAAAGTTGCTCAAAATGTGTCAGCTGGCGAGGGTGAACCGCTGGTATTGCTGGGCGCAAGTTTTTATATTCTCAAAATGATTCACTATCTTACGGAGTCCTACGGCCGCAACCTGAAACAACACACTTTTCTGGAGTTCACTGCCTATATCGTTTTCCCCCCAACGCTGCTGGTCGGTCCGATCAATCGATTTCCTGAGTTCCTGCGCGACGAGCGCCGCAAACGCTGGGACAGCAAACTGTTCTATAGCGGGTTGGAGCGTGTGCTGTTCGGGTACTTCAAGGTGGTGGTACTGGCCAATTACCTGCTGGACACGAAACTACAGGTCTATATCGAGCAAGTCGGCGGCAATGACACCGCCTACGGCGCGTGGCTGGGTTGTGTGGAGTATGGGCTGGACCTGTACTTTCGTTTTGGCGGCTATTGCGATATCGCTATAGGCTTGGCCGCCTTATTGGGCTTTCGCATTCTCGAAAACTTCAACTACCCGTTTATACGCTCGAATATCAACACCTTTTGGAAAAGCTGGCATATTTCGCTGTCTAGCTGGTGCCGGGATTATGTGTTTACGCCGGTGGCATTCCTGCTGAAACGACCCGCGCTGGGGATTCTCGCTTCCATGCTGATTCTGGGTATCTGGCATGAGTTATCCTGGCGCTACATCGTCTGGGGCCTCTATCACGGGCTGGGTATTGTGGGTTTTCAGATGTGGCTCCGCGTGAAGCAGCGGCTGCCTGTGTGGCTGCATTTGCCCGCAGCGCTGTCGACAGCTCTGGGTGTCATCATCACCTTTAACTTTGTTATTCTCAGCTTCGCGATAACCCGCACCGACGAGTTAAGTCAGGCAGTTGCAATCTACCGCACGATTTTTGGAGGATTTTAGTGTACTACTGGTTGCTAGAAAAAACAGATTCACCGCTGCTTGCCGCAATAGTATCAACACTGGTCTATACAGCGCTGATACTCGCAATCACTCTCTTTTCCAAGCTGCCAACTGATACATTCAGATATCTCGAACTCTAAATGTGGGCTATTGCTTGCGCTCAGCTGTCATCGGTCACTGCGGTCCAGCTACTGTCGGGATCGAAGGTGTCGATGCTGTTCACCGCAGCGGTTGTGTCCTCACCAAGGTCCTTTTGAAAGACAACGCCCTCCTGGTTGACGATAAACGTCATCACGCCGCTCACGCCATACTCCGCCGGTGAAGCGATGACCGCGAAGCCGTTGGTCAGCAATCCGTCCGAGAAGTAATCGCGGGGTCCGCCTTCGGCAGCACTGCCTTGACGGTAGAGCATGCGATAAAAATAGCCGTGGTATGGCACGCTCTCGCTGCGCCGATAACCCTCTGTCGCGGCCCTGGCGATGAACTGTCCGGCAGGACTTGGAGCTGCACCCTCTGCTGTGGGCCAATAGAGGCCATTTTCGGTGCCTTCATCGCTGATCAACTTCAGTGCATAGATGCCTGCGGCATCACCATCGTGGCCCTGCGCCGCGTAATCGTGCTGCGCCTCAACCAGGCCGTGGCACACCGCGATCGCGCCGAGTTCATTGCTGCCGATACGTCGATAGACAATCTCTTGGGCGCCTTCCTCGCCATCGAGATACCAGCGCCCGTCGTGCTCTACAATAGGGATGGCAAAGGGCCAGTCCTGATTGCCAACGATCAGGGTACGCTGATCACCTTCGCCAGTGAGGGTGTGTTGTTTCTTGTAGCGCGCCAGAAACGCGGCGCGATCCAGGCTGTCCTGCACTGCGTCTCCCGAGGACAGCACGTCTTCCGCGCCGGGTCCCAGTAATGGCGTCAGCGTCGCCGTGTCATCCTGCTCCAGCGCGGTAATGAGCGCATCAAGCGCCGCTTCCGGCGTTGCAAACGACAGATGGGCTTCCGTCGCCGGCGGTGTGCCGGCCAGCACGACGGGCGCAAGGATGAGGAGAAGCGCGGCAGCATACCCTGACGTGAATGTCCTGATGGGATTCTTCATAAGTGATCTCCTGACACGGTTACTGCCTGAGTTTGCGCTGGGGTTTGGCGCGGGACTTGGGCGCAGCGCGGTGCTGCATGCTTTGTCGCCCACGCAAACTGGCTGCGCGTTCTTGAGTACCCCGGTTCGAGCCAGAGAGTGCGCTTGACCTTGCCGCGCCACCGCTGCGGTTTGCAAAAGGTTTTTGAAGGGCTGGTGCAGGCTTTCCCGAAGAATTTACAGTGGACAGCGCGCGACCCCGGTCAGTCAGGCCCGACGCCGGTCGTTGCTGTGCCGCGGGCTTGGCGCCAGCGTAAGCGCCCTGCAGCTTTGGCATCTCTCGTGGTCGATCTACGCCGTCGGGCTTTATCGCTGCGATCTTGCCTTTAGCATCCTGGGCCCCGGGCTTGGCACCGGCATAAGAGCCCTGTATTTTAGGCAAAACACGCTGCGTGCTGCCGACTTTGTCCTGCAGCCCGGCGTGCTCTCCTCTCGCAATACCAGCGCGAACGCCTGCATCTCCCTCGACTTTCACCGGGGCCGCGCGCCTGGGACCTTTCGCAGCCTGGGCATTCAGGGTGTTTAGCTCAGGGCGATTCTTGCGCGCTTCACTGATGGGGCTTCTGTCATCGCCCTTGCTGCGATTTTTCCAGTAATTGTTGTTCTGATTGACAATGACCGTGTTGTTATTGAAATTCCCATTGCCCCGGTTATAGCCGTGCGACGGGTAGAACCCGTCACCGTAACGGGGCCGGTACGCATAGGGGGGATAGTAGGGTGCTGGTCTGCCCCAATAGCCGCCGCCATAATAGTAGTCATCGTCATCATCATCGAATAGTTCATTGATCAGCATGCCCGCGCCAAAGGCCAGCAGGCCAGTGGTGACCAACGCGCCGGTACTATAGCCCTCATTCTGCACCACTGTAGTCGTTGTGGTGGTGGGCGGTGGCGCATAGACCGCTACAGGGTCGTACTGCGGTACATACACTATCTGAGTGCCGGGCGGTGAAATTGTCACGACTTGCTGATTGTCCTGAGTGACAGTCTCTACCTTCATTTCGTCTGAACTGTGCAGGTTGCCCACATCCTCGGCCTGCACTCGCAGGCGCTGCACCGCGTCCAGCACCCCCGCCTGATCGTTGACATAGGCCTGTCCCAGTTCCGCGGTCCAGTCCAGATCCTGACACATCATGTCGACGACCTGGGGGAGTTGGATCAATGCGCGAATCGGCGGTGTAAATCCCGCCTGCTGCGCGGACTCATCGAGCGCCTCGTTCTTGAGTGAAGGGTTCTCCAGCAGCCAGTTGCCGGCATCCAGTACTTCCTGCGGATTGGTCGACGCGATCAGGACCTGGGAGAGGACAATATCCGGGTAGAGTGCGACAGGCGCGAGGATGTTTTCCAGTGCTTCCGGTGCCCAGCTGGCATCGGTCGCCTCTAACGTGGTGACCTGCTCTGGCTCTGAGACGCCAGCCTGCTGTGCGGGTGTGACTGATGCGCCGCCGCCATCGGCTGACGTAGCCTTGGGTTCGTCGCCGCCGCAACCGGCGAGAGTGGTGAAGACGGCCAGCGTCAGCGCAAGCTTGCGCAAGCGGACACCGTCAGGTTTTTTCACGAAAGCGTGACGCATGGCGTGCTCCTTTGAATATAGGCCGATCGTTGTTACCGCCGGGAGCCGTTCCAACATTGACAGTGTGGGCCGCTTCAACCAAGCGTGCCGGCAACTTTACCATGAATCACGGTACTGACAAGTTTACGAGAACGTTTTCAATTCGCCATTGGATGCCTGCAGGGCGCAATGTTTTGCGCGCACTGGCTGCGCATCAGGGACGGGGAGCTGTCCCCGTAACGACACTGTGCGATTCGTCAGAGCCAGGCGCTTTTGGCGCCGGGAGTGACTTGCTGATCGGCTTGCCAAACGCGTGAATCGCGATAGCCGAAAGGATGGAAAGAACTGTGAACACAATAATGTGGGATACCATGATCAAACCTCCTCTAATGTTTGGTTTGAGCCGACAGTGAACCATTCGGTTCTAGAATAGACATACTAATCTCGCGGCCAGCTAAGCTGTAATGATCGGCCGGTTATTTGGTTAATTGTTTAGTATCAAAGACTTAGTGTATTTCGAGGAGGGGTGATGTGGTGTGAATAATGCCGAGAACAAGAGTGTTGCCGGCTGCGGTCAAGCCGTTCGAGAGGGCTCAGCTAGAAAATGAGCCCACTGAGCAACAAGAAGGCCATGGTTGCGTCGATGACAATGCCCGGCATGGAGTGCTGCAGGCTGGTCTTATCGACCATCATTGAGTAGAAGCGCGCCAGCAGCCCGAAGCTCCAGGCTACCCCAAGCGTCATATAGATCAGCGGTTCCTGCAGTGCCAGCGCCATGATGCCGCTGCCAAGGTGGAGTCCACCGAATACCACTCTGGCTTCCGACAGCGCCATCGGACTTCCCAGTTCAATCTGCTGGTTGGTCGTGATCATGCGTGGCTTGAAAAAACCGACCAGTCCAAACATCACAGTCAGTATTGCGCCGATGCGCGGTAGCCACTCTGCCAGTATTTCCATTGATCCATTATCCCGATGTTTAAAACAGCCCTAGCCTAGCAACTGTCGGTGCAAAAATCATGGTGCCCGGCACTACTGGTGATAGGGGAGCCCCCTGAATTCAGGGGTTGGCGCAATATGTTATACAACATCAGTCCCTGCGGTGCTGCAGCAGCCACTCGACGAATGTATCAAGCCCCTCCTCAACCCAGGCCCCGGGAATATGCGGTCCGCCGTTCATTTTCCAGAATTCGACCTCCGCGCCTCCCAGACAACCAGGCCAGGTAGTTCTGGAAGTTTCGGCGCCCTCTATATTGGCCACCAGGTCAAAATCGGGTTTGGATTCTGGATTGTTCGTATCGCAGCCGGCAAGTATTGCGGAGCGCTCGGCAACGTCTGGAGCACTGAGGTAGAGGCCGGCTATCCCGTCATACAAGACCGTGTCATCAAGATCACCGTGCACGGTAAGTACGCTGACTCGCTCGGTAGAGGGGAGGCATTTTTCGATATCTACGAAGGTGGAGCCGGCCAGGTTCACCAGTGATGTCACCAGGTGGGACGCTTCACAGGCCATTGTCAGCGACATGAAGCCGCCGCTGGAGTGGCCAATGAGGCCGATGCGCGAGGTATCGAGACTGTAGGTGGCCGCGGCTTCTTCGATCAGGCCGGTCAGGTAACTGACATCGCTGATGTCCGCGGCTTCGTCCGCCGGGGTATCGCAGCAGGTCGGTGTGAATCGCCACTGCTTGCGGCCCTCAATAGACAGGCCGTCCGGATAGATCAGGACGAATTGATGGCTGTCCACTCTGTCAAACAGGCCAAAGTAAATGGATTGTACAAAACCATCCACGCCGCGGCCGTGCAGAACCATTACCAGCGGATAGCGGGTGTTGACGTCGTAGTCAGCCGGGATGCGCACCATCGCGGGACGTTCATCGCCCAGTGTCAGGGTTGGGTTGGAGGCGCAGGTGCCGGTGTCGGCGCAGCCCTGTAGATGGGGTGTGGTTTCAGAGATGGGAGGGTTGCTGTCACTGCCATCGCTGCAGGCGGTGAGTGCAACTGCGACACTGAGTACGACGAACATCTTGCGTAGTTTAATTATCATATTATTCCCGCTGCAAGTCTGGGTGAGGAGGTATTCTGCCCCCGCAGAGCGCCTGTTTGCAAGGTGACTCTGCACTGGAGTGACGCGATTGGCTTGCGTACCCGGCAGACCATTTTCATTGACAAATACGGCAGATAACATAGTTTCAGTGCGTGATATTTCTTTAACGCGAGGGGAAAGCATATGACGCTGCGGGAAAAAGCGATATACGCCGATTTTGTGCTAGACCAGAAGACGTCCATTGCCGCCATCTACGGTGATGTGGATTTCTCCATTCTGCCGGAACGTTACGTCAGCGATACCAGCGTGAGTGAGCGCATGCCAGCGCGGTACAAGCGTTATGCACAACGTGCGCTGTCTGACCCCAAGCGTGTCGAGAACATTCGCAATTACACGATGATGGGTGACAGGGTGGCTGACGCCTATGCTGCACTGATACCCCAATATGGTTTCCGCACACTCATTACCCTGTTGGATGACGCCTGCGAGAAGGGCGTCGACGCTGTTCCGGATGCGCCGCCGGAATTGGTGGCATTCATTCACGCAATGGAGGCGACGCCGGATTGGGTCGATATGGACCTGGTTGAAAAAGGGGCCCGACAGGAGCGCATCCCACTGGCCACGATCTCGCCGTTTGTCATTCGAGGTGCGTTTATTGCGACCTTCATGAACAAGTACACTGCGCTGCCGATGACGATGACTGGCACACTGTCGGATGATAAGTCCGCCAGGCGCGTTTTTGAAACCGCGAGCTTTTTTACGGCAACGGCAATGCCCGGCGCCATGCAGCGGTTTGGCAGTGGTTTCAGGGCCGCGGCCAAGGTGCGGTTGATGCACTCCATGGTGCGCTACAATATTATGCGCACCGGCAAATGGGATGTCGCCACCTATGGCATTCCCATTCCCCAGGTGGATCAAATGCCCGCAGGTCTCATCGGAATATTTTTGCTGTCTTTCAAACTGTTGGCCAAGGGCCGTCTGAGTTTTACCCCCGCTGAGCGCGAGCGGGTGGAGATGGCGCGCTATCGCTGCTTTTTGCTGGGGTTGCCGCAGGAATTGTTGGGCGAGACGCCCGAGGAAATTGTCGATTTGATGATGGCCCGCGGGGTGTCGTTGAAGGAGGACTTTGACGAGGAAACCTGCGGGGTATTGATACGCGGGACGATGGACGCAGAACTGTTTGATGACCCCTCTCTGCGGGGCCGAGTGCACCGCTGGATGGAGCGGGGCTTTTCAAAATACTTCCTTATCCAAAACTTCTGCGAAGGCAAGATCGCGCGTGCCGAAAAGCTCGGTGTGAGCTATCGCTTTGAAGACAAATTGGCTGCGGGGGTGGCAATACTGGTACTTCTGGCCAGTTCAACTTTCTACAAGATCGGCATGAGTATCCCCGGCTTGCGCACGTTGGTGGACAAACGTTTGACCAACAAACTCGCCGCGCTGCTGGAGAGCTACGGTCATGCGGATTTCGTCACCGATGCCAAGCAGTACAAGATGGCGCCTGCTGAATCGTGATGATCTCAACTTCGTAAAAGGATTATTGGTCTGGGGCTTCTATGGAATTGACAGTGACGTACGATTTGCGCGCGCCTGATTTCGGTGCGGATCGCAGCAAACTCTATGCGGCGGCTTTGGATCAGGTGGTCTGGGCCGACAGCCTGGGCTTTGATACTGTGGGGCTTGGGGAACATCACAGTGCCGCCGATGGTTACAACCCGTCACCGCTGGTCGTTGCCAGTGCGATGGCGGCGCTAACCCAATCGATAAAGCTGCGTACCTCGGTGCTGCTGGCACCCTTGTACGACCCAGCGAAGCTGGCGGAGGATGCGGCCGTCACGCAGATTCTGTCCAACGGCCGTTTGTTGCTCGGCATCGGTGCAGGCTATCGTCCCGCTGAGTTCGAAACATTTGGTCGCAAGCTGGAAGATCGCTGGCGCGTAATGAAAGAGACCTGCGAGTTTCTGCGACTGGCATGGACAGGTAAAGAATTTGAATGGCAAGGCAGGCGTTGCCTCATTACACCTGCACCGGAGCCATTTGCCCCACCCATATTATTGGGCGGCAGTTCCGCCGCCGCAGCCCGGCGCGCAGCGCATATTGCCGATGGCTGGTTTCCGCCCCTGGACCCGGCACTATGGCAGCCCTATAGAGATGAATGTATTGTGCTTGGCAAGGAGGATCCTGGTGAATATCCCAGGCATGGCCCGATATTTCTGTGGGTTACGCGTGATCCCGAGAAGGCCTGGAGGCAACTCATGCCGCATATCCAGCACCAGCTGCAGTCATACAGCGAATGGACAATCGAAGCCTTCGGCCGACCAGCAGGACCTTATGCCGGCAAAATGACGGCCGATACCGTCCGTAAAAGTCCCTCGTATCAAGTGCTGACGCCAGAGCAGACATTGGCGCTGGCAGATGAATTGGGCGAACACAGTGTGTTCTATCTCAATCCATTGCTGGCGGGCATCGACCCGACGCTATCGTGGGAAATGTTGTCCCTCTATGAGCGAGAGGTTCACCCGTATATAAGGAATTCGGCAGGGGCGCGGTGATGGATAAGCAGGCGCTCAAATCAATCTGCTGATCTTGCGTTAGTACACCTCGACATCGAATCTGCCCGGCTGGATATCCAAATCCAACAGTACGCGTTGCGACAAGGCGTCTCGCTCGTAACCGACGGGTGCGCCGTTTACCAGGATTGTGGGCAGCGCTTCAAACCAGTACTCAGGAAGATAGAGTAGTGCTCCGCCCTGCTCGTTACCCGTTGCTTCAAATGAAAATGTCAGCACTCGGGTTTCAGGGTCGAAATTGTGTGCGAGTAGCGTTCCGGGAACGGCCTGGGCATACGGCTTGGAAAATAGCCTGACCGCGTTATCGCGGGGAATCCAGTCTCCGCTAGTTGTGTCAAAATTGTAAAACCCCCAGGAGCCCTGACTGTCCTCCTTCCACAACCACAGCATTTGACCAGAGCTCAATTCTTCGGCCGCTTCCTGCATGGCCCGAATGTACCCTTCAGCTTCCGGGGAGTCCGGGTGGGTGCCCCACTCGCCAACGACCAGCGCCGCCCCCCAGGAGTTCGCCTCTGCTTTCATATTGCTGTAGTTCGCGACCAGCCATGTCTTCCACTCTTCATAGGTGGAAGCCTTCACGCCACTCGGGTAAATATGCGGGCAGTACACGATGTTGCTATCAGGAAACGGTTGCTCCAGCAGGGGGGCACTGATTCCGTAATTTCGGACTACACCGGGTTCCATCCAGAGCAAATGCCGCTGGTCCAGTTCACGCATGGGCGGCAAAAGCTTGTTATAAAAATCATGAAGGGTTTGCTGTGATGCGTCAAAATGCGACACAAAGGGCTCATTCATCGGCTGAAAGCCAATCACTTCCGGGCGATCAGCATACCGCTCAACTACGCGTTTCCAGACGGGTAAAAACCTGTCCTGTATGCCTTCCTGATTCTCAAAAAAACCTTTAAATGCGCTGAGTACCTGGGGCGAAACACGGCGCGCGCTCAGGTCTTCCAAAGGGCCTTCAAGCAGCTGCTCGGGCGGCGGAACGATTGCCCACAGTGGCGCGCCGTCTTCGCCAATTTCCTTTGACCACGCGTCCTGATGGAAATCCACCAGCACGTACAAACCGGCATCTCTAGCGAGGTTGATGACCTGGTCAAGCTTCTCGAAGTAGGCTTGTGAAAACTCACCTTCCTGCGGTTCCATGCCGCTCCAGTTGATGGGCAACCGCAATACATTGAAGCCATAGCGCACCATGGCCTGGGCATCTTCGTGGGAAAAAGTCGGGATTGGTTCCAGCGCTGTTCGGCCGTCATCGAAGCTGACGTCAAACAAACCTTCTATACGGGCATTGATACCACGAATCTGTATCTCGCGACCCAAATCATCCACCAGGCGAAAATTTCTGGCTTCTACCCAGGGTAGCGAGCGAACGGTAATCTCGTTTTGGGCGCTATCACTGTCGCCAGAGTGATTGCTACAGCCCGAAACGCTTAAAATAAAGCTGAGAATCAAAAAAGTGCGAAACAAAAAATCTGTTCTGTTCTTCATTGTTTTCTACTTGCCCTGTCGTGTGGAGGCAGGAGGATAGCTTAACTTCGCAAACGCATCCATGACCACTTGTCGGCAGGTGAGTAGTAAACGTGGTAGACAGGTAGCGCAGCGTCAAGAATGCCGTTCGCTACCTGCCTCGTACTTCAGTCTGTTCAGCTGCGACGGCGTCGCAACCCCAGCAGGCCCAACGCGGCAGCTAGCAGAGGTAAGGTGGCCGGTGCGGGCACTGACGCGGCCTGGTTTAAAGAAGAGATTACATCGACGTTAACGTCGCCGGATTGTCCGGAGCCAAGCCGCACATAATGCTCGCTGTTCTGTACACCTTGTAGGGTGAACTTCAGCAGGATCTGTTCCCATTTCCAGGGTGTTGAGGCAGAAATGGGTTGCCCCAGACTGTCGTCGCTAAAAATGGAGGAAGGAGTGGGGTCCAGGTGTTCGAGCACTATGTGAGCGGTATTAAACACCCAGGTATTGCCGTTTATCACAAAGATGTCATCAATATCCAAAGCACCCAGTTTAAAACTGTCTCGCACCTTGCTGCCAGAGACTTCGTTGTCAGCTATCCGTACATAGCCGTTGCTGGAGGTACTATTGACGGCTCCGCCGGCAATTGAAAAGCTTTGCACACCGTTACTGAACAAACCTACATTGGAGCTCGGATCAAAGTCGATAGCCGATTCATCAATGGTGAAGTTTCCAGTAAACAAGGTGCCCAGATTAAAAGGTGCGCCGGAGTCATTGGAGATATCTGCTGCCAAATTGCCGTTGACGGTGTTACTCCATGGAGTAATCGCGCTTAACGTGCCATCGAAGCTGCCCACAAGGGTGGCATTCGCTTGTCCTGCGAATGTAATGGCAACGCATAGTCCTGTTTTCTTTACTAGCGATGATAATTTCATATTCCTGATCCTATTTTTGTGATCCCAGGAGTAGGGCTTGGTATAACTTAAAGCAATAACGGCTCCAACTGCTAAAGGGAGATCCATAACTGCGAGACGCCTCACACTTAGGCGTTCGTTATGTGAACACGGTCTCACTCTGGTGCTGATCGCTCTGACGTGATGACTTGACAACAAAGGGGGTCGCAATTGAGTTGTATAAAAAGCTGACACTGTTGGCCGATAAAGCGTTAATCCGGGTACAGGAACGCGCAGGATGAGTCTGTCGCTGCCGTACGATTATCCTAGGCGGCGCAGGGTTTCTTCTCAATTTGCACAGTCGCATGGTCGACATTGAAGCGCTCGACCAACCGCGTGTTCACTGCGTTGAGTAATGCATCGGGGTCTGCTTCTTGCTGGATGCGTGCGTGCAAGGTGACCAGGTGCCGCTCTTGAGTCAGTGACCAGATGTGGATGTGATGTACGTCTTCGAGGCCGGGTACATTCTGAATCAGGTCGGCTTTGATATCGGCAGGCTGCAGCCCCTGGGGCGCGCCTTCCATCAAGATGTGTGCCGATTGCCTGGTGATCATCCAGGCGGAACGCAATATCAGGATTGCGACGACCATGGACAGCAGGGGGTCCACCGGCGTCCAGCCGGTCCAGAGTATAATGACTGCGGCCAGTATGGCGCCCACGGAGCCCAATAAGTCACCGGCAACATGCACCGCTGCTCCCCGTAGATTGAGGTTCTCTTTGGAACCTGTGTGTAGCAACCAGAAAGCGAAACAGTTGACCAGCAATCCCCCGACAGCCACCCAGAGCATAACGCCGCCCAACACTTCAATCGGCGCATTCAGGCGCTGTATCGCTTCCACCATAATCCACACGACCAGCGCGATCATCGCTATGCCATTGACGAAGGCCGCGAGTACTTCGCCGCGGTGGTATCCGTAGGAGCGGCTGGGATCGGCAGGGCGCCTGGATAAGCGAAATGCGAACCACGCCAGCGCCAGAGCAGCGGTGTCGGTGGCCATATGCCCCGCGTCAGCAATCAGTGCCAGGGAGCCTGAAATTAACCCCCCAACAACTTCCACTGCCATAAAGCCGCCGGTGAGCAGCATGGCGATAAAAATGCGTCGTTCGTTGTCGCGGCTGACCTTGGGCGTGTGGCTATGCCCGGCGTGGTCATGCTCATGCTCATGCGAGTGATCAGTGGGGTGGGTTTGCGGCATACGCTACCTGCTCTGCGGGAGCGCTGAGTGTACTATCTTTGATATTCGGGCGCATATAGGCAGAGGGGGGCTTGGTCAGCATCGTATGTAATGCTGCTTGTGCATACCTGAAAGTCTCAATCGACATCATCCTTTTTCAATGCCTGTATTTTTTCCCGCAGTGCCTCCGCCTCGGAGGTAAGGCTTGAGTAAAGACGGATGTTGCCATTGCGCTGCGCCTGAAACGCCTGTGAGACCAGAGTGTCACGCTCTTTTTCCAATTGCTTCAATGGGGATTTTTTGAAAAGTCCAAACACTGTGATAACCCTCTTTTTCAACCAGCTTGAGATAACTCAAGAGAAATACGTTCTAACCCGCTTACAGGATCAGTTTTTTTTCAGGCCCGGCAATCGCAGAAGAGGTAACAGCGCACCAAAAGAGCACAGGCTAGCGCAGTTGTTGGTGCAGTGATCCCGGTGAGCAACAGCGTCAGATAAAACGTTTTCCTTAAATTCCCTTATTAATCAGTACGATAGAATTATACATACATGTTGGCATGGTAGTTGCTTTTGTATTCCACAACAGCAATACGAGGGCGATGCCATGCAACTGCACAATTTCAAAACACTTTGGGGCCACACCGGCAGTATCGAGGAGGCCGCGGTTCTGGCGAAAGCGGTTAACTTCTCGGGGCTGGAGGCGCCAGCGATACACCACAATCCGGGTCATCTTCAGGCGCTGGGCAAGGCGTTAGCGGACTTTGACCTGGAGTGGGTCCAGGAAATCTGCACTGCGGGCTCCTACGTCCCCAGAAGACACGCCAGTGTCAGTGAGCACCTGGCAGATCTGGAAGCACAAATCCTGATCGGCAAACCACTGCAGCCCAGGTTCGTCAATGTCATGGGGGGGTGTGATGCATGGCCTGTCAGTACCAGTGTTGATTTCTTCAAAGCGGCTATGGAGATCGCCGATAAGCACGGAGTGCTGTGTTCATTCGAAACACATCGCGGTCGTTCCTTTTACTGTCCGTGGAATACCGCCGCTGTGCTGGAGCAAATACCGGAGATCAAAATAACCTGCGACTTTAGCCACTGGGTGGTTGTTTGTGAGCGACTCATGGACAGCGAGTGGGATGTGATCGAATTGGCGGCACAGCATGCGCATCACGTGCACAGCCGCGTGGGTTACGCGCAGGGGCCACAGGTGCCACACCCGGGCGCGCCCGAATATGCCGAGGAACTCGCCAGCCATCAGCGCTGCTGGGAGGCGATATGGAATGCGCAAAGGTCTCGCGGCTATCAGGAGACGACGATGACGCCGGAGTTTGGCCCCGACGGCTACTTGCATCACCTGCCCTTCACCAATACACCCATCGCAGATCTGTGGGATATCAATCGCTGGATTGGTGCCACCGAACAAAAACACTTTGAGGCGTGGTCGAAAACAGACAGTCAAATGGAGGCACAGCGTGCTTAAAACCCTGGGATTACGTGACCCTGCAGGTGCACATTACACCGCCGCGGTACTGCTCTATATTGCCATCGCCTACATTGGTGGCTGGATTGCGATTCTTCAGGGCAATCCAGTGATCAATGCCCTCGGGGTGGTGGTATTGGCACACGGCATGTTTATCGCTGCCTACCTGCTTCATGACTGCGGCCACAACGCCGTATTTCTATCGACCACGAGAAACGCCTATCTGGGCAAAGTGCTGAACTGGATAGCAGGTAGTTGCTATGGGCGCTATGAAGACATCCGTTACAAGCACATGCGCCACCACGTGGACAACTACGACCCGGTGGTGTGGGACTATCGCAACTTTTTGAAACAGCACCCGATCCTGGAGGCTGTGGTGAAAGCTGCAGAATGGGCCTATATACCCGCCGTCGAAATACTGATGCATAGCATGTTGGTGGTGGCACCCTGGTGTATCGAATCAAAGCGGGCACAGCGTGGGCGTCTGCTGCGAGTGCTGGTAATTCGTGCCGGCATCCTGTTGGCTGTTTTCCTCTACAGTCCTGTTGCCTTTCTGCTCTATGTGCTGGCGCAATTACTATTGTTCACTGCGTTGCGCTTCATGGACTGCTACCAGCACAACTACGAGGTGGTATTCAATCTCGATGAGAAAGACATTGAAATCCCGCACCGCGGTGATGTGCAGTATGAGCAGAGCCACACCTACAGCAATTTGTTGTCCGCGCGATTTCCCAAGCTAAATTTACTGGCGTTGAACTTTTGTTACCACAACGCGCACCACCAAAAACCTACGCTGGGTTGGTACCGCTTGCCGGCACTTCATGCACAAATGTACCCGGGTGTTGAATCCCAGATACTGGGCTTTAGGGAGCAAGCCAGATCCTTTCACAAGCACCGGGTGGCGCGAATTTACGCGGAAGACTATGGCGACGACGAGGTCAAGACCTCGCTCAGGGAAGGCCGGGCTGTCGGTGCCGATGCTCTCAGCTTTCTTACCGCGTTTTAGAAGGTGAACATGGATTCTACCAGCGTAAGCGCCACACCTACTGAGCGGATGATTGCACTCCTTGCCTCAAGTGTTTTTCTGGGCACGGCAGGGTGGGTTCTATTCGTAGCGGGCTGGTGGTTCGCGGCTAACGCAGACCTGGCACCAGAGCGCCTGTTTCCGGGGCCAGACAAGGTGTTCCTGAGTCTGTACGAGCTCTTTATGGAAAAGGACTTTGCGTCTGATGTGTGGGCGAGTGTCAAACGCATTCTGACCAGCTTCTCTGTTGCAGTATTGCTCGCCCTGCCTATCGGTCTACTTATGGGTGCGTATCGGCCTGTTGATCGACTCATCGGCCCGCTTGCGGGTACGTTTCGCTACCTGCCAGCCCCGGCATTCATTCCTTTGTTACTGATGTGGTTAGGCACAGGCGAAGAGCAAAAGATCGCGCTGCTGGTCATTGGCGTACTCTTCTTCCTGATCATCATGATCGCCGATGTGACGCGTCAAGTACCCAGTGTTTACACGGAGACAGCGCAAACTCTGGGCCTGCGACCTCTGCAGATACTCGGCTCGGTGATTCTCAGGGCCAGTTTAGCGGGCTATGTGGACGTGTTTCGACAACTGCTAGCCGTAAGCTGGACCTATCTTGTTATCGCGGAAATTGTGGCTGCCACTGATGGTATCGGCGCCATGATGATGCGCGCAAAACGGTTTGTACATGTCGACGACATCATGGCCGGCATTCTGGTCATCGGCCTACTTGGTCTGCTCTTCGACACCCTTTTCAAAGCGCTACACCGCAGCGCATTTCGTTACCTTTACCCAAACTAGCTGTACCCATCCACTGAGGAGAATCATCATGCATCACATTCGTTTAGGCATCGCCGCGCTGGCGCTCACACTGTGCGCCAGTGTGCAAAGTTCGGAGCCTGTAAAACTGTCCCTGTTTTCATGGCCCGGCTATGGCTTCTGGTTTATCGCTAAAGAAAAGGGGCTGACCGAAGGCCTGGAGTTGGATATCAGTATCATCGAGGACCCGTACCAGAGCTTCGGCTTAATGACGGCCGGACAACTTGATGCGACATCCAGTACCGCAGAGTATGGTCCTATCGCGGCGGACAAGGACGTGGGGGTTAAACTGGTAACCTATACCAACCCATCTTATGGCACTGACAAAATTATTCTCGCGCCCGGGATCACCAGTGCAGAACAACTCAAGGGTAAGACGGTCGCCGTGCTGGAAGGGGGATTGACACAGATCTTTATGGCCGAATGGTTGACCGATAACGGCGTTGGTATCGACGAGGTCAGTTTTACCAACCTGATTATGGACGATGCTGTGGGTGCTATGGTCGGAGGTACCGCAGCCGCGGCTGAATTCTGGGAGCCCTTTGGCTCGCAAGTGCTTGAAGCTATGCCGGGTTCGACCGTTGCGGCAGATTCCAGTGAAGCGAAATACATCACGACGGCGATGCTGGGTGATGCCATGTACATGAGCACCCAGTTTCTTGAAGAACGGCCTGAAGATGCAGCAAAGCTGGCACGGGCGTATTTCAATGCCGTTGATTTCTGGAAGGAAAACACCGCTGAAGCCAATCAGATTATCGCTGATGGTTTGCAGTTTTCTGTCGCCGATGTGGAACAGGTGCTCGGTAGTACTGGTGAGATTCTAAAAGGCGGAGTATTTGTGTTTGATCGCGATCAGGCGGCAATCTTCATGGGCCTCATACCCGGGAAGCTGCCACTTAATATCGCTGCAGACGGCATGAAGGCGCACTGGGATGTCACCACGCAATGGTGGCTGAAGTTTGGATTTATCGACAAGGCAATGCCAATGTCAGCCGGCGTTGATACTGCACCTCTGGCAGCTGCGCTCAACAAATGAGCGCGCAACCGGATAATGGGCTAGAGGTCTCGGGCGTCAGCAAAACATTTTTGCTGCGCTCGGGTCAGGCGGTGAAAGCGTTGGACAATATTGACCTGAAGCTGGAGAAGAACTCGGTGGGCGTTTTGCTGGGGCCCTCGGGCTGCGGCAAATCGACACTGCTGAGGATAGTCGCCGGGCTCGAAACCCAGGAGCAGGGCGATATTTCAGTGGCTGGAACATCCATTCGCGGTCCCGGAGTGGATCGCGGCATGGTGTTTCAGAACTACAGTTCCTTTCCATGGTTGACGGTGGAGGAAAACGTGGCTTTTGGACTTAAAGCCAGGCGAGAATCCCTGACGTTGCGCGAAGGCGTGGTCGATCACTTTATACGGGCGGTTAAATTGGATGGCTTTGAAAAGGCCTATCCCCATCAATTGTCGGGTGGCATGCAGCAGCGCGTGGCTATCGCCCGCAGCCTGGTGAGCAGCCCCTCGATACTGCTCATGGATGAGCCTTTTGGTGCCCTGGACCCGGAAACACGGTGGCAGATGCAAAGCCTGCTGCTGGAAATCGTCAAAAAGGAGCGAACCACGGTATTGATGGTGTCACATGATATTGAGGAGGCGCTCTATCTGGGTGATGTGGTGTTCTTTATGGGCACCCGCCCCGGGCGTATTCTGGAAACCATCCAACCAAATTTTGAAAGGAGCAGCACCGATCGAGACGCTATTCTGGATGTCAGTGAATACCGGACGCTAGAGCGCGATATCCGGCAGATGATGCGGTCGCAGTCACTCGAGTGTGCGTAGCAGTCGCAGAAATTCGCCGACAAAAAAATCCAGGTTATTCTCCAGATCAGTGATCTTCGGGTCGAATAGCCAGCTCTGTGTCAGTCCCATCAAGTATGCATACATCGACAGCGCCACGGTATCAGTGGCGCTTGGCGCACGCACCTTATGCTCTGTACGATAGAGTGTCACCCAGGATGAGAACGTATTGATTAACGAGCCTGTTAGCGCTCGCTCGCGTGCCAGGGTTTTCGACACGGCCTCAGTGAACTCGGTTTTGTTAAGAAAAATCTCAAAGGATTGACGAAAATAGCTGTCGTCTACCAGCAGGTGCAGCCATTGACGTGAGAAAGAATCGGCAGCGTGCTCGGGATCGCCGCTGTCCTGGTAGCGCGCCACCAACTGTTCGAGTGGCAGCTGCGAGTACCCAAGGATCTCCTCGAAAAGCTCTTCTTTATTGGCGAAATGCCAGTAGATAGGGCCACGTGAGCAGCCGGCCTCCTCAGCAATGAGGCGCAGGGTTGTGCCGCTGTAGCCGCGTTGCCCAAAAAGTTTCAAGGCAGCATCCACCAGGTTTTGACGTGTCCTGGCGGCATCCTCTTTGGTTCGTCTCATGGGCAGTTCAGTGTAGGGAAAACGACTAGTCTAATGATGCGGCGCTTAAAGGTAAACGCCGCAGATGGATGGCAGATTCGGTTAGCCGAATAGCCGCAGGTAACGCTGCATTTCCCAGTCAGACACGGTGTTGTGATAGCTGTCCCACTCCGCGCGCTTGTAGTCTACGAATGCCTTGTGCATATCCGGTCCCAGCACGGTGTGTGCCAGCGGATCAGCGGCTATCGCATCGGTTGCTTCTGACAACGTTTTCGGCAGGCATTTAATCCCCGCGTCAGAAATTTCCTGTTCACTATAGAGATACATATTTTCGCGGTGCGGGAGGCCCGGATCGATACCCTGTTCAATGCCTTCGAGCCCGGCAGCCAGCATCATGGCCGCGCCAAGATAAGGGTTACAGGCGATATCAGGAGCGCGGCATTCAACCCGGGCGCCGGCACTGGGGATTCTCAGCATATTGGTTCTGTTGTTATTTCCATAACAGCAGAACACCGGTGCCCAGGTAGAGCCGGACATGCTGCCTTGCCTCACCAGACGTTTGTAACTGTTCACCGTGGGCGCCACTACCGCGCTGATGGCCTGGGCGTGGCCCAGAATGCCACCGATAAATTGGTAGGCCAGTTCTGAGACCCCGCAGTTGTAGCGATCGTCCTCGGGTTTTACTGCAAACAAGTTTTTGCCGGTTTCCACGCTGGCAAGCGACATATTGAAGTGCGCACCACTGCCTGTTCGATCGGCAAAGGGTTTTGGCATAAAGCTCGCGAATGCACCGTGTTTGCGCGCTATCTCATTTGCGAGCAGCCGGAAGTACACAATGCGATCCGCCATGGTAAGGGCGTCAGTGAAGTTGAAATCAATTTCGAACTGGCCGTTGGCGTCCTCGTGATCAAAGGAGTAAACGCCCCATCCCATATCGTTGAGCGCCTGTACCAACTCATCAATGATGGCGATGTTGTCCATCATACTGGGCACGTCGTAGCAGGGCTTGTCCAGGGTATCCCTGTCGCTGAAAGGCACGACTTTGCCATCCGGCGTTTTCCGCAGAATAAAAAACTCTGTCTCGATACCCAGATTTAGCGTAAATCCCATCGAGGCGGCTTTTGCCAACTGCCGCTTCAGTATATTGCGCGAGCAGGCCTCAAAGGGTTTGCCATCCAGGTACAGGTCACTGGCGAACCATGCCAGCTCCGGATTCCACTGGCATTGCTGCATGGAGGCCATGTCAGGCATGGCGGCCACCTCATTATCGGAAATGTTTTGCGGCACGCCATCGAGGGCTGCTCCGGTAAACAGTTCCGAGCCCGCAAACATTTGTTTGAAATGGTTAACCGGCACAAATTTGCCTCTGCTCGCGCCGTGAATATCGACGTAGCTGGCAAGACCGTATTTGACACCCTGCTCCAGGCACTGCTTTTGTAACTGCTCAATTTTCATGTCGTTTTCCTTTAAGTGGGAATAATTCTTGCAGTTAAGATATCCAAGAAACATGCCAACATGTATGTTTAATGTTATTCGTCAGCCAAATGGAAGCAAGTCTTTGAAAAATATACAAAAATGGAAGGAAAATGAGTTTGAGCTGGGCGACTTCCCGCTGGACAGCGGCGATGTGCTGTTAAACGGAAAGCTCTACTATCACCAACTCGGTGCACTGAACGCACCAAAAGATAACCTGATAGTGATGCCCACCTATTATGGTGGCGAGGGCGCGAGCAATCGCGCCTGGGTGGACGACACATCGAGCCCACTTCATGCGCAGGACGTCTGCGTGGTTATCCCCTGCCTGTTCGGGGCGGGCGAGTCCAGTTCACCCAGCAACACCGGCGGTGCCCAGGCTGGCCCCAATTTTCCTGCGATCAGTCTGGCAGATAACGTGCGGGCACAGCGGGCACTCCTCAAGGCCCGGTTCCTCGATGCCATGCCGCGCCTTGTAATGGGCTGGTCGATGGGTGGCATGCAGGCATTACAGTGGGCGTACCAATACCCCGACCGCGTGGCGAGTGTGCTGGCGGTGTGTGCGACGGCCAGATGCTACCCGCACAATCGCGTGTTTCTGGAGGGCGTGGCGAGTGCGTTGATGGCAGATAGTCATTTTGCCGATGGTCATTATGTGATGTCACCAACGCGGGGCTTGACCGCCTTTGCCAAGGTTTACGCGGGTTGGGCATACAGCCAGGCATTTTATCGTGATGCCCGTTACCGGGAGCTGGGGTTCGAGTCCATTGAGCAGTTACTGGCATTCTGGGTTGAGGATCACCTGCAGCAGGATGCCAACAATCTGCTGTTGCAATTACGCACCTGGCAACAGGGCGATATCTGTGGCAATCATGCCTACGGTGCTCAGTCAGTGAAGCCGTTGGCGTGCCCTGGCATCCTGATGCCATCGAGCAGTGATTTGTATTTCACCGTGGCCGATGCCACCAGGGATGCCCAGGCTTTGGGGATCGACTGCCACATCCTGGAATCTGACTTCGGGCATATTGCGGGGGGGCCAGGGCGTCTGCCCGCGGAGACGCAAGCCATTTTCCAGGCCATGCGCAGTCTGATGGGTAAGACGCAATAATCGGGCGTGTAGACAGCGATCAGTCGCTGATCGGCGCGGCTGCTTCCCGCCTGATTTGACGCGCCAAATACCGCTGGAATAACCAGATAGGTTGTTCCAGGGCATGAAGGGGACCGGGCTTGTAGGCCTCAGAGTTGAGACCAGACTGCACCGCACCACACATTTCCATGTCCTCAAGGTGGAATTTACGCAACAGATCAATTTCGTCGGTCAGCGTTTGCGCGTAATTTTCGGCAGCCAGCGAATCCGGGTGAATCAATAGCGTTGTCCGTATTTGCATGCGCCCGGCCGCTAACGGTTGCAGGCGGTACCAGTAAACGCGGTCGGCGGCGACAAACAGGAGTGTGGTCGGCGCGGCCAGATACACCGTCCACTGTAGATAATCTGTTTTAACCAGTCCGGGAGGCGGCGTAAAGCTGATGAACTGCGGCTCACCGTTCTTTACTTGTCGTTGTATTTGTTCTGAAAACGGCAAATGACACACCTGAAAGTTTTCGCCTTCCGCGTCGGTCCAGCAGCCTTGTGCAGGCATCATTGGCTGGAAGGTGGTGTGGTGCGCGCCGACATGATGGTAGGGCTCCATAAAATTCTCTACCAACACCTTCCAGTTAAAGGGGCAATCCCAGGCAATGTCTGCGACCATCGTGAGATCAGCTATTTGCCAGCGTTCCAGGTATTTATCCAGGCCGGAAAACTGTTCAGCGATCGGCTGCGCGTCTCCGCTGAAGTTAACAAAGATGAAGCCCTGCCAGATGGCACTGTTAAATTCATGCAGGCCAAGGCTTTTTTCCACCACCTCCGGGTGGTCTTTCATCAGCGGAGCGCCTTTCAATTTGCCATCAAGCCCATAGACCCAGTGATGGTAAGGGCAGCGAAACTGCTTGCACTGGCCCTCCTCCTGATGCCCAAACTCGGGTGCCATAACATCCGTGCCTCGGTGTGCGCAAACACGGGACAGCACTCTGACGCCGCCGTCGCCACTGTTGACTACGCTGATACGCTCACCCAACAATTCCAGATTGACGTAATCGCCCGTATTTCCAAGCTGTGAAACGTGCGCAACGCTGAGCCATTGGCGCTTAAGGAGGTGGTCCCGTTCCCAGTTAAAATAAGCTTGATCGGTGAACGCTGCAGCCGGTAGCGCGCGCGCTGCGGCCAGGGGTTTTGCAGCTGTCTGGCAAATGGCCGACTGCAGCAGGTCTAGATCTGTCTGGTCTTTACTTAGCTCCAGTGCGTGTATCGTGGATGTAGTCATTCATTAAATCCTGTGAAGTAGCCGTTACCGAAATAGCTGGCGGGGTTGTTGGGGGTGGTCCATGTTAAAATCAGCAATTACTATGCCAATGTGTATGTATAACTGTATCGTGTTGATTGTTAGGGCTTTATGCGGAACAGGGCAGGTGTGTGGCTAACGTTTTTTGGGTGCAATGCACTGCCAGCAGTCGCTGCAAGTGCTTTTTTGGTGCGTGGGGGTAGTGTGTGGAAAGGCATAACATGTGCAAACGCTTTATGATGATTGCGACCGTGCCCGCTGACGCAAATTGGAGGCACCGACTTCAAATGTCTCTGTCTAAAGGACATGCAATATGACTCAGGTTCGCCGCTTCTGGCCGATTCTTACGGGAACACATCGCTATGAAAAGACGCTATCCACGCGTGGCCGGGGGCAGGGTGTCTTTATTGATGCGCCCATATTGGCCTACCTGATAGAGACGGCAAACGGCCGAATCCTGTATGACGTCGGCTGTGATTACAGCAAGGTCAACGAGCCAATCCTCCGGCAGCAGTACTATGAGAATGAGGGCTTTCCCTTTGGGCCACCAAAGATGAGCGAGGAGCAGCGATTGCCGAACAGGCTTGCGCGTTTGGGATTGCTGCCCGAGGATGTCGATGTTGTGTTCGTCGGGCACCTGCATTTTGATCACGGTGGCGGCCTGTGCGATATGCGCCATGCGGAGATTCATGTGCATGAACATGAAATGGCGGCCGCCAGGGAGCCAGCAGATGATGCGTACTTCCAGGATGATTTCAGCGGTTCCTATAACTGGAATATTAAAGCGGCAGAGTACGATCTTGTCGATGGTGTATCTGCTATCGAATCTCCGGGACATACCGCCGGGCATATGTCCATGCTGATTGAGCTGCCAAAAGGGCCGCCAATAATTTTGGCCGGGGATGCCGCGGATCTGCAGGAAAATATTGACGACGAAATTGCGCCGGGCTTGTGCTGGCATGATCGGGACGATATGGCGATTGCCAGTATTTGTAAGCTCAAAGAAATCGCAGCGTTAACCGGGGCCCAGATCTGGCCGAATCATGACATGGGTTTCTATCGGCAGTGTCATCCCTTTCCCATGCACTATGAATAATGAACCATCATCTGCTAGTTTAGCGGGTTGATGACCTAAGCCAGTATAGGATAAATCGATGATCGCCCTCCTGCCCATTATTGTTGTCTTGGTGAGTTTTGTTGTGTACCTCTATCTCACGCGGTGGCGTGATCAACGGCTTCGCAGCAAGCCGTTTCCCGCCGCCTGGCTCGCCATTCTCAAGGCCAGCTTGCCAGTCTATTCCGCGCTTTCACAAGAGGAGCAAACCAGACTTTGCCAACTAATAAAGCTGTTCATTGCAAGGAAACGATTTTACGGCTGTGCAGGGGTGGTCATCACCGACGAAATACGGGTCACCATCGCCGCCCAGGCATGCCTGCTTTTGATCAACCGGGGTTGGAGCGTCTACCCGAAGCTTACATCCGTGCTGGTTTACCCTACCGCTTTTCGGGCGGATAAAGAGCAGCGCCAGGCTGACGGCACTGTGGTCTCAGGCCACCACAATTTACTGGGGGAATCCTGGGGCAATGGTCGGGTTATCCTATCCTGGGATGACGTAGAGAAAGGTGTAGCCGATTTTACTGATGGCCACAATGTTGTGTTGCACGAATTCACCCATCAATTGGACGCTGAGTCAGGATCGATGAATGGCGCGCCGGCGTTACGCAGCAATAGCTATCAATCCTGGGCGAAAGTTTTTAACGAGAATTTTGAGAGTTTGAAACTCAGGAGTCTTCACGGTCAGAGTACTGTGATGGACGAATACGGTACAACCAACCCGGCCGAGTTTTTTGCCGTGGCGACTGAAACTTTTTTCGAGAAGCCTCACCAGTTATACGAGAAACGCCCCGATTTGTTTGAGGAGCTACGCGACTACTATCACCTCGACCCAAGGACTTGGTCGCAGCTACACCAGAGAGACAAGCAAGGTGAAGTCGGGGTAGTGGAGCCGTAAAGCGATGTCGTCGCTGCTAGGGTGATTTCCGGGGCGTGTTAATTTCAGGCCCCGAGTCAAATCAGTCGCTCGCTTGAGTGGTGTTACGGATTTCATACTGAGCATTATCGCTCCCGACAGGTAGTAATTGGATAATATACTTGGCGCCTAGCTCTCCAAGATTCATCTCGTCCAGGTCGTATTCCACTTGTAGCTTCATGAACACCTGCTTGCTCTGACTATTCGGTATGGTTTGTTTGATATCGCGATCAGCCCATCCCTTAGCCGCAGTCGTCAGGCCGGTGATTGTGATGGTATGCGCCCCCGGGGTCAGTTCGGTGACCAGATACTGATCGTACTTGAGAACACCAATGCTCTTTCCGTCAATAAGAACATCGGGATAATCGTACTTCAGTGGCTTCATTAAACCTTTTGATGATGCAGCGGGGCGGTAGATATAAAAGAGTGTGTTCTCCGGGTTCGCGGCTACCGCCGGTGTGAAATGCCCTACCGTTTGAGTGCATGCACTCAATAATAGTATGGCAATGCCGCTCATCAGATAAGTAAGCGTGATCTTTGCGTGTCTCATTGGTGGAGCTCCAGCATTGGGAATAGACGGTAGCGCATAGCGTTTACGGTGCCGCGCTGGCGGTTTGCCGTGCGCCAAGCTCATTATCGATCATCAGTAGCCCGTAGCCATCATCCTTGACGAGTTTCAGTTTGGAGATAATGCCGCCCAGAGTCGCCTCTTCCTCTACCTGCTCATTCACAAACCATTGTAGGAGATTATAGGTGGCGTGATCCTTTTCCTTCAGGGCCTGATCGCTGAGGTCGTTGAGCCGGGATGTCATGGATTGTTCATGAGATAGAGAGGCTTTGAATACCTCCAGAATTTTTCCGAAATCACTGGGGGGGCTCGCCACTTCCCCAAGCACTACGTGTACACCCTGCTCAACCAGATAGTTATAGATGCGTGTGGCGTGGGTCTGCTCTTCTTCGTATTGCAGCTTAAGCCAACTGGCAGCGCCATTGAATTCAAGATGGCTGCAGTAGGCTGACATGGCCAGATAGAGATAGGAGGAAGAAAATTCCCGGTTTAATTGGCCGAGAAGGGCTTGTTCCATTGGGTTGGAGATCATGGGGTGTCCTGAGTGTGGCGTGAGGAGCCATTTTAACCGTTTGCGTGAAGATGTCATTGTTGTTGCGCGTTAGATTTGAATTGACAGCGTGCTGCCCGCAAGATTGAGTCCAAAGCAAGGAATCGGGTAGGGGCGCTGTTGCTTTTATGGCAGTATGGAAGAGCGCCGGTGCCACTGGCCGTAACTAGAATTATAAGGAAGTCTCTGTGAAACAATCCCTGTCACTGGTTAGCGTATTGTTGAGCGCTGGTATTTGTCTGAGTGCTTGCAATGGAAATAACGGCAACAGCGACGACACTAGCGGTTTTCCGCCCACGGGCACAGTAAACAACGCGCCCATTGCTCATGCCGGCAGCGATGCCCAAATTCTGGTCGATCACAATGTCCGACTCGATGGAAGCCTGTCTTCAGACCCAGATGGCGATGCATTGGATCATTCCTGGACGATTGTTTCCCGGCCTCAGGGCAGTACAGCTGCTTTATCCGATGTCCATTCGGCTCAGCCCCTGTTTACCCCGGACCAAATCGGCACGTATCAGTTTGAGCTGGCAGTACACGATGGACAAATCAGTAGTAGGGCATCGTCACCAGCAGCACCTGAGGCTGAGTCATTTGCCAGCCCCGCCGTTGCAGGTCAAACAGCGGCAGACCCTATCGTTATGCTGACGGCTGTTCCCGCCGGTGGCCCTTGTTGTATTGAGAATCAGTTCCAGATAAACACAGCGGCCTGCCCTAATGCACCCGCTGTGCCCTGGAAGAATATCGCCAATTGCCCCGCTGATGCGGATGGGGTAATCAACATAGCCAGTGGTGAGCAGTGTCAATACGCCTATATCGACGAGACCAACAAGGACTTTGCACTGGGCCGTCTGAATGTTGGCGCGGGCGGGCGTGTCGTGTTCCTGGACAAGGGTCAGAATCTTACCGCTGAGCGTATTCAGATTGGCGGCGGCAGCGATAGCGCCGATTTGCTGCCGGCTGGTCAATTCGTGATCGGTAGCGCGCACTGCCCAATAACCGGCGCAGGCCCACAACTGACATTGGAGTTCACCGGAACCAGGCCCGCAGATGGTAGTGCCAGTATTCTCGATGGGAAGGGAATCTTCCTTGCGGGTAAGGGCGAGTTGTTGATGCATGGCGCCAAGGGGGTCGTGCGCGACGACCCTGCCGACAGCAATGGTAGTCAAAGCTGGACCTATCTCAGCAGTCCTGCAGGCCCCGCCAGATATAGTAGCGCCAATGGGGTAGCCGCTCCTGTCCCTGGTGTGGCATCCAATACAACCCTCACGTTGGCGCGCACCGTTGACTGGACCGCGGGAGACTGGATTTCCGTAACAGGCACCGGCTTTGCGTCCGACCAGACAGAGTTCGTACAAATCGACAGCATTAATAGCAGCGCTGGTGTAAGCGTCATCAGCTTAAAGCAAGCAACGCCACTTCTGCACTATCACTACGGCAGTTTGCCGCCCAGCGCGGGCAAGATACCGGTGGGTACCACCAGCTGTAGTGGGGTTGATCCAGAGGGTGATGCCAAAATTGTTGATTTACCGGCCAGCTTTTGTGATGGGCCAGATCGAAACTATGGCGTCGATGAGCGCGCAGTAGTCGGGCTTATCAGTCGCAATATCAAACTCACCAGTGATGCGCCAGCCACAGGCAGCAGTGCACATTATGGCGGGCAGATAAAGATATTGCCTGGATACAGCATTGCTGAAATTGAGGGCGTAGAGATTGAGAAATTCGGACAGGACGTGATTAATGCGCCGGCGGGAGGTGCAGATACCAAGTTAATGAGCGCCTATCCCATCCATTTTCACATGGTAGGTGCCGTGAGCGCTGATACGGTGGTCAACAGCAACAGTATTCATCACAGCTACAACAAATGCGTGACGATTCACATGAGCAACAACGCGGTTATCGAGCACAACGTGTGTGCCCGTGCCGTCGGTCATAGCTTTTATCTGGAAGAGGGCAATGAAGTTGGCAATACCTTCAACTTCAACCTTGTCGCGGGTGCGATGGCCACGCAATTTACGCCCAGTATCGACGCCAGCACATTCTGGACAGGAGATTATCTTGCGGCGGGCATCAACTACAATGGCATCAATGTCGCGACGACGACGAATGGCGCTGGACCACTAAATAAGGTTGAAGTTACTAATCCCACGGGTTTCTGGATTTCGAGTCCCGGAAATACCTTTGACAACAATGTTGTCGCGGGTTGCCAGCTGCAAGGTAGAGGTTTTTGGGTGTTGCCGGAAACTGCCGATGTGCTGCATACAATGATCACAGGCTTCGCCAATAACCGGGTGCACAGCTGTTACAACGGTCTGGATACTGCTGCCGATTTGGGATCTATAGGACAGAACTACACCCCGTATCTGAACGGCAAGAACGCACTGGCCGTGTTCGATAATGTCACCGCGAGCAGAAACCGCAATCGCGGTATCTGGTTGCGTCCAAATTGGTATCACGTCAGCAATGCGCGCCTGGCGACCAATCGAGATAGCGTATCACTGGTGTCTGCAGGGGGTTCCGAGGGTTCGCCGCCGGGAGAGTGGTCGCTGTTGTCAGACGCCGTGATCGTGGGTGTCTCGAATAACAACCCCGAACGCTTTGGTCCCTGCCCTCAAAATACAGCGGATGGAACTTGCTACGGCATGCAGGGTAAGGGAGGGAACGCCATTCCCTCGCCGTCCTGGAATTTCGCCGGTTTTATGTTCTACGACGGCCCCGCTCGCTTGGAGAACAACCGCTTTGTCAATTTTCTGGTAGACCCAGCGGCGTTGCTGACAACTGCCGATAGCACGTTCATGACAGGATATAGCAGCAATGCACCGGGGCAGACCTTGCAGCCCTACGAAGGTGATGCCGCGATGGGCTGGTTTCAATCCAATGTGAATAACTACCCCCCGACGCAGTACAGTCTGGCCAGCATCTTCGAAAACGTCGACCTGCGCCATCAGGTGTATACCGAAGAGGTGAATCTGGGGCCGTTTGTTGACGGCGATAAGAACACCGTGATTCTCGACAGAGACGGCACTCTTTCCGGTTATAAAGTCGTTGATGATAATGGCGCGGATGTCCCTGGCAAGTTCCCCATTTCCCTGAACAATCTTGCATTTAATGGCTCACCCTATTCAGTCGATGAATGTCTGGCGACCGGCGCCCAGGACAAGAAAATTGAAAATCGCGCCAGCGCGCTGATGAGCCCCCAAAGTTACGCTACCCTTGAGCTGACAGCCTGGAACCCAACGTTCTTAATCACAGGCCCCAATCCAGAAGACAATCTGGTAAAGAAGGCCCCGATAACATTCATCAAGGATGCTCAGGATTATATTGGCTCAACGAGCAAATATGCACCGCCCGACAGCCACTACGGCATGACTCTGGTGGGACGAAATAATACCCAGGTACGAGAACCCAAGCTGATGAGCGGCATGGGATATACCCTGCATTCTACCCAGCAATGTACCTGGGTGGGCGCAAATGCGGCGGGGCCATTGATAGCGCCGCCTGCCGCTTTCCCACGTTACGTCTCTATGGGCTTTACCGACGCCACCTCATCGACTGACCTGGATGCGCATGGCAACTGGCAGCGGCCGGTCAGAGTGCGTGTAGGACTGTGCTATAAAACAGAGCAGGGTCCAGACGTTTCTGCCATCAATCCCGCTGACTTTTTTGACGTAAAAAAGGGTCGCAACAGTTATGGCGGCCCGACTGGGCCGACTGACCCGAAGTGGAAGCAAGTGCCGGGCTGTAACAATTTTGCCTTTACGGACGCCGATAATTTTGACGTTGCAGGCGGTATCGACCCGAGCAAGATACAAAGCGGCTGCCCGGGTACGCTGGATGCAGCTAAGGACCCGGTTAAAACGCTTCGTCAGGCGCCGACATGGGAGGACTTTACTGCAGCGGCCAACGACGATGATTATTACTGGTGGGACGGTAAGAAAGGCATGCTGTTTCTGTATGTAGAGCAGAAAGAGCCAAACTTGGCGGGTGGCACGCCATTGGCAACCTGTGGCCCCGGTGGTACGGGTGGCGCAGCCTGTGATCTGGCTGATGACTTCTACCCCTGTCCGGAAGCCGGCTGCGTACTGTATACCGTGCGTGCGGTAGACGGTGGCACATCGCCCATTGGTTATGCACCGACGTTAGTCGGCAATGACTATGGCCCAACCAGCTGTGATGATGTGTACAGCGAGAGTATTGGTAAAAACTACACCCAGACCTACCCACCGAATGACACAGTGAGCTGGACGCCACACAAATTGGCGCGGATGGACGGAACCGTTCTTGATGGCGCTGCTATCACCCCGGTTGTCGACAATGAAGGTAGCTTCTTCTGCACGACTACACCCACTCCGCCATCACCCGCCTGTGCGGTGCCTGTTGCGAATGCGATGTGTAGCAACAACTTTCCACACAACGTGCCTGTCGTGGCGCCGAACTGCGTAGTCAACGCGCCAGCGCCACTATGATGACGGTAGCAATTTTTTACCTATTTCAGCTTATGCGAGTATTCTTGTTTGAGTAATGTAAAGACTGGCTCGTGATCCGATAATAAGAGAGGGCTCCGGTGAATTATCCTAAATCTCTGTTAGTGCTTTTATTGGCGTTCCAATGCGTCATCGCAGCGGAACAGCTCGCCGCCGATGGGGAAGGCAGTGAGCCGTCGCTGGAGCAACTTGACGCCGCGTTTACTGCTGAGGATGCAGCGCGCGAGGCCGCGGCCTGGAGCGATGTTCTTATTGACCGCGACCAGACTGACGCGCTGACCGGGATCACGGCGGCGGCAGATTTGGTGTTCCGCGGTACGGTTGTCTCACAAAAAACGGTTTACGATGCGAATGACTTGCCGTTTACGCACACTACTTTCAGTATTTCGGAGCTGCTGAAGGGCTCTCACCCGGATGCCGAAGTCACCTTGATACAGGAGGGGGGCGTCTCGCGGGTAGACAAGGAGAGCATCGTGATTGTGTCAGACGCGAACCACTTCACGGTGGGCGCAGACGAGTTGCTTTTCCTGGCGGTGGATGCGCGAAACCCGGTAGCTGAGGCCCGTATCACAGTGAACAACAGATTCTGTATCGCCAATAATGGGGTTTATGACGAGAACGGGCACGGCCTCCTGCTTGAGTCTGACGAAGGTCGCACCGGGTATCGAATGAGGTGGAGCCGGGATCGCAATCCGGCGCCGCGCTTCACCCAGATTAAAATCGGTCCGCACACTATCACCAAGCAGTTCGAGAAAGAGAGTGTGAACTACGATTCAGGTGGTGATGCTGAAGCACAGGCCAAAGCGGCGGCGCCAGGATACCTCAGTAGCGTGCGGGTCGACGCATTGACAGCAGCGATTACCGATACCGTTACGCCAGACTAGGACAGGGGACAGGCAATGAATCACTTTTCCAGACTGCTTGCTGTCGTTTCCATCGGGTTGCTTGCGCCGGTAGCTCATGGCTACAACTACCTCACCGCGAGTTGTGGCGCGATCAATTTCAACTCCGGGCAGATGACCTTCAACTACGCCAGCAATCTGTCGAGTGCTGAGAAACTGGATATTTCCAGAGCGTTTTCACGGTTAACGGCTTTTTCAGATTCCACGATTACTACAAATGATAACAGCGACAGCAGTTATTCGCGGGGCAATGGTGAGAACGAGATTTATCTCGATAGTACGCATGCCACCGCACAGTGTTGGATTAACTACAGCACAAGTACCTGTACTGTGAGTGAGGCCGATATTCGTTTCGGAAATCAGTCGTGGACAACCGGAAGTGCGTCGCAGCATTTGCCCTATGCCAGTGGCCGCTCGATACTGGGAACAGCGGTGCATGAGGGCGGGCACTGCCTTGGTATGGCCCACGAGAATACAGTCTACAATATGATGGGGTCGGATTTTTCACACGTGACGCGCAACAATCTGACGACTTACTTTGGCCCTGGAGAAGACCTGTCAGATGGGCTGATCGATTTGCATGGCAAGCGTTCCGGCGGCAGTAATACCTATCGCGATGTTGGTGCCACTGTGATGCGCTACGACTCTGTTAGTGGTGCCTATAGCACACACAAATTTGGTGTGCTGCTCGATGCAGGCGGAACTGTATTGCCGGTAGTAGGTTCCTTCGAGGGTCAGGATGTTTTCCAGGTCACCGCCGGAAAAACTGTTCGCATGGAACTGACGTTTGAAAACAATGGCGAGCTGAACACCGAAACTCCGAGCATCGGATACTATCTGTCAGTCAACGCTCTGATCAGCTCAGCGGATCCCCTGTTGCGAACGGATAATAATTTCTCACTCGGCAGAGCAACGCCTCTGGAGACCACGCAGAGTGTCACAATCCCCAGTGACACCGTTCCCGGTAATTACTTTCTTGGTGCGTTTATTGACCACGAGAATCTCATCTCCGAGGTTACCAATCTGAATAATGTTGCCTATTACCCCGTTAAGGTTGTAGCGCCGCTTCCGGACTTGACCGTTCCTTTTGCAGGTGTAGACGATTCTACCTTGTTGCCCGGGGAGGCATTTTCAGCGCTCGCCGTCGTTCGCAATGAGGGTGATGCTGTCTCAGAAATTTCCGTGCTGCGCTACGTTCGCTCGAGTGATTCCTATATCAGTCTGTCGGATGATTGGATTCGTACCGAAGCGATACCGTCCCTCGCGCCCGGTGCATTAAAAGCGAGCAATGTCCCTGTTGTCGCGCCCGCTACTCAGGGCGCCTGGTGGATTGGTGCCTGTATCAGCGTGGTGTCGGGTGAAGTCAACACGAGTAACCAGTGCTCGACCGGGACGCAGATCACGGTAGCCGCACAGCCTCCAGTGGTCAGTACGGGCGCGGTCACAGATATTACAACTACACAGGCCACGCTCAGCGCGACGGTGAATGCTAGAGGCGGATCCACTACGCTCTACTTCGACTGGGGCAGGGACTATCTGTTCGACAGTACGTTGATCTATAGCAGTTATATTACTGGCCTGTCTGACACCAGTGTCAATATTACAGCGCCGGGATTGATCTGCGGTGCGACCTACCAGGTTCGTACTCGCGCCGTGAACAGCGCAGGAACCACGCTGGGCAATGTTCAGGAGTTCACTGTGACATCCTGTCCTGGTTGTGAATAACACAGGCGTTGGAAACCAGCGCGATCAGCTTAACGGAGCGACGTATTCAGCACCCAACAGAGCGATGCCTTATGCTAAAGCCAATATTCTCTTTTTATCTGGCCACAAGTCTGTTGCTCGGTATAGCGGGTTGTTCCGATGGTGGCGATAGCGACGCGAACGTCAGTCCGCCGTCCTACAGCTATGACGAGATGGGCCCGTATCCGGTTGGGAACCAGACGATAAGCGTAATGAACGCCAGCGAGGGCAGGGCGCTGACTGTCGAGATCTGGTATCCCGCAGAGAGTGCTCAAGCCACACAGTCCATCCAGGATTTTGCCAGCGATGAGGCCGAGCGCGATGAAATTGTGGCGCTGCTCGCAACAGTGCCTGAACAATGCACGCGTCGTGAAACCTCCTCCAGCCAGGGATCGCAACCCGCGGCCAGTCCGGCAAAGCTGCCGCTGGTTATTTTTTCGCACTG